>JAEEGQ010000115.1 GCA_016280395.1 Lachnospiraceae bacterium | reverse complement strand
CTTTGGAATCGTAACTTCCAGTTTGGAATTGTAACTTCTGATTTTTGCCCTCCATCTTCAATATCTGGAATTTACTCTTGCAAGAGATATCCGGAGAAGGCATTTACTTTTGCAAACTGGAACCTCGGATTCCATTTCAGCAAACCCTGTATTATTGCGGCTTTTTGGCCGTAGGGCACATCACTCCATCGGCATTTTGAAAAAAATAAAAGATAATTTGTAAAATATACTTGACATAATGCCATGACCGTGTTATATTGTACCCGTGCACAAGAGGAAACAAGATAACAAGATAACAAGATAACACACCGGCTCTTATACATGCCGGGCTGTACCACATACAGGTTTACGGAGGAAAGAACATGAATAAAAATAAGATACTGACCGGAGCACTGGTGGCTCTGCTGGTGCTTGCAGGACTCGCTTTTATTATCCTTTCACCCAAGAGGTCCTTTAACATAAGCCGCAGGGAATATGTTAAGGTGAAAGACGGCGTTGTGACACCGGGTGAGTTCACGGTGAACTTTCATATCGACAAAGACGGAAAGTACTCAATACACGCTTTCGTTTCAGCCGTGGACGCTCCGGGTATCGTGACGGTTGCAGAATTTTATGACAAGGCAGGAAACGAGATATTCACCGTAACGGGTGCGGCGTTTGACGCGGAGTCGGCCCCGGTTGAGCTTAAGGCGGGCGAGTACAGATGCAGGTTCCTGAATCTTGCCGACATCAAATCTTATAAAGATTATCTGGCAAGCCATGCCGGCCTTAAGGAAGAGGTCCCGCTTGATGAATACATATTCAAAGACGGTGAGTGGGCACTTGATTACAATGTCGAGGCATACAATACCGTTGGAAACAACGCTTCCCGAAACGGGATGATAATCGGACTTATCGTCGGACTGCTGATCGTCGTGCTGCTGCTCTTCCTGATAAGGGATCCGAACGCACCGGTAAAGGAGTATGACGAGAGGCAGGTAGCCGCAAAGGGTAAGGCCTATAAATACGGCTTTTACTCATTCCTTATCTGGTTTGGCCTTGCTGTCTTTGCGAGTGAAGCGGATGTTGCGTTTCCTGTCTCAACGAGTGTGCTGATGTTTCTCGGGCTGCTTTTCGCAGCAGCCGTTATGGTGACCGTTTCGGTTATGAATGATGCATATTTCAGGATGGACGAAAAGAGAGGAACGTTTACCGGTGTACTCTGTGCGTTGGCTGTCACAAATATCCTGCTCGGGGTCACACATATCACAAAAGGCGATGTTTTTGTGGACGGCAAAATGACCTTTATGGGCTCGGCAAACCTTCTGGTCGGAATATTCACCGCTTATCTGCTCATCATCCTGCTGATCAAATATCTGCTTGACAAGAGGGAGGAATGACATGAAGAACCTTAAATTAAAGGCTGCACGGGCTATCCTCGACATGTCCCAACAGGACCTTGCAGATAAGGTGGGAGTTTCGAGACAGACCATAAACGCTATCGAGAAAGGAGATTACAATCCTTCGATCAATCTTTGCATAACTATCTGCAAGGCACTCGGGAAAACCCTCGATGAACTGTTCTGGGACGGATAAGATACAATACACGAAAAAAACACCTCCGGGTTTCCGGAAACGTAACAAAAGATGCTCTTAAATACTGTTAAAACAATAATTCGATCTGTTCACGACAATAATCCAAGTTTCCGTTGCGAACAGACGGACACAGTGATAAACTTAACAAAGCAGTTAAAAATGATATTAATCATTATGGGAGGATAATATGATTTCGGTCAACAATCTGACAAAGGTCTATAAGCTCACCGCAAGCAAGATGAAAGAGCTCAGGACCACTGAAAACACGAAGATCGCCGTAAACAAGCTCAGCTTTGAAGCTAAGCCCGGCGAGATCTACGGCCTGCTCGGGCCAAACGGTGCCGGCAAGACCACAACGCTTCGCTGCATTGCAACGATCCTCAAGCCTACCGAGGGTTCTGTGCGGGTAAACGGTTTTGATACCGTTAAGGAAGGTGAGAAGGTACGCGGATCCATTGCCTTTCTTACCAACGAGATCAAACTGGATGCGCATTTTACAACAGATTACATGTTCAGGTTCTTCGGACGCATCCACGGAATGACAGAAGAGCAGATCGACAAGAGGCGTGATGAGCTCTTTACGAGATTCGACATTCACAGCTTTGCGGGCAAGAAGATCGAAGAGCTTTCAACAGGTATGAAACAGCGCGCAGCCATCGCTGTCACGCTTGTACACGATCCGGAGGTCGTTATCTTCGACGAGCCCACATCGGGACTTGATATCCTTACCGCCCGCACGGTAACCGATTACCTTAAGGAGTTAAAGGAAGCAGGCAAGACGGTTGTCGTTTCGACCCATATCATGAGCGAGGCAGAGAAGCTCTGTGACAGGATCGGGATCATCATCAACGGAAAGAAAGTGATCGAAGGAACGCTCGCAGATATCTATGAGCAGACTCACACAGACGATCTTGAGGATGCATTCTTCGAACTTTACAAGGAAAACGGGGGTGACGTAAAATGAAAAACCTGATCTTGGTTCTTAAAAAAGAGCTTTATCGCGTATTCAGCGACAGAAAACTTATAATTTCGCTGTTCATCGTTCCGGCGATCCTCATGTTCGCGATCTACAGCCTTATCGGAACGCTTGCAAAGAGTATGAACTCCGATATCGAGTCGCACACCTCGAAGACCTACATAGTAAATGCGACAGATATGTTAGAGAAAGTCGTAAAAGACTCGGAATTTGGCAAAAATGCAGATATCAAGTACCTTTCGGACAGTGAATATGCTTCGCAGAAGACAGATCTTGAAGAGCAGATACGTAATGGAGATGCCGATCTTATAGTAGTGGTCCAGAAGGATTTTGACAGCGTATTCTCGGCTTACAAAGGCCAGGGCGATGCGATCCCGAATATCAATATAGTCTTCAACTCTACGGAAAACTATTCGCAGCAGGCTTACAGCGTGTTCTCGAACGCTCTTAATGATTACAGGACAAAGCTCCTCGGTTCCCGTATCGGCAACCTTGAGCAGCTTACCGTCTTTAATCAGACGGAAACAGAGATCGTGAAGGAATCCAAAGCCGGAACACAGTTCATCGCCATGATGCTTCCTTACATGATCATGATCATGCTGTTCTCCGGCGCAATGAGCATAAGCGTCGATGCCTTTGCAGGCGAGAAGGAGCGCGGAACGCTCGCATCCATGCTGGTTTCTCCCATCAGGAGAACGGATATTGCAATGGGTAAGGTTATCGCACTTGCAATAATCGCAGCGCTTTCCTCGATAGTTTATGCGGTGTCGATGATCATATCGATGTCCACGATGGGCGGCAGCATGTCCGGCATGAGCAGCGGCTTTGGCGCCGTACACTTTGATATCATGCAGATCGTTCAGCTCGGTCTTATGCTCATCGTACTTGACTACTTCTTTGTTGTTGTCATCGCAGTCCTTTCGTCCTTCGCAAAGGATACCAAGAGCGCAAGCACCTTTGTTACACCCGCATACATGGTAGTTCTTGTTTCGGCTCTGTTAACGATGTTCCAGTCCGGCGCAAAGAACACCCTTGTCAAGTATGCTATCCCGCTGTATGGCAACGCTATCGCCATCCAGGATATCACCACAGGCGATATTCAGCCCGTGAACTTCTTTGTTTCACTTGGTGTTACGGTTCTTGTATCTGCCATCCTCACAGGTGTCCTTGCTAAGATCTTCGACAGCGACAAGCTTATGTTCAATGCATGATACACAATTTAATATAATTTGCCGGAGCGTGTAAAATGCAGTGATAAACGGCAACAGATACCTCTTTTGTCGGGCGTTTGAAACAGAAGTTGTGGATTTTTTTCAAAAAACTCTAAACTTTTGTGGATAACGCCCGATATAATATTTGCACGGCTCAATAAAACAAAATCATCGTGCGGGAGGAAAACGCGTGAACAGAGCAAGATTGATGAAGTTAAGACAGTTTGTCATGGTATATGCAGCATTAGCGGTTTTCCTCATGGGAGCGGCAGTAGCCGGCATCACCGCAAAGGCAGGAACGGAAACACCGGCCTACATCACCGCCGATTACACGGGCGGAGCCGTAGTGGTGGACGGTGAGATCAACAGAAAAGACCTTACGGTCAATGCCGTTTACGCAGACGGAACCATCCTCGAAGTAAAAGACTACACATTGTCGACAGAAGTGGTCAAGCGGGAGGGCGAAAACAAAATAGCCGTTATCTACCTT
Organism: Lachnospiraceae bacterium; assembly: GCA_016280395.1. Taxonomy (GTDB): domain Bacteria; phylum Bacillota; class Clostridia; order Lachnospirales; family Lachnospiraceae; genus SZUA-448. Next base: position 21,936 of record JAEEGQ010000115.1, on the reverse strand, counting down.
GGAAAGACAACGAGTTTCACAGTCGTCGGAAAAGAGGTAGAGGAGATATTCCCGTTTTACACAGGTGAATTGATCAGTATAGATAATGCAGTAGACGCCCGTAATGTGAGCGTCTTTGTTGCATTTTCCGACAATTCTTACGAGCAGGTCTTTGACTTTACCCTTGAAAACGAAGTGATCACAAGGGAAGGCGATAATGATGTGACCGTAAGATACGGCAAAAAGTCCACGACTATGACCGTTACCGGCCAGGCAAAGAAGAACTGCGTTTCCCTTATCGTTACTTATACGGGTGACGAGGTCATGCTCGGCAATCTTATCGACAGGGACAAGATCTTTGTTACCGCGGCCTACGACGACGGATCCGTCGAGGATATCGTGAAATACGATATTTCCACCGAAACTCCCACAATGCTCGGTATAAACACCATCGTGGTAAGCTACGGAGGCAAGACCGCAACCTTTATACTTGAGGGTATCGCAAGGACTATTGATACGCTGTATGCCGAATATACAGGCGAGGTCGTGGAGATAGGCAGGGACGTAAGAAAAGCGGACATAAAAGTGGTCGCAACATATTCCGACGGTGTGAGCGAAGAGGTGACGGATTTCGATCTTCCGAGCCCCACGATCTATTATATCGGGACTCACACAAAGACGGTGCATTACATGGGCCTTACCGCGGATATCTATGTAACGGGCGTTGAGCAGGCGGAAACAAGCTACGACAATGCAGCGACATATACCGCCACCAACAATGTCAGGTCGCTTACCTGCTCCATAGCGTGCCCGAATGGCGTTGACAGCTCGCTCATCAGGTTTTCGACACTGAGGAAGGTGCAGATATCAAAAGCCCTCACCAGAGAAGTGCGCAAGTCGAGCTTCATCGTGTTTACGATAGATGCTTCCGAGATCGACGACGAGCTTCCGCTTGAAATGAAGATATTTACGCCGGAAGACATGAGCGCGGACCAGTGCGTGCTTTACTATACGCCGGACCGTGAGACAACGATAGGCGTTATGGAATACGATATCACGGGTGAGCATGAATTCACCCTGAAACTCTATAAGAGCGGTACTTACATCCTCACCTGTGAGACGAGGCTGATAAGATACCTGAGGCGTAAAAAGAATTAGCCAAAAAAATTTTAAAAAACGGGTAAAAAATTAAAAAAAGTATTTGACTTTTGAACTCAGGAGTGTTACTATAATCAAGCGCGTTGAGAAAACGCCATGCGGAGTTGCTGGAATTGGCAGACAGGCATGACTAAGGATCATGTGGCAACAGCCGTGAGAGTTCAAGTCTCTTACTCCGCAGTGCTCTAGGGCTCGGAAGGTCTGAGAAATCAGGCTTTCCGGGCTCTCTTTGTTGTAAGAAAAATGATGTTGGAAGGGTTCCCTCCTCCTGGGTGATTAAAACGGACGTAGTTGATTAGCGAAAAACACTTATCCAAATCCTTAATTTTTTAGCAGATTTGGATAGGTAATATTGACAATTCACAATAAGTGCGCTATCATCATTATTATGAGAAAGAAGATTATTGGAAGAACAAAAGAATATACGAGACTTGATAAATGCATGCGAGAGGATGTCGCTCAACTTGTGCTGGTTTATGGAAGGAGAAGGGTAGGAAAGACTTTTCTTATCAACCAATACTATGGAAACTCGTTTGGTTTCAAGTTGACTGGGGCATATAATAAGCCGAAAGCGGAACAACTGCATGCTTTTATTTCTGAACTCAACCGCAAAACGCATAAAAAAATGGAAGCGCCGTCTAGTTGGGTGCAGGCATTCGAGATGTTACGTGAGTATATTGAAGCTCAGGATCCTAACCAAAAATGCGTGATCTTCTTTGACGAGATGCCTTGGCTTGATACGCATAAATCAGGTTTTCTTTCTGCGTTTGAATACTTTTGGAATGATTTTGGATCGTCTGTTGATAATCTTGTATTTATTGTTTGTGGGTCTTCAACATCTTGGCTTGTCGATAATATAGAGCATAATAAAGGCGGCTTGTTTAATCGCCAAACATGCAAGCTTTTCCTTGAGCCTTTTTCGCTTTCTGAAGCAGAGGAGTATTTAATCAGTAAAGGAATTCGCTGGTCGAGATATGATATTACCGAGTGTTATATGATAATGGGTGGAATACCATATTATTTAAGCCTTTTAGATAAGGAAATGTCATATCTTCAGAATATAGACTATCTGTTTTTTAGAAAAAAAGCGGAGCTGTGGGATGAGTTTGATCATCTGTATAACACCTTGTTTTCAAAGGGAGAAAATTACATTTCGGTTGTTCATGAACTAAGCAAGAAGAAAAACGGACTGACCAGAGAGGAAATATCCAAGGAAACCGGACTCGCTTTAAATGGAATACTATCAAAGATCATCAAGAATCTTGTTGATTCCGGATTCGTAAGAGAGAACCAATTCTTTGGAAAGAAAAAGAAAGACGCTCTTTACCAGCTTGCTGATTACTATTCGAGCTTCTATTTTCATTACATATGGGGTAACAAGGGGAGAGACGAACACTTTTGGAGCAACACACTTGATGCTCCGGTCAGAAAAACATGGGCCGGTAATATGTTTGAGCAAGTCTGCAAAGATCATATTAAGCAGATAAAACAGAAAATCGGAATACTGGGTATTCTTTCCGAGGAATCAATTTGGTTTGTAAAAGCAGATAAGGAACTTCATACACCGGGAGCACAAGTGGATTTGATCATAGACCGTAGAGATAGGGTTATAGACTTGTGTGAAATGAAATATTCATTGGGAGAGTATTCCGTTGATAAAGAATATGATCAGAAAGTAAGAAAACGGATAGAGACTTTCCGTAAGGATAGCAAAACTAAAAAGGCGGTGCAGATAGTTTTTGTGACAACTTATGGAGTGGAATCAAATCAATATAGTGGCATTGTTCAAAAGCAGGTTACCTTAGAGGATTTATTTAAGGAGGTAATCAACTAAATAACTATCCGAAACGCCACATTGATTTGAGATTTGGATAAGTAATAAATAATCAGCATACAGTACAAGAGTATCGCTGAAACCAAAGAGGCTGTTATCGGTTTTATGCCTGCAGAGCATCATGCAACCTGCATGGATACTATCAGATAAATCCTGAAAATGCAGAGAAGACCGCACAGGATTATTCGGCAATTATTCAGCCTCCCTCACATTCGCAAAAAAGAAACAGATGATTATAATTCGGGGGTTGAATCAAGTGCCTCATTTGAGAATGAGGCTGTCGTTTACGAGCATGAAAACCCTACAACATCTCAAACAATTTACAACAGCGAGGGTGTACTTCTTTCAGCAGTATCAGGAGGATCAATAGATAGGATAGTTCAGGAAAACTTAAGAACTTTGGGGTTTTATGATCCTATTGGACCGGCAGACGGCAACTTAGGGTCGGCGGCAAGTATACAGGCGATTAAAAACTTTCAGAAAGTATATGGGTTGTCGGAAGGTGGTGTATCAAACGGTGCCACCAGAAAGAAACTTGATGAGGTTATGAGGTTTTATAATAATATCAAAACTGCTGATTTGGCTAAAGTTGCAAAACTAATGTCAGATAATGTTGACTACGATGAATCGCTAGAAAGTGCAAATACTCAAAGAACATGGACTTTTTTGCGTTTAGGATTGGGTCTTGATCAGAAACAGGCTGCCGGTGTAATGGGTAATTTGTTGCGCGAAAGTGGTTTATCTCCTACAAATGTTCAGAATAGTTATGTACCTGGTCCTCGAAAACTACGTGACACAGACTACTATTACTCTTTGACTGATGGTGCTGGATATGGTATAATGCAGTAGACACGTGTAGACCGAAAAGCAGGACTTATGGACATGGCATATTCGATGGGAAGTTCTGTATCCGACTTAAACGCTCAGTTTGCATATATGAAATCAGAAGTAGAAGGAGATTATGAAGCCCCCCTGGAAAATTATTAAGGCTTCAGAGAGTATTTCTGAGATAACTAAAATATTTAAGAATGGTATTGAGCAATATCCCGGTAATGATCTTGCCTCTCGCGTGGCAAATGCAAATGCTGCTTATAATGCGCTTATGTCATATTAATATCTTTCATGAAATATTACATTAACGGAGACCGATAACCATGAAGAATAATACTCTTATTGTTTTAATAATGCTTGTATTAATGCTTACGATAGTTGCTTGTGGCCAAAAGCTGACAGATGTTGAGGTAACGCCTACTAATACATCTACATCTGCGGTTGATTTTACAACCACAAATACACCTACACTGAAACCGACAAAGACGCCGACACCTACTGAACTTCCTCAAACGGAAGTATCGGATCTGCCGCTCACAGAGCGTTTTGGAGAGCTGCCCGAATCTGTAGCGAAAATATTCAGAGAAAATGGAAAGTTTGTGTATGCCGATGATAATGAATATTATCTGCGTGATTCTCTCGTCAGAGGAGCGGAGTATACGATAGAATCCTTCCAACCGTATATAATGGAACAGACCGAACACCCGGAGGAATGGACCGCCGTACTCGATTCCTTTACGATAATCGATCTTGACAGGGACGGAAAAAATGAAGTCGTCTGTTACATAAAAAGCGTAATGCATTTGCAGGCCGATTATCTGATCCTATCGGATGTAGACGGCAAAGCATACGGTTATATTGTGGCATACAGGGCCTTTAATCCTCTGCTTGCGGACGGCCGTGTATGGAGCTCAGGCGGAGCTGCATCGAGCGAACTGTACAGGTTTAATGAATTTACTGCAGACGGATATGTAACCGAGACTTTGGCCAAATCAGATATGATTTACTATGATACAGCAGACGGTTATGGCGGTTCCGAACCGTATTTTGAGTTGGCAGGCAGTCGGGCCACTCAAGAACAGGTTTCCATTTTCTGCAACGAAGTACGTATACATAGCAGTAATGCCCCATGGACGCCGTTTGATACCGCAAAAAAATCAATCAAAATAACTGACCTGGTCAAGCGTTGAAGGATCTTCCGAAAAGATTGTTCATACGATGCTGCCGATCGACTTTAAGGTTGATCGGCTGTTTTTTTAGTTTGCGCGCCATGGGCGCGCTCTAACGGGTGGAAGTCCCAAACACGCCCAGATAGTGGGAAGTGTATAGCCGAACAGCAAGGGTGTCTGTCCATCGTGAGGTGGAATCTGAAGGAAGCTGTAAGCAAATCTCTGGTCCGACGGACAGGAATCACATATGAGGCTAGGCTACGAGAGATAAGTTGGCTAAAAGCAACGAACCGTAATACTTTGGAATACATTGGTATTTGGGAAGCTCGAAGGGGGAAGTTACGGCTTTTTCGGAGTTCAACTATCAGCGATATTTACAAGTAAAATCATTTTCCGATGAAGCTTATAAAGAGGCTGAAAAAGATATTCAAGCACAGTTGGATAAGGCGAAAAATGTTTCCGGAGTTGTCAATCAATATCTGGAATACGATGATGATGGAAATCTGCAACTATGTGCTGAAGTTTATTGCGTGTTTCAACCGTCAAAAGAACAGTGTTATATTGTGCTTGAGATTCGCAAGTTTACAGCGCGGATAAAATAGTATAGGTTAACGGTGCTTGAGTTCTGATGGAAGGCAAAGGGCTCACTTGTCTGAGATAGAGCTTATATGGATGGTGATGGGTTCCCTCCCGGGATTCCCAAGATCAGACGGTGTCAGAACCCCTTTCTTACTGGATTTTTTAAGGAAAAAATTCAAGTCTCTTACTCCGCAAAATATGATAAGCCTCGGCAGTAATGCTGGGGCTTTTTTACGCTGTTTCGCGGGAAAACGTTTGACTACACGATGGTAAAAGGCCACAAATGCAACTTGACCGCCGCCTTGTTACGTGCCGTCGCCCCCACTGTTCCTGTAATCGTTGGCGCTCACCCCGCAGATCTTCTTGAAAACACGTGAAAAATGCGCAAGGTCAAGGAAGCCTACGGCTTCCGCAATGTCAACTATTCTGTAGCCCGGGTCTTTTAACAGCTCTTTTGCCTTTTCGATCCTTATTCCGTTTAAGATCTCCGAAAAATTCTTACCCGTATGCTTGTTAAGGAGCTTGCTCAGATGCCACTGGCTGACGTAAATATGGTCGGCTACATCAACAAGGGTAAGTTTTTCGGTATAATTCTCTTTGATGTATTTGAGGGCGTTGCTCACAATAAAGGAGCTTGCGGGGTTTTCGAGTATTTCATCGTCGCTTTGCCCGTTCCCTTTTTCGGATTCCTGCCCTGTCACACCGGATTTCCGGAGCTTATCGGTCATTGCGGTGATGGCTTCCTCTAATTCGTCGTGTTTTGAAGGCTTGAGAAGAAATCTTGTCACTCCCAGATGCAAAGCCTCTCTCGCGTAGTCGAAATCCCTGTACCCTGTAAGCACCGATACCTGCATATAAGGAAACTCGGATCTTACGGCCGCGATCATGGTAAGCCCGTCCATATTGGGCATAGAGATGTCTGTAATAAGGATATCGGGCTTTTCCTTTCTTATCAGCTCTATCCCTTCAAGGCCGTCGTAAGCAAAGCCCGCAACCCTTGCATCCCATTTGCTCCAGTCTATTGTTCTTGAAAGCCCTTCAACGATTATGGGTTCATCATCGATTATTGCTACTTTATACATTTTATCACTTCTCCGATCGCGTCTTCCACAGGTGTCAGGCCCTTGACTATTGCAGGCATGTTCTCAAAAACGGGCGCTCTGCTTTCGGCGGGCACATAGTCCTGGACCGCCGTGCTCACACCGCTTGCGTGTTCTGCCATATAAAGGGCGCTGCTCACAAAGGACGAAACATCCGATTGTTCCAGTTTAACGCCGCTTTTGAGCGCTGTTACCGAAACAAGGGCAAATCTTGATACCATTTCATCCGCAGTCATATAGGACACAAAGTTTACTGCAGCTTCCCGCTTTTCAGGGTCATTCCATGCTTTTCTTGAAATATAATAGCCGCTTGAAAGACCGCCTATGATGTCCGTTGTCTTCCTTCCGTTTTTCCCGGGAACGAAGGTAACACAGAAATCATCGATATTTTCCGCTGCTTCTTCTATTGCGGAAACCCTCCAGGAGCCGTCGAGCAGGAAAGCAGCCTTTCCGCTTAAGAAATCGCGCATTGTCTCGTCATCCGGGGCAGACAGTGTGCTCTCCGGGAAAAACCCCTTTTCGTACATCATCTTGATGTCGTTTATGCCTGCGATCCAGGCCTGCCCCTGCTTGTCGTAAAGATTCCGGGGTACGACCGGATGCGTCTCGGGATCCTGGTGATTGTAGATGCAGAATTCAAACCAATAATGCGGGACGTTTGCAAGCGAAGCCGCTATGGGAGTGAAGCCGGCGTCCCGTATCTTTTCGCACATTCCCATAAAAGTGTCCCAGTCCGTGTTTTCGTCCGGGATCGGAACGCCTGCCTCGCGGCAGACCTTTTTGTTCACGAAAAGGCCTTCCCAGTAGCCGTTTACCGGGATGCAGTAGATCTTCTGGTCCACCGGTGACGGCTGCATAAGGCTTTCCTTCATGTTGGAGGCATAATCCGGATAAACCGTGCGAATCTCGTCAAGCGATACCACTCTGTTGTTCTGGACCAGCACGCTTGCGTCCTCACCGGAAAAATAGAACAGGATATCCGGCTCTGCGCCGGTCTGGTAATCCATTTTTACCCTTGTCTTAAAGGCCTCATCGGATGTAACAGAGGTGTCGAGCACTGTATTTCCGGTCTTTTTCTGCCATTCGCTGACGGCATTCCTGAAGTTTTTTGCATTGCCGTCGTTGCCGGCATACATAGTCATTACGGTAAGCTCGACATTGCCTTTCTCTTTGCTTACAGGCCCTGTTTTAAGATTCTCAAACCCGCAGGAAGAAAGCGAAGCAGCGGCAAGGAGCAAAGCAAGCAGCAGTGCGGTCTGTTTTTTTAACGATCTCATTCTCTGCCACCTCCCATCTTAAGTTTAAGAAGGCTCACAGTGTCGGTTCCTTCGTTGTACAGATCAAGTCCGCAGTCATCCCCGTACATAAGCTTCAGGCGTTTGTTGACGTTCCTGATGCCGATGCTTGCGTGGTGCTTTTCACCGGTCTCTTCGCCGGACAGGAGACGCCCGGCCTTTGCTATATCCTCGGGACTCATATTGCCCGTATTTCTTACCTCGATATACATATACCCGTCTGTGTCGAAGATCTTTATGCTGATGCTGCACTCGGCGTTGGCTCTTGCTCCGTGCTCCACCGCGTTTTCGACGATTGGCTGGATTATGAGCCTCGGAACCTCGATCCCAAGCAGCTTTTCATCGACGTTTTTCGTTATGGTGAGCCTCTTGCCCATCCTCTCGGAGATTATGTAAAGATAGGCGTCCACATACTCCATCTCTTCGCGCAGAGTGATAGTCTTTTCATCCTTGCGGTTAAGAGTGGAATTAAGCATGGTGGAGAGGGCTTCGATCATGTTGCTTACCTTGAAAACACCGTTCAGGCGCGCTTCCCAGTTGATTATCTCTAGCGTGTTGTTCAGGAAATGCGGGTTTATCTGCGACTGGAGGGCTTTTATGTTCGCGTCGCGGAGTGCGATCTCCTCGACATAGATCTTTTCGAACTGGTTCTTAAGCTCGTCGCTCATGGAATTGAAGGAATCGTTAAGATAATCGAATTCTCTGCTGCCCGCGCTCCTTCCCGTGATGTGGTAGCCGTAGTTTCCGCTCGAGATCTCGGACGCCGCTTTTACAAGGTTGTTTACCGGATCCGACACGCTTTTGCGAAGATAGATGAACAGCGTCACGACAAGCGGAACAAGGAAGGCAAGAACGATCACAAGAAAGAAGTAGGTGGCTTTTATCTCGCCGAAAAGAAGTCCCGAATCAAGCCTTACAACATAGGACAAAAAGCTTCCGTTATAGTTTTCCGTAAGATATACATAGTATCTACCGTCAAACTTTTCGACTACGGGCCCGTCTGTGGCCTTTGCAAGCTCAAAGGCCGGAGGAAGGTTCACATCATTACCGCTGATCCTTTCGCCGCCCAAAAAGACGTATGCTTCGTCATAAGCCCATACAGTGCTCAGGGAGTCGAAAATATTGCCCTTGTTGAGCTCGAGCACTATCATGGCAAACGGCTTGTATCTGTCGTTAAGGAGATTCCGGATAAGATAGAGCGCGTTCCCACGGTTACAGAGCTTTATTCCGGAATCGAGGGTTTCGCCTATTGCCAGCGTGTCCTTAAGGTAATGATCCCTGAAGGTTATGACGTTGTCAAAAGAGCTGCCGGAGCTGTATGTGGAGTAGAAAAGTTCGGGGTCTTCGGTAAAGAACACCATTGTGGTGTTGAGATTCTGGTTGAAACGGTACTGGGACGAGAGATAGATGGTCATTGAGTCGTAAAGAGCCTGCTTTTCGCCACTTTTTTGGTAGGCTGACCAGCTGTCCGAGATAACGTTGAAATATGTGGCGTTCCTTGATGCGTTAACGCATTCGTCGAGGCTTGTCTCGATGCTGTACACGGCCTTGTTCATGGACAGTCCGAGCTCTGCCGTCACCTGTGCGCTCATTTTGTCGGAAACCAGGAAAAACACAACAAAAGAAGCCATCGTTATCGGGACCAGCCAGATAATGATGAGAAGGATGATCATTTTCCATTTAAGGTCAAGCTTCTTCACGGTGTAAACCCCCAGCACTATTTTACCACATACTCACCAAAAACTCAATTTTGACTCAACACCCTCACTGACAGCCAAAACTTGCCGCACTTTGGATAAGTGCGGCAAGCTGTAAAGGATGAAAACATGAAAGATCATTTGTTCTTAAGGAAAGTCTCAAGCTGCTTGTTAGCCTCGTCAACGATCTTCTGCATTCCGTTGTCATCAAGTTTCTTAAGGAATGCGGGAAGTACGGTTTCGGGATCTACAGCACCTACGCTGAGCGTAAGAGCATATTCAGCAGCAGCGTTTGCAACAGCGGCAAGTTCGTTGGATACGCTGTCGGAGTTGAAGGTGAAGCCAAGGATCGGGATCTTGTCAGCTGCACCGTAGTAAGCCTTGAACTTGGTCCAGAAATCAGCGCCCTGTCCCTTCTGGGGAGGAAGGAGTGTTACATTGCCCATACCGTTTGTCCAAGGTGAATATTTAGCTCTTTCGTTCTCGATGAACTCAACTTCACCGATGCTGTTCTTTGTGTAGTGAACGCCTTCAACGCCGAAATCAAGAAGTGTGAAGAGGTAAGGATCGGTGTTGAGAAGGTTAAGGAACATCATAGCTCTTTCAGGGTTCTTCGAAGCGGTGGAGATAGCCATCATAGCGCCCTGTGAAGATGTTGTGTCAACGTATGCGGGTGTGGTGCCGACGAAAGCAACCTCAAAGCCTCTTTCTGCGCTTGCCTGTGTCTCGTAGCCGAGTGAATAGGACTGGGTTCCGATCAGGTACTGGCCTGTAAGCTGCTTCTCGGAACGAAGGTTGTTGGCCTGCTCCGCATTTGCAAGACCGGGATCGATATAGCCCTTAAGGAAGTATTCTCTGGTCTTGGTTACATACTTCTTGTATTCGTCTGTAGCGAACTTGTTTAAAATCTTGTTGCCGTAAGCGCCGAGGTCGGAAGTCTTTTTCGGGTTGATGTAGTAGGAGAGAAGGTTGGTTGAACCGGAATCGCCTGCTACGATGATGGAGTTGTCAACCATACGTTCAGCAACTGCGCCTTCGATAAGGAGAGGATAGAAGTTGTCGCCTTCGCCGGCCTTAACCTTTGCAAGGATCTCGCCTAAGCCGTAGTAATCGGTGTTCTTGATGTCATCTACGGTGTAGCCGTATTTCTTAAGAAGGGGAACGTTGATATCCCAGCAGAGCTGGCAGGCGATATCCTTGTAACCGGGAACAGCATAAACGCCGAATCCGTCGGAACCTTCGATCTTTGCGCCTGTTGTGAGAACTTCGGGAAGGAGGTTCCATACTTCCTTGCCGTACTTCTCAAGAAGGTTGTTTTCGGGATTGTCAAGTCTTACCCATGCGCCGCGCTTTGCGAACAGATTGTATTCGTCTGCCGACCATGAGCAGGTGAAGTAGATATCTACATCATCATTGCCGTTGATGGCAATGACAGCGTTGTTATCGAAATCACCCCATGTGCCCCAGATGGGCTCGAGTGTTACGTTAAGCTTCTCGTCAAGGTACTTGTTAACCTCTTCAAGAACTTTCTTGTCGTCTGATACATTGCTGCCGTGGAAATACATTTTCAATGTTACGTGGTCCTTCGGGCGGCCGTTAGCATCTGTGCCGTTTCCCCCGTTCCCTTTGCCGCAGCCGGCAAAAGCACCGATGATCATGCATGCCACCAGGATAAGTGCTACAATTTTTTTCATCTTTTGTCCTCCTGATTAAAATAAAAACTTGATATATGTGACCGGCGTTTCGCCGGGATCACCGTGTTTAACCTTTTACCGATCCGATCGTAAGACCCGAGATGATATATCTCTGGAAGAAAGGATAGGCAAAAGCTATCGGCACAACGATAAATACGACAAGTGCCATACGAAGTGACGCGCTTGGCAGGTCTTTCAGCATCTTTGATGCTTCGACGCCGATGACCGAAGCGTTCTTGAACAGGAAATCCGCCTGGTTCTGCATCTTCATAAGCAGATACTGCAGCGGGATGTACTTTGCATCCCTGATATAGAGCATCGCGAGGAACCATTCGTTCCAGTAGGAGAGTGCTGTGAGCAGCCCCACTGTGGCAATACCGGGTTTTGCGATCGGGATGATGATCTGGAACAGTGTCCTGTATTCACCGCTTCCGTCGATGGATGCCGCCTCTATCAGCTCGTTCGGTATCGATGATATGAAGAAGGTCCTCATGATGATTATGTTGAACGGACTGATGAGCGCAGGCACGATCAGTGCAGCGTAGTTGTTCGAAAGGTAAAGGAGCTGTTTGCACACCATATATGTGGGAACGAGCCCGCCGCCGAACAATGTTGTAAAAAATGCGAAAAACGTGAAGAAGTTTCTGTACTTAAAGTCTTTTCTAAAGAGCGCATAGGCGTACATTATCGTCATGAGAAGACTTGTAACGGTGCCGACTATGGTAACGAAAAAGCTGTTAAAATACGATCTCCACAGCTGGTCGCCGAGCTGGAAAACATATTCGTAAGCGCTCGTGCTCCATTTTACCGGTGCGAAGGAATAACCTATGGATCTTATGCTTTCCTCCGAGGAAAAGGAGATTATTATTACGAATATAAAGGGTATGATACATGCCGCGCAGAATATCCCGAGTATGATGTAGAAGGATATTTCCGAGACCAGGGCGGGTTTGCCCAGACGGCTTCTTTTGGTAATGGCTTTCACCGGAACGATCCTCCTTTCTCAGAATAGCGAACTGTCGGCGTCTATGCGCTTTACGATGGAATTTGCGAACAGCATGCAGACAAATCCGACGACGTTCTGGAAAACACCTGCAGCGGTCGTCATGCCGAGGTTACCGCCCGTAGCAGCGAGCGACCTGTAAACGTAGGTATCGATGGTCTGCGTAACATCAAGTATCGAACCCGATGCAAGCGGTACGTTCCAGAACAGACCGAAGTCTGAGTTGAAGATCTTACTGATGTTCATGATGAGCAGTATCGCTATCATCGTGCGAAGGTTCGGCAGTGTAACATATTTTACCTGCTGCCACTTTGTGGCTCCGTCTATTGCCGCGGCCTCGTACAGTGTTTTATCTATGCCGGTGATCGCGGTAAGATAAAGGATGCAGGAATAACCGGTATTCTTCCAGAGATTCGCAAGTGTGAGGATCACGGGCCAGGGCTTCGAAGTGTGGTACCAGTTGGTGGCCTCGCCGAAGTTGTTTATCTGCCATTTGACGATAAGACCGTTTGTGGGATCGAGGAGCGCCATGACAAAGTAGCTGACAACTACCCAGCTTATGAAGTACGGGAAAAACATCAGTGTCTGATAGGTTTTTGCCACGAACTTGTTTGTGATCTCGTTAAGGATGATCGCGAACGATACGGAAATGACAAGCCCGAGGAAGATCCAGAGCAGGTTATATCCGACCGTGTTCCGGATCATCTTAAGGGAATCCGTTGTCGCGAAAAGGAATTTGAAATTGTTTAAGCCCACCCATTTAGAATGGATGATGTTGTTTATGAGTCCCGGCGCTTTTGTATAAATCTTATAGTCCTTAAAAGCGATGGTTATTCCGAACATGGGAAGGTATCTGAGCAGTATCAGCCAGATGGCTGTCGGAAGAACCATTGTGAGCAGGATGATGTTCTTTTTGAACTTTCTCCTGCCGGAAACCGTCCCGGTCGCTGTTTTGTTCTTAGCCAACCTCCGGTCACCTCCCTCCTTGTTATGTACTGATAATAACAAGAAAAGATGCCAAAGTAATTAGACCGCTTTGGCATCTTTTGACTAAAATTGTGCAAGTAGTATATTTTTGTTCTGAAAACGAAGCTGTATTTGGTTAATGATCACAAAGGTCAAGGTATTCCTCGAATATCCCGCAGAATCTTTCGGCGTCCGCCTGCTCCTTCATCTCGCAGAATATGCGCAGGAGCGGCTCTGTACCGGAGAACCTGACGGATATCCATCCGCCGTCCTTTAAGTAAACCTTAAGGCCGTCAAGATAGGAGATCTTCTCGATCTCGTAATCGATAACGGGAAGGTTCTTGTCTTCGAGAAGGAACTTTTTTATATGATCTTTCTTTTCCTGGCTGAACCTGTAGTCGCGTTCGCAAAGCGCCATTCCGCCGTATTCCTTGCGGATGTGCTCCATGATCTCGGAAAGCTTCATACCGGTAACGGCAAGCATCTCAACTATGAGCGCCGCTGCATAGATACCGTCTTTTCCTTTGATATGGCCCTTTACAGCCATACCGCCTGAGGATTCGCCGCCGATTATGGCATCCGTCTGGTTCATCTTTGCGGAAATGTACTTGAAGCCGACAGGAACCTCATGGCATTCCTGACCGAAGCTCTTTGCTATTGAATCAAGAAGATGCGTTGTGCAGATGTTCCTTACACAGTCGCCCTTCCAGCCTTTGTATTTGACAAGATAGTAGTAAAGCACAACAAGGATATCGTTCGGATGCAGGAAGTTGCCCTTGTCGTCTATTACTCCGATCCTGTCGGCGTCGCCGTCCGTTGCAATGCCAAGGTCGAAATTGTAGGCCATTACCTTATTCCTGAGCTCTCGTAACCTTTCTTCGTTCGGAGCCGGAAGCTTTCCGCCAAACAGCGTATCGTGCCTTTCGTGGATGGTCTCGATCTCGCATCTTGCGGTCATGAGGATGGTCTCAAGAGAGGTCTTGCTCACACCGTACATGGGATCGAGTGCGACGCGCAGGTTTGCCTTCTTGATCTTTTCGACATCGACTGCGGCAAGGATGGCGTCTATATAGTCGTTAAGCGGGTAGATCTCTTCGATGAGGCCGCTCTTTACGCCCTCGTCGTAATCCATTTCTGCAACCGGGATATCGGTTATGTTGTTGATGTATTCCTCTATCTGCGCGGTCTGGGTCTCGTCAGCGTCGCGTCCGCCGTAGGTGAAGACTTTAATGCCGTTGTAGATGGCCGGGTTGTGGCTTGCGGTGACCATCATGCCGTAGTGCATGTTGTGCTTCATGACGTAGTACATTATCAGCGGGGTGGGCGCAGCCTTGTTGACAAGGTAGACCTTGACTCCTCCTGCTGCGAACACGCAGGCCGCCCAGCGCATGGCTTCTTTCGAAAGAAAGCGCTTGTCGTACCCGATCACCATCCCGTCGCCGGCAACGCCCTCATCCTGCATCTTGTCGAGCAATGCCCTTGAAAGGATCTGGATGTTCTCTTTTGTAAAACCGTCTCCGATCACGGCTCTCCAGCCGCCTGTACCAAACTTTATCATTTGTTTGCTCCCTCCTGTCAGTTTCCCATGTAAACTGTTATATCATGCGAAGTCCCGCGAGGATATGCGGGGATCCGCTCAACATCATTTCCGTCGGCCGTGATCCGTTTTACGCCCTTCATTACGCCATCCGGATTCTTTACGGTTATATTATACACAGTGCCTCTCCATACCCTGACTGCCTTGAATTCCTTCCAGTCTGCGGGGATGCAGGGGTCAACGACAAGGGTATCGAAATCCGGACGGATACCGAGGATGTATGCCGTTGCGGTGTAGTATGACCAGCCGCCCGAGCCTGTCATGAACGGGTGTCTTGCCCTTCCGTATGCCGAATGGTCGCGTCCCGCTATGAACTGGCAGTAGGAATACGGCTCGCTTTCCCTTATCTCTATCATGTCATTCTGATAATACGGGCAGAGCGCGTTGTAGAATTTCATGGCGATATCGCCGCGTCCGAGCACACATGCGGCTGCCTGCGCCCAGGGGTTCGGGTGTGAGAAGACAGCTGCATTTTCCTTAAGCCCCGGGTAAACCCTTGTTACAAAACCGATCTCGGGATCGGGCTTTGTGTAGGCGGGCTGGTTGAGCAGGAGGCCGTAGGGCGTGTATAAGTACCTGTCTATAGCTTCAAGCGCTTTATTGCCGTGTTCTGTATCTGCGGCACCGGAGAGGATAGCCCAGGAATTGGACTCAAGATGGACCTTTCCTTCTTCGTCCTCGTGGGTACCTATCTTCCTTCCGGACTTTGTTATTCCGCGGATGAACCATTCCTTATCCCAGAGCTTGTCGTTGCAGACCTTCTTTACTTTGTCCGCGATGGCACGGTACTTTGCGGCGTCTTCGGTCCGTCCGAGCCTTTCTGCGAGGGAAACGAAGTTTTCAAGAGCCCAGTAGTGCAGGAAGCTTACCATTGCGCTTTCGCCGCCGCCAAGGTTAAGGCAGTCGTTCCAGTCTGCCCGCAGGCCCTTGCAGATCCCGCTTTCGCCAACCTGCTCGGCAGAGAAATCAAGGATCCTCTTCATATGATCGTAAACAGACTCCTTAAAATCCTGACCGTTTACGAAGGTGTCGGCGTAGGTGAGCTGCTTATCCGCAAAATCAAACTCGCCGGTCTCTTTAATGTAATTAACTATCGAAGTAACAAGCCAGAGCGCATCATCGGAGCATGCGTCCGAAAGCCCGTGGATAACGCTTTTATCAGCCTTCGGCACCACTGTGGGCGAATCGAAGGGGGCATCGCCTTTGTCTTCCTCAAACCATTCGGGCTGGAAGAGATGAAGACCGTAACCACTCGTGGTAAGGCCTTTTAGGAGCTGTTCTATGCGCTCTTTGCACTTGGCGGGATTCGAATGGGGGATAGTCATCGAATCCTGCGCCGTGTCGCGGTACCCGAGGCCTACACGCCCGCCTACTTCTATAAAAGAAGCGAACCTTGAGAACATTACGTTTATCTCGGACTGGTACAGGGTCCAGGTATTGATAAGCGAGTTCATGCCAGCATTCGGAGTGTCGATGATAAGCTTGTCGCATTTGTCCTTCCAATATGCGGCCATATCGGCATAAGCTGCGTCGACGGCAGCGGGATCGCTGTATTTGGCGCGTACCCTTGCGCCCTCGCTCCTCCTGCCTTCTCCGAGCATATAGATAAGCCTGGTCTCTTCGCCGGGAGCGAGCGTTATCTTCTTAAGAAGGCTTCCGCAGTGGTTCATGCCCTTTTCTTCCGAGCCGGAGCAGATGCCGTTGATCACGGCCTGCGGATTGGTCTCGGTGTTGTAGGTCCCGAGGAATTTGTCTCTTACGCAATCAAACCCGTCGGGCTCAAAATTTGCGGTAAAGTACTGGTAGCCGTCCTGCTCGTAATACAGGTCCTCCTCGATGATGCCGTCCTTATACGAACCGCCTGCGCAGTAAAGGCTCATCTGGAAGTTTATATTATCTATCATAACATGATGGAAAGAAAATTCAAGATATGAGAAAACACTCAGAGCCCTCGGTCTGTCCCCTGTGTTCTTAACCTTTACATCCCAAAGGAGCACGTTTTCGCCCCGTGGGATGAACAGCTTCTGAGAGGAAGAGATCCCGTTGTATTCGCACTCATAGACGGTGTAGGAAAGGCCGTGGCGGGTGGTGTACTTTGCCTTGTCAAGGTCTTTTCCCACGGGCTGCCAGGAAGCAGACCAGTAATCTTTTGTCTCGTTGTCCCTGAAATAGATATAGAATCCGGGTCTGTCCATCGGCACACTGTTGGCGTGGAATCTTGAGATCCTGTGATACTCGGGGGACTTGTAGAATGTGTAGCCCCCGGCTGTATGGTTGACTACGGCAGCCATATCTTCAACCCCGAGGTAATTTGTCCACGAAGTCGGCAGATCGACCCGTTCTATCACATATTCCTTGTTTTTGTCATCAAAATGACCGTAACGCATAACGCACCTCCCTGGTTTTGAGCAGAATGACTTAAGCTATTCCTT
Source organism: Lachnospiraceae bacterium (assembly GCA_016280395.1). Taxonomy (GTDB): domain Bacteria; phylum Bacillota; class Clostridia; order Lachnospirales; family Lachnospiraceae; genus SZUA-448. The sequence goes on along the minus strand of JAEEGQ010000115.1, from coordinate 4,602 downwards.
TGCCTGTATTATAGGTGGTGGGCGCGGCAAAGTTAAGGGATAAAAATGTGATTATTTGTTTCTTCTTGTTGCATTTGCGGGAGTGTACGCCGCCGGTTTGGTGCAACCCTTTACACAGACACTATTTTAATGAAAAAACGTCTTTTTGTAAATATGTTGCACAACTGACACCATATATATTTAAACCTTGACGTAGTGTGATAAAATAATACATGAAAACAAATCTATCTGGAGATTGGGTTATGGAATCTGATTTAAGAAGAACATGGGCCGAGACGGACCTTGATGCTTTGGGATATAATTACGACAGGCTGCGGGAACGCATCGGGAAAGCAAAGTTCCTCGGCGTCGTCAAGGCAGATGCTTACGGGCACGGTGCTATCCGGGTAGCAAAGCTTTTGCAGGAGCGCGGAGCGGATTACCTTGCGGTGAGCAGTGCGGATGAGGCCGTGGAGCTGCGCCTTAACGGTATTAAGATGCCGGTGCTCATTCTCGGGCATACGCCGAGGGAACAGGTAAAAACGCTTATAGACTACGATATCACCCAGGGAGTGACCTGCCGCGCAAAGGCTGTTGAATACAGCGAGGAGGCGGTAAAAGCCGGCGGAACGCTGAAAATCCACATAAAAGTGGATACGGGGATGTCAAGGCTCGGGTATCTTTGCGACGGGGATATGTTTGAGACCGGCGTTGAAGGGATATGCGAAGGCTGCAGCATGCCGGGGCTTGAGGCAGAAGGCATCTTTACCCATTTTGCGCTGTCCGACGAGGAAGGCGAAGAGGCAAAGCGTTACACGGAGCATCAGTTCAAAGTATTTACCGATGTTTGCAATGCCGTTGAAGAGAGGCTTGGGCGGAAGTTCAAACTGAAACACTGTGCAAATACCGGAGCCGTGGCGAAGTATCCCGAAACCTGGCTCGACATGGTAAGACCGGGGCTTTTGCTCTACGGCTACGGGGAATACGCAAAGCAGCTCGGGTTAAAGCCCGTGATGTCGCTAAAGACCGTTGTATCGACCATCAAGACCTATCCGGCGGGGACGGCCATAAGCTACGGCGGGATCTTTAAGACCGAAAAGCGCACAAGAGTCGGCGTTTTGCCCATAGGCTATGCGGACGGGCTTTTCCGCGCCCTTTCAAACAAGTTCAGCGTTATGACGGCTGACGGGCCCGCAAAGCAGCTTGGAAAGATATGCATGGATATGTGCATGGTCGACCTTACCGACAAGATGCAGACGGATGTGGGAAGCGAGATCGAGATCTTTGGCAAAAACGCACCTATAGAGACACTTGCGGAGATTGCCGGGACGATACCCTACGAGCTTACCTGTGCGGTAAGCAAGCGTGTTCCTCGTATATATATAAAAGACGGGCGGGTCATTGAAAAAGAGCTTCTGTTAAGGGGCTGACAGTGAATAAAACAAGAAACGGACCACGGAGAAAAAAGCACGATAAAATGCTTAAAATCCGTGGTTTTTTCTTGAAATTGCTTTTTTGTGGTGCTAAAATATAATTGATAATTATGCAGGATCCCTGCAGGAAACACTTTATCGGTAAACGGAGAAGCAGTATGAGCGCACTTATTGATGAACTTAGAAACACAGACGGCGTGGATATTGAAGGCGCACTTGAGAGAATGGGCGGCAGCGAAGAGCTGTATGAGACTATACTCGGGATGTTCCTTCAGGATGAGAATTACACCGCGCTTAAGGATGCAATGGAAAAAGGCGACGAGGAAAACGCACTGGGTTATGCCCATACGATCAAAGGCATGTGCGGCAACCTTGGCTTTACAAAGCTGTTCAGCTATTCAGACGATATGGTCGAGACTTTCAGAAAAAACAGAGATTGCGACGTGAACCTGCTGATGACGCAGATCACTGAAGAATACACAAAGATCACGGGTATAATAACAAGATACCTTTGATCTTAAACAAGGCTTTCTGCCTTCCCTAAAAGGCGGTGTTTGACGCCTGATCAGCCGGAAAGGAGCAGCATGAACAAGATCATCACCATAAGCAGACAGTATGCGAGCGGCGGCCGTGTTGTGGGCGAGAAGCTTGCAAAGGAGTACGGTATCCCGTTCTATGACAACGAACTCATTACCCGCGCCGCAAAGGAGAGCGGGTTTGCGGAGGAGGCCTTCCGTGCCGCCGAAACAAAAGCGACCAACAGCTTTCTGTATTCGATAGCGATGGGCATGAGTTCCTTCGGAGGAAGGGAGTTCGGGACCGCAAATCTTTCCCTTGATGACAGGATCTATATCGCGCAGACAAGTATCATCCGCAAGGTGGCTGATGAAGGGCCGTGCGTTATAGTGGGACGCTGCGCGGATTATGTGCTGAGGGATTATGACAATGTGGTGCATGTGTTCCTCTGCGCCGATATGGACTTTCGCGTAAAGCGCGCGCTTGAGTGGGGCGAGATAGACCCGAAGCGCCCGGAAGACAGCATCCGCAAGATCGATAAGCGGCGTGCGAATTATTACAACTATCATTCCTGCGAGACATGGGGAAAAGCCGAGAATTATCATCTGACCATAAATACCGCAAGCTGTGGCATCGACAATGCCGTTAAGATAATCAAAAGTTTCATCGATTCATGCGGTGAGATCGAACACGGTCACACCCCGGAAGGTAACACAGACTGAACAGGAGTAGGTTTGTATGTCGGGCGACGACGGATTTAAGGTGCGGCGAACGGCCTCACTCGGCAGTAACGAATTGAATACCGGCATGACAGGCAGAGGGCCTTTAAGGAGGGTTTTATGCATCCTGCTCCCTGTCGTGCTTTCTGTGTGTCTTACAGGCTGTAACGAAAGGGACGGTTTGCCTGTAAGACATTCTTTGTCTTATAACAGCGCCCTTACAGCATTTCCTGCGGACGAAACACATGCGCCGTCTGTTCCGAGACATTATCCCGGTACCGTGAAAAAGCCTACAAATACACCGACGCCGATGCTTCGCAGTACACCGACGCCGGAGCCTGCGGTTACAGGCAACGCAAAGGCAACACCGACACCTACCGCAACTCCGAGGGCTACAGAACCGCCGACTCCCACACCGGATCCCACAGGGACTCCGACGATAACACCGATCCCGACGGTGACCGCTGCACCTGTAAATACGCCCTCCCCGACGTTAACACCGATACCGACGGACACACCGGCCCTTACACCGACAGATCCGCCGGATACCCCGACGCCGGAAGCGACGGCAACACCTGCGCCCACAGCCACACCGAAACCAACGGCGACGCCTGCGCCCACAGCAACGCATGCACCTACGGCAACACCAAAACCCACGGCAACACCTACTCCCACGCCGACACCGCGGATCGAACCCAACGGATATCCCAAATACGGGGATTATAAGGCAACCATACGTCCTGTAATGGACGGAACGCCTGCAAGGCTTAATGAGGACGAATACGTCCGCCATACCCCGGGCCGCACCGCAAAGAAGAAGATGAAGCTCCTTAACGGCTCAAGGATCATGGTGCTTGATTCCTGTGTTTCCGAATATAACGAGGTCTGGTACAGGATCGCAGTGCAGCTGTATAATGTTATCTACTTCGGATATCTGCAGGCTTCTGCGGTGGATCTCGGGCTTGCGGCAGTACCGCCGCCGCAGACCACCAATCTTGTGAAGACCGGTGTAAGCTACGATCTGCACCACGAGTTTGACCGCGACGGCGACGGGACATATGTTGTCGTGCTGAACCCGGGTCACGGCGGACCGTACAAGGGAGCGGTACGCTTCGGTACGGAGGAGAAGGGGCTGAACCTTAAAGTTGCGCTCGTCTGCAAGGAATATCTCGAAACGCACTATGAAAACGTGACGGTTTACATGACACGCTCCACGGATGAGGTGTTTGACAATATTTCTGAGATAGATGACATCGAATATGCCGTAAGATACGGGGAAGAAAAGGGAGCGGACATCTTTGTCAGCATCCATTTCGACACCGGAAACACGATAACAAGAGGCGCGGAAGGGATAATCTCGAGAAACGGGGATGTGACACCGTACTCAAAATGCCTGGCGAGCTTTATCCTGCGGGAGCTTGAAGGACTCGGTATCGAAAACCTCGGCACAATGACAAGGAGGAGCGGAAGATCCCGATACAGCTATCCCGACGGCCCGTACATGGACGGATATCTTGTGAACCGCCTTTGCACGGAGAAGGGGATAGTGAACTGCATTATCGAACATGCGCATTTTGACAATGCGGAGGATTATAAGAATTTCGTTGCAAAAGAAGGAATGCTGCAGAAAATTGGAGAGGCGGATGCAAGAGGCATCGCGGAATACCTCGGATTAAAGGAAAAGCAGTAAAGAGTTCATTCAGAGGGATGAATTCCAATCCGTCATACTGGATATGGATGTGCTGTCTGCGTTTACCGCTTGATTTATCAGGTGCGTCAACGTAGATGTGTTCCAATAAATATTAAATATTTTTTTGATTATAGTTTGTGGCTAATTTTTCAGGCATCCGATAGGAATGACATATACGCCGTCTTCACGCTTATAACCATATTCAGTCGCGGTTATGACAAGCTTAAGATCCGGCAGTCTTAGCGGGACCTGTTTTTCCTTTTTG
>JAEEGQ010000114.1 GCA_016280395.1 Lachnospiraceae bacterium | reverse complement strand
GATCGTGCGGGTTATCGACAAACCCTATCATTTTGACCAGTCAAATACGACGATCTGTACTATCGGGCCGTATGCGGCGATGACATATCACAATGTGGTCATGAACGTTTACGCGAAAGCGTGGAAGCGATTCTTTGACATCATCCTGAGCATTTTCGGCATCATTGTATTTGCCGTTCCCATGCTGATCACAGCCATAGCGATAAAAATCGATTCTAAGGGCCCGGTGATATTTAAACAGGAGCGTGTAGGCTTGAACGGCAGACGTTTCAAGATGTTTAAGTTCCGCAGCATGGTCGCGGATGCGGAAGAGCTGAAAAAAGCATTGGAAGAACAGAACCGTGTGCCCGGCGGTTATATGTTCAAGATAGAAGACGATCCGCGCATCACGAAAGTCGGCAAATTCATCAGAAAAACATCTATTGATGAATTGCCTCAGTTTTTTAACGTTTTGTTCGGATCGATGAGTCTGGTCGGCACCAGACCGCCAACAGTGGATGAGGTCGAAAAGTACGACACCAGACACTGGAGACGTCTCTCCATAAAGCCGGGTATCACCGGAATGTGGCAGACCAGCGGCAGAAGCCAGATTACCGATTTTGACGAAGTGGTGGCGCTGGACAAGGAGTATATAGACAACTGGAGTCTGTGGCTCGACCTGAAGATATTGTTCAAAACGGTATTTCAGGTAGTGCTCAAAAAAAAGGGAGCTTATTGATCGCGTAAGCGTGAGATAAAAAAGTAGTTGTAGTATTGTTTTTGTAACTTAGAAGGGTGGGCATGTATGAGAAAGAAAGGAAAAAAATGGATAGGCGTGGTGTACGCCACGGCACTGGTGTGCATGGCAGCAGCAGGGATCATCTATTGCGTGATGATGAAAAATGATGCGGATGCGGCATCGGAACGGGAGCAGTATGCCGCAGAGGAAAGCAACATAGTGCTAGATACAGATGCAGAGGATATCTTACTTGAGGATATTGGGACACCTGCAGGTGCGGTGGAGTAAAGGGGAGTTTACGATACCGGTTTATGGGTGAATTGCGATTTCGGGGAGTCTCTGGAGGGGATTCCCCTTTTTTGCCTTTTTGACTCTGACAGAACAGGGGGATGACATCGGTACTGAACAGTGCCGAAAAGGAGGACATACATTTGAGAATTGCTCAGCTTGGGATGAAAAAAGTACCGTCACGTGAGGGCGGAATAGAGATAGTAGTTGAAGAACTGGCGACACGCATGGCGGCATTGGGACACGCGGTGACCTGCTATAACAGAAACACGCATCACGTCAGCGGGAAAAAGTTTGACGCCGAAAAGCTCAAAGAGTACAAAGGCGTCCGTATAAAGTATGTTCCTACGATCGATAAAAAGGGACTGGCAGCGGTGTCTTCGGCTTTTTTTGCTACTGTGGCCGCTTCATTCGGCAGATATGATGTGGTTCATATCCATGCGGAGGGACCGGCTTTTATGTGCTGGCTCCCCAAACTGTTTGGCAAGCGGGTAATAGTCACGATACACGGACTGGACCATCAGAGGGCGAAGTGGGGAAAGTTTGCTAGTAAATTCATAATGATGGGTGAGAAAAACGCCGTCCGCTTCGCAAGCGAGATCATCGTTCTCAGCAAGGGCGTACAGGAGTATTTTGAAAAGACATACGGAAGGAAGACCGTATTTATCTCCAACGGAGTTAATCGTCCGGAACAGCGTGATGTGGAGGCGATCAGAGATAAATTCGGTCTGGAAAAGGACGGTTATATTCTGTTTCTTGGAAGACTGGTGCCTGAAAAAGGTATCAGGTATCTGATCGAAGCTTTTAAGAGCGTATCTACAGATAAAAGACTGGTAATAGCCGGCGGCAGTTCAGACTCAGGCGGTTTCGTGGACGAACTTCATCAGTTGGCAGCAGGGGATGAGCGCATCATATTCACCGGATTTGTGCAGGGCAGACCCCTCGAGGAGTTGTACAGCAATGCATATGTCTATGTCCTGCCGTCCGATCTCGAAGGAATGCCACTCAGTCTCCTGGAAGCGATGAGCTACGGCAACGCATGTCTGACCTCTGATATAGAGGAGTGTGCGTCTGTGGTCGGTGATAAAGCAGTTATCTTCAAGAAGGGAAATGTGGAGGATCTGACCGTCAAACTGCAGTATCTTTGCGATAATACCGAAACTGTTGAAAATTTAAAGCGTGAGGCAGCGGACTATATCTGCGGGAAATACAACTGGGATGATGTGGTCGGAGAGACAATGAAGGTGTATGGGTAACGGTTGACACAAGAGCCTTTTAGGCTGAAAATAATAATGAGTTATTGTATTCATTTTTGAAGGCGGAAGAGCTCACATGAAGGATTTGGTATCAGTTGTAATACCGGCATATAACGCGGCAGACTATCTCGAAGCCTGCCTTAATGCCGTTTGCGCGCAAAGCTATACAAATCTGGAAGTGATAATAATAAACGATGGTTCCACCGATGACACCCATACCATTGCCGAGAGATACAGCAGATATGACAGCCGGGTCACTTTGATAGAGACAGAGAACTACGGAGCGGCGGCGGCCAGAAATGTCGGATTGGAGCGAGCTACCGGACGGTATGTGACATTTGTGGACGCTGATGATATACCGAACATGGATCTGGTCGAAAAGTATGTGGGGGCAGCGGACAGATTCGGAAACGATGCATCGCTGATCATGGTCGGCATGAACTGGTACAATTCCGCAAACCTGAATAAGAAATATGAAAACCATCTGCTTAAAGCCGAAGACGGATATGAGGTCGGTAAGGAATACTTGATCGGGCGAAACAAGACACATTACCTGGTTTGGCTGATGCTGTTTAACTTCGTTACAAATAAATTATACAATCTGGAAGAGATCAACAAAAACAATATCCGTTTCAGAAACGAGATAAAAAACGGAGAGGATCTGACCTTTAACCTGGACTATCTGGAGAGCGTGCCGGGCGGATATGGCATGGTAAATGAGCCGCTCTACAGATATATCAGGCGATCGGAAGAGAGCCTCTCGCTGATCTATTATCCCCGATGCATAGAGCATACGAAAAAGATATACAAAGAATTATTGGAGTATGTATCAAAGCAGGATGGCTGCACCGAGGATGACAAGATGGTAATCGCGGCTACAGGATTTACGGACTGGGTATCCAGACTGACTGCACTGTATTATTGTGAAGATTCCGGGATGTCCCGCGTCCAAAGGCTCAGAAGGATAAGGAGAGAGGTGAACGGTTCCGAGTTCAAGACCATCCTTGAGGACATTCGTAAAGCGGGAAAAATATCAAATCTGCGTTATAAGGTTCTGCGCACAGGAGATTTCAGGCTGTTTCTTGCACTGAGGAAGCTGTACCGCCTGGTAAAATAGAGGTATGAGCCGATGGATCGTAATGATAGAAAAAAGAGAGTTCTGATAGTGACTCCCTGTATACTTCCGGTGCCTTCCGTAAGAGGAGGGGCGGTTGAAAAACTGATCACCGACATAATAGACGAGAATGAGAGAAGAGAATTATTGGAGATCACTCTCGTTACCATAGCGGATGCAGGAATACATGCGGAAAAGTATCGCCGTACACGTATCATTCAGGTGAGAAGGGCCACTTTGACCGGTTTTGCGGAAAGAGTGGCGGATAAACTGCAAAGAATGATGCATGCCAAGAACGCGATCAGACTGTTTGACGGAAGTATCATAAAAGCGATGAAAGCCCAAATACCGGACCTTTCGGATTTTGACGTGATTGTGGCAGAAAACATGACGGGACTGGCCCAAAAGGTGGTATGCGAGGCTGAAAAATGCGGAAGCAATGCCCGTATATGTTTCCATATGCATAATAACATCGATATGTATCGCTCTCCCGAGAGGATCAGAAGTCTGGCCGGCAGGGGCGTAACTTTTATCACTGTCAGTGAGTACTTAAAGGGCGAGATTCTGGAGTCGGTGCCGGAGACTGATGTTTCAGTTCTGCTGAATGGTTTGGATGCCGGACTGATGGACATAGGTCTTAAAGAAGAGAAAGAAAGTTTAAGAGATAAGTATGGGATCCCCCGGGAAGCTGCGGTTGTGCTCTGCCTGGGCAGGATCATTGCTGAAAAGGGCGTGCTTGAAGCGGTACAGGCCTTCAGCGGACATAAAAGAAGACATGCGGGATCAAAACTGTTCCTGGTTTTGGCGGGAGACAGCTCCGGTGCGGGCGGCAACATAACCGCATACGGAGAAAAGGTTTTAAGGGAACTCGGAACGATCCCGGACAGCAGCAGAAATCTGGGAAAGATACCCTATGAAAAGATAGCGGAAGTCTATGCTCTGGCGGACGTACTGGCAGTCCCGACTATGGATAACGAGCCTTTCGGCATGGTGGTTCTTGAGGGAATGTCTATGGGGCTGCCGATTATCACGACAGCCACCGGCGGGATTGCGGAAGTGCTGGAGGACGGCGAAGGCAGCATAAGAGTGTCAAAAGAGCGTATTGTACAGGATCTGGAGAAAGCATTTGACCGGATAAGCGATGATGGATATAAAGCCCGGCTCGAAGAAATGGGGGCACACAATCGTAAGCTGTTTTTGAATAAAAAGGATGTAAGAAAAGAGGATTATTTCGAAAGATTTTTGAATTCCTTAGGTGTAGAAGCATAGGCGGCGCGTGACAGACGGCGCATAACGGAAGGAAAGAGCAAACATGAGTGATCTCGTGTCGGTGATCGTACCGGTATATAATGTCAGAGAGTATCTGCACAAATGCATCGATTCGGTAAAGCAGCAGACTTATAAAAACCTGCAGATCATATTGGTGGATGACGGTTCTACGGACGGATCGGGGCAGATTTGTGATGAGGCAGCCGGAAGCGATGAGAGAATAACGGTCCGACATCAGGCAAACGGCGGACTCTCGGCGGCCAGAAATAAAGGTCTTGAGATTGCGACAGGAAAATACGTCTGTTTCCTGGACGGCGATGACTGGTTCGATGAGCATTTCACGGAGGAATTGTTAAATATAGCAGAAACACGGAATGTGGATATAGCGGTCTGTGCTTTTGTCAGAGTTTCCGGTGAGAATGAAGTAAAGGCAGACAAGGAACGGGAGAATGCGGAAGAACTGATCGAGTATGATAACAGGCAAGCGGTCAGAGAGGTCATCGAAGAGAAAAGGATAAAATCCCTGACATGGAATAAGCTCTATAAGAGGGAACTGTGGGAAGGAATAAGTTTCCCAGAGGGAAAGCACCATGAGGATGAATATACCACCTATAAGCTGCTGTGGAAGGCCGGGAAGGTGGCAGAGACGGGAAGGGTACTGTATTATTACAGGAAAAGACCGGACAGTGTGACTGAGACTTCTGAAAAGGCTATTATCAGGGAAAGGGCTTATCATACTGTTGAGGCAAAAGAAGAACGATACATATTCTTTGCCGAAAGAGACGGAATGCTTGCCGGAAAAGCATTTATACATTATATGGATGGCCTGAAATACGTACTGCGAAGCGGTATGCTGAGCGATCCGGCGGACAAAAGAGCTGTGATAAAAAAGTATGATGAGTATTCGGGCAGGATATGGAAAGTCCCTAATGTTTCGCTGTACAAAAGGGCGGCACTTACGGTTTGGAAAGCAGTGATCAGGCTTTTTTAGAATTTATGCGGAACAATGACTTAATGTGCATAATGAAGTCCTGAATTATATGGAAAAAGTACATACCTAATGTCCCGCCGACGGTATCCAGGATAACATCGCCAAACGAGGCACCCCGGGCAACATTAAAGTACTGATTTATTTCATCGGCACATGCTGTCAAAAATACGAGAAGTATAACGAGAAAAGCAAATGCAGGGCGCATTTTATCGGCAAGTACGAAGCGAAGCCCCAAATAGACGATTAGCCCGAGCATGAAGTATATAAATAAGTGCGCGAGTTTACGGATGGGATAATCCAGGGCTTTTGCGAGCACAGTCGCATTGCCGGCGGAGTAATTGGCGGAAGGAGACATTTTAATGATGCGCTCGGCAGTCCACTCAGCCACTTTCATACTGGAAGTGTGTGATACTGAACCGGGCTGCTCGGAAAAAAAGAATATAGTGGCAATACTGATGAGCGTTACTGCAATAGCCAGGAGAATTCTAACGGCTTTAGTCATGATCGTCCTCCAATCGTGTGATACATATGAATTATATGGCAAAGTGCGACGCGACGCAATAGACCGACAATACTGTAAGCAAAATTGACATTTGATTAGCATGATTGAGTCAGCCACGATTGGCCGGCTCTTTTTTAGTTGCAGCAGTTATGAAAAATAATAACGGTTTCGTTAGAAAACTGTGATTTTTGTCAAAAATGTGTTAACTTAACTCTGCAGGTGATTCTATGGCCGTTTTGCGCGCATTACAATCAGGGGATTTGTGTGCAGACAGGCTATTGGATTTGATTATATCAAAAATGTTCCAGGGAGGAAAAAATGAAAAAGATGGGATATCAAAAGAGATTGGCTGCGGCTTTTCTCGCATTGATTCTTGTTCTGTCGACTGCACTTTCGCAGCCTGTTGGAGTATCAGCGGCTAACAAAGTGGTTGGCTACACCGATCGTTATGACGGTGATGTAGTTAAAGTCGTAAAGCAGAAAAGTTATACCCTTGTACCCGGTGTTACCGAGACTGATGTTGTATTAAACAACCAGACAGGTACTGCGCAGGTTCTGGGGTATCTTACAACGATCGAGCCCGGCGCAGATGTTTCGCTTAAGGCGACATATGCCGGATACTATGATCCCGATAATTATAACAATGCTACTCAGGTGAGCAAGTGGTCGGTAGGAGATTGGGGCCTGACTACTACGACACACCAGATCGCAGATTATGAGAAGTCTACCGGTGAGAGCGTTATCTTTGCTACCAACGGCGACTACTTCAATATGCAGACCGGTCAGCCCAGAGGTTCTCTGTATATTAACGGCAATTGTCTTAACCCTGAAAAGGACAATGATGAACCTTATTTCGCAGTGCTTAAGGATGGCTCTTATGTTATCAGAGATGCCGGAACCGACAAGTCGGATGTCCTTGAGGCTGTCAGCGGACCTTTCTATCTTGTTAAAGATGGTAAGAACGTTGTTCCCGGCACTTCCGAACTGTTCCCTGTCAACAGCGTCGGATTCCTTGCGGATGGATCTGTTGTATTCTTCATGGCAGACGGACGTCAGTATCCCAGATCAGTCGGCATGACGATCAATGAGCAGGCTGATTTCCTGGTAGCTCAGGGCGTACAGAACGCAATCTACCTTGACGGCGGCGGATCGGCTACAGTTGTTACCAGAAGAGAGGGCGAAAAGACCTACGCTATCAGGAATAACCCTTCCGATGGCTGTGAGAGAAACATCTCTTCAGGTTTCCTGCTTGTGGCCAACTCGCTTAGCGACGGCGTATTCGATCATGCTTCGGTATCTCCCAGCGGAGATTCCTATACACCCGGTTCCCCCGTTGCATTTACCGCGCAGGGTGTTGATAAGGGCAGCGGCGCTGCAGATCTTCCTGCCAGTGGCTTAAGCTGGGTACTTGCGGCTGATTCGGCAGACAAGGGAACTATCGATGAGAATACCGGCGTATTCGTTTCGAACGGTACTCTCGGTGAAGTAACGGTTGAACTTCTTTACGAAGGAGTTAAGGTTGGCGAGGCCACCATCAAGATTGCAGAACCCGACAGCATTTACTTCTCATCTGCTTCCGCATCGCTTGACTTTGGCGAGAGCAGTGAACTCGGTCTTGTAGTTCGTTCCGAGAACGCGGATATTTTCTATAAGGACGGCGATTTCGACTGGACTATCGCTCCGCTTAATGCTGAGTCAGAAGGCCAGGACCTCGGCCATATGTCTGGCAATACTTTCGTGGCAGGCCAGTCCAACGGAGCAATGAACGCTCTTGTTACCGTATCTTACACACGTGCGGACGGTACGGTTCTTACTGCAAGCATCGCAGTTGAGATCGGTAAGATGCCTGTTGTTG
>JAEEGQ010000113.1 GCA_016280395.1 Lachnospiraceae bacterium | reverse complement strand
GGGATATGTCTCTGGAATGCTAACAAAAAGCGCCTTATAGTACAGGGAGGCTGACATGGACACTTTTAAACTATATATACGGTCCATCGGAATGCTCCTTAAGGGGCATCTTCAGTATCCTGCTTCGTTCGTTATGCAGACTGTCGCGCAGCTCGTCATGGAGGGCGGGGAGATGCTCGCCGTGATCCTTCTTGTGGACCGCTTTGAACGGGTCAATGAGTGGACCGGCGGCGATCTTTTCTTTTTCTTTGGGATGATGTCTGTGTCTTTCTATATCACCGAGTTTTTCGGGAGAGGAGTGACCGGAGATTTTCCGTCTATGGTTCGCACGGGAAAGCTTGATACGCTTTTGCTCCGTCCAAGGACGATATTTGTCCAGGTCCTCTGCAGCGGCACGGATCCGAGACGCATCACCTGCATCGCGGTGGGCGTTGCGGCGCTTGCGGTGGGGAGCAGGATGTCGGGCGTAGTATGGACTTTTGCGAAAGTCCTTGCGCTTGTCGAATCGGTCTGCATGAGCTGCATGCTGATCCTCGGACTGTTTCTCATAGAGGCGGTCTTCTGCATACACAGCGTGAAATCGGTGGAACTCGTAAATGCCCTGACTTACGGAGGGCGAAGCGCCTGCCAGTATCCGATTGACATCTATCCGAGGCCTTTACGCATATTGTTTTCCGTGGCAGCGCCTTTTGCGCTCACCATGCATGTCCCTGCGGCGTGGATCCTTGGAAAGCCTTTGTACGGCTGGCCCGCATGGACGACATTTGTTACACCGCTTTCAGGAGCGGTCGTGTTTGCGCTGATGGTGCTGATCTTTAACCGCGGGATGAAGTTTTACAGGTCTACAGGAAGTTAAGCTCCCTGACCGCCGGGCATATTCTGTTCGTCGGGAGCGCCCTGACCATCGGGAGCGCCCTGGCCATCGGGAGCGCCCTGGCCATCGGGAGCGCCCTGACCGTCAGGCATACCCTGACCACCATAACCACCCTGGCCTCGTCCGCCGAAACCACCCTGACCGCCTTGTCCTCCTCGTCCGCCAAAGCCACCTTGTCCGTCAGGCATATCCTGACCTTCAAAGCCGCTTTGGCCATTAGGAAAACCCTGGCCACCGAAGCCGCCCTGGCCGCCAAAGCCCATTCCTCCGGTCACGTTGGAGGTCGTGACTATTGATGAGGCGTTAAGTGAAACCGAATTGCTGCCGTAAGTCACGGTATATGTCCCGTTCTTCTCGATAAGAGGAGAGGAGATGACGATGACCGCATTGCTTACGGTTTTTGTTGCTGTATAGGAGCAGATCTCATTGCCGTTTGCATCGCTCAGGCTTATCCTGTCGCCGGCCTTTACTGAGCCGCCCACTGCAAAGATATACTGTGTGGAGGAGTTTGAAGGAGATTCAAACATTCCCGAAGAACCGACTGCGATGACCGTACCGCCTGTTATCACGTAGGCCGTGTCTGAATCGAGCGCTGCATTGCCGCTGTCTGTGGGACCGTCCACAAATACGGTGCCGCCGGAAATCTCCATGGTCCCGTTGGAATCCAGTCCGTCACCACCGGAGACCACTGTGATATTACCGCCTGCGATCTTTAAAACTGCTTTGGAGTTCGATCCGCTCCAGGGATTAAAGCCCTGAGCCATGCCGCTTGCCGAATCACCTGCGGCATTAAAGCCGTCGTCACTTGCGGTTACGCTTATCGTACCGCCCGAGACGCCTATGGAAAGTGCTTCAAGGCCTTCATAGCTCTTTGCGACTGTGACGGTACCGTTGTTTATTACAAGAGTGTCATCGGCATGGATGCCGTCATCGCCTGCCGAAAGAGTGACGTTTCCTCCTTCGATCAGGACTGCGGAATTTGCATGTACGGCATCGTCAGCCGCATCTATCGTTATATTTCCCCCTGCTATCTGGATCTTTGTCTCACTTACAAGCCCCTTTGAGCTTTCGGTATCTGTGGATGAGGTGGAAGTGGTGCTCTGGTTCATTCCCCAACGGCCGTTTCCGAAGGTGTCGTGGACTGCCGTGGAATTTGCCGCGCCTCCGCCTACTGTTATCTTAAAGGTACCGCCTGTTATCGAAAGTACCGATACGGCGCTGATGCCGTCATCTGCAGCGGTGATATCAAAGGTTCCGCCGTTTATGCCGACAACTCCGAGTGAAGCGTCTGTGAGCCCATCATCGTTTGTGCTCTTTATCCCGTCTGCGCCCGCAGTCACGGTGTAGTTTCCGTTTTCAATGATCACTGCGTCTTTCCCGACAATTCCGTGATCCACAGCGTTTATGACATAGGTTCCGCTCATGAGCTTTAAAGTATCCTTGCACTTAATGCCCTGACCGTAGTTACCGTTTATCACGAGCGTGCCTGTTCCGTTTATCGTGAGATCCGACTTTGAATAGAGGCAGGCTGTGGGCTCGGTCTCAAGTTCGCCTGTGTCGTCATCTGTGTCAAATACATAGGATTCACCGTCTGTAAGAGTGTTGACCGTGCCGTCCTGGAGAGAGATTATGACTTTTTCCGCGTGTTTTACAAAGATGGCCGCTGTGTCGGAGGAGGTG
>JAEEGQ010000112.1 GCA_016280395.1 Lachnospiraceae bacterium | reverse complement strand
GGGGAGGTCGGAGAACCGCAGATGTGCCTCGGAATGAGGTTTCAGGTACAGCTGAAAAAGAAAGACAAGAAAAAAGCGATAAAATTGCTGGTCGGTGACGTTCCGGCTGCCGTTCAGGCATTTATAAGGTGCTTTGACCGGAAGCGGAGCAAAAATGTGAGAGCGCTTTCCGAAAAACAGAAAAATTTAAGGGAATGGCTTTCAAACAGCGATTATTGCGCTTTTCTGGCAAACGGGAGCATTCTTCCGAGAAATGAAAAAACAGGAATGGCCATGGAAAACGCGGTCCCTTTCAGGGCACCAGAAGGCGAGGAGATCGAGGCCTGCGGCATAAAGGGCTTTGGCGTCAAAAAAGGCGTCACTGTCATAACAGGAGGCGGATACTCAGGAAAATCGACCGTTCTCGACACGATCTCCGCAGGCATTTACGACCACATACTCGGTGACGGAAGAGAACTTTGCGTTACCGACGCTTCCGCGGTGTCGATCTCCGCAGAGGACGGGCGATGTGTGAAAATGCTGGATATCTCGCCGTTTATCTCATGGATCCCGGGAGGAGACACGACGGATTTTAAAACGGACCATGCTTCCGGCTCCACATCCCAGGCCGCAAATATCCTGGAATCCATCGATTCCGGAAGCAGGCTGCTGCTTATCGACGAGGACAGGAGTGCCACCAATTTCATGATCAGGGATGACCTCATGAAGGAACTCATCAAGAGGGAACCCATCACACCGTTCACGGAAAGGGTGAACGAACTGTACGAGACTCTTGGCGTATCCACGATACTTGTTATAGGCGGGAGCGGTGAATATCTGTCTGTTGCGGACAATGTATATATGATGGATGAATATGTCATGTATAATGTAACCGACAGGGCAAAAGAGATATATGCGTCCCACACCGGAGAAAACAGGAGCGAGGCGCTGTATCCGAAGGTCAGCGGGTGGTCACAGAAACGCATACTCATGACGGAAGGCTTTACACCGTATCCAAAGGTGTTCGGCCCGGAAAAACTGCAGGTGCCGGACGTTGACTACATAATCATCGGCGAGGAGAAGATCGATACCAAGCCGATACATGATCTTGCTTGTCATGACCAGCGCACGGCCATAGGATTTATGCTGCGGATCCTTGAAAACCGCCACGGCGGGGATCTTTTTGCAGCGCCCGACAAGCCGACCATCGACTTGGCTGAAGAGGTGGATAAGCTCTACGCGGAGATTGAACAGGAGGGACTGGACAAAGTGTATTCAGGCTTTTTCCCGGGATGTGACAGATTTCTTGCGCTCCCCAGAAGGATCGATCTCCTTGCCGTGATTTACCGCATGAGAAGAGTGAAGTATACAAAAAATGAGTAGAACTATATAGTCACAAAGTGGGAAAAGATCCCGCCCTAACGGAAAATCCGCAAGGGCGGGATCTTCGGCTTAAAGTGGACCTGAAAGTGTGAAATAAACAAAGAATAAAGTGTCTGATAATTATTGACAGGGGGGGTAATTGCGTATACTACTTTTATGCGGTTGGCTTTGAAATCATATATTTTTAAGCACGCGTGCATACTATAACTTAGTATTGTGCAAAGGTGTCTGAAATAAAAAAAAGAAATAAGAATTACCGAGACCACTATGAAAAACAAGAAATTTATTTCAACGATCCTCACGCTCACAATGCTCCTGGCACTCACCGGCTGTGAGCAGAAGGTATCCACCCCTTCCGTACTCACTCCCACGAGTACACCTACAGCAGAACCTGTAGCAACAGAGACATCTGTCCCTACAGAAAAGCTTGAGCCTACCATGGCACCCACTGAAGCGCCTGTAGCAACAGAAACGCCTGTGCCTACAGCGACTCCTACAGAAGCTCCCAGAGAGGAGTCTGTATGGACAGAGACAAACAGAATAGAGAGTACCTGTACTGTATCCGGTCTTGTGACTTACACCGACCAGTACGGTGAGACAAAGACAGAGGAACTCCCCCTCGCTGCGCACACCCACGGAGAACCTGAAGTGATCCCCGCGACAGTGGACGAGGAAGGTCTTGTTGTTGTACGCTGCACGGTATGCGGTGAGATCATCTCTTCGGAAGTCCTTCCGAAACTTACCCCCACCAGTACCCCCACAGATGCCCCTACTCCTACGCCTGAGCACGAGCACAGGTACACGCTCAAAGAGACCGTCGACCCCACCTGCTCGTCCGAGGGCAAGTGGACCTACTCCTGCGAGTGCGGAGACACGTACGAGGAAGTCATACCGAGGCTCGCACACGACGAGGAGACAGTTGTCGAGCCTGCTACCCTCGAAAAGGAGGGCAGGGTAATTGTTCGGTGCAAGGTCTGCGGAGAGGTAATAAGCGAGGAAGTCGTGCCGAGACTCACGCCCACTCCCACGCCAGAGCCTACGAAGGTTCCAACTCCTACTCCTACACCTACACCAGCCCCGACTAAAACACCAACGGATGAAGGTCCCTCTGAGGAAGAGATAAAACGAAAATACTTTCCCGACTTTCCAGAAGATGCAAAGCCTGGCGATGGCGGTAACTATGTTTATGGCGTAGAGATTGCTTCATCTTGGGACTTAGAGCATCATTCTTGGTTTGCGTTAAGTGATGTGTCTCTCTCTAAGATGGGGTATCGACTTTGTGATACTAACAGAAATCTAATTGAAACAACCGCAGAAGATTGGAAAACGACTTCAACTCGTCAAGATGCTTTAATATCATTCTACAGAAGCCACAAAAGAACTGAAAATAATAAACTTAATTCTGAAGATTGCGAAGATTTTAAGAATAGTCTGTCGGGTAAGAATTTAAACTTTTTACTTTCAGAAACAACAACACTGAGTAAGTCAAACCGTGAAATATATACTGTTTTGTATTGGTCAGATTTTTCATATGTTACAGATATATATGGCAAACTAACAATAAGGTTATATGCTCTTATTCCAGTTGGAGATGTTTATTATTGTACAGCGTGTGTAAATGTACCTTACGATAAAAATGAAGATTACAAAAACGCATATGAAAAAGCTTTGAAAATGATTGATAATTTAGTGTCTTACGCTGTAATCGTAGAAAACTAAGTAATCTTTCAACGGCAAAAAGAGGCTAACACAAAAATAGCCTCTTTTTGCCTGTTTGTATATTATCCAGATGCAATATTTTTTTGCTTTTTTCATATACTCTTAAAAGAGGCTTGCCTAACCTTGCAAGCCAACTTTTACAAGGAAGGAGGAAACTCGAAATGAAAAAACTGATTAAGCTTTTCTGCTCTGTGCTGGTTGCTTTCGCCGTTATCAGCACAGCAGATATAATTACCAGCTACGCTGCCGATGATGTATGCTATACAACAGGAGGTAAAAAGGAAGTAGATTGTACTACTTGTAATAAAACAGGAAAGATTAAAACTTCTACAAAAGTTAATTGCAACATCTGTTCTGGAACTGGAAGAGCAGATTGCCATCTTTCGTGGTATACTTCTTATTGTGAAGAGTTTGGTGAACACTGGGGAATAAGAACGTGTTCCAAAAGATATTGGACGAGTATTCATACACAATACCGGCCGGCTCATCTATCGTTCTTCCTGCTGTTGGATGGACGTACAAAACGTATGTAATGGGAATGTATGAATGGGTAGGATATATTGACAACGATGAAAACAAGCAAGTTCTTGCTCCGGGATATACACCCACGTCTGATATAACGATCTATTATAAGATGTACACGAGAAACGATCCATCGTTCCAGGGTAACCCCTATGGAATGGGAGAGTATGCAGAGGTGGAGGGCGCAGTAACAGTCGCCTATGTAAACAGCGATGATAGCGTAACAGGACACACAGGGGCAAAGCTTTCTACTGATGTATACGGCGAAGGCATGCCGGGAGCGGAAACCGGAGAGGTCTACGGCGATTATTACAAGTATTCCGCCGCGTTCTTAAACAACGCTCCGCCTATCATGCGTCATCATTTCACAATCTTGCCGTGTGCCGCAACATCCGCAGAAAATGATTTCGTTGGTTGGTATGCCAGTGAATACGACATGATGTTGTATCCGGGAGACGAAGTGATACTCGGCGCTGTTATAGGTTCAACACATGCCTTATATTCTGTCTGAGGTTTACATGAGCCGGATATGAAAACACAAATCAGATCCGTCAGCGACATAAAAAATAGGGTACAACCATATTAGCGACTACCACACAGGCAGCTTATGTTTGATAAGATCACACACTAATATGGGTTTACATACCCAATTGATTCTAACTTAAATTTACCATACTCGTAAAGAAAATGCAATAATATTTTGACAATGTGAAAGACCAAGATTACTTCCCAAAATCTTTAGATGGGAACATTAACACTTTATCAATATTTTTCCTTATCAATAAACTGTAGTCATCATTGCCATATTCGTACAGGTTGTACAGGGCATTTGCTATGTAATCGACTGCCTGAATAATGTAAGCATCCCCGGCATCGGAGTCTTTATATTCAAAATTGATCCCGACATCCAGCCCCCTTTCATATACCAGGTGTATGCGTATATAGTCATTTAGCGAGTTGACAGATGTTATCTTGTTGGTCTTGTTGTCAAACAAAATGTTGATCGTTGTTCCTTCATCTGTCTTTGTGATCAGCCGGGATATCAACAACTTGGAAGCATAGTTGTACAGGATATTTTTATCTTCTAACAGTGAGGGCTTGATATGCCAAAGGTCCAAGACTATATATGATATTGACAGATTTTTTGAGGCTATGCACTCCAAAATATGGTGCTTTACACAGGGATATGCATCTTTCGCTTTTATTTCGTGCGCGTGTAAGCGGGCAAGCTCAGGAAAAAGTTCCTTGGCCTTGCCCAGCTTTCTTTTCATGATGTTGTGCAGTTCCTTGGCATTTCTCGTGTCAATACAAGCAATGACAAAGTATCTGCCCAACGAACCAAGATTGCCTGATTCATCAAAGATCAGGCATCTCTGTCCTTCATACATCCCCATAGATCAACCCCATTTCAAAACTCTGATTTTGATAGCGGGAGTATAACATAAATGGCGTGTACAATCAAAAGGTTTTTTGGCAGAAAAGCCACTATATGCGCACTTTATCCGTAATCCCCGTGTTGACGTCAACGAAACAGAGTGATAATATATCAGAGTAACCGATAATACTGATATTTTGCTGTATCTGTGTCATAGGGGGTGGCATGGAATATACTAACATGCAGGTTTACTGCGCTACGATCGATATTGTATGCTTGACATTCGTGTTCACGCTGTTTGCGTGCACCATAACCAGACGTCGTTTTCGTGAAAGATCCGACGTTTTCTTTTCATTGATCTGTCTCGATGCCATAGGGATGCTCTTCGGAAATATCGCGACATGGCTCTTTTCGGGAAATGCACAGCCTTACAACTATGAGATAGCTGTTACGTGCATGTTCATAGAGTATTTCAGCGCCGTTGCTTTTGCCGCGATCTATACGAACTATCTGGTGCACTACCTGGGCATACCTGATAAGGTGAGAGCGCATATCAGGCGTTTCGACGCGATCTATATCATAGTTGCTGAGCTTGTTGTGATCCTTAACCTCAAATACGGCTTTTTCTATACGATCGATCCTGCGCTCAACGAATATGAGCGCGGACCTTTCTGGATCGTTTCGATGCTCGTGAACGTGCCTGTGATCATGCTTGACATCATTTTGCTCGCAAGGTATTACAGAAATGTTCTTCCGAGCGCTGTCGTTGCGACCGTCATCTACATACTGCTCCCGGTCACCGGCGCCGCATTCCAGACGTATTATGATGGAGCACCCATACTTTACTGGCTTCTTTCGATAGGTATCTTCATCCTGTTCTTCAATGTCAGGTCGGAAATGCTCTACCAGATGGAAAAACAGAAAAAAGAGCTTGCGGAGAGCAAGCAGGCAATAATGCTGAGCCAGATAAAGCCGCATTTCATGTACAATTCACTTACCACGATCGCCGCGCTCTGTGACAAG
>JAEEGQ010000111.1 GCA_016280395.1 Lachnospiraceae bacterium | reverse complement strand
TCTATAAAGCCGTTATCCCGGGATATCACCAGAACAAGGATCACTGGAATACGATAATTCTGGACGGCAGTATTCCGGAAAAGGACATTAAGCTGATGATAGGCGAGAGCTACGATCTTGTGAGCGACAGTCCCTCAAAGAGGATATACGAAGCCGTAAAGAAGATCCCCTATGGCTGTGTTGCCACGTATTCGCAGGTGGCAGAAGCCGCAGGCGACAAAAAAATGGCCAGGGCAGTCGGGAATGCGCTTCACAGGAACCCCGATCCCGGCAATATCCCGTGTTTCAGGGTGGTGAATGCAAAAGGAGAGCTTGCCGGTGAGTTTGCTTTCGGCGGTGCGGGGGCACAAGCGAAACTGCTTGAAGCAGAAGGAATAACGGTTAAAGACGGCAAGGTAGACCTAAAAAAGTATCAGTGGCAAGGCCCGTGAACAGCAAAAAAATGAGTCACCGGGAAACGACCCCGCTGACTCATTTGCATATTATGCTGTTGACTTTTCACTGCTGCTGTGATACTATCATCGAAGATCAAATCTTTCAGGAAAGCGAGGTAATCATTTTTATGCGTGCGACAATTGTGAGAACGGTAATTGAATACAGAATGATGACCTCGGTTTGCGGATTCTGAATATATAATTTTTTTATAATGGATTTTGGACCGTGGCTGCTTTGTCACGGTCTTTTTGCGCTAAAAATGCGGCTTTTCGGGCAAAAACGCCACTGCCGTGCGCTCCAAAAGCAATCTTCCGGGCAAAAACGCCCCTGCCGGATCCGGTCCGGCATATTCCCAAACTCTGAGGTCTCCACAAAAAAACGATCAAAACGGAGACGAAAAATGAACAAAGACAAAATCATCAGAAAAGAGATCAAAGAACAGATCAAAGAAGAGATCACAGAAGAGATCAAAAAAGAAACCAAAGAAAAATCCCAAGAAAAAACCCAAGAAGAAACCACCAACACAGAACAAATGCCAGCGCAGCATGGGGAAAGCCTCGGTCGGATATCCGAAGTACAAAAGGACAGCTTTAAGATCCGCTTTCTTGACCGGGAAATCCCCGCAAAGCTTAAGGGCAGTTTTTATGGCAAAGACGCCAAAGACCTGCCTGTAGTGGGCGATTATGTCACATTTGCCTACAACCCGGCAGGGGA
This sequence comes from Lachnospiraceae bacterium, assembly GCA_016280395.1. Taxonomy (GTDB): domain Bacteria; phylum Bacillota; class Clostridia; order Lachnospirales; family Lachnospiraceae; genus SZUA-448. The sequence continues at coordinate 7,906 of JAEEGQ010000111.1, read as the reverse complement.
CTCGCTGATACTGTCTGTCCGCGAAAGGTCGAGCTTCTTGCAAAGACCGGACCAGGCGAAGACAGGCGTGATGCAGTATATGGTGGCAAATGTTGATTACACCTTTATTGTTACGGCATTGAACGGAGATTACAGCTATAACCGTATCGCAAGGTATGTGAGTATTGCCCTTGAGGGCGGATCTGTCCCCGTTGTTGTCCTGACAAAATCAGATCTTTGCACAAATCCCGGAAGGTATGTACGGGAGGTTGAGGGCATTTCCGAAAACCTCAGGGTCCATGCGATCTCAGCCATATATGATATCGGGATGGACGAGCTGAAAAGTTATTTTGTTCCGGGAAAGACGATCTGCCTTATGGGATCATCCGGTGCCGGAAAATCCACGCTTATCAACACTGTTGCAGGCAGGGAGGTAATGAAGACCGCAGGTATCCGCGAGGATGATTCGAAGGGCAGGCATACGACCACTTACAGGCAGATGATCACGCTTGATAACGGAGTATGCATCATAGACACACCCGGTATGCGTGAAGTCGGCATGGCCGGAAACGATAAAGGGATCGGCGAGACCTTCTCCGATATCCTGGAACTTGAGAGCCGCTGCAGGTTCAGTGACTGCAGGCACGAAACTGAGCCGGGGTGCGCGATAAAAGCCGCCATAGCGGACGGAACACTTTCGAGGGAGCGATACGAACTCTATAAAAGCCTCGGAAGCGAAAACGAGCGCAACTATGCCAAAAAGAAGGCTATCTCAAAGTGGGTGAAGCAAAGAAAAAAAGAGGGATTACTGTGACAGGATTCCTTGAAGAACGGGCCGTGTTGTTGTAAAATAAGAAAAAGGCACAAGGCAGGGGACTCCCGCCTTGTGCCGTATTGAAAGGATATGTGCCTTAAGAATGGAACACACAGGTAAAAACAAGAATATTGGCGAAGCCGTAATGGTTGGGGGGCTGCGTTTTCCCTCCAATGTCCTTATGGCGCCGCTTGCAGGCTACACCTGTTTTCCGTTCAGGCTGATGGTAAAAAAACTTGGGGCCGGAAGCGCCTATACAGAGATGGTAAGCTCCGACGGCTTAAAGTATAACGACAGGGCGACATCGCAGCTGTTATATACCGATGACCGCGAAAAGATCAAATGTGTGCAGCTCCTCGGGGCAATCCCCACAGTCTTTGAGAGAGCGGTAAAAAGCGAGCGCCTGGCGCCGTTTGACGTTATCGACATCAATATGGGGTGCCCGGTACCCAATGTGGTAAAAGCAGGCGAGGGATGCGCCCTGATGGAGGATATCCCACGCGCGGCGAAGATAATCGAAGCCTGCAAACGCAGCGGGAAAACAGTTTCCGTAAAATGCCGCCTCGGAATGAACCGGTCAAAGATAGTTATAGAGGAGTTCGCGAGGATGTGCGAGGCTTCCGGTGCGGATATGCTGACCGTTCACGGCAGGACAAGGGATATGATGTATGACGGCGAGCCGCTTTACGACTACATCAGGCTCGCAAAGCAGGTCGTAAGGATACCGGTCTTTGCAAACGGCGGTATAGATTCGAAGGAAAAGGCCTGCGAAGTGATGGAAAAAACAGGCGCGGACGGGATAATGCTCGCAAGATACGGCTTTGAAAACCCGCTTGTATTCGCGGAACTCACAGGTCAGAAAACAAATGAGACGAAGCTGTCGCTCATCACAGAACAGCTTGAGATCGCGGGGGAGTGTTTTGACGAGCTGTCCACGCTCACATATGTTAAGAAGCTCGCTTCGTATTTCATGAAAAAAATGCCGGGAACAAAGCAATATAAGCTCGAACTGTACAAGTGCGGAAGCGCCGGACAGCTTAAGAGCCTGCTTTGCGAGATCTTTAGGGGATAAATGCTGCGAATCCCTGCACAAATGCAACCGTTGGCTGCTCGCTGCACTCGCAGCATGGGAGGTTAAAAATGGATCAAGGGTTTGTTATAGAAAACGGAATACTTAAGGCATATACCGGTGCAGAAGCAGAGATCACGCTCCCCGAAGGCATTGAAGAGATCGGTGAGGGTGTGTTCAAGGGCATGGCATGGCTCCTCAAAGTACAGCTTCCTTCAACGCTCAAGAGGATCGGCCCCTCGGCATTTAAGGGCTGCAGGCAGCTTACGGACCTAAGCTTCCCCAAGGGCTTGACGGCTGTCGGCGATTATGCCTTTCACAGGTGCCACAGCCTCACCGGCATGATTTTTCCCGACAACATGACGGAAGTCGGCCATCATGCCTTTTTGTATTGCGACCATGTCAAAAAAGTGGTGATGGAAGGCCCAAAGAGCCTTAAAACAGCGACATTTTCGCATAATATGGCGCTCTGCGAGATATCGCTGAACGAAGATCTCGACGACAGCAACTTCAACGACGAAGTGTTTGAAGGGTGCGTATGCCTGCATACGATACACCTGTCGGGGAAGAAATTTGAAGTCGGCAATCTCATAGAGGCCATGGATTCACATTCTGAATATCCCGGGCTTATAAGATCCATCGCAAAAAGCGTATATCATTCTCTTCAGATAGAGGACGGGATACTGCGCAACTTCAACATAAACCTGAAAAATGTCATACTGCCGGAGGGCATAAAAACTATAGGCAAGGGCTGCTTTTTCGACAAAAAAGGGATCGTCGGCATAACGCTTCCTAAGTCCCTAAAGGAGATAAAGGCCAATGCCTTCCTGAACTGTACGAGCCTTGAGGAGATCGTACTGCAAAGCGAAGAAGTGTCCCTTGACGAAAAGGCTTTCCGCGGGTGCTGCAATCTGAAAAGAGTTGTTATTTCCGGAAGAACATACTTGCTCGAGGATGAACCGGACAACGCCGTCGCAAGCGGGATAAGGGACCAGGTGCTCGCCGACTTTTATATCAGCGGGAATATCCTTATGAGATACACCGGCGATGAGGAGCAGATCACGATCCCGAAGGAAGTTGAGATAATAGGCGAACGCTGCTTCTTCGGAAATGAACGCCTTAAGATCGTAACATGCCCGGAGGGCCTTAAGGAAATACGAGAGCAGGCCTTTTCGGGATGCGCTGCCCTGCAGAACGTCAACCTTTCGGATGGTCTTCTGCGCGTGGAAAAAGAGGCCTTTGCAGAGTGTAAAAAGCTCCTGAAATGCAGCATACCCAAAACCGTTGAATACATAGGGGAATACGCTTTCCGCCGCTGTATGACGCTGCTCCCGTTCGATCCCTGGCCGCATGGGGCAAAGACGGATCCTTATGCCTTTTATAAGGCCAGGCATTTTGAAAAGATCGAAGAGAAGCTTAAGGAGAAGGAAAAGACAGATACAGAGGGAGCTGCGGAAGCTGTTGCGGAGGCTGGACAGATAGCGCCTTACGCATACTCAAATTGCACGGGGATAAGGTCCTTAAGGCTCACAGATATAAAAAGGATAGGCAGATACGCGTATGCCGGGTGCCGGGAGCTTGAAGAGATAATAATAGATGCCCCGGACTGCGTTATAGAGAGGGACGCCTTTACAAACTGCAGGGACTTGAGAAAAGTCCGGATAAATGTGAAGGAGATGGGAAAAGGAGTCTTCTCATATTGCAGAAGGCTTGAGGAGGTAAACATTTCCGGTATCCGGGTGCTGTCGCCGGAAACCTTTGCGGGCTGCGGCCTTTTGCATAAATTTGAGGCAAAGGGTGTTGCCGGGATGGAGGCAAAGTGTTTTGATGAATGCACAAATCTCGATTCCTTTGATTTCTCCGGGGTAAAGGCGATAGGCGAGCGGGCTTTCGAAAGGTGCGACACATTGGCGAGGGTGGATGTAAGCGGCACAGAGTGCGGCTTTCACGCCTTTGCGGACTGTTCCGGCCTTAGGGAAGTCGTGATATCGGACGATACGGTCCTAAAGAGCGGTTCCTTTGCAGGCTGTACACGGATCCGCACAATAGTATACAACGGCAGGGTTTATTGCTTTGACAGCTTTAAGGACGGCCTTAACCGGCTGGGGAATCCGTATCCGCTGCCTGTGAGGGAGCTTATTTCCTCGATCTGGTCCTGCTTTGATATAAGGGACCGGAAAATCTTAAAGGGCTATAGCGGGGATGCCGTCGGGATAACGCTTCCCGCCGACTTAGAGGAGATTGGCCAGGATGCTTTCAGAGATCACATAAGGCTTAAGGAGATCGATATCCCTGCATCCGTCACAGCCTTTGGAAGCCATGCTTTTTCGGGTACCGCATGGCTTGAGGAAAAGCGTAAGGACGGGCCTGTCGTCATAAACAATATCATGCTTGACGGCGCGTCCTGCAAGGGCGCGGTCACTGTTCCGGACGGCGTAAAACGCGTTGCAAGCTGGTGTTTTGCGGGAAATATCGATATCACGGAGCTTACTATCCCGCGTGAGGGGATAGCCTTTGAAGCGCTTTCCTTCCGCAACTGTATAAATCTTAAAAAAATAACCGATCCGGAAGGAAACGTCTATGTCTTAAAAGATGTTTCGGACCTTAAGAATGCCGGGTATCCCGAACTTGCCGGGAGGATCTTTTCGGAGGCAGTCAACTGCTTTAAGCTTGATGATGAGGGAAATCTTGTCGAAAGTACCGGGAATATCACAAGACTTGTATTCCCTGAAGGGATAAAGGCCATAGGCGAAGGCGTGTACAAGGACTGCCATCTGCTCGAGACCATAGCTTTATGCAAGGATACTGTAAAGATCGGCAGATCGGCCTTTGAGAACAGCAAATGGCTTAAAGAGGTCACAAATGCGGGAGCGGTGCAAAAGATAGATGCTCAGGCCTTTTCGGGCTGCAAGTCCCTTATGACCGTCGATTTTTCAGATGATCTGCAAGAGCTTGGAGACAGATGTTTTGAGCATTGCAGCTGCCTGAAGGAGATCCGTGTTTCAAAGAAGCTTGAAAAGATACCTGAGAGAGCATTTTTCAGGTGTAAATCCTTAAAACAGCTTGTCATACCGCCGTCCGTAAAGGAGATAGAGGCGGAGGCCTTTGCCTTCTGCGACAGCCTTGAAGAAGTGCGTATCCCGGCGGACACCGTCGTTTCCGAAAAAGCCTTTGCATACTGCGACAGGGTTAGGATCGAAAGGTATTAAGACGGAGAATATCAAGACGTAAAAAAATCAAGACCGGAAAAAGATATATGAGATACAGAGAACTTGGAAAAACGGGACTTAAGGTGTCGGAGCTCGGCTTTGGCACGATCCCCGTCTTAAGCGGCCACGTGCCTGTCTTGCCGCAGTACTTCAGCCCGGATACAGACACCGCCGTAGCAATAATGCGAAAAGCCTACGACCACGGCTGCAACTTCTATGACACCGCGATCCCCGAAGAATACGGAGATGCTGAGCAAAAGCTTGGGGCTTTTGCAAGGACGGTGGACAGGAAAAGCATAATTATTTCCGACAAAGCAAGGTTTTACAGCGGCGCGGACATTTACAGGGAGGCGCTGCGGTCGGCGGAAAACCTCGGAACGAAGCCTGACATCTATTTTGTGCACCAGGTAGATCTAAGCAACGCTGACGAGGTATTTGGAAAAGGCGGAGCCTTAGAGGCCCTGTATGATCTAAAAAGAGAAGGTAGGATAGGCTTTACGGGCATTGCGACCCATTATTACGATATCCTTTACAGAGCTGCCATCGATCCGAGGGTCGATGTGCTGCAGGGCAGCGGAAATATCCTTGAACGCGGCATGCTTGACAGGATAAAGGCGGAGGAGGCCTTTCGCGGAAAGGGTTTTATACTGAACAAGGTATATGCCGCAGGGCTGCTCATCGGGCCTTTCCGGGTACCGGAGCTTATAGGCGGGATACTCGGATATCCGTTTTCCTGTGCGCTTCTCGGTATCGGTACCTTTGAACAGGAAGCGGAAGCGTTTGGAAAAGAGTATACACCGGTGCGGTTTACCTTTGAGGACGTCATAAAACGCCTAAGCGAACATTTTGAACCTATTCCATGCGACCGGTGCGAAAGATGCGTATGCCCCTTCGGACATGAGATACACACAAGCTTCAGGCAGTTCAATTATTTCCATCTCGGAAAGGAATTCTGGGCCGCAAACAAGCTTAAAATGGACCTTGAACAGACCTTTGAAGACTGCAAACACTGTGAGGATAAGCCGTGTATGAAAGAATGCCCGCGAAAGCTGTACATTCCGGGCGAAGTCGAAAGGATACACAGGCTGCTTGAAAAATACGGGAACTTCTGAACCGCTGTTATTGTGAAGCCGTCAAAAACAGCAGGGCAAGACCTGCAAACCGTAATACCCGAAAGGATGGAACCGGGCTGAATATATGCTGGTAAATGAATATCTTAAAGCAAAATACGGCTGCAAGGTCTATAAGATAGCCTTAAACGGCGGTTTTACGTGCCCGAACAGAGACGGAAAGCTTGATACCCGCGGCTGTATCTTCTGTTCTGCGGGCGGCAGCGGTGAATTTGCCGAAAAACCGGAGCTTTCCGTAACAGAGCAGATAGAAGCCGGGAAAAGGCGTGTTGCAGCCAAGATAAAAGACGGAAAATATATAGCGTATTTTCAGGCATACACAGGGACCTACGCGCCCGCAGAGCGCCTCCGGGCCCTTTTTGAAGAGGCAGCCGGACACCCGGACATCGCAATACTTTCGGTCGCAACCAGGCCGGATTGTCTGCCGCCGGATGTGCTCTGTCTTCTTGAAGAGCTTAACAGGAAAAAGCCCGTCTGGGTGGAGCTTGGGCTTCAGACCATACATGAGCGGACGGCGGAGTACATCCGCAGGGGTTATCCGACGGAGGTTTACGACAAGGCGGTAAGAGACTTAAGGGAGCGGAACATCGAAGTCATTACCCATGTAATCCTCGGACTCCCCGGTGAAACGGCAGAGGATATGGTTTCGACCGTAAAATATGTCTGCAATTCAGGCGCAACAGGCATAAAACTGCAGCTTCTGCACATCCTGAAGGGCACAGACCTTGAAAAAGAGTATCTTGCGGGCCGCTTCACGCCACTTTCCGAGGACGGATATATTGAGATATTAAAGCAGTGCGTTAAAGTGATACCGGAGGATGTTGTGATCCACAGGCTGACAGGGGACGGAGATAAAAAGATGCTCACGGCGCCTCTTTGGAGCGGCGACAAAAAGCATGTCCTCAACAGGATAAAAAAAGAGGTGTTAAACAATGCGTAGTCTTTGAGGCAGCCCGGTATCTTATTCGATGGACTTCAGCGATTCCGCCATGTTGATCCTTGCGATCTTGAAATACATTGCGATGTCGACCATTACAGCAAAACACAGGGTAAGGGCAAGCGAGACAAGAAAGCCTGCGGTGCTTATATGTACGTCGAAAACGATCAGATCCAGCTTTACACGGGACATCACGTAACCGTGCAGAAGGATGCCGATGGGAATGCCGGCCAGCATGCCGAGCAGCGTGAGGGCAAGGTTCTCGCGGAATACATAGGACGCGGTCTCGCCGGGATAAAAGCCGAGGACTTTGATGGTGGCTATCTCGCGGATACGCTCCGTTATATTGATGTTAGTCAGGTTGTACAGCACTATGAAGGCAAGCGCGGCGGCGCAGACTGTAACAAGGACTACGATATAATCCATGGTCTTTAGCATGTTTGTGAGCATTCTGAGCGTATCTGCGTTGACCGATACGGATCTTACTTTATCGTCATTCATTAATGCGGCAGCGGCCTCATGCAGGTCCCTGCCCTTTTTTATGTTTATATAGGCGGCATTGAACAGCACATTGCCGTTCTCAGGGGAAGTATTCGCACCGCCGGTCCTTGCCGTAAAGGTATCGACGGAAATGTAGGCGTAGGAATTGATGTAATTGTCGCAGACTCCTGCGACAGTCAGCCTGTATTCAAGGAAATCCTTATCCCTGAGGACGATCGTGTCTCCCGCTTTCAAATTGTTAAGCTCTGCCACGTTCCGGCTGATGAT
>JAEEGQ010000110.1 GCA_016280395.1 Lachnospiraceae bacterium | reverse complement strand
GGTTTAAGGAAAGCCTTGAATTGATTGATCTTGCGGAAGAACTGTTTTGGGTTTATCACTAAAGAATTGGGGATCACAAACGATGAATGCTATTGAAGAACAGCCGGGTGAGGATCATCCGGCTGCTTTTTCTTGCCGCTTTTCTTGCTGCCGCTTTTCTTTGTGTAAGTCTGTTGACATAAAACACCGATAAGAATATAATATTTTCAGAATAATATGAAATTTACAAAGAAAAATATCTCTTGTAACATAAACTGCCGGGGAGGGGCTATCTATGGATAATAAGCGAAAACTGCTTGTAGCGGGCAAACATACCATAACCGTTGATTCTGTTTTTTCTCATCTGACAGATGATTATGATGTGCTTTCAACATCTCTCCGGCCTTATGATATTAAAGCGCATATAGATATTTTCAGCCCGGATGTATTCCTGATCTGCATGGGCAACTCCTCGCAGGAGGATACCGAACAGTATGCCGAGATCAAAAAGGTGGCGGGGAAAACACAGACGAAGATAGTGCTTGTCGCGGACAGGGATATTGCAGATGCGGTACAGAGCGCGACCGGCAATCTTGCCGATCTTGTGATAAAGCGCCCCGCTACCGTCTCGACGATAAAAGAGAAGATTGAGGAGCTTTTTGCCGGGCAGGATACGGATGATGAAGACGATCTGAATGCTGAGGAAGAAGAGGAAGAAACTGCGGAGAATAAAAAGGTCATCCATGGCCGGAACGGTGTTGTTCCGCTGAATGCGACATCACCCGAAACAAAAAAGACTGCAGAAGTCCCAAAGGCCGAACAGGCACCGGCAAAAGTCCAAAAGACCGGGGAAGGAGCTGCGGCCGATACAGAAAAGAGTTCACCGGAAACAGATGCTCCGCGCCGGCGTATACTCGTGGTCGATGACGATCCGATGATGCTCAAGATGATCAAGGAACAGCTTAAGGAAGAGTTTGACGTTGCTACAGCCATCAACGGAAAGCTCGCCATCAACTATCTGGCAAACAGGACCGCGGACCTTATCCTGCTTGACTACCAAATGCCGGACGAGAGCGGAGCGGATGTGATCAAGAAGATACGCAGCAACCCCGAAACAGAGAACATTCCCGTATTGTTCCTGACGGGTGTTACCGATAAGAACAAGATACGTGAGATCGTCCAGTACAAACCGCAGGGATACATAATAAAGCCTGTTTCAAAGAACAAACTGATAGCTACAGTCAAACAAACCCTTGAAAACAAGGAATAAGGAGCGTTTATGCCAAAGAAGAGTTCCGACAAAAGTATGCTGAAGGAAGCAATGCAGCGTGTTGAGACCGGTATTTACAGGCCGGTGGATGTTTCGCTGTTCACGGACCCGGAGCTTGCCGAGGCCTTTAACAACATGGTCGGGGGGATAGCAAGCCGTAACAACAGGCATCTTATGCGTATCAACGAAGCCATGAAGATGATAGGCGACGGCGAGTGGTTAAAGTCGATGTTCGACGTTATAAACCTTCAGCAGGAGTACGTTAACAGGCTGCAGGAACTTGACCGTAGCTTTTCGAAGAATCTTGAAGAGAACGATAAAAGCGAAGTCAGGACGCTTACTCTTATCAGGCAGCTGAGGAGCAGCATCCTGCCCTGCATCGAAGGCGTTAACGAGATCGTCAATGCCTATTCTGAGGAGGGCGGTTACCAGAGCCTTACGAAAGAGTCTGTTGAAAAATATCACAGGCTTCTTCAGTTTAACGCGAGAACGCTCATGGTAATGCTCGACCAGGCGGATTCCGCGATAGAAGATGTTAAACACATATATTATAACAGCGCAAAAGAGAACGAGATGTCCAAGCCCATGGTCGAAGAGGTAAAGAACCTGACGGAATCATGCACAAGGATGTCTCTTGAGTGCTTCAATGCCGGTCATAAGATGTATGAGATATCGCGCATGGTGGATGATGAAAGAAATGACATGTTCCGCTACAACTCGGCGCCGAATGTCCACGAAAGCCTCAAGATATTCAGGGTGGACCATCTGGTATTGACATGGCGTCTTTTCAACCATATTCAGGAATATGAGGTCTTGAGGCGCGACCAGGTTGACAATCCGGGCGGCTGTAAGCTCGGGACCTGGATAAGAGAGATGTCGCCGGAATGGGTGCGCGAAACTCCGGAATTTTCGGAAGTGATCGAAACACATCAGAAGCTTCACGAATCCGCCATAGGCTGTTACGATTCCAAAGAGAAATACGACCTTGAAGCAGCAAAACAGTATTTTGAAGAAGCACTTAAAGATCTCGAAGCTATGATACATGCCATCGACAGACTTGATTTCCTATTCAGGACAAGGGAAGAACAGGAGCACTGATATGGCTGAACTGTTTGGATGCAAATACGAGGAGCTGCTCGATTATACCGTCATAAGGCATCTGCAGGAGATTTTTACCGCACTTACGGGGATCCGTGCGACACTGTGCGATATTGAAGGCAATATGCTGGTAGATGATACGTCGGGAGATGACAGCTCGAAGCAGTATTGCGACGAGTTCATACGCGCAACAGTGCTTGGACGCAAGATGTGCCAGGCATGCGTGAGCACGGTCACAAATCAGAGCAGGACCATAGGAGAACCGGTGGTAAATTACTGCCACGCGGGCCTTGTTGCGCTGGCTGTCCCCATCATGCTGCGCGGCGAGGTTATCGCCGTATTCAGATGCGACGGTATAGCGACAAGGCGCTTTTCTCTTGAGGAACTGCGCGAAACCGCACGCTTTTTCGACCTTGATACGGCGTCTCTTTGGGAGGCTGCGGAAAAGATCAAGGTTTATTCTAATGAACATATCCGCCTTGCTGCAGAGGAAGTTTTCGCCCTGGCCCATGTTCTTTCGGAGATGGCCGAGACAAGGCTTAAAAACATTGAAAACGAGGAGTCTCTTAAACGCGCAAATAACGTAAAATCCGATTTCCTCGCGAACATGTCCCACGAGATCCGTACCCCGATGAATGCCGTAATAGGCATGTCGGAGCTGGCGTTAAGGGAGGAAATGCCCGATAATGTAAGGGAATACCTGAATCTTATAAAAGGTGCCGGAAAGTCGCTCCTGTCGATAATCAACGATATCCTGGATTATTCAAAAGTGGAAGCGGGAAAGATGGAGATACTCGAGGACGATTACGAGCCCATGAGCGTGATAAACGATCTTGTCTCCATCATAGCGACCCGTATAGGAGACAAGGATATAGAGCTGCTGCTGGATGTGTCTCCGGATATTCCGAGGGTCCTTAAAGGGGACAGCCTGCGCTTAAGCCAGATACTCATCAATATTGCAAACAACGCGGCAAAGTTTACCGAATCGGGTTTTATCTGCCTGCATGTCAGCAGTGAGAATAACGAGGACAATACCGAAACGGTGCTTCATGTTGCGGTGGAGGACTCCGGTATCGGGATCAAGAAGGATGAGCTTGACAAGCTGTTTGTATCCTTTACCCAGGCGAACAGCAAGAGAAACAGGAATATCGAAGGTACAGGCCTTGGCCTTGCCATCGTGAAACGCCTTCTTGACCTCATGAACGGCTCGGTATCCGTTGAAAGCGAATACGGCAGGGGGAGCACCTTCTCCTTTACACTTCCGCAGAAGATCACGGATCCGGAACCTTTTGTCGCCCTGAAGGATGCGGACAGTTTCGCTATCGGCCTTATGAGCGGGAAAGAAGTCATTAACAGCTCCGTTTCCTCAAACTGTGAAAAGATCGGGGTTGAATGCAGGATATATCCGGCAGACGGCCCGCTTAATGATATCTGTGACGACCTTCTTGAAAATGCGGCGGGAAGCAACAAATTCCTGCTAATAGACGAAGCGATATTTGAAGAACGCAAAAAGGAACTGTCGAAGCTCACGGGAAAACACAGGAACATCAAGCAGACGGTCCTTGCTTCCTTTAAGACGGATGCAAGAAGGTGGAAGGATTACAAGAATCTCACCGTTCTCAAAAAGCCGGTTTACGGCCTCAACATAACTGCGATGCTCATGCATCGGGAGCTTAAGTTTGTCAAGACCGACAACGATCTCGATAACGTAACCTTCGAGGCACCGGATGCGAAGGTGCTCGTGGTTGACGATAATTCCGTCAACCTCAAGGTGACGGTGGGGCTTCTTGAACCGCTTAAGATGAAGGTGGATACGGCTACATCGGGAGCACAATGCCTGACCATGATCGAGCGCGAGAAATATGACCTTATCTTCATGGACCACATGATGCCCGAGATGGACGGAGTCGAGACCACACATATAATCAGGCGTATGTTCCCGAAATATGAGCATGTTCCTATCATTGCCCTTACGGCAAACGCAGTCAGGGAAGCACATGACATGTTCCTTCGCGAAGGGCTT
>JAEEGQ010000109.1 GCA_016280395.1 Lachnospiraceae bacterium | reverse complement strand
CGAGAATGATTTTTTGTATCTCGTCCACAGGAGCACCTCCTTTATTAAGTTTTCATTGTACAAAATACAACATCATATTTTATCTGTTTCCATATCTTATGTCAAGTAAATGGAAACGAAATTTTTTGTTTTTTTGAAATAATATTCATGTTATTAAAATGACCAAAGACCCGATCAGACCCTTTCGCCAAGATAATAGAAGCCTTTTGCTTCTTTGAGTCTTACATCGGTATAGCTTCCGAGGAGCTCTTTTCCGCCTTCGAAATGCACAAGAAGATTGTTGGCAAGACGCCCTGTTACATATCCCTCTTTCTGGGTGCTCGGTTCTTCAACAAGAACATTTACGATATTACCGGTGTCTTTTGCAGTAAGTTCGGCCGAAATCTCGGAAATAACCTTTAACAGCCTGTCAAAACGGTCCTTTATGATGTCCTCCGGTACCTGATCCGGCATTTTTGCCGCAGGCGTACCCGTGCGTTTAGAATAGATAAACGTAAAAGCGCTCGAAAAGCGTACTTTCTTTATAACATCAAGAGTTTCCTGAAAATCCTCTTCCGTTTCGCCCGGAAAACCAACTATTATATCCGTCGTGAGCGCAACATCGGGTATCGCAGACTTTATCCTTTCTGTCAGGGCAAGATAATCTTCTTTTGTATAATGCCTGTTCATGAGCTTTAAGAGCCTGCTTGAGCCCGATTGCAGCGGAAGGTGGACATGGTTGCAGATATTTGGCTCCTTCGCGATAACGGATATTATATCGTCGGTAAGATCCTTTGGATGAGGAGTCATGAAACGTACCCGCTTAACGCCTTCAAGCCTGCAGACTTTTTCAAGGAGTCCGGCAAAACTTATCTCTTCCTCAAGGCCTTTGCCGTAAGAATTGACATTCTGTCCGAGGAGCATGATCTCGCTTACCCCGTTTGCGGTCATTTCCCGTATTTCGTTCAGGATATCTTCGGATCGCCTGCTGCGCTCTCTTCCCCTTACATACGGGACAATGCAGTAGCTGCAGAAATTATTGCAGCCGTACATGATGTTGACACCGCCCTTGAAAGAATACTTCCGGGCAGAAGGCAGGTTTTCGACTATCTTATCGGCATCGGGAAGGATCTCAATGCACATTCCGGAAGAACCGTTCACCGGATTTTCGCTCTCGTAAAGGAGCTCGGCAAGCTTGTAGATGTTGTGTGTTCCAAAGATTATATCAACAAAGCGGTAACTCTGCTTTATCTTTTCGACAACATGTGCTTCCTGCATCATGCATCCGCAGAGGATTATCTTCATATCGGGCTTTTTCTTTTTGAGCTTACCGAGAAAACCGATACGTCCGTAAACCCTGTTGTTCGCGTTTTCGCGTACAGTGCAGGTGTTGTAAAGGACTATATCGGCATTTTCGCTGTCAGTCTCTTTATAGCCGATAGTTTCGAGGATACCGGCAAGCTTTTCGGAATCCTTGGCGTTCATCTGACATCCGAAGGTTTCGATGTGATATGTGAATTCCCTGTTTTCTGCGGCTTTTCTTTCATCAAGGCTTTCCTTGAGGATCCTTGCGAATTCGAGCTGTTTTGCAGCCTCTTCTTCACTTATGTTAATGTTTCTTTGCATATTATCTGTCCTTCTTTTTCTTCAGAGGCTCTAAGGTTCCGTCAGGGCGCTCGATCCTGATTGATTCAAGATTGGAGCGGAGATTTGCGCGTATCGCTTCCACATATTTTTGTCTTAAGGCCTTCTGTTCGGCCTTCTCTTCTTCTGTAAGTCCGGTCTCGTTCTTCTGTTTGCGGTAGAGCTCGTTTATCCGCTTTATTTCTTCGTCTGTAACAGGCATTGTACCCTCCTCGTATGATCGGTCACTTGGTTTAAATCCATCCTTTGAGACTGTATTTATAAGAATTATTTATATGATTGCGCTGCAAATTTTCCGGCTATCTCTTCCATTACTTTAAGGCCGTCAACCGCAGCGGATACGATCCCGCCGGCATACCCCGCGCCCTCGCCGCAGGGGTAAAGACCTTCGATATTGCTCTGCTTGTGCTCGTTCCTTAATATCCTTAAGGGTGATGAAGTCCTTGATTCAACACCGCTGAGGATCGCATCTTTTCGCGAAAATCCGGGTAATGTGCGGTCAAATGCCGGGATCGCTTCTTTAAGGCTTTCGGCGATATCTTTCGGAAGGATGCCGTTAAGGTCAGCAAAAGCGGTATTTCCGCAGGTACAGGATCGAAAATCACCATATTCCGAGGTCAATGATCCGGTGATAAAATCTCCGTAAAGCTGCTGGGGGATCAGACCATTGGCGCTCCCGAATGCGGCTTTTTCAAGCTTTTTTTGGAATATAACACCTGCAAGAGCGTCTTCTGCCCCAAAATCCTGCTTTCCGACGGTAACTATAAGTGCGCTGTTGGCATTTCTTGAATCTCTTGCCCTGTAACTCATGCCGTTAACGGCAAGCCTTCCGGGTTCCGAAGAAGCATTTACAACATAGCCGCCGGGGCACATGCAGAAAGAATATACCCCGCGGCCGGTCCCAGTCGTATATGTGAGTTTATACGGAGCGGCAGGCAGTTTATCGGCAAAACTGCCGTATTGATCTTTGTTGATCATATCCTGGGGGTGTTCGATCCTTACGCCTACCGCAAAATCCTTAGGTTCCATCAAAATCTTCCTGTTTTGCAGCATTTCAAAGGTGTCCCGTGCGCTGTGGCCTATGGCAAGAACAAGGCTGCTGCAGGGGATCTCTTCTCCCGAAGCAAGAACCGCAGCGATAACCCTGCCGTCCTTTACTTTTATGTCCGAAAGCTTTGTCCTGAAACGCACGGTACCGCCGTACTCTTCTATCTTCCGCAGCATATTGCCGACAACGGTCTTAAGGATATCCGTACCGATGTGGGGTTTGGCGTTATACAGGATGTCTTCCGGTGCACCGTGATCAACAAAGGTCTTTAATACGGCCCGGATGCGGCCGCTTGTGTCCTTTATTGCCGTATTCAGCTTACCGTCGGAATATGTTCCGGCACCTCCGGCCCCGAACTGGACATTCGATTCGGTGTCAAGAATGCCTGTATTCCAGAAGGTCTCGACCTTCTTTGTACGATCTTCTATACAATCGCCGCGCTCGATAAGTACGGGCTTAAAGCCATATTTTGCAAGAAAATATGCACAAAAAAGCCCCGCAGGTCCTGAACCGACGACAACGGGTGCGGGTACATCCGATACGGTTTTTCCGGAAAGAAGGGAAAAAACAGGAATATCCTTTTCATAATCCGGACGTACAGCCTGTAATACATGCTTGTTCTTTTTAAGGATCGTGTTTTCAAGGGAAGGATTCTTAAGTTCTGCATCCACTGAAAGAATGTAGTGAACGGAATCCTTTTTCCTTGCATCTATCGATCTTTTTGTTATTTCATAGTTTTTCAGCTCTCCGCCGGTTATCCCGAGAACCTTCAGAATGGCTTTTTTAAGCTCTTTTTCCGTGTAACCCGGGGAAAGT
>JAEEGQ010000108.1 GCA_016280395.1 Lachnospiraceae bacterium | reverse complement strand
TACCGATTACACGAATGCATCGAGAACGATGCTCTTTGATATACACAAACTGGCATGGGATGACGAGATCCTTGACTATTTCAACATCCCGCGGTCCATGCTTCCTAAGGTGATGCCGTCAAGCTGCATTTACGGCTACACTGCGGACGGGCTCCTCGGGGCGAAGATCCCGATAGCCGGGGCCGCAGGCGACCAGCAGGCCGCACTTTTCGGGCAGTGCTGTTTTGAGCCCGGGGATGTAAAGAACACTTACGGTACGGGATGTTTCCTGCTCATGAACACAGGGCATGAGGCGTATAAGTCGAGTAACGGTCTGCTTACGACAATTGCGGCAAGCGTGTCGGACAAGCCGGAATATGCTCTTGAAGGCAGCGTCTTTATTGCCGGGGCAGCGGTACAGTGGCTGCGTGACGAGCTCAGGATGGTCTCGAAGGCTTCACAGACGGAAGAGTACGCGAAGGCAGTCGAAGACACCAACGGAGTGTACGTTGTGCCTGCGTTTGCGGGGCTTGGCGCTCCGTACTGGGATTCCTACGCAAGAGGCATAATCGTTGGTCTTACAAGGGGAGCTAAGAAGGAAC
Source organism: Lachnospiraceae bacterium (assembly GCA_016280395.1). GTDB lineage: Bacteria > Bacillota > Clostridia > Lachnospirales > Lachnospiraceae > SZUA-448. Next base: position 10,449 of record JAEEGQ010000108.1, on the reverse strand, counting down.
ACCTGATCCGTGCGACCTTAGAGTCTATCGCGTTCCAGACTGCGGATGTGCTCCGCGCGATGGAACAGGATGCCGGAAAGAAGCTCACTTCGCTAAAGATCGACGGCGGTGCTTCGCAGAACGGCTTCCTTGCGCAGTTCCAGGCGGATCTGCTGGGAGTTGAAGTTGACAGGCCGGCATGTGTTGAGACAACGGCCCTTGGAGCCGCGTATCTTGCGGGACTTGCCACGGGCTACTGGAGCGGCAAGGATGAGATAAAGGAAAACTGGCAGCTCGGAAGGCGCTTCGAGCCGGATGATACTGCGTTTGACCGCGAAAAACTGCTTAAAGGCTGGCATAAAGCCGTAAAGTGCGCGCGCATTTTCGGAGAGGATTAAAGTGCAGGCAGAAACGAGATACAAAATCAAAAGATTCCTGGCATCGGCAAATCACTGGATCATTATCGTGAACATCATAGTCTTCCTGCTGACGGACATGCTGCTGAGTCCGGACGCCGCAGCCTTTGTTGTCAGCAAGGGCTCGCTCGGGTACAGGACTTTTCTTGCGGGGGAATATTACAGGATCATCACCTGTATGTTCCTGCACGCAGGCATTTCCCACATCATCGGAAATGCCCTTATGATCTTCACGATAGGCGATACGCTCGAGGACCAGCTTGGGACCGTAAGATACCTCATTCTCTATTTTTTGACCGGAGTTGTTGCAGGGATAACTTCTATGGGGTATAATATGATGATGGCGACAAACTCGTCGAGCATAGGCGCATCCGGAGCGGGCTTCGGCCTTCTCGGCGCGCTGGTTGCCATTCTGCTCATGAACCGCGGCTTTGCGCAGAGTCTTACGCTCAGAAGGATTTGGATGTACATCCTGTTCAGCGTTATCGTGGGGGTGACAAGCGGAACTACGGACGTTGCAGCGCATATCGGCGGTCTTGTCGCGGGCATGGTGATCTGCCCGATCCTGATCATATCCAGACGCAAAAGGGGGATCGCAAGATGAAGGTGAATATTTACTACGGCGGACGCGGTATTATCGACGACCCGACCATATTTGTGATAGATAAGATGACAGAGGTCTTAGAGGAGCTTCGCGTATCTGTAAACAGATATAACCTCTATGAGCAGAAAAACGAGCTTACGCGCCTGCCCGGGACTTTGAAGGAGGCTGATGCGGCAGTGCTTGCCGCAAGCGTCGAGTGGCTCGGTATCGGGGGTTTCCTTCATCAGTTCCTTGATTCCTGCTGGCTCTACGGCGACAAGGAGCACATTTCGAAGATGTACATGATGCCTGTCGTCATATCCGGGACTGTCGGCGAAAGAGCCGCATACGACGAGCTTATCAGGGCCTGGACGCTGCTTGGCGGCGTTACCGTGGACGGTGTGTGCGCATATGCCGAGAACAGGTCGGACCTGGAATCCGTACAGGATTATGTGGGCTATATCGACAATTCCGCCGAGATGCTCTACAGATATGTTAACCAGAAGAGACGCACGCTTCCGAGCAGTGCGGGCAATGTGAGCGCAGCAACGCTGCATTACAGCTCGATCGCGGCATCCCCGCAGGAGAGCGAGCAGCTTTCTGCCTATGTTTCTGACGACAATTATGTCAAGAAGCAGAAGGCTGATATCGAAGAGCTCACAAACATCTTCAGCGGCATGCTTTCCGGGGACGACAACGACAGACAGGAATACCAGCGCAGGCTGCGCGAGAATTTCAGGCCTCAGGGCAAGGATTTCTCCATTTCCTATGCCATCGAGATAGAGGATCTCGAGAAAACGCTTATAATCGATATCAAATCGAACAATCTCAACGTTTACTACGGCGAAAAGCCGGATGCGGATATCACGGCGACCACGAACCGCGCGACTTTTGACAGGATCGTCCACGGAAGGTCAACATTCCAGGGCGCGTTCATGCTCGGAGAGATCAGGACGAAGGGCAACCTTAACGAGATAAGGACCTTTGATATCGTATTCCGTTTCAACACGATCTAGGATCCGGGAGAAAAAGATGTTCAGAATGTGGGCGAGGATGTACGCGAACGGGCGCTGCATCAGGGACACCGTTATCGCGGACCCCGGGGAAAAGACCCGTACGGCAAAGGTTTTTGCGGCAGTTGAGGAAATATGCAGGGAGTTTGACCTTGCAAAGCCGCTATGGCTTGAAAAAAACATTAAAGAATTCAAGAAAATGGGTAAAACGTCCTTTAACCAGGACAGTTTTATAGAGACTGTCTCTTTTGACACTTTAAAGATCGAGATAATCGAAGAGGATGAGCCTTAAAGCCGGAAAGAGCAGTTGGGGAGGAAAGAACAATGAATAGCGGGAAAGTGCGGATGATGGGGGCTGCGGTCGTATGCTGTGTGCTCTTGCTTACGGCCTGCGGCAAGCCGGGTCCCATCATGCCGTCTTTTGTCAATACACCTACACCGACGCAGACAGGGAATACACCCATTACAGGCGGGCCGGACGCAACACCTACAAATACGGGTGTGCCGGCAACACCGACACCTTCGTATCCGCCGGTCACCCCTGTACCTGCCGGTACCGTGGCTGACGGAAAGGATTTCTTTGAGATCATGAGGCTCCTTGCCCAGGGAACAAGGGTGGATATAACGGGTGCTTCAAAGAACGATATTGACAGATGTTTTTATGCTGAGATGCCAAATGCCGCGGAAGCGGAAGCGCTTATGGGCTTAGGCTTTACCGAGGCCGAAGCAAAGGCGCTTTACAAGATCCGTTCCCTGTACTTAAGGACCGACGGAAATATCTGCATAGGCGAGATATACGTCCGTCCGGAGTGCGCTGCGGAGCTTGTGTATCTGCTGAAAACCGCCTACGAAGCCGGGGAAAAGTTTGTCGATATGTCGGCCGGATTTGCAGACGCCTTCTTTGAAAAGGCGGGATTCAAGCTTACCGGTGTCATGAGCGGCAGGCGCGAGTTTCTCTACGCTAAATAAAGATTTATCGGTTAAAGGATTCTAAAGTATGGCCTATACTGCGCTTTACAGAAAATTCAGGCCCGACAACTTCGATGAAGTCAAAGGGCAGGATCATATAGTTACGGTGCTCAAGAACCAGATAGTGTCCGACCGTATCGGACATGCCTATCTGTTCTGCGGGACAAGGGGAACGGGTAAGACCTCTGTGGCAAAGGTGCTTGCAAAGGCCGTAAACTGCGAGCATCCCGTAAACGGCAACCCCTGCAACGAGTGTGCCATGTGCCGGTCCATAAAGGCCGGAACGTCCATGAACGTTATAGAGATCGATGCCGCTTCAAACAACGGTGTCGAGAATATCCGTGATATCGTTGAAGAAGTGAAGTACATGCCCACCGAGGGCCGGTACCGTGTGTATATCATCGACGAGGTCCATATGCTTTCGGTAAGCGCATTCAACGCGCTCCTGAAAACACTTGAGGAGCCGCCGTCCTATGTCTGTTTTATCCTTGCGACAACGGAGGCCCACAAGATCCCCGTTACGATCATGTCGCGCTGCCAGCGCTATGATTTCAAGAGGATACCGAACGAGCTCATCACCTCGCATCTTGAAGGCCTTTGTAAGGCAGAAGGGATAGATGCCGACGAAAAGGCATTGAGGTACATAGCCGGCAAGGCGGACGGAGCCTTCCGTGACGCCATCAGCCTGCTTGACCAGTGCATTTCCTTCTGCTTCGGCGAAAAGCTTACCTACGAGCGTGTGCTTGAGATACTCGGCGCGGTGGATATCGAGATTTTCGCAAGGCTTCTGCGGTACATCCGCAAAAGTTCCGTGGCGGAATGCATAGAGGTGCTTGATTCCGTGGTAAACAACGGACGCGACATGGCGAGGTTCGTTGTGGATTTTATCTGGTACATGCGAAATCTCCTGATGTTAAAGACCGCAGAGAACGAGATAGAGATCTTTGATGTTTCGGCGGGGCAGCTCGAGCTTCTTAAGAACGAGGCGAAGGTTACGGAAGTATCCACGCTGATGCGGAATATCACCATTTTCTCGGAGCTGTCCAATATCGTCCGCCAGTCGACGCAGAAGAGGATACTTACCGAGCTTGCTCTGATAAGGAGCTGCATGCCGCAGACGGAAACGGATACGGCTGCACTTGAGGAGCGGATCCGCCGCCTTGAGGATTGTTTAGAAAAGGGCATCGCCTTTGAAAAGCAGGAAGAAGGCGGGGAAGAGGAAAACGATCTTGAAGAGGTCTTCGCAGAGGCGCTTCCCGAGGATATAAAGGTCTTTGCGGCAAGCTGGGGCACGCTTTCAAAAGATTCCTCGCTTCCGCAGATAGTGATACCTTCCTTTGCGGGTGCAGTACCGTCTGCAGAAGGAAACAAGCTTGTCATCTATCTTTCGGACGACATGGATATGTCTATCTGCACAGAATACAAGGACGATATCCTAAAGGTCTTTTCCGGCAGGCTCAAGAAGAACTACGATATAGAGTTCCGTGTAAGGAAGCTTGCGAAAAAAGACCGCGATAAAGTGGATATATCCATGAAAGTCAAGGGTCTGTCCATAACTTATGTAGATTAAAATTTTTGGAGGAAATATGGCAAAACACGGTGGATTTCCCGGCGGAATGCCCGGGAACATGAACAATCTCATGAAGCAGGCGCAGAGAATGCAGCGCCAGATGGAAGAGCAGCAGAAAGAGCTTGAGACAAAAGAGTTTGAGGCTACCGCGGGAGGCGGCGCTGTTACGGTAAAGATCTCCGGAAAACGCGAGCTCACCGCAGTAAAGCTCGCTCCGGAAGCAGTCGATCCCGATGATATCGAGATGCTCGAGGATCTTATCGTTGCAGCGGTAAACGAGGCGCTCCGCAAGGTTGACGAGGAAAGCCAGTCGGCAATGAACTCGCTCACAGGCGGCCTTGGCGGTCTTGGTGGACTCGGCGGCTTCGGGCTCTGATAACAGGGAGCGATGACAGGATTCAGCTATGGAATATTACAGTGCAAAAATAGGAGCTCTTATAGATGAGCTTGCAAGGCTTCCCGGTATCGGGACAAAATCTGCGCAGCGCATGGCCTTTCATATTGTCGGACTGCCGGAGACACAGGTTAAGCACCTTGCGGATGTACTGGTCGATGCAAGGAAAAATGTGAAGTACTGCAAGTGTTGCTGTACACTTACGGACGCCGATATCTGTCCGATATGCGACAACCCGAAGCGGGATCACAAGACCATAATGGTCGTCGAGACCACAAGGGATCTTGCCGCGTATGAGAAAACGGGAAAGTACGATGGGGTCTATCACGTGCTGCACGGTGCGATATCGCCGATGCTTGGGATAGGGCCGAACGATATAAGGCTGAAAGAGCTTATGGTGAGGCTTGCGGATGTGGATGAGGTTATCGTTGCGACAAACCCGAGTCTTGAGGGCGAAGCCACGGCCATGTATATCAGCAAGCTGATAAAACCTTCCGGGATAAAGGTTACAAGGATAGCCAGCGGCGTGCCCGTTGGCGGAGATCTTGAGTGTATCGACGAGGTTACGCTTCTTCGCGCACTCGAAGGCAGAACAGAGCTTTAAGGCGACGGGGCTCGCCCAAAATATAGAAGGTAAGCCGGGAATACCGGTAAAGATCAATGGAGGTAAGTATGGCAGAGAATGTATTGAACGGCGGACTTGAAGTCTGCAAACAGATCCGGGACAGGCTCAGGGATTTTACAGAGGCGCGTAAAGGCGCGGAAGAAGCAAAAAATGCTGCCGCAAACGGCGACAAGACCGTAAAAGCCAAGGAAAAGGCCGTAAAGGACGAGATCGCCGCCACCATCAAAAAGAGAAAAGAAGAGATTGAGCAGTCCTATGACAAAGAGATTGACCTGTTGAAAGAGCGCACACGCGCCGTAAAGGACGAAAAGGGCAAGGAGCGCGGCGAGCAGCAGGCCAAGAGGATCGAGAACGAGACTGCGGGCAACCGCGAAAAAGAGCGCGAGCTCCTGCTCGAGATAAGGGATATCTACAAGAGAGACGGCATTCCGTCGATCTTCAATACAAACCTGTTCTACGCGCTTTTCATGCCGAGAACATTCATCGAACTGCTTATCCTTGCGGGGGCCGCACTTTTGGCACTGCTTGCGATACCTATGTTCATCGTGTTCGTGCTGATGAAGAGTCCGTCCACAATGCAGGCCATGCTTGTTTATGGCGCATGCGTACTGGTATTTGTCGGGCTCTACATGCTTATCGCTTACTTTACAAAGGATAAGTTCCGCACTTCGTTCCGCGAGATTTTAAAGATCCGCAAAGAGATCCGTGCGAACCGCAGGGATATGAAGTCTGTTTCCAACCGCGTTCAGCGCGACAAGGATGACAGCAAGTACGACCTTAGCCATTTTGACGCAGAGATGGAGCGCATCAGCGCTGAAATAGACCGCGTCAGCGAAAAGAAGAAGGAAGCCTTAAAGGGCTTTGAAAATGAGACAAAGCAGGCCATCTCCGACCAGATCGAAGAGAAGAACAAGGTTGAGATCGAGGAATTAAAGGCTTTTGTGGATGCAAGGATAAAGGAAGAGAAAGAGCTTGCGGAACGCGCAAAAGAGCTCGGTCTCTTTATCGCAGGAAACTATGAGCCGTTTGTGGGCAAACAGGATCTGCAGCTTGAGCTGTTCAACAAGGCAGTTGAGATAATGGAAGCTGAGAAGGCCGCAACGGTTGCCGAAGCGCTTGAAAAGGCCAAGGATCCCGACTTCTCCTTAGCACCAGAACCTGTACCGGAAGAGGCTGCTGAACCTGCCGAAGGGGCGGAAGCAGAAGTTGCAGGAGAAGTTACGGAAGCGTCAGCGGAGCCTGCACCGGAGGGTGCCGAAGCAGCAACAGAAGCGGGAACAGAAGCATCCGCGGCTCCGGAAGGATCTGTTGAAACCTTCTGATCGCGAAAATCCCGAAAGACCGGAAACGGCATGACAGGACAACGTCAACCCCGGAAAGAGCGGTAACGGCGCGACATGACAACGTCAATCCCGGAAAACAGAGGAAATATGACAAAAACAGAGAAAAGGGCCAAAGGTATGCCTTTTGAAAACGGCACGGAAGAGGAAAACAACGAAACCGTCCGCATAGTAAAAAAGCATGCCGATAAGCCTCCGTTTCGAAAACTGTATATTGTTATAGGCGCGGTGGTGCTTGCCGCCGCGCTTCTTGTGATAGCGGGCGTGCTGATCTATAACCGCATTACTGCGCCGTATATCGCCTATAAGGTAGTCTATACCGAGGACCTGGTGACCGGCGAAGGGATAGACTTTGTGCCCTACGCGGACGGCTATATCAGGGTGACACGGGATGGCGCGGAAGCTGTTGACAGCGACGGCTTAAGGCTCTGGAACGTTTCATATTCCATGAACAACCCGTATGTTGTCGTAAGCGGAAAGTACGCATCCATAGCCGATATAGGCGGGACCTTCTGCTATGTGACGGACGGGAGCGGAACGCTGTCAAAGGTGGAACTGCCCTGCAGGGTCGAGGAGATAGAGTGCTCTCTTGCGGGCGTTACGGCCATCCGCATGAACGACGGCTCCGACGATTACATCCGTCTTGTTGCGGTTGACGGCACAAGAGTTGCGGAGATCAAGACGGTAGAGGCTAAGGACGGCTTCCCTGTGGACATTTCCCTGTCTGCGGACGGGAAAAAGCTTGTCACATCATATCTTGTTATAAACGGCGACAAGAGCGAGGGCTGGATCACCTTCTACAACTTCGGAAATGTCGGAAAGAACCATGTAAACAACATCACCGGGATCTTCAAGTACGAGACTGTGGTCCCCGCGGTGAAGTTCATCGGGAAAAACAATGTCTGCGCCTTTTTTGATCAGGAGCTTAAGTTCTTTTCTGTATCGGAAGTTCCCGAAGAGAAGGTGACAAGGACTTTTGATACATACCTTATTGGCGTGTATCCTTCGGATACGGGCGTGATCGCGATGCAGAGCAGCAAGACGGACGGGATACTTTCCCACACGACGGCTTTTGACGCCGCGGGAAACGTGATATTCGAGGGAAGCTCCGGAAACGAGCTTAAAGGGGCCATGTTCTTCGGAAAGAACCTTATGTTCTATAATGAATATGCCTGCCAGATATTAGACAGGAACGGCGGCGTTGTCTTTAACGGTAATTTCAACGGCGCACGGGTGTTTAAGATAGTTCCCTCGGGCGGCAGGGACAAGATGCTTTTGTTTGAAGACGGCAAAATTTCAACAATCCGGTTGACAAAAGATAATAAATAATAGTACAATCTCAAGAAAAGGAAAGCGCTTACATGAACATTTTACTGATAGTTGTCTTAGCGATCCTCATCATCGGCGTTATAGTCGGATGGTTCCGCGGGTTCACAAACATCATTTTTGAAACGGCAACGACCCTTGTTGCCATAATCCTTGCGATCGTCCTGTGCGGGCCGGTGGCGAAGGCCATAATCAAAAACGAAAACCTTATGGGCAAGCTTGAAACAAAGGTCTCAAGCGCTTTGAAGCTTGACGAAGCCGCAAACAAGGTTCCGTCAGCGGAAGAGCTGTTTAAGAATGTGAGCCTGCCTTCGGTCATCACGGACAAGATAGCGTCGGGGCTTGATGCAAAGACCCAGAACACTGCAAAGGCTGCGGCAAAGGCTACGGCGCAGTTTGTGTCGAGGCTGATTATTTACGTTGCCTGCTTTATCGTAGTGTTTATCGTGGCTATCATCGCGATCCATCTGCTTGACAAGTTCTTTGACCTTATCAACAAACTGCCTGTGATAAAAGAGGTCAACTCGCTTGTGGGGGCAGCGGTAGGCTTATTGCTTGCCCTGTTCGTTGTATGGCTGTTCTTTGCGGTTGTCACACTGCTCGGTTCCACGGGCTTTGGCGCAAGCATGCTGTCGCAGATATCGTCCAGTAAGTTCTTGAATTTCCTTTATACAAACAACATCCCTATGCAGTTTATCACAAATAAGGTAAACAGCCTGCTGTGATACGCGTGAACCGCGTTTTAAGGCGCTTCGCACCGGCAGAAAACTTATTCCAGGAGGATCATCCATGAATGACGTATTGACAAGATTCCAGAAACTCGGCATTATCCCCGTTGTCAAGATAGACAACGCTAAGGATGCAGTTCCGCTTGCAAAAGCGCTGTGTGAAGGCGGCCTTCCCGTTGCGGAAGTGACTTTCAGGACAGAAGCCGCAGAAGAGGCCATCAGAGCCATGTCTGAAGCGTTTCCCGACATGTTTGTGGGAGCAGGCACCGTTCTTACAACAGAACAGGTTGACAGAGCTGTTGCCGCAGGCGCAAAGTTCATTGTATCCCCCGGCTTTAATCCTGTTGTTGTTAAGTACTGTGTGGATAAGAATATCCCCATCACACCCGGTACATCAAGCCCCTCGGAGATAGAACAGGCTATAGGCTTTGGCCTTGAAGCAGTCAAGTTCTTCCCTGCAGAGGCATCAGGCGGCATTGCAAAGATCAAGGCAATGGCCGGCCCTTATACCCAGATGAAGTTCATGCCCACAGGCGGCATCAATGCAGACAATCTCTGCTCATATCTTGATTTCCCGAAGATCCTTGCATGCGGCGGAAGCTGGATGGTTAGCGACAAGCTCATCAATGCCGGTGAGTTTGACAAGATCCGCGAGCTTACAGCACAGGCCGTTAATACAATGCTTGGCTTCGAAGTGGCCCATGTCGGGATCAACAGCGCGGACGAAAACGAGGCAGACGCTACAGCAAGCTTTTTCGGCAAAGCTTTCGGTTTTGAGAAGAAGCCCGGCAATTCCTCGATATTTGCGGGGACAGGCGTGGAAGTGATGAAGAGCATGTACCTTGGCGCAAAGGGGCACATCGGCATCCGTACCAATTATATAGAGAGAGCTGTATATCACCTTGAGTGCAGAGGGTTCGAGTTCGATCCCGAGACCGCAAAGAGAGATGCAAAGGGCAATCTCAAGGCTATCTACCTTAAGGGTGAGGTTGGCGGATTTGCCGTTCATCTGGTACAGAAATAAACGAAACCTGCGTATTATGCGGATGATAAGGGCTTCCGGCTTGCCGGGAGTCCTTTTATGTTGAGCGCATGTGTTAATAATAAATAATAAGAAGTTCAATTGTTTATCAAATATATGCAGGCAGAAAATTATACACAATTCACACAATTTACTTTACAAATACAAAAGAATGGCTTAAATACTGGGGTTTCAAAAGTTGAAAAAATTTAAAAAATTTTTTAAAAAAAGTGTTGACAAACTAAAAGGCAGGTGTTATTATAATCGAGCTGACCGCAAAACGGCAACGATTTACGGAAAGCGGTGCTGAATACAAGATGTTGGTGATAACGCTTGTTACAACACAAGAACCTTGATAATCAAATAATGAAACAACCTTGAAAATTCCAAAATTTCATCCGGTCGAAAGACCGGAGCAGAGAAATCTGCAAGTTGAACGAACCAAAGTGCATAAAGTACTTAGGTTCCCTAAAAGACAGTAAACG
>JAEEGQ010000107.1 GCA_016280395.1 Lachnospiraceae bacterium | reverse complement strand
GGGAGCGAAACATTCGCAAACTCGTCCATCAGAAAATGGACGGGAACCGGGAGCGCTCCGCCGTGTATGTGGTCGGCTGAATAGAATAGCTGTTGAAACAACTGCGTATAGAGTATAGATACCAAGAAATTGAACGATGAATCGTTATCGGGTATCAGCGCAAACAGGGCGACCTTTTTCTCACCAAGCGAGGGCAAGTCAAGCTCGTCCGTAGATGTCATAGACGCAAGGCTTTCAAGGTTAAATTTTTCGAGCCGTGCGGCAAGCGTAATCTGAATAGACTTTAATGTTTTGGCTGAGCCTGAGTGATACGAATGGTAATATTTGAGGGCGATGTGTTCGGGACTGACGCTTTCCAAATCTCGGAACAGATCGTCGAGTGCCGACGGTGCATTACTTTCCTCGTCCTCAATTTCCGCAGCTCTCAGCATTTCCATTACCATAGCGAAATTCTGTTCATCATCCGGGGCTTCGTAATGAAGATAAAACACCAAAGCCAAAAGCAGCATTGAAGCAGCCGTGTCCCAAAAGGATCATTGGACTGCGAGCCTTTCGGCGTGGTGGACTTAAACAGGTTTGTAACTAAGCGCTGAATATCGTTGTCATCACGGAGATAAACAAACGGGTTATAACAATGGCTTTTATCCATTGAAATCAGGTCAAGCACACGCACCTCGTAGCCTTTGGCTTCAAGCAAACCGCCTGTGTCACGGAGTATCTCACCTTTAGGATCTAAAATGACAAAGGACGTGTTGCATTGCATAAGATTTGGTTTACAGTAAAAACGGGTTTTACCTGCGCCCGATCCGCCGCAGACTAAAGTGTTGAGATTGCGCCTGTGCTTCTGTGCGTTAATACCAATACGAACATTCTGCGTCATCAGCTTATTATCAGACGGCGGAGATTGACGGTACTTTCTATCAACGGCTTTTGCGTTGCCCCATTTTGCGGAGCCGTGTTCTTCTCTGCGTCGGTAATTCCTGCGTGTAGAGAAGTATATGCCTATGCCCACTGCGTAGGCAGCAAACAAAAAGAGGACAGTTTTTACACTGTCCTCACAAATCTGAATTTGGAACGGGTGTTCAAAGGACTTCATCAGTCCTGTCACAATTTCCGTTAAGCCGCCTTTAACAAATGGAGCGATAAGCAAAGCAAGCCACACAACAGGAACAATACCGATCAGAGAAAGAATGATAGCTGACTTTCTGTCGCTATCTCGCATCGTCCCGGTTCCTTTCATATCTTCTACCTTTGCGGTAAGGGGCTTTACCGATTATAAGAATCAGCTCATCATACATATCCGTAGGTTTACCCTCGGCAATACGAGCGTTCCGGGAATCGTTAAGGGACTGAATGACGGCGCTGTGTTGATTATCATCAAGCTCAATATGATACATAGGCTCTTTCATAACAACACCTCCGTCCTTATCTTGAACGGTCAACAGAGCGTTCCTGCTGCTGGCGGTAGATTTCCTCGGAAACACGGGAGTGAATATCGCTCATAGCCGTCCTCATTTTGGACAACTCAGCACGGACTTCCTTCGGCTCCTTTTCCTTCCACTGTGCCGGAATACGGTCAATCGCAAAGGACTTGGCTTCAACGCCGTACTTCTTGCAAATCATATAGCCGACGCATACCGCCTGATAACTCATATCCTTACGGCTAAAGCTCTCGCTGCGAGTTGAAAGCTCTGCGTAGCCGAGTTCCAGGGCAACGCCCTGAAAGAGAGCAACGCTGTTATTAACGTGTCTTTTTACAAGAAGGGTATTCCTGTCGTTGTCGTAAAAGGCAACGGCGTTAGGATCTGTCAGATTGTCTACGCTTTCAAAATTGACGGGTGCAGTACGCAGCATAATCTTGATAAGATTCTGCGGATCACGATTAACCGTAGGCGATGACGGGCGCTTGCCGTTGGTCTGAGAAACATCAAACACCTTTTTGACGTTATACGAAACGCCCTGCGTTCCGTCAGCTCTGGTGAAGTCAACAGGCTCAAGAATAGAAATGCTCTTTGCGCCTTTCTTGATACGGACGTTATCATCACGCCAACCGTCAAAGTCTTTGAGCTGAGTAGCTTCGGGACACTGCTTATAGATAAGCAGGGCGTTAGCCGCCGAGTATCTGTCCATACGAGCCTGTGTGTCAAGATACTTCTGCATTTCAGCAGGGGTGTTCACGATGTCAGTAACAGCAGAATCAATGAGCTGATATACGCCCTTCTTTTCATCTGCCTTGAATTGCTTGTAATCTTCAGGCGAGAGCTTCGGCTTATTGTAGTTGCCGCCGCTTCTCTTTGCCTTGAAATCATTGGTCATAGATTTTACCTCTCTTTCGATTTGTAATGCTTAGCCTTCTGTTTCTTTTTAGGCTGTTTGTGTTTGGTCTGTCTGTTTTTTGAGGGAGTTTTCTTCTCCTGCGTGTGCTTAGGCTGATAGCGTTCTGCTTCTTTCTTCTGTCCTGCGGCGTGTTCAGCCTTATAGCGTTCCAGCTTTTCCTTTACGGAAGGCTTTTTGCCGTCGGACTTGGAATTACCCTTATCAGCTTTCGTATCGTGTGCGCCTGAGCTGTGCCTTGACGGAGGGTTTTTGTCCGTCTTGGCGGCGTCGGGGTTTTCGTGGGCGTTCTCCTTCTTCTCGGGAGGAGGTGCCATCGCTTCCTCGACAACAATATCTTCTTTGGACTTGACGGGCTTTTCAACCTGTACTTCCTCACGGTCGGCTTTCTTTTTCTCGACTTCCTTAACGATAGAAGCCTTGTCAACCGTAGAGAATTCAAAGCGGTCAGCGATACGTTGAATTTTTGAAGCGTCCTCTGCACGGGCGATTACATCGACCGTAGCGTTTGGAT
>JAEEGQ010000009.1 GCA_016280395.1 Lachnospiraceae bacterium | reverse complement strand
GGCTTATGCTGACATAGCAGCCGATCATTCACAAGATATCATAACACTGCGTTTAATTAAAGACGGTTCATGTGATATTCATTATTATTGTTTCTTCTCGGGAAGATCAGCAGGCAGTTACGGCGGAGGTGAATACGCCAACCCTTTGCCGCGGGACTTTTATGTCGGCTGCACCGTTGAAGATTTCGCAAAGTATTTTAATGAGAGAGTACGCGGGCAGATCCTGTCAAACGAAACACTGAAGCGGTTTCTTGAGATTTCGAATAAAAGGCACAGTGATAATAGCAAGAAAAAGAAATGATTGATGTAAATTCCTGTTTATAGGGAAGGAAAGATCAGCGTTTGAATATACATATAGCGGAGGCAGGCTATGAAGGTCCATGAACTGCATTATTCAAACACAAATACGTATCTGATCGAGGGAGAGAAAGGGAAACTCCTTTTTGACACCGGCTGGGCCGGATCGTTCCCGGCTTTTTGTAGGGCGCTTGGCGAAATAAAGGTTGCGGTACAGGATATAGACTATATCCTTATTTCCCATTATCATCCCGATCACATGGGGATAGTACAGGAGATAGCGGATCTTGGTGCCGTTCTGCTGGTGCCGGACATACAGGAGAGCTTTCTTCATGCTGCTGACAGCGTGTTCGCAAAGGAGAAAAACAGCGCATTTATCCCTGTCAGGGACGATCGCGTTAAAAAGCTCTCTCTTGAAGAAGCCGGTGATTTATTGCGCAGGATCGGAATAAACGGCACGATCGTTAATACTCCCGGTCACAGCGCTGACAGTATTTCGCTGTATCTGGACAGCGGGGATCTGTTTGTCGGGGATCTGAACCCCCTGTATGAACTTGAAATGCATAAGGGAACACAGATCGAAGAAAGCTGGAAGAAACTGCTTGCATTAAAGCCCCGGAGGGTTTATTACGGGCATGCCAAGACAGCAACGATCGGACAGGCGAAAAGCATCAGGGTTGCAGCAGCCGTGATCTGCGATTCGTTTGAACGAAAAAGCAGGATCTTTGCGACGGCGCGCGGATACGGAGATTTCAAAGGCGGCTGGGAATTCCCGGGAGGCAAGATAGAAGCCGGCGAAACGCCTGAGGACGCGCTGAAAAGAGAGATCCGCGAAGAACTGGAAACAACAGTCCGTGTCGGGGAAAAGATAGATACGATAGAGTACGATTATCCGGCCTTCCATCTTTCGATGGACTGTTTCTGGTGTGAGATCGTACAGGGAGATCTGAAGCTTTTGGAGGCCGAAGCCGCCCGCTGGCTTACAAAGGATGAACTTGATTCGGTGAACTGGCTGCCCGCCGATATAACACTGATAGAGAAGATCAGAGAAGAAATGGGATCCAACTCAGGACGATAAGGACAAAAAGCAAAAGGCTTGGAAAACTTCCCAAGCCTTTTTTATGTCTGTCACCGTATCATTTTTTTACGTTAAATGCCTTCATTCCGGGATATACTGCGGCATCGCCGAGTTCTTCCTCTATTCTGAGAAGCTGATTGTACTTCGCGACTCTTTCTGATCTGGAGGGCGCGCCGGTCTTGATCTGGCGGGTGTTCAGAGCCACCGCAAGATCTGCGATCGTGGTATCTGCAGTTTCACCCGAACGGTGTGATGATATTGCGGTATAGCCGTTCTTGTTTGCGAGTTTGATCGCATTAAGTGTCTCCGAAACCGAACCTATCTGATTGAGCTTGATAAGTATCGAATTGGCTGCACCGCATTCGATGCCTTTGGAAAGACGTGTGGTATTGGTGACAAAGAGATCGTCGCCAACCAGCTGGACCTTGCCGCCGATCTTTTCGGTCATCTTTTTCCAGCCTTCCCAGTCTTCTTCATCAAGTCCGTCCTCGATGGAAATGATGGGATACTTGTTGACCAGAGCCTCCCAGTGCGCGATCAGTTCGTCTGTGGTGAAATCGCGTCCCGACTTGGGCTGATGATAGAAGCCTTTGCCTTTGTCGGATTTCCACTCGGAAGCGGCAGCGTCCATGGCGATCATAAAGTCCTTGCCGGGCTCGAAGCCTGCGGCCCTGATAGCTTCAAGGATCTTTTCGATAGCTTCTTCGTCGCTCTTAAGACTGTTGGGAGCAAAACCGCCTTCATCGCCGACAGCTGTAACGTCATTCATCTTCTTGATAAGCACCTTGAGATTATGGAATACCTCGGCACACCATCTGAGCGCCTCCTTGAAAGAGGGAGCGCCAACCGGCATGATCATGAATTCCTGTGTGTCAACCGCACTGTCGGCATGCGCTCCGCCGTTCAGTATGTTCATCATGGGAACGGGAAGATCCGTTGCCTGTGCACCGCCGAGGAATCTGTAGAGCGGAATGCCCAAAGAGATGGAGGCTGCGCGCGCGGTCGCGATTGAAACCGCGAGTATCGCATTTGCCCCGAGATTGGACTTGTCCGGAGTTCCGTCGGCTTTGATCATGGCAGCATCAACCGCATAAATGTCGGATGCGGATAATCCTGTCACAGCCTTGGACAGAACAGTGTTAATGTTGTTTACCGCTTTGGTAACGCCTTTTCCGAGGTATCGGCCCTTATCACCGTCTCTGAGTTCGAGTGCCTCAAACTCACCGGTGGATGCACCTGAAGGGGCGGTGCCTCTTCCTACCGTGCCGTCAGCTAATGTTACTTCTGCTTCTACCGTAGGATTTCCTCTTGAATCGAGGATCTCTCTGCCGATAACTTTGATTATAGTCATATCAGCCATAATAATGCTCCTTTCGCTTCGTTAAACATACCGATTCCTCTCATTGTAACCGCAAAGCAGTCCTGAATGAGAGGAATCTGATATGATCTACTCAACGCAGTTAGTATATACTAACCTAATTAAATAGTCAACACCGCAAAAATAAAAAAAGAAAAATTATTGGTTTCGATATCTTTTCGGGATCCGCTCATTATGGCGGAAATTATTATTGTTGACAAAACTAATAAGCATTAGTATAATAGCTAATAAACATAAGTCTATTATGGCTTGCAATTATCATATACACGGAGGAAATGCAGAATATGACAAGGACAGAGGAGATTATCCGGGCGACGCTGGAACTTGCTGCAGAGAACGGGATCAAGGGTGTATCCATGTCACAGATTGCCGATAAAGTCGGCATCAAGGCGCCGTCTCTCTATAATCATTTCAGATCGAAAGATGATATTATCAAGGAAATGTACAGATCCTTAAGAGAACGGGCCGTGGCAGAAAGTAACGCAGGCACGCCCGACTATTCAAAGCTGACGGATAAAAGCACAGAGGAAATCCTGCTGGGGTCCGTGGCAGCATACCTGGGGATCGTTCAAAAACATGACATGCTTTTGTTCTTTAAGGTTCTTTATTCAGAAAGATCCGCAAATCCTGTGGCGGCATCGATCATTGTAGAAGAGACGGAGCGTATGATCCGGGCTGCAAAGAATATGTTTTATGCGCTTGCGGTTCACGGAAAGATAAAGAATGAAAATGTGGATATGGCTGCAATGACGTTTTCGCTGACCATTCACTCTCTTATAGATTACAGGATGGATATGCTGACAGCGGGAACGGTGGACGGTTTCGAAGAAGACGGCGATCCCGTTCCAAAGAATATTCGTGATTTTGTGAGATGGTTTGGCCATCAGTTCGGAGGTGAACAATGAAACGAAAACTTATTAACTGGACAGGTCTTTTGGGGATAGGCGCGCTTATATCTTATGTGATCGCGGCATATTTTTGCCGGGCCGCGTTCCCCGGGTATAACTGGATGGAACAGGCTGTCAGCGACCTTTCGGCTGAGTCCGCGCCTTCAAGGCAATTATGGGATAAGCTGTCAGCGGTATATTCGGCAGGGACTGTAGTGTGCACCACATGTGTTGCCATATTCGTATCGGAGAACAAGATCTCTTCGAAGCTTTTCCGCACGGGAATATATCTGCTCGTGATAATGAGCTGGATATCAAAGCTCGGATATCAGATGTTCGCGCTTGATGATGCAGGCAAAGCTATCGGGGGAGTTAACGAAACAATGCATATGATTGTCACAGCCTTTGTTGTTGCCCTTTCCATAGCATCTTTTGTTATCCTTATAATTGCAGGGATAAAGAGAAAAGATGTCAGGGGGATAGGAATCTGGGCAGCAATATTCTTCGCCATGATGTTAATGGGACCGATAGGAATGGCTGTATTTCCGCCCGAATTTTTCGGAATAGGTGAAAGATGCAGTATCTATGCAGCCATAGGCTTTGAAGCGGTGCTGGGAGTGTATCTTTTCAACGGATTTAAGAAAACCATGACTGCAGACACGGCGGATGCCGCCGTTGATTTCCGGGTTTAACCGGGGGGATTCCTGAATATATAGTTTTTTAGCTATGGATTTTTTGTTATGAAAAATGTTGACATATCAACAAGTTAGTGTTACTATCCGAGAAGTTGATATGTCAACATCTTTTTATTTCAGAGAGGAAACCCCAATGAGTGACAGTAAGAAAACCCGGATAATCATCGATTCGACAACAGATATGGCGGCAAGCTTTATGGACAAGGTCATGGTCGTACCGCTTATGATCTCTTTTGGAGAAAAAGAGTATGCTGACGGGATAGAGCTTTCCCGTGATGAATTTTACAGGAAACTTGAAAGCGGGAAGACGCTTCCCAAAACAAGTCAGGCTTCGCCGGCCGCTTTCGAAAGCGTGTATCGGGAGGTGAGAGAGAATGGGATGAACGGAGTCGTGATAACGGTGTCTTCCGATCTTTCCGGGACATACCAGAGCGCATGCATCGCGGCCGCAGACTACCCCGGGATATATGTGGTGGACTCAAAAAATGCAACTATTGGTGCAGGGATACTTGCGGAATATGCGATAATCTGCGCCGAAAACGGAATGCCTGCGGACAGGATAGCGGAAGAGCTCGAGAACAAAAAGAATGATATATGCCTTGTTGCGATGCTCGATACCTTAGAGTATCTGTGGAAGGGCGGAAGGCTGTCCGGAGCAGCAGCAATAGCCGGAGGACTCTTGAACATAAAGCCGGTCATCACAATAAAAGACGGTGCGGTCGTTGTACTCGGGAAAGCGCGCGGCGCAAAAAAAGCAAATAATTTGCTTGTTGAACAGATCACGCTGCATGGTGTACAATATAATAAACCGGTTTTGCTCGGATACTCCGGAACAACGGATACGCTCCTGCAAAATTATATATCGGACAGCAGGATGCTTTGGGAAGGACATCTCGATAAGCTGGAAAAAGCCCAGGTATGCAGCGTTATAGGAACGCACGCGGGTCCGGGGGCTGTCGCGGTAGCTTTTTTCAAAGAACGGTAAGGCTGAAATTGGGAGGAGTAAGGTATGTCACGTTTTGAGCGATTTTCGGTATCGATTTTCGGAATAGCGCATTACTGGAACAGGATAGCCACCGAAGAAATGCGCGAACACGGCCTTAAAGGGACTTATGCGTTATATCTGCTCACCCTGTTTTCGGCGGGAGAGGACATCACAGCCGCCAGACTGTGCGAGCTGACGCAGCGCGACAAGGCCGATGTTTCAAGAGCTGTATCGCTTTTTCAGGAAAAGGGCTTTGTCGAAGCCTACGGCGAGAACCGTTACCGCGCGCCCATAAAGCTTACCGCAAAGGGCAAGCGGATAGCCCTCAAGGTCAGGCAGAAAGCAGACAGTGCGCTGAAGACTGCGGGGGAAGGCCTGTCCGAGGAGATGCGCCTGAACATGTACAAGTCCCTTGAGATAATCTCAAAGAATCTCAGGGAAATGTGTGATGAACGGGAATCCCCGGACGGGGAACCAAAGCAGAAAAAACGGTTTTAGGAGTGAGACAGGGTAAAATTACACGGGTGAGGGGATGAAACATTAATGACCTATTCGAAGAGATGTATGAGGACAAACAAAGACTCAAATCGGCGTGATCTCAGAAATCATGGTTTTTTGACTGCGTCCTGTAGGTGCGCGGAGAAACCCCGTATTTCTTTTTGAAACAGTCCTTGAAATAATTACCGGAGTTAAAGCCGCACTTTAAAGCGATCTCGGTAACGGAATCATCTGTCGTCAGGAGCATCTGCGTAGCCTGGCGGAGCCGTATGAAATTAACGTATTCACTGAAGGTCTTTCCGGTCACCTGTTTAAACTTCTTTGAAAGATAGGTCGGACTTAAGCTAACTCTGTCCGCGGTCTCTTCAAGCGTTATCAGGCTGTCGTAGTTTTCCGCGACAAAACGCATTGTGGCTTCTATATCTTCGTCAACGCCGGCGCTCGTATCTACCTGTTCGTAGATAAAGATGCCGTAGCGCTGCACCCAAAGAAGTATCTGCTTAAAAAGAAGGACCATATTCTCGGACGAATAATCATCGGGGATATTGTTTTCGGTCATCATGGCCTGTATCAGAGAATCTATCTGGTCCAGGCCTTTTTTTACGATAAGTATCTTTCCCGATACCGAAAATTT
>JAEEGQ010000008.1 GCA_016280395.1 Lachnospiraceae bacterium | reverse complement strand
CCGACCACGCTTCCGACTTCATGGAAATCGGTGGTGTCGATCCTGTAGGCGTAACCGCGTGTCTTAAAGCTCACGGGATACGTGCCCGGAGTAAGGTTTTCGGGGTCGAAGTCGTATTCGACGTCCGTTATCTCGACGGGGATGTCGTTCTCGATGTCCCACGCCTGTGCGTTCGCCCAGGTCTTTAAGTCTGTGTCGAGAGCTATCGATTCCTGGATCTCGTCCACGTTCTTGATAAAGTTAACGGCGTAGATCTCCTCCTTGAAGACATCGCTTCGAACCTTGTTTACATCCTTTGAAACCGTGACATTTACTGTAACTGCGGTGCCTGCGGCGGTACCGAAGGTTATCTGGTAAACGCCCGGTTCCCCGCTTATCCCGTTCTCAACACGGGTAATGGACAGACGCTCGTCGGTCTGCGGATCCCATGCCTGCGCGTCCGCACGGGCGATGAGGAAGTTGTCGTCGAGGGAATCAAGGTCCTCGACATCGATTATGAAGTCGTTCGCGGACATCATCTCGCCCGCTGCCTCGTTCACAACAGGCTTGTTATCTGTAACTTCAAGCTTAACCGTGATCTCCGAGCCAACGCGGGTCTCGACAACCGTTTCGTAGTGCACGCCCTTGAAGAGCACAGATTTGACCGTACCCTTGAGCTGGCCCTGTCCGGGGCTGACAATATCAATATCCTCAGGCCTGATGACAACGTCAACGGGCTCGTTCTGGTGGAAACCGAAGTCCACGCATTCGAAGACGCGGTCCTCGAAGCGCACACGGTAATCCTCGAGCATCGTGCCGTCCACGATGTTGCTCTCGCCGATGAAGTTCGCAACGTAGCGGTTCGCGGGCTCGTTGTAGATGTCCGTGGGGCTGCCGATCTGCTGGATGGCGCCGCTCTTCATGACCACGATCTTGTCTGACATGGTCAGTGCTTCTTCCTGGTCATGTGTTACGAAAATGAAGGTGATGCCCACCTCCTGCTGGATCTTCTTGAGCTCGTGCTGCATCTCCTTGCGAAGCTTTGCGTCAAGGGCGGAAAGCGGCTCGTCGAGCAGGAGCACGCCGGGCTCGTTTACAAGCGCACGGGCGATGGCAACACGCTGCTGCTGGCCGCCGGACATCTCCGTGACGTTGCGCTTCGAATACTCCTCAAGACCCACAAGCTTGAGCATACGCATGACCTTCTGGGCTATGATATCCTTGGGCTCCTTCTTGATCTTAAGACCGAAGGCCACA
Organism: Lachnospiraceae bacterium; assembly: GCA_016280395.1. Taxonomy (GTDB): domain Bacteria; phylum Bacillota; class Clostridia; order Lachnospirales; family Lachnospiraceae; genus SZUA-448. The sequence continues at coordinate 87,742 of JAEEGQ010000008.1, read as the reverse complement.
TTGTCGTAAACATTCATATGGGGGAAAAGCGCATAACGCTGGAAAACAGTGTTCAGATTGCGCTTGTAGGCGGGAAGGTCCGTGATGTCCTCGCCGTCAAAGATGACGCGGCCGCTCGTAGGCTCGAGGAACCCGCCGAGGATCCTCAAAAGCGTGGTCTTTCCGCAGCCCGACGGGCCAAGCAAGGTTACGAACTCGTTCTCATATATATCAAGATCGATGCCCTTGAGCACGATCTGCTTGTCGAATTCCTTGACGATATTCTTAAACTGTATCAATTTTCGCCTGTTTTCTTCCATTTTTTCCTCCATTAATCCCAAATATATCTTGCGGGCTGCCACCTGCGCGGGTGCACGGTGTCTGCTCGCATACACAGCCTGCGCGAGTGCACCATATCATCTCGCGTATACAGTCCATGCGGGGGGCGTTGTGTCATCTCCCGTACACAGTCCATGCGTGTGCGCCATGTCATCCCGCATACGCAGCCAGCATGGTACACCGTATCATCTCGCATACACAGTCCATGCGTGTGCGCCATGTCATCTCGCGTATACAGCCCATGCGAGTGCACCATGTCACCCCGCATACCCCGCCTGCACATGTGCACCGTGCCGGTTCGCGACACAGCATTCGCCCATCGCATAAAACAGGGGCGGATTTCTCCGCCCCGTAACGGTTTTTATCGTACCGTGAACAAGCATTATTTCCGGATCATTTTGTTCCGTAGATCCTGTCGCCGGCATCTCCGAGACCGGGAAGGATATAGCCGTTCTCATTCAGTTTCTCATCAAGCGCACCGATGTAGATGTCGATGTCCGGATGCTCCTTCTTAAGGCGCTCAACGCCCTCGGGTGCGGCGATAAGGCAAAGGAAGCGGAGCTTCGTGATGCCGCGCTTTTTAAGGAGCGTGATGGCCGCGCATGCGGAACCGCCTGTTGCAAGCATCGGATCCACTACAAAGATCTGACGTTCCGAAGCATCCTTCGGGAGCTTGCAGAAGTACTCGACGGGCTCGAGCGTGGTCTCATCGCGGTAGAGGCCGATAAAGCCTACCTTTGCGTTTGGTGTAAGGCCAAGGATGCCGTCTGCCATCTGCATTCCGGCACGTAAGATAGGAACTACGCAAAGCTTCTTGCCCGCTATTTCCTTGACTGTCGTAGTCGTAAGCGGAGTCTCAACGACCTTGTCGGCAAGAGGCAGGTTACGGCTTGCCTCGTAGTAGATAAGGCCGGCAACTTCTGAAACAAGTGCCCTGAATTCCTTGGTTGAAGTGGTCTTTTTTCTCATGATACCGATCTTGTGCTGGATCAGCGGGTGGTCCATAACAACAACTTTTGACATGATTATCCCTCTTTTCTTCTGAACATTTCAGTGTTCATCTTCAATTCTCAAATATAGCAAAAAGGGGGCTGTGTGTCAATAGAAACAAAAATGAGTCAGCGGGGTCGTTTCCCGGTGACTCACAAGTGGCATCCCCGGCCATCGAAAAATGAGTCAGGGAGAAACGACCCCGGTGACTCCCCGCCGGCTCATTAAAAAAACGCCGGATCCGGCGTTTAAAAGAGGAGAGCCCGGTAGAGGGGGAGGAACTACCGGGCCTATTTATGAAAAAAATTATCTTGTAAGCAATATTGGATTTTCGTGTTTCATTTTATGGCTTCATTATATTGTTCACATGTTGAAAACTCATGTCGAAATTTTAAACAATTTGTTAACATTGAAATTTTTTTCATGAAATTGATCATTACCCTCTTTATGCCTCACTGATCCTCCCCTTTTTTCGTGATCTTAAAGGAATATGTGCCCGTTTCGTACTGCGTGTACGGTTTTTCGCCCGACGATCCCGTAAGTTCGCGGTAATTATCAAGTGTGACCGCCTCAGTTCGCGGATCATCAAAAGCAAAGGCATGCTGTGTAAGGACCACCTCGTCATCGGTGAACTCGTAATTGTTGATAACGATCCAGTAAACGCCTATCCTTTTCCCGTTGTCATCATATTCATAGGGCTGCCAGATGCCGATATCCTCTGCCCTGTTTCCGTGGAAACGTATCGCACTCGGTGAGCAGCGCTTCAGTTTGTATCCCTCAAGACCATCATCATCCTTGTGCGTTTCGATCTCAAAATATGCGTAAATACCATCAACACTTGCTCTCAGATAATATACATCATTATCCTTTGCTTCACAGATAAAGTTCTTTTCTTTCCAGAAAAGAAGCGCTTCCGGAGAAACTTCTATCTCATTTTCCGTATAAGGCTTGCTGAAATAAACGTATTCGTAACTCCCTTCCCAGTCAGACATCACATAGTAATGTTTCCCAAGATATCCTCCGAAAGTCATAAACCTGTCGTATCTGCTGATGTTGATATTAAAACCGTTGGTATCGTCCGCAGGGTCAAACGTCACGTATAGACAATTTCCCTTATACGTGTAGACTTTTACATCATATGAAGCTTTGTTCCTGTTCTTTGCGTCACAGGCCGCCTTTGCATCGTCTTCTGTCTCAAAGATGTATTTGTCGACCTCCCGGACCATAACTCCGTTTACATTGAAGGCATAAAGCCTCGCACTGTCTTTGTACCCAAACTGCCTGTCAGGATCGTCCGTATAGTACGTTTTAGCGTTCGGCGTGTGATAATACCAGATCAGATAATCATCCGTGGCAGGTGTGAAGAATTCGGCATCTCCCGCATCCTTCTTTCCCTCGATCGCTCCGAACTGATCCTTGTCTTCATAGTCATCAGGGGCAGTATGCCATCCATGCCAGGGTTCTGCGCTTACGTAAACAGAGTATATGAGCGAACGGTCCTTGGTCATGAGGTTGTAAGAAATATCGATACTCTTGTAAGATCTGCCGCCGTCGTCTTTTCCCGATCCCGAATACCTTATGGAAATATCCTCATTATACATCTCGGGATAAAGTTCATTACAGAGTTCGGCACTTCCCGATATATATCCGTCAGTCTTTTCGAAGTCCCTCTCCTCGAGATAAAGATCAAAAGTGTAACCGCCCGAAATGCCTTCGACATGGATAAGTCCCCCGGAAAGCACTTCTGCCTTCATGTAAACACCCTTTCCCGTGTTGTAATCGGATCCCATCCATTCCCCATTCCATTCGGAATGTGCTGCTTTCTCCGATTTGTAAGACGAATAGATGCCTTCCTTCAGGGATGCGTAGCCTTCCTCATCAAGAGTCTTAAACACATCCGCGGTCTTGCCTGTCGCGTACAGCTGTCCGCTTTGGTCAGTAAGTCTGTATTCCTCTTTGAACGGGGGGATCTCGTTCCAAAGGCCGGGTTTGGAAAGCTCCATGTATGCGGATCCGTCGTAGCTGATGAAGGTAGTCCCCTGAAAGCCGCCAAGATCCATGATTGGAGCTTGGCTGTAGGAATGTTCGCTTTCCTTCTTTACTACACTGACAGCACCGTAAGTGCCTATCTGGACAATGACTTCGTTTTCAATATCGGGCATTGCGTCCGGTGTCGCTATATCAAGGAGCAGTGCCACGTCATTGGTGTTTTTCACAATCTCCTTGCCTGTTGCAAGGACAGCGATCTTGTCGTCACCGATCCTGTATATGTTCACTTTGACATTTCCAACCGGAACATCATTTCCACCGGGATCGTTATGGCCCGGATCATCCTGTCCGCCGGGATCGCTGCCGTGTCCCGGATCGTCATTGTTCCCGGGATCGTTATGGCCCCATTGAAACGGGTCGTCCTGGTTTCCGGGATTAAACGGGTCATCACCGGGTTCCGTCGGGTTTGCGGAGGAAGTCGGCTTTTTCTTGCCGCCGTTATCATCATCTGGCCTGTTACCACAGGCAGCAAGCCCGGCAAGAAGGCACAGACACAGGCACAGAGCCAGCAGCTGCTTCAAAGTTTTCTTTTTCATGTGTTTTCCTTTCTGCTTCGTTAATACTCGATGCCCGATCGCTCAGTCCCTGACGTACAAACAAGCTTAAGCCAAGGCATCCGCCCATGGCGGGCAAACAACAAAAACGAGGCGATATGCCTACCGCCTCGTTTGATTATACTACCTGCAGAAAAAAGAAGAAGGTACAGGATTACGATATATATGCCGGATATTATGATTTTGCTCATTTGATCCTGTTAACCGGCATGTTGTTGTAAAGGTCTTTAAGCTCCTGATCCGTAAACTTGGACCAGTCGATCTTCTTGAAATCCAGAACGGACAGGTCCGCCTTGGACAGATCAAGCTTTGAAAGATCGAGTTTTGAAGCATCTATCTTGGAAATGTCCAGTTTAGAAGCATCGATCTTGGAGATGTCCAGTTTAGAAGCATCGATCTTCGAGATATCGATCTTGTCGATATAGTCGTTCATATCAACTTCTGCCAGGATCGCGTCAAGATCCACTGCGTCAAGCAGCTCCTTCGTATCCACATCCTTAAGGAGCTCGTTCAAGTCTATCTGCGCCAGCAGTTCCTTGGTGTCGACCTCCTTTAACAGTTCGTTAAGGTCGATCTCTGCAAGAAGATCGTTCATGTCAACATCTTTAAGGATTTCCTTCCAGTCGACATCCTTCATGACATCGCCAAGGTTAAGCTTGCTGATGAGTTCGGAAAGATCCACATCCTTAAGGATGCCCTCAAGGTCTATCTTCTCGGCAAGACGCTCTACGTCTACCTTCTTCATGACCGCGTCCACATCCTCGTTCATGATGTCAGCCACCAGATCCGTTGTTTTCCCGTAATCGCCGAGATACTCATGGAGATATCCGTCGTATTTCTTTATCTCGCCAATGATGAAATAGGTGGCAACACCAAAGACTATGAGCCCGACAACGCTCCAGGTAAGGCAGGCGCCCGCAAGGTTGCGTTTAGATTTGTTCTTCCCGTTTGCGAGCATCATGACGATGCTCACGATAAGCCCTACCACCGGCAGCAGGAAAAACAGGATCATTGCTACCGCAAATCCGTAGGAAAGCTGCGGTTTGGTGTCTTGTACATTGATGTTTTCGTTATCCATGGTGATCTCCCTTCGCTATGTTACTTCACTATGTCCTTGAACTTTCCGTCGCTGTGCCCCGGCGTGTTCCGGGCTGTGTTCGGGTTGTACCCGCTGTCGCTGTGCCCCGGGCGTGTTGCAGGCTGTGCGGCCGGCGCCGCAGTGCCCGGCGTGTTCCGGGGCTGTGCCGGCCGCGCCGCCCTCACATTTTCTCAAATACCGGCATGTACTCGAGCGGAGCCGCAACAGTCACTGTCTGCCCGCCTTCATATTCCGTACCGTCGGATGTCAGCTTCCACTTGCCGCAAGGCAGGTAAACACTGCGTTCGCGCTGTCCGAGCGCAAATATGGGCGCAACAAGGTATTTTTCGCCGAACATGTACTGATCCTCAAGCTCCCAGCACTTTTCGTCATCCGGGAATTCGTAGAACATCGTGCGGATAAGCGGCGAACCGTTTTCGGAAGCCTCGTCGAACAGCTGCTTTATGTAATCGTGCATGGAAATGCGGATGTCGTAGTAATGGCGCATTATCTTGTAATTATCCTCGCCGTAGCTCCAGAGCTCGTTGGGCTGGCCTGTGTGCAGGTAGCCGCCGCCCCAGTCCCTGTCGTCAAGCGCCGGAATGTTGTACGGGCCGCGGTCTCCGTGCATGCGGAGTATCGCGGAATACACGGCGAACTGGTACCAGCGGATCAGGAGTTCGCGGAACGCGGGATCGTTCACATCATCAGTCATGAAGCCGCCGATGTCGGTTGTCCACCATGAAATGCCCGCAAGGCCCATGTTAAGCCCGGCGGAAAGCTGGTCGCGGAAGCTCTCGAAGGTGCTCCTGATATCGCCCGACCATACCACATTGCCGTATTTCTGGCTTCCGGCCCATGCGCAGCGAAGGAGGTTCACAACAGGGCCGTTGTCCTTCATCTTGTCAAAGAACACACGGCTGTACATCTGCGGATACATATTGCTCACCTGCAGAGCCGGACCGGCCTGGTATCTGTAGTGGTCGAAATCATAAACGCCGTAGTCCGGCTCGGAATTGTCAAGCCAGAAGGCATCTATGCCAAGATCATAATAATTGCGCTTGCATACTTCCCAGACATACTCGCGTGCTTCGGGGTTGAACGGGTCGATCTCCACGCAGTCGCCCTGGTAATCGTAGGTCTGTGCTGCGCCGCGCTCCGTGCGGATAAGGAGGCCCTTTTCCATCATCGGATAGAAATTCTCGCTCCTGCGGTCAACCGACGGCCATACCGAAACGATGACCTTGATGCCCATCGAATGCAGCTCGTCGACCATAGCCTTCGGATCCGGCCAGTAGGTCTTGTCGAACTTCCAGTCGCCCTGCACGGTCCAGTGGAAGAAGTCGATGACGATCTGGTCTATCTTGATGCCCTCTTTCTCGTAGGCATGCGCCACTTCAAGCACTTCCTGCTGTGTGCGGTAGCGGAGTTTGCACTGCCACAGGCCCATGCGGTCCTCGGGGAATTTCGGGGCGCGGCCCGTAACGGCTGTATATTTGCAAAGGATGTCTTTGGGGCCGTCGCCCGCAACGATCCAGTAATCCATGTCTTTAACGGATCTTGAGATCCATTCCGTGTAGTTCTGTCCGAAGGTCACGCTCCCGACAGCCGGATTGTTCCAGAGGAGGCCATAACCGAGCGACGATACCATGAACGGCACCGTGATCTGGGAGTTGCGCTGCGCAAGCTCGAGGATGCTACCCTTAAGGTTCATGTAGGGCTGCTGGTACTGGCCCATTCCGTAGATCTTTTCGCCGTCGTTGCTCTCGAATTTCAGGGAAAGCGAGTAGTCGCTCCCGCCGATTATGCCCTTCCATTCACGGTTCACGATCTTTAGGCAGCTGCTGCTCTTGGAGATCGTTCCGCCGTAGCTCCTGTAGTACTCGCGGAGGATCTTGTTTCCGTCCTTAAAGAAGGTGATGACACCCGCATGGTTGACTTCGGCGCTGATACGGCCGTTTGTGATCTTTGCCGCAGGCTCGGTATGTGAAGTCCCGTCCCAGTGCGTGATGACCTTGTCAAACACTTCAACTTCGGGTTCTGTTTTCCCGCATTCTTCGGTAAGAGCCCACTGATTGCCGGTAAAACCGGTATTCATGGTTGCGCGGACACGAAGCGCATCGGGCCCGTATGCCTCGATCTTAAGCGTTTCGCCCTGTCTCCTTGCGACAAGCGCGCCCTTTTCTTTGATAAACTCCATCTGGATCCTTTCTCACCGGGTAGACGTTTTGCAGTGCCCTGCCCCGGCCTGCAGGACTTTTCCGCCGTAAACACCGGATTATCAGGGAAAAGCCGCAATCGGCACTACAATGAAGATTTTACCATAGCACAGGTGTAAAGTAAAGGCAAACAAGCGCAAAAAAACTCTTGCCAAAAGACATTTCGGATATTATGATTATCACAAAAAACGGGGCCGCAAAAACTGGCGAAGGAAACAGCGGACGGCGCCGGGAAACCGGCATAACAACATAAACGTGAGGGAAAAATGCAGAGAATAATCGCAAAGACCATAAATACAAACGTTCTGGTGGTTGACGACAACGACGTCAACCTCATGATCGCAAAATCTACGCTTGAAAGCTACGGGATCAACGTTTCCGTGGCGGGGAGCGGGGCCGCAGCGATCGACAAGCTTTCATCGGACGATTTCTTCGCGGATCTTGTGATCCTTGACTGCATCATGCCCGAAATGGACGGGCACGAGACGGCAAGGCGCATCCGCGCGTTCAAAGGCACGGGACTGCCCATCGTCGCATATACCGCCAACGATCCGGAATCTGTCCTTGCGGAGTTTAAGGATGTGGCTGTGTCCGACGTTCTCGTAAAACCCCTGGATAACATTGAGCTTACCCGCCTGCTCTTAAAATATCTCCCTGACGAAAAATTCGTGGAAAAGGACAGGGTAATAGCCGATCTTTCACAGCTCGACGCTGTGGAGATACCGGCGGCGCCCGAAAAAAAGACGAGGCTCGAAGAATATCTTTCGCGCTTCCCGGAGCTTGACTACGCCACCGGCCTGCGCTACTCCGCCGGCAGCGAAGAGAGCTACCTGAACGTGCTCCGCGCAGCCCTCGAGAGCATGAAATCGGGTGCAGCTTCCGTAAATGATTTCTGCAGCCGCTCGAATGATGCCGTGGTGGCTGACGCCGATTCCGCAAAGGATTTTCGCGTCACGGTCCACAGCATGAAGGGGATCTGCGCAAGCATCGGCCTTGATGCCCTTTCGAAGTCTTCTGCGGAATATGAACAGCTTGTAAAAGACGCCGAAGGATCTGTTACCCTTAGCGGGCTTGCCGACTACGCCGAGGAGCTCTATGGCGCAGGAGAGCTTCTTTCGCAGATCATCCGCGACTATGACGCATCCTTCGACCTTGCCGATGAAACGGCCCATATCGACATGGACCCCGAAATGTTCCGTTCACTTTGGGAGCGCACACTTGAGCGCGTCAGGCTCTTCGATATCGACGCCGTAAAAGAAGGCCTGAAAACACTGCAATCCGCAGCTACCGACCCCGACCGGAAAGCCCGCCTCAAGACCGCCATCGAAGCCGCCAACTGCTTCGATTACAATAAAGTCGCCGAAATGTTAAAATGAGTCAGCAGAGTGAGTCAGTGGGATTGTTTCCCGCTGACTCTTTTTTTCACCCGGGGTGTTTCACCACGGCACATTCCGGATGCCCGGAATGCCCCGCCGCACGGCTACGAGCGAGGCTTCCGTCGGGAGTTGCAAGCTCGCAGCGACGCGTCGAGCGGTTCGCGAAGCGAACGAGGGCCATGCCCCGAGAGCGAGGAAAGCGGAGCGAAAAAGCGGCTTGCAACGAGCAGGAAACGAGCCGTAGTGCAAGGGGTATTCCGGGACATCCGGAGTGAGTCACTGGGAAACGACCCCGGTGACTCATTATGCGCCGATCGTTGCGATCGCAATACCGGCTACGACAACGCCCGCACAGAGCAGTCTGTAGCCGATCTTTTTTTCCTTGAAGAATATGAAGCCGCCCAGTATCGAAACAAGCACGCACGACTGCTTTAACAGCGTCATGACGGTAACGCGGCTGTCTGCCATCCCGTTCGCGATGAACAGCGCCCTGTCGCCGATCATGAACATAATGCTTAAGACCGGTATCCAGTAATTCGTCTTCAGGCTCTTCCAATCTATCTTTTCAACCCTTACCGTGTGGAATATCATGAAGCCAAGGTACAAGAGCAATAGGAACAGCATATACCAGAACTGCAGCTGTCCGCTTGTTATCTCGCGTTTCATGATGATCTTGTCCATCACCCCGGAAACAGCGTTCCCAAGACACGAGACCAGCGCCAGCAGCACATACTTAAACTCCACGCGTCCCTTTGCGCCCTTCTTCTGCAGGTTCACAAGAACAAGCCCGGCCATGACCAGCGACAATCCTATCCCCTGATAGAACGTGAACGATTCTCCGAGCACTATGATCCCGAGAAGAGTCGCAAACAGCACCCTTGCAAGGTCCGTGACACAGTACATGCTTATCGGCATTTTACTTATCGCGGCATACCCGCACAGCCACGAGATGAAAATGATAAACGATTTGACAAAGACCATGGGCAGCAGCGACATGTCCATATCAAAGGCCTTCGGGATCTCGGGCAGCACAAACAGGAACCCGATCGCCGTGTAGAAAAACAGCACTTCCAACACGGAGCTGCGCTCCAAAGCCTTCTTTTTAACTATCTCTCGTGCGCCTTTTAGCACTCCGTAAAGGAGCACCAGCCACATCCATGCTTCCAAACCTGTCACCTTCTGTTCTGCAAACAAACGGGGAAGCTACCGGGTTTGTTCAAAACCACGGTATCTCCCCCAAATTTCACGTAATATCAGCGGATCCTCTCCGGGAAGCCAACCTTCTTCTGCACCTTGCGAAGCGTCTTATTCGCATAATACGAGGCTTTCTCGGCATTCTGCTTGATATACTTATCGATGTAATCCTTCTCCTTCGACAGCCTTGCGAACTCGTCCTGCAGCGGCTTCAATACGCTTACAACGGCCTCGCCGACAGCTTCTTTGAACACACCGTAGCCCTTGCCCTCGAACTCCTTCTCAACCTCTTCAACACTCTTTGAAAGACACGAGCGGTAGATATCGATAAGGTTGCTTACACCGGGCTTGTCCTCGCCGTAGCGGACTTCCGTGTCTGAATCCGTAACGGCACGCTTGCATTTGCGCATGATCGCATCCGGCGGATCCATCAGGTAGATCGACGCATTCTCGTTTTCGTCCGATTTGGACATCTTGTGGAGCGGATCCTGAAGACTCATGATCTTCGCCCCAGCCTTGCCGATGTATGCCTCGGGAACGGTAAAAACATCCCCGTAAATGTTGTTAAAGCGGATCGCGATATCGCGCGTAAGCTCAAGATGCTGCATCTGGTCGATACCAACCGGCACGACATCGGTCTGGAACAGCAGAATATCCGCAGCCATGAGAACCGGATATGTGAACAGGCCGGCATTGATGTTATCGGCATGCTTTGCGGACTTGTCCTTAAACTGCGTCATTCGGGAAAGCTCACCCATGTAAGTATAGCAATTCAGGATCCATGCGAGTTCTGCGTGTGCAGAGCAGTGGGACTGGTAGTAAATGCAGTTTTTCTCGGGATCGAGCCCCGCCGCGATGTAGAGCGTAAGCAGATTTCTTGCGCGTTTACGAAGCTCCGCCGGATCCTGGCGAACCGTTATCGAGTGCTCGTCCACAACGCAGAAAAAAGTCTCATATTCATCCTGCAGCGTCACAAAATTCTTGAGCGCCCCAAGGTAATTTCCGAGTGTCAGGTTTCCTGTAGCCTGCATTCCGCTAAAAAGCGATTTTCTTCCGTCTATCATAACATTTCTCCTGTTCCTGTTTTTCCTGATGATTTATCCTATGCTTTCAACGATCCCCGGCAGATCTTCAAGCCTGTCAAGCTTTTCCGCGAAGCTGTCCGCTTTTCCGAAACCGTAAGCCGCGAACACAAAGGGCACTCCGGCCTCGCGCGAAGCGGCTTCGTCGCCGTCCGTATCACCTACGTAAATCGGGGCTTTGAGCCCCCATTTCGCTGCGATATTCCTGATGTTATCTGCTTTCAGAAGTCCCGTATCTCCGGGGCAGAGATGGTCGAGGCACAGCTCCTCAAAGCCGTAAGCCTTAAGGAATGTCTCAATATAGCCTGCCCTGCAGTTACTTACGATGAAGACCTTGATCCCCATCTCGTTAAGTTTCCCAAAAACCGCGCCGACATCGCCAAGCAGCTCGCCCTTATGATCGAGCAGGTACGGGCATTGCTCCCGTACGGCCCGCTCCATAACACCGAGCGCCTTCTCAAACGGTACGCTTAAGAACATCCTCCTGGCAATGTCCTCAAGCGGCAGTCCGTAGAAGGATTTCAGGCGTTTGGCACTGATCTCGTCCGTTATCTCCGGATACTCCGAAGCCACTCTCTTCCATACCTCTGCGGCAGGCACCGTGGAATCCCACAATGTCCCGTCAACATCAAATATTATTCCGTCTGTCCTGATCATTTCACTCACCTGCACGAATTACTTGATTATATCGCACCCGCTGCGAAAATGCAAGAAAAACCGTGTGAGTCAGTGAGATACGACCCCACTGACTCACTTTGAAATAAAAAAGGCGTCTTGGAAATTTCCAAAACGCCTGTAATGATTATGCATTATTCAAGTTATCAAAACCATTTATCACAGCTTTTTATACTTTCTGATAACCATCACCAGGATGGCACCTGCAAGCACCGCACCGCCTATTGTCAGGACGGAATCGTGCATGTCGCCGGTCTTAGGCGTTACATCAGTCTTCGTACCGCTGTTTGCGGGAGTCTTTGTGGGCGCCTTCGTGGGAGTCTGGGTAGGAGCCTTTGTAGTACCCGACGGGTTCGAAGATGAATTGGCGGGTGTCGGTGTAGGTGTTGCGGGAACATTTGCGCCGCCCTGCGTCGGTGTGGGGGTTGCGGGAACATTCGCGCCACCCTGCGTCGGTGTGGGGGTAGGTGTCGGAGTCGTATTCGACGGGGCCTTTGTGGGTGTTGGTGTCGCATTCTGCCCGGGCTCAACGTAATCCGGGTCATCGGGATCGGGAGCTACGCCCTTTAAGATGAAACCGTAGATGGCTTCCGAAGTGATGATCATCTCGGCACTTAAGATATCGTCAGCATAAACAAGCTTGCACTGGCTTGAAATATCAACAAGCCTTCCGGAAGTGTTGACCGATACTATCATAAGTGCGCCGGGATCGACGAAATCCTCGTTTTCCTCTTCATCATACTGGTACATGTTGTCGGAAAGCGGGGTCAGAAGCTTTATCGTGGACTCTCTGTTGACAAAGTAATCGCCTTCGTCTTCATCATATTTCACCAGAGTAGCCTTCATGGCAAAACACCTGTTTTCATCGGGATTAAGGCCCGCAGCTGCCATGGCGTTGCGGAGCTTGATCTTTGACGCGTCGTCATCAACAAGCGAAAGCTGGAAGTTGTCGTATGCTTCCTCGTTGTTCTCGTTGACGGCACCGTACTTTGTGAGCTGCGCATAGATGTAGGAGCTGTCGCTGATGCGGTCCGGGACTTCATCAAGGTAGAGCGGATATTCGTCTGTATCCACCTCGATCTCCTTGATATCCTTCTGGTTAAATGCCGCATTTGCCCCAAACAGCTTTGCCGTGGCGAAAGCCCCGGTAAACGCGAGGATCAGCACCAATGTGAAAATGATAGCTTTCTTCTTCATGATCTCCTTTGCCGGCCTTGCCGGTTTTGCTCCCTCTTTGAGATTTATGTTGAATGGTTATTTCGTGATCTTTCTTGCAACAACGGCCATGCGCCCGTTCTGTATCTCCTTGTCGCAGGTGGAAAGGGTTATCAGGCTGTCGCCGAACTGCGCTGTTGCGGGGATGTCGTAATAGGACATCGACTTAACGTTTTTAATGAATTCGTTGAATTCTTCTTCGGAATCGGTATCGATGAAATTGTAGTACCTGAAGGTTTTTTCGTCGATAAATGCTACTCTTGACTGGAAGCAGGCTATTATCTCGTATTCGGCGCGCCCATAAACGGTATCGAAGCAGATAACGGGGTGTGCCTCGTAGAAATCCCTGTTTTTATACTCGAGCAGTGTTGCGAACATCGCTCCGCTGTTCATGCAATGGCCGTAGATGAGCACGTTTGCGGTAGGTTTGAAAACATCCGAACGGGTATCTGCGAAGGGCAGACCGTTTTTGTCGTCACCCCGGTCAAAATCGCGGTAGAGGTAGTATTCCATGTCATCCGCAGTCTGCATTACCGGGTAATTGACGATCGTTCCAGGAATGCGTATCCAGCCGACCATGTCAGGATTCCTGCTGTACAGCTCTTTATACTCGGGCAGGAGCGTGGGAGCCGCCGGGGCTTCCGTCGGGGCGGGTGTGAGGTCATTTTCCTCTCCCTCACCGGGCTGCCTGTCGTCTGTTGTGGCAGCGTGCGCTTTCGTTATGTCGTCATTGCGCGTTTCGGTGTGCTGCGTTACTATCTGCTGGAGCTCCGCAAGCTTGCGTTTGCTGCGCATGTTTTCGATCCTGTAGCTGATCTCTTTTCCGAGAAGTACCGCAAGTACTATTGATGCGACCGCACCCGCAAGGATCAAAAGCCTTTTGATGCGTTTTTTGTTTTTGCCTGCGATATCTTCGGTTTCTTCTGTTTCTTCGGGCTCATCCCAGAACTCGTTGTATTCGCGCCTGCCGGAGGTAAGCTCGTCAAGCGCCTCCATATGCGCCTCGACCCTGCCGTTGTAGCGGCTTCTTAAGTTCTGAGGGCCTTCAACGATGGTTATCTTTGATGCTGCCGGGCGCGCTGTCTCCCCGCGCTTCTTTGAAGCCGAGCGGCTTACGCTGTCGTTACTCTTTGCGGTTCCGGCAGGCCTTTCCGTTTTCCTGCGCCTGTCTCCCGGAGCCATGTCCGCTGCTCCTTCGTTTATTGCAAAATTACCTGTTTTTACTGCCGGACTGCCCTTTGCCCTCCAGTCGTCCTCATCCGGAGCGACCGAACCGCCGGGTCTTACCGCGCTTCTGTACGTAATAAGAAGGCTCTGCATGAACCGCCTTCCCGTTTCTGTCTCGAAGTAGGCGGGTTTATCCTTAAGCCTCTTATAAAGCTCGCCCGCAACCTTCGGATCTTTCACATTAACCTGTGATGTGATGGATTCGATCCTTGTCCTGTCGCGGAGAGTTGCCATATATTCGGTTTTGCTGGTGAATTTTTCCGCCATTTCTCTCTCCGTGTTCCGCCTGCAGGGGCATATTTTTCCCACCCATGCATAGTCTTTCAATATCTTAATCGGTAATTGAGGCAAAAACTTAATAGTTTTCCGAAGAAAGATACAAAAAAATATGGGACTTTAACCATGACAGCGGATCATGGGCACAATGCCACACAGGAATTCTTTATCCGTGGGCATCGGAATATCGAGCAAAAAAACAGCGGCCGCCGGAAACATGCGTGCCGCTGTGGGTTAAATCGTAATTTAATTATTGTTATTTGTCGTACAGATGGGTTGCCTCGCCTGTCACGGGATCTGTCTTAAACCTTGTTACTTCTGCGGTCAGCGGGTCGGTCTTGTTGACCACCTCATCGTAATCTGTCTGATTCTTTGACCTTACGGCATCGACATCCCTCAGGCGATCTATATATCCGTAATTGGAATTCCGGTAATCCACCGAAGAAGGAGTAAAACCGGCATCGACTCTTTTTGCGATGCGTTCCGTATCCTCCGCTATCTGACCCACACCGTAAAAAAGCCAGCTGCCAAGCCAGGAGCCGAGCACACCCCCTATCAATGCCAAAAGCCCTATCAACGGGTTGGCGGGATAAAGCGACCAGAGCTGGAATGTCTTTACGACCGAATAAACAGAGCCGCCTATAAAAGTAATCCATGCCAGGACTTTGAGTTTTTTACCTATGTTGTTGAACATTCTGTTTTCCTTTCCAATCCACCGCGGGTCTTTCACCCGTGGGTGATATTTGATGCCGGGTCACATCCCCGTGCTGCCGAGGCCACCCTCGCGTTTTGCCGTTGCGCTGTCGTCCTCCGTTATGCCAAACGGCACGAACACGCCCTGTGCAAAGGCTGTTCCTCTTTTTATCTCAAGGGTTCTGCCGCTTTTTGAATCGTTTGTGATCTTGATCTGGATATGGCCCTCGTTCGGGGCACCGTAGTAATCCGCATCTATGACACCTGTGGTGTTGTCAAGCTGCAGACGGTACTTAAAGCCGAGGCCGCTCCTCGGAAAGATGAGAAGTACCCAGCCAGGCTGCATCCTTGCACGTATCCCGGTCAGGATCTTTACAGACTCCCCGGGCGCAAGAGTGACATCCTCGGTTGAATAAAAATCATACCCGGCAGAACCTGCGGTCGCGCGGACGGGAAGCTTTATTTCGCTGTAGATCCGCGGAATGATGTCAGGAACGGAGTTTAACGTTCCTGTTTTATCCGCAGTCACGGCTCTGTCCGCGTCCGGGCTCGCGCCGGCGGCATCATTTCCTGCTTTTCCGTCACTTTTCCAATCCTTTTCGAACTGTTCAAAGCTTACCTTTTCAAAAGCCGCGATCCGCGGCATACCGTTAAGACCAGACATACAAGACCTCTTTTTGATCCGGGGATAAAAGCCTTCCCGCCTCTATCCCCGGCCGTTTTGCGTAAGTTTCGCATCAATGCTTATCAAGGCTTAGAATTCAGCAAGGAAAGCCCTGTAGCCGTGCTCTGTCTCCCAGATATCAACCTTGCAGGATACTTCCCACGGCGCGTGCATGTTCTGGATAGCAACGCCGCTGTCGATGACCTGCATGTTGTATTTGGCCATGATGTAAGCGATGGTACCGCCGCCGCCTTGATCTACCTTGCCAAGCTCCGCAAACTGGAAGGAAACATTGTGCTTGTCAAGTGCGTTGCGGATAGCTGCGATGTACTCGGGGTTGGCGTCATTGCTGCCTGATTTTCCGCGGGAACCCGTGTACTTGTTGAACACTGCCCCGTGTCCGAAATATGCCGCATTCTTCTTTTCCATAACAGAAGGATAGTTGGGATCGTATGCTGCGGAAACGTCTGAAGAAAGCATGTGCGAATTCTGCAATGCGCGACGCACGTTGAGTTCCGAGTAATTGCCCTGTTTGTCAAGGATCTCTGCTATCGTATTCTCAAAGAAAAGGCCTGTCATGCCGGTCGCGCCGACGGAGCCGATCTCTTCTTTATCAACAAGGATGCATACTGCGGTGCGCTTTGTTGATTTAAGCGAGCACAGCGCTGTCATGGAGGTGTAGGCGCAGATCCTGTCGTCCTGGCCGTAGCCCATTACCATGGAACGGTCGAAACCGTAGTCACGCGCCTTGCCGGCTGTCACAACCTCAAGTTCTGCGGACTGGAAATCATCCTCTTCGATATCGTATTTGGCCTTAAGAAGCTTTAAGATATTTGCTTTTACGGCTTCCTTGTCTTCTTTTTCAAGCGGGATGCTGCCAAAGAGCACATTAAGGTCCTCGCCTTCGATAACCGTAGCGGCCTTCTTCTGCAGCTGGTCTGCGGAAAGATGGATGAGAAGGTCCGAGATTCCAACAACAGGGTCATTGTCATCCTCACCGATAACAACATTTACCCTGGTGCCGTCCTTCTTGAACACAACGCCATGGATCGCAAGAGGAAGCGTTACCCACTGATATTTCTTGACGCCGCCGTAATAATGCGTATCAAGGAGTGCAAGCTCGGTATCCTCGTAAAGAGGATTCTGCTTTAAGTCGAGACGGGGAGAATCGATGTGGGCTCCGAGGATCTTCATGCCGTTTGTAAGCGGCTCAGTTCCCATAACAAAGAGGCATACATCCTTGCCCATGTTTGTAACGATGACCTTGTCGCCCGCTTTGAGTGTCTTATAGGCGCCAAGTTCCTTGAACCCGAGCTTCTTAGCCTGGCGGACAACCTCTTCAACGCACTCTCTTTCGGTCTTGCAGTCCGAAATAAACTTCTTATAACCTTCGCAATAATCGAAGATCTCCTTCTTCTGCGCGGTATTGTATTTCAGCCACGCATTTTTCTTTTCCTTGTCCGCGGTCTTCTTTGCTGCGGATTTCTTTTTTGTTTCTGCCATATTGCTCCTTTCGCCGTGTCCCTGCATTTCTTAGGATCATCTTCCTGTCTTTTGTCCCCGATCCGGCCCGGTACACGACACGTAAGTTATTATAATATTCTTTCGCATCCTTCGCAATACACATATTGTTAATATGCGAACAATTTTCACAGTTTTCAATACGTATATTGTGAATACCCGAAAAGAATAATTGTTTATAATTGGCAGCTCAATGCTAATACCCGGGTAATTTCTGTGTATAATTGGCAACTTTATCCACAGAAAAAGCAGGAAATTAAAAGTTATCCACATTGTTATGCACATAGTGTTAATTATTCTTTTACGATTTTAAAATCGCCTGTTTTAGACAAAAGTGGAACGCTGAATTCAAGGGATTCTACATTTAAACCCACTTTTCTAATTTATTTAATTTAGATTTAACCGCTACTGTTTTTGTCTTTATCCCCATTTTTATCCACAGAAAACAGTGTTAGACTGTTGTCTAATTGTGGATACTTATGTCAGATACACACATTCATTTACATTTTATCCACAAGTTTTTTCCTTTTATGTATGGCATTCTCCATGTTGTTATGTTATACTGATACAAGAATGGTCAAAGTGCTGTAAACAGCGCTATTTATGAGCCATCGGAGGTTATCATGGGTGTTCAAAAGATTACTGCTGACGATAAGATTTTCAAAACCCCGGCTTTCTTAAGAGACAGGGTTCCTTTTAATATTCTCCTTGCCCTCGCAGGACAATCTTCTTCCGAGATCTATTCTGACGGTGAAAATTTCATCATTACGGTCTCAGGCGCAAAGGATGCGGTCTGGGCCTGGACGATAAATGATATTTCCGACAAAAACCTTGAAGAAATGTGGAATTTCATTGAGTATCTCGGAACGGATTTTACCGGCCCCTACCATATCTTCATGAAATCGGTGCTTGTCGGAAGGAGCAACGTGAAACTGAATGTTATCCGTTACCGTCTCGCCTACCAGTGCAACAAGCTCTATAACGTAATAGAGTCCCACGGCAACATCAAAAAGGCGGATCAGGGCGATCTTGAGACTATTGCTTCCCTCATCCTCCAAAACGAAAATACCACTGAGGAAGCTGCTAAAAAGCGTGCTGCAAGGTGGCTTACGGATTATGTTCCGTTCCTTTGGCTTGACAACGGCGACCAGGCCGTTGCAATGTCGGTATTCAGGTCTTCGGCCGACGGGTATGTGCGTCTGGGCGGGTTATACGTACGTCCCGACTGCAGGAGCATGGGCTACGAGCGTTCGCTTATCCACAAGATGTCCGAAAGGATCATCGCGGACGGCAAGACACCGATGATCTATGTAACAGAATCCGCAAAGAACACCAGCACGCGTTACGCCGACATGGGCTTTATCAAATGCGGCAGGATCGCGGAAGTTGAACTTCAATAATTAAAATGAGTCATCGGGGTCGTTTCTCGGTGACTCATTTTTTGAGTCACTGGTAAACGCCCCCACTGACTCATTCTGCCTGCTCAAAAAAAAGCAGCCCGCAGGCTGCTTTTTTGCATAGAGATCTTCTGTCAGATCGGTTCAAACAGTTTATGGATATCATGATCCGTCCGGATGTAATTGTCCAACAGCTTCAATGCCGTCTTTTCATCACGCATCTCGCGGGCCGAGATTATCATGTTGAGCTGATAGAATTTGGTATCTTCACCCATGCTCTGCTCGGGATTCGGCCTTATCTCGCGGCTTTCTGTGATGACATCACCCTCTCCCGCATCCTCGGTTATGTAATACTGCAGGGCCTCGTTGCCGAAGATCACGAATTCCTTGACAAATATGCCGTAGCAGACATTCCGCATCTCTTCCTCTACATATCCGTTATTGTTGTTCCCGTCTTCAAAGGTGTAATGGATAACAACTTTTCTCGAAGGATCCGTGCGGTATTCCACAAAGTATTTATCACAGATATCCTGCGGAATGCGCATATTGCCGCGGAAATTCTTGAAGAACGGGAGGATCAGCTCCTTCTGCTCGAGGCGGTTGATATGCATATCCACGAAGTTGACCTCCGCATCCGTCAGCTGCTCGCAGGTCGAATAGAACTTCAGCACAGCGAGGAGGCATACTTCGTTGTCGTCATATCTGATCTCATTTCTCATGATATCAAATATCTCCGGCTCCACAAGACGGTCATTTATCAGGTATTTGTAGGCGTAATACGACAGGAACGCGCGAATTACGGTCTGATTCTTCCCGCTCCGGTAATAGCTGGTGAATACTGCCTTCGCGTTGCTCACATAGCTTTCGGCAAAGAGCATCTGCGCAAGGAGACGTTCCTCAAGCTCGACCGTATCGAGCTCGTAGGTACGGGCAGCCTTCCATATCTCAAACATTTCGGCGGTTGTCCCATAATAATAGTCGTTCAGGTACCCGAGCACGGCCTCGTCATACCGTCCCTCGCGGAAACAGTAGAAGCAGGCAGAGAGCAGGATATCGACCTTTTCCATGCCGCCGGCGTTGAATATAAGCCGCGAACACAGCTTCATAAGGCGTTTCACGTCGATGCCTTCAAACCCGTACTCGGCCATGGCCTTAAGCGCAACATTGTAGAGATCGCGCACTATCATGAACTCGATGATCTTTATGCGCTCGGCATGGTCAAGAAAACCGAGGTCTATCTGAAGGAGGTAGTTTTCGAGCATATCCCCTTCATAATTATCATAATAATAATAGATCAGCTCTTTCGTGTAATCGCGGATATAGTCGGCCTTGAGGTCCGGAACATAGGTCACGCGCTTCATGAGCTCCACCGCGCGGGCGTCGTTGCGCTGTTCGTAGCGGATCTTCTCCGCAATGTGGAGCAAAAGCTTCGGATTCGAATCGTCAAGTGCCGCGCATCTTTCAAGGATGCTGTCAAGATGAACGAGCTTGTTTATCCTGTAATCGACGGTTGAAAGATAGCGCCTTCCGTTCTTGTCGCCAAGGACAACATCTGCCTTTTCGGTATATAACTCTATATATGCGATCCCGTCATTCATCGGCACAAGTATCTCGCCTTCCGTTTCCTTATGGGACACATAGGCGGCAACTATCGCCTTTGACTGGCACTGGAGCTCATAATAGAAGCATATGTTCGGAATGTACGACGCAAGCTCGGCCGTAAGAGGAAGCTTCGGAACAATGGCGTCGTACAGTACGGCAAGATTCCTGTCGATGGCGCCTTCCTTCATCTTCTCAACCGTAAAGGCTTTGATGGTCTCCTCATAGTTTTGCGCAATTGGGCCGTACTCTGCGCTGTGGGAGACGATATTTGCATAGAGGTAGGCCTTGTGCGCGTCATCAAGATTGCTGTTGTACGCAAAATAATTCAGCGTCCTGTGCGAAAGG
The DNA here is from genome assembly GCA_016280395.1 of Lachnospiraceae bacterium. Classification (GTDB taxonomy): domain Bacteria; phylum Bacillota; class Clostridia; order Lachnospirales; family Lachnospiraceae; genus SZUA-448. The sequence continues at coordinate 67,267 of JAEEGQ010000008.1, read as the reverse complement.
AGCTCGTTACTCTCCTTCGGAGCCGACTCTATATATGCCTCGTGAATACCGGGGATCGAGATCCCGGACTCGACAGCTTTGCTGTAGAAGAAATGTGAAACGGCCTTGGTGCGGTTTCCGAGCAGCATGAGCCTTGCTATCGCCTCAAGTGTCTCCTTCTGCGGATAAAGCTCGTAGAGCCTTCTTAAGCACTTTTCAAGGATATAGCAGTAGCTCTTGAGCTCCCTTGAAGCAAAGGCGATCTTAGCAGCCGCCCCCTGCGCGACCATGGAATTCTTTACCGCAAACCTTATTACCTGGAGCTCGAAAAGCCCTATCTCCGAGAGCTTGTCGGGGTGCTCGTTATAGACCGTTGCCGCCTCAAAATAGAGCACGGGGCTCTTGGCTCCGTTCTGGTAAAATGCGTCTCTTATCGCATTTATACGCGCCTGCGGAGCATCAAGGGATTTGTCGAGCTGGAGCAGGAACCAAAGGATGATATGCTTTTCCGGGTATTTTGCATAGAGGTTTCGTATCTCGGCAGCCGCCTTTTCCGTAACCTCCGGCTTTTTTCTGTACATTGCGGAAAGATACAGTATCCCTGCAAGGATCTCCGGCCTGTCGCGGTATGCCGTGCGGTTTGTCTCAAGCTCCGCAAGAAGCTGTCTGAAAGCGGCGTCCTTGCCTTCCGAAAGCAGCAGATGCCCGCGATACACCTTGATAAAGTCGGCATCGGCGCCCGAAAGGTTTGAAAGCCCGGTAAGGATGTTCTCGGCCTCGTTTATATACTTGCCCTGTGACTGCCTGTTGAGCCTGAAGCGGATATAATTCGCCACCAGCCTGCTGTAATGCTCCTTAACGCGCATCTTTTTTACATCATCCGCGCTCCTGCCGGCTTTTGAGCTGCAGTAAACGGGTATCTCTATGCGGGTTGATGCGTTTGAAATAGTAAGTGTAGCTATGTTGAGGCCCGGGTGAAGCTTCGCCGGATCGATGACAACGCCGAGTTCGTAGGTGTTTCCGCCAAACATTGCCGTTGTTATCAGCGAATTTCTCGGGTAAATGAAGGCTGCATCGCTTACAACATTGTATTCGGCATATCCCCATGTATTCTTGGTAAGCGTGATCTTGTCGAGAAAGCTGTAAACTCCCGCTGTGTACTCAAGCTTGTTCTTGTCGGCGACAATAGACACCGCAGGCTTTTTGCGTATTGCGACCAGCAGCTCCTCAAGCGCCTGGGAAGGCGCATCTACAGGATCGAGATGCCTGTACATCTCGACTATCTCTTTGTCGTAAAAAGGCAGGGCTTTGAGCATCGCCGGGCTCTTGAAGAGCCTCTCGGCCTCGCCCCAGTCGGTCTTTGCAAGGTTTGCAAGCTGGAAAAGATCCTTTATCTCGCCTATGGAACTCTGAAGATACGGCGGCCTGATGAGGGCTTCGAAGGGAAGCTCGGTCTCGCCGCAGTCGGAAACGATATTGATGGTGCCGCTTATCCGCTGGCCCGAATCGGCATGCTCGGCCTGCAGCGTGTATTCTATGCGGTTTTCGATCCCGACAAACTGGTTTGTGGACAGAGTGAGCATGCGGCTCGACGAGTAAAGGACACCCTTCATGGAGGTCCCTTTGCTGTTCCGTATCGTGAACATACCCTTATAGCTTGTTCCGGATACAAGGGAAATACGAAGCCTGTCCTCCGAAAGAATGATCTCCGGAAGCGAATAATCAAATATTCCCCTTGCCAGCCTGTCGATCTTTTGTTTCACAGTGCTCTCCTCTTTGGATGTCGCTTATTTTATCAGTTCAAATTCACCGAAATCAAGTACTTTGTAAACCGAGGTCCTGTCAACGGTGATATAGAACACGCCTACGCGCCTGTCATTTGCAGCATCGATCACATCGACGCCGTAACACTCGTCCATACGGCCGTTTATATTGACTGTGGTGACGTAGTCGTCAACGTCGATTGTAAATGCCGACAAATCCTGCTCTATGCCGAGTTTATCCTTCGGCACGGTACTAAGTATCTGTCTTGCAACTTCGGCAGTAAACTCCCCTGCCGGTGCGCCCGTCGGTTCGGGCGGCTCCGCCTTGTCGAGCGGATAGTTTTCTGCCTTCAGGAAGTCCCTTCCGTCAACAAGATAGAAAAGCTCCAGCGTAATGGCGTTTACCGCCACAGGAGGCTCAACCGCGTTCCCCTTGTCATCATAAGGCATATACAGATAATACAGCTCGCCTCCATCGGGCTTCCAATCGCCGTAAGACTTTACATCAACATTTTGTCCCGTAAGCGTCTTTACCGCCTTCAGGGCTTCGTCCCTGCTTTTGTATTCAGGGGCGGGAGTAGGCGTTTCTGTCGGTGTTTCGGTAGGTGCTTCCGTCGGTGTTTCCGTCAGTTCCGGAGTAGGTGTCGGTGTTTCTGTCGGGGACGGTGTCAGTGTGGGCTTCTCGGTCGGCTTGTTTGTGGGCGTGACAGATTTTGTGGGTATCGGCGTTACTGTACCCGGTGTGTTTGTCAGGACCCCTCCCGTAGGTATGAATGTCGGCTGGATATTGCTGAAAATATTGGTACAACCCGCAAAAAGCGGTATAAGTGCGATCACAAAAGCGATCAGATATCTCTTCTTCAATTCTTCTCCTCCGGTCCGCTAAAGAACAGCGGGCCAAAAACGCGGATCATGTCCCGATCCCGTTAAATTCTTATTGACAAAATGTCCATACATATTTTATTATACCCAAACAAAGCAAAAATGCCAACAAAAATATTAATGAGTCAACGGGGCATTTCCCTGTGACTCATTCAGTGAGAAACGCCCCCGTTCACTCACCCAAAAAAAGTGTTGACAACGTCACCCCCGGGTGGTACAATACAAAAGCTGTGAAAAACAGCCAAGCAGAGTTTCCACTCTCACCCCCAGCATTTAAGCGAAAGGGTTAACGTTTTTTCGAATAATTCGTAATGGATTGCGTTAAGACCAAAGTGGATGTTCTGCATCTGCTTTTTTTCTTTTTTATGCTATATTTTATGGAGGTATAAAGCCATTAGCGAATTAATGATCAATGAGCAGATCAGGGACAGAGAAGTCCGTCTGATCGGCGAAAACGGTGAGCAGCTCGGAATCATGTCCTCAAAGGATGCCTACAAAATGGCAATGGATGCAGGTCTCGACCTTGTCAAGATCGCGCCCAAGGCAGAACCGCCGGTCTGCAGAATTATCGATTACAACAAGTATCGTTACGAACAGATGCGCAAGGCAAAGGAAGCCAAAAAGAACCAGAAGACTTCCGAACTCAAGGAGATCCGCCTTTCGCCCAACATCGATGATAACGACCTTTCCACAAAGGCCAACGCCGCAAGAAAATTCATCTCGAAGGGTGACAAAGTCAAAGTCACTTTACGTTTCCGCGGCCGTGAAATGGCTCACGTTGATCTCGGAAAGCAGATCCTCGACACTTTCTTCTCGAAGGTAGAGGATGTCGCCGCACTCGACAAGCCCACCAAGATGGAAGGCAGGAATATGATGATGTTCCTGACCGAGAAAAAGAAATAAAGCAAAAGCGAACATATTAAAGGAGGTTCCATTATGCCGAAGTTAAAGACCAAAAGAGCAGCAGCTAAGCGTTTCAAGCTTACCGCTACAGGAATGCTTAAGCGCCAGAAGGCAGGAAAGCAGCACATTCTTACCAAGAAAACCAGAAAGAATAAGAGAGATCTTCGTAAAGCTGAAATGACCAACAGCGTAAATGCAGCTACAATGAAGAAAGTATTACCGTATCTGTAAAGAAGGAGGACAAATCGAATGGCAAGAATTAAAGGCGGTTTAAACGCCAAGAGAAAACACAATAAAGTATTAAAGCTTGCTAAGGGATACCGTGGCGCAAGATCGAAACAGTACAGAGTTGCAAAGCAGTCTGTAATGCGCGCACTTACCTCATCCTTTGCAGGTAGAAAAGAACGCAAGAGACAGTTCAGAAGACTCTGGATCGCACGTATCAACGCAGCAGCACGCATGAACGACCTTTCATACAGCAAGCTTATGTACGGCCTCAAGCTTGCTAACGCAGACATCAACAGAAAGATGCTTTCCGAGATGGCTGTTTATGATGCAGAGGGCTTCAAGTCCGTATGCGAGCTCGCAAAGAGCAAGATTGCGTGATATAGCGGTATATATCAAATATTAAGGCGCAGCTTTATGGCTGCGTCTTTTTTGTACCTGAACAACTACTCCGCCTGACGGGAATGCCGGTATACCTTTTGGGGCCGGCTCGCGCCTTAGGTTCCGTCAGAGCACAGCTCTGACGGTCTCCGCTAAAAACGCGCCACTGGCGCGTTTTCTTAACGCTCCGACGTAGCAGTACTAAACTCATGCTGCGCCTTCGGCTTGCATTCGTTAAGTACTGACGGCGCTCCATATCCCCAAAGGGCACACCGGCATCCCCGTCAGGCTGCTTTAGCGACCTGTTTACATGCTTTCTCTCCACTTGTGATACTCGTTCACAAGGCTCCGGAATCCAAGCTCCTTCAGATTTTCGTATGTCACCGCATAATTCCCCTTGTAGTGCCTTCCGCTGTAGATATACCTCAGCTCATTCACAAGATACCCGTCGAGGATCTTCAGGCTCCTGTCGGTCGTAAGCACCGGAAAGAACCACCTGCTCCAGGTAAAATCCATCATATCCCCGGTATCGAAATATTTCATGTTAAAGATCCTGATAACGACTTTTGCGGCCTTCTCGAAATCAAAGCCCTTTTTCCTCCGCCATCTGTACAGGGCCCTGCATTTGCGCCTTATCTTGTCCTTCATCTTCTTTACGGTCGCATCCGCAAGGTCGATCTGCCCGTCTTTATATTTTATCCCGAGGAATTCGAATCCTTCCTGCTGGCCAAAAACCTTCGTTTTTTCCTCGTTCAGTTCAAGCCCTGCAGCCTCGATCTTCTCCTTAAGCAGGTTCCGGCACTCCTCAAGTTCCTCTTTGGAACGTGCAAACAGCAGGATATCGTCTGAATAGCGGAAATACGGTATTCCCTTATCGCAAAAATACGAATCAAGCGGCCAAAGAAAGATATCGGCGATAAACGCCGAAACCGGAACCCCCGCCATCGCTCCCCTGTTTTCGTGCACTATGCGCGGTTCCTGCCCCTCAGTCTTCTCAAATGCCTCGTTGCCGGAAAACAGCTTTGTAAGAAACGCAAGAAGCCTTTCGTCATCTGTTATGACCCGTTTCAAAGCCGCAACGATGCCCTGTGCCGGCATCGAGTTGAAATAATCGTGGATATCCGCTTTAAGCACGTATCTTCCGTCTATATCCCCAATGGCAAGGATGTCCGAAATGGCTTTCTTTGCCGTCATGTTCCTTCTGAACGAATAACAGCAGGGGCTGATCCTGTCATCATATTTGTACAGAAGCCAGGTAAGGAGCTTCAGCATATACATCTCATCGGGCTCAAAGGTATAGACTGTGCGCTTTTTCCGGCTTCCGCTCTTGTTGATGACACGCCTTTCCGGTATGGAGAGACCGTATCCCTCAGGCGTAAAACGACCCGCCAAAGTCACGTACCTCTCCTCTTTTATGAACTCATCAAGAAGTCTCATTTCCCGGTTTGACATACAACTGTGGAACGACTTGTATTCTCTGAATTTTTCCCATGTTTCCTTGCTTTTCAGCTCATCTATAAGACTCATGTAGAACACCAATAATTAATTTTAAAATTAACAAGCGGAGGCTTTTTGCCCCCGCCTGCTGTCAAAAAGAAAGGGAAAACCTTTGAAATAAGCAGGTGCTTATGATACCGGACTGAACACGGCCCCGCTGCCCGCAAAGCTGATATCTGAGGCATTTCCCGGATCATGATCCCTGTTATGCCGCACAGGCCGTGCTTCGCCCCTCACGGGCGCAATCGCTTGCATCCCTTTCTTTATTGCCTGTTAACCTTGCAGCGCCAAAAAACGGCGCTCCGGTCAGAATTACAGATACTTGTGAAGCCTCTGTGTGATGTAAGGAACGGAATTGGGCTCATGAACAATGAAGTTTATAAGTGTTACGCCTGCCTTTTCAGCCTGTTCCTTTGACCACCGGTACTCTCTTAACCTGCATGTGGTCTTACCGATCAGCATGATAAAGAGCTTTGGTGCGTTATCCTTGTAAACACCGAAAGAATACCGCATAAACCTGCCCGTTCCCCCGATAGTCTCGGGTGAAACATTGTCCCGTACCTGATATTCGGGGAATTCTCTCTCGAGCACCTCGCGGATCTTTTCCGCTGCAGGTCTTCCGTCTTCGTTGTAAAGACCGCCGTCCTCAGATCCTTCGTTGTCATCCCCCGTTGTGTTGTAAGATGCCGTTGTGCTTCCGGCTTCATTTGTTCCGTTAAAAGCCTGCTTTGCATCATCGATCTCGCCCTGAAGCGCTTTCTTGATGCCGTCCGCAGCACTTTCGCCTACTACCTTCCCAATACCGCTTATAAGCTTGTCTAACAGTCCCATACTTCCTCCTAACCGAGCATTTATGCGAGGTTGCGCGCGAAAAATCCGCGCAGGCGGTTTTGCCTTACTTTCCCGAAACTACTATGCCGTCCACCGCAACATACGGAAGCACGGTGGTTCCGTCGCATATGAGCTCCTTTGAGATGCATTTGATATTCTTGATGATCTCGCCAAGATTACCGTTTACCATTGTTTCCGTTACAGCGCCCGTGATCTTCCCGTTTTCGATCATGAAGCTGTTCTTTGCGACACCCGAGAATTCGCCGTTCGTCCCGGGCTGTCCGCCTGAGAAACCGCCGAGCAGGAGTCCTTTGTCGATGCCCTTGATCATATCCTCGAATGCGGCATCACCGGGCTCTACCACAAGATCGAAGCCCGTGTTCTTAATGCATGGACGACCTGTCTTCTTCGAACCGTAAAGGCTCAGCTTGTGGTTCGTGAGCACGCCCTTGTCGATCAGCGTAAAGTCCTCGCTCCTGAAATCATCACCGGTATAGCGCTCACCGAGTACTATCCTGTCGTCATACGGCTTGAAGGCAACCGTCAGCTTGTCGCTCGCAACCTTTTCGCCCGCCTTGTCAAGCCAGAGGCTTGTACCGTCAACAACCACCATATCAGACGCGTAATTCTGAACGATAATGCTTAAGAACTCGCCTGTCATGGACGGAGTGAGAACAACGGTGCCCTCAAACTTGCCTTCAACCGGCTTTGCTTCAAGCGCCTTTGCGATATTTTCAAGACGGAACCTGAAGTCTCCAAGCTCGATAAGCGGCTTGTCAAGCGATTTTGTAAGAACAAACGCATAATCCATGCCTGTTGTCTTGTCGCCGTCCTTTGCGGAGAACTCAAGCACCATGGAGTAAACGCCGCCTTCGGTCACAAATTCGGTGCCGTTGGAATTACGCTTGATGCCGTTGGTCCTGTCAAAAGAACCGATCGCGGTCATTACCTGAACCTTCGGATAATCAGTCTTTATCGTCTCGAAGGCCTCTTTTATCCTGTCGATGAACCTGTCAAGATCCACCTCGTATACGCCCTGCCTGAACAGGTCCTTGCCCTGGTCCGGAGCGATGTCATGCGCAGGATCGTCGGGAGACGACTGCGCTGCGGCGATACCGCTGTCAACAAGTGCTGCAAGGGCCTCATCCGTGATGTCGTTTCCGTTCACGGTGCCCATCTTCTCGCCGAGCCATACACTGAGTGTGCATGTGTTGTTGAAAACGGTGCGCATCAGCTTGAATTCACCGTTCTCAAGATTTAATTCCTGCTTTTCGGAAGTCCTTATGGAATAAGTGTACTTCTCGATGCCTTTGCTTTTAAGAATGCCGTCAAACAGATCGGCCTTTTTATTTAACTCGCTCATTCTTTCCTCCGGTTATTGATTCCTTCATAGCATGGAAAATCCGCGAAGGCGGTTTTCCATGCGTAGTTCGAAATTTGAGCATGCTCAAATTTCGGGATAATAAAATGTTGCATCAGCAGCATTTTTTTATCTGCCTCCGATCATGATCTTGCATCTCATATTGGGACCGCCCATGCCTACTGCCATAGGCTGCTTCTTGCCGCAGAATCCGCTTGAAGACCACTCTACCTTGTCAGAGATCATATCAACTGTCTTGAGCATTTCGAAAGCCACGCCCGAAACTGTGGTGTCGAGCAGAGCCCTTCCGAGCTTGCCGTTCTTGATCTCGTAACCGCAGGTCACGCCGAACATGAACTCGCCCGTAAGATCGGCCTGGCCGTTGCCGGAGTCGATAAGATAATAACCGTCGTCAACGGATGCGATCATCTCTTCCACGCTGTTCTTGCCGGGAAGGATGCATGTATTCCTCATCCTGATGATGGGCTCATCCGAGAAAGACCAGCCCCTTGCGTTGCCGGCCGCTTTCATACCGAATTCCTCGGCCGTTTCCCTGTCGTTCATATAACCTGTAAGGATACCGTCCTTTATGAGCCAGGCGTCCTCTGCCTTTGTTCCCTCATCATCAAGGAATACGGGAAGCGGACAGGGCTTGCCGTCAAAAGTATGCGCAAAATCCACCATGTTGACCAGCCCGGATGCCACCTGCTTGTTAAGGCTCGGGCCCGCAACGGAACCGCCTCTTACAAGGTCTGCCTCAACGGTATGGCCCACAGCCTCGTGCGCAAGCATACCGCCCATAAGGCCGCCGAGCACTACCGTCTTGTAACCTGCCTCGGCATAAACGCCCTCGCGCTTGTCCATAAGGCGCTTATAGAGCTTGTCTATATCCTCATACATGTCTTCGGGCTTCGAGAAATTATCCTTTAAGCTCCCGAACCCGCCGAAAGCCTTAAACATCTCTACCGGCACGCCGTCCTTAGATTCAGAGCTCATCATGATGTAGATGTAGCAGCGGGGCGTAACAAGATGACCGCTGAAAGCATCCGACGAATACACTATCCTGTCCTGTGAATCCTCATAATAAACAACTGTGCGGCTTGTAAGATCCGGATATTTCTCCTCTATGTGCTTGTCGATGGTCTGGCACAGCTCGATTATCTCTTTCTGCTCTGTGTCGACGATATCTGCGTTAAGCGGCAGCGTGCCTGTCCCCGTTGATGCGGGAAGCAGGATATTCCTGCCCGAGTGCCTTGCAAGGAAAACTGCGTTTTCGGTAGCCGCTTTGATGACCTTTTCCGCTGCCTCCGGCGAATACTCCGCGATAGACGCAAAGCCGTAGGTGCCGTTCTTGTTCACACGGGCATTTATCCCCTTAACCTCGCTTCGCATGTTCTGTACAAGGTTGCCTTTAAGGATTACAACCCTGCGGGTGCGGTTTTCCTGACCGCGAAGAACGGTCTGCACACCATCTGCAAACAGTTCTCTTTTTGATCCGATAATGTCTTGTAACATTACTTACCTCCTGACTATGAATTTATTCGAGATTCCGGCTTCTAAACCCGTTTTCGGAATAAACGTTCGAACCGCGTTTTATTGTACCACGAATTATTCAATAAATCTATACTTATCTGAGCGAAACCTGTTTTTTTTGAACTGAATCAAACAGAACCCGCCTGCATGCAGTCTAAACGGCAGCCTGTACCCCGGCCTGCGCCTGCATGTACGTCCCATGCGCACAAACCTAAAACGGCAGCCCGTGCCGTAAAGCATGGACTGCCGCTTTCTGTATGTCTATCTACTCACACCCTACAGTGCATACAGCGTATTTTCGGCGAAGTTAAGGAACGCTTCGTCGCCAACCTTGTATATCTTCAGGTTTCTCGGATTATATTCCTGTATCTTGACAAGAGTGTCTCCCACTTTCACATGGTAATCCTGATAAGATCCCATGAAGCATGAATACACTACCTTGACCTTGATGTTTCCTGCATCGGAAAGCCTTGCGCCTTCGGGACGGAGTACAACGCTGCAATCGCTTCCGACAGCGATGGACCCTGTAGCGCACCTGACATCCGAGCCGCTGATGTTCACAACATCCTGGCCTTTTACCGTACCTTTCAGGAAGTTCGCCTCACCGATGAAATCGGCAACAAACTGGTTGTTCGGATAGTAGTAGGCATCCTGCGGAGTCGAGATCTGCTCTACAATACCCTTGTTCATGATTATGACCTTATCCGATATGGCCATTGCTTCGCTCTGGTCATGTGTTACATAGATCGCGGTAATGCCCGCTTCCTGCTGGATCCTTCTGATCTCGGTACGCATGGAAACACGGAGCTTCGCGTCGAGGTTGGAAAGAGGTTCGTCAAAGAGCAGCACGCCGGGTTCGATAACAAGCGCTCTCGCCAGCGCGACTCTCTGCTGCTGACCGCCGGAAAGCTGGTTCGTCATGCGGTTTTCCATACCCTCGAGGCCAACGAGTGCAAGAATATCCGTAACCTTCTTCTTTATAACTTCCTTATCCATTTTCCTGAGCTTAAGTCCGTAAGCAACATTATCGAAAATGTTGTAATGCGGCAAAAGCGCATAGCTCTGGAATACCATCGCGGTATCACGCTTGTTCGGCGTAAGGGCGTTGATCGGCTCGTCGCCAAGGTAGATCTCGCCCTCGTCCGGGCTCTCAAAGCCTGCGATCATACGCAGCGTCGTTGTCTTTCCGCATCCGGAAGGCCCAAGGAGCGTAACAAAGCTGCCGGGTTCGATAAATATGTTAGCGTCTTTTACGGCATAGAATTCCTTGCCGGTCTTCGGATCCTTATATATCTTTGATATGTGTTCAAGGCGTACGCCTTTCTTTTCTTTAGCCATGTTCTCCTCCATAACGGTTTTAAGGTTCTTCTTTGACCTTGACTTGACGGCTGGTGCCGAATCGCTTGATGACCCAGTTCATGAGCAGCACGGAACCGTAAGTTATCACGATAAGTATCGTTGCAAACGCGCAGGCTATACCGTAAGAGCCCTTCTCCGCAAACTCGTTGATCTGCACGGTGATGAGCAGATACGAAGGTGTAACGAGAAGAATGATGGCGCTGATAGCGGTAATGCTTCGTACGAATGCAGTCACAAAGCCGCTTAAGAAGCTGTCCTTTATAAGCGGGAGCGTAACCGTCATAAATACCCTGAGGCTGTCTGCGCCCATATCGTAAGCGGATTCCTCAATGCTCTTGTCTATCTGCCTTAGGGCCGAAATACCGCTTCTGGTGCCTGTCGGAAGGCTTCGTACAACAAAAACGATAACAAGGATCAGACCCGTTCCGTAAATGCCTTTAAGTATATCGGTGCCGAAAAGCCCCCTCGCGAAACCGCGGATATATCCGATACCGAGAACCGTACCGGGCACTGCCATGGCAAGCATGGATACGGCCTCAATAAAGCCCTTTCCAACGAACTTTCTCTTTACCACAAGATAAGAGATGATCATGGAGAGCAGCGCCGTTATGGGCGCGGCGATAAGTGACAGGACAAAGCTGTCCTTGAAGGCCTTAAAGCCCTTATATTTCGTGAACACGAGACCGAACCATTTGAAGGTCAGATGGAAATCGAATCCCCATGTCTTGAACAGCGCTCCGAAAGGCACGCATACATACATCATGATAACGAACAGGGCAAGCGCCGAGCACATGATGGAAAGAGGGATAGTAACGCTCTTGTCGGTGATGAGCATCCTCGCCCTTGAAGCCTTTCCGGAAAGGGTTGCCGTGCTCTTTCTCTCAAGGTAATACTTCTGGATCGCGAACATGAACAGCGTGATCAGAAGGAGCACCACAGCCATCGCAGCCGCGCCCTGCTTATCATAAGCACCTGTTATCTGCAGGTAGATCGTGGTAGCGAGTGTATCGTAGGAACCGCCGATGATCATGGGGTTCGCGAAGTCCGCTATCGATTCGATAAACGTTACAAGGAACGCATTTCCGAGACCCGGAAGTATCAGCGGGAACGTTACCGTCATGAATACCTTGAATCTTGAGGCTCCCATGTCTCTTGCCGCCTCTTCGAGCGACGGGTCGATATTTTTCAGAAGCCCTTTAAGCATCATGTAGCAGACCGGGAAGAACGTAAGCGTCTGTACTACCACAATGCCCCAGAACCCGTATACGCTGTTGTCATATATCTTAAACAGATATCTTGTGATAAGGCCCGCTTTACCAAAGAGCATTATCATCGAAAGCGAAAGAACGAACGGAGGAGAAACAACGGGAAGCATCGATACGACCTTGAAGAGTCCTCCCATGAATTTCGTCTTGAGCTTTACGTACTCCTCCACATACGCAAACAAAAGACCTATAAGCGCCGAAGCAATGCCCACAACAAAGCCTACCTTCAGCGTGTTTGTTATAGCCTTCCTGAAGTTCGAAAGCCCCATTATCCTCTTAAATACATCAAGTGTCAGTCCGGATCGGCGTATCCTCTCAAATACGCTGAGGTCCGGATCGGACCCTCCCACAACACTGTCTACAAGAAGTATCGCAAGGGGATAGAGGATAAACAGTGTCAGGAAAGCGATCAATACCACGATGGTCGTTACCATTATGGGATCGCCGAGGAGCTTCTTCCTGTCAAGGCTGGCGCTCTGACTTTTTGCCATTATCATAACCTCCTGTGAAAGCCTTTTGCACCTTTGGGCGAGCCGGAATAAGTCCCGTCAGGCCGCCGGTGCGTGAAAAACGGAGCGAATGCAATTCGCATCCGCTCCGTAACAGTTGAATAATTACTCAGTCTTGAAACGACCGTCTGCTGCTGCACCGAGTGCATTCATAACTTCTTCAACATATTTCTTCGTATTTGCCTTTGCATCTTCGAAGTCATACTTCATAACGTTATCGGGATTAAGGCCGAAATCTGCAGCTTCCTGAGGCTGCTTTGCGTTCTTGATGACAAGGAACTGGTAAGAACCGTTCTTAGCGCCAAGCTCTACGCAGTCGGGGCTTAAAGCATATTCGATCCAGAGCTTTGCTGCGTTCGGGTGCTTAGCTCCCTTGAAGATAGCCGTTGCGCCGATCTCGAAGGATGTGCCCGACGAAGGGATGATGAGCTGGATGTTGGTGTAGCCGTTATCCTTGATCTGGGTGATGCCGTCATGAAGGAAACCGATACCTACTACGCATTCGCCTGTGCCGACATTCTTGGAAGGGCCGGAACCCGACTTTGTGTAAACTTCGATGTTCTTATCAATGTTAACAAGGTACTCGATACCCTTGTCATGGCCGTACTTCTGGATCATTGTGTTGACAACGAGCTTAGCTGTGCCGGCTGTGTTGTAGTTTGAAAGCCAGATGAGTCCCTTGTACTTGGCATCAAGAAGATCCTGCCAGTCCTTCGGAGCCTCGATACCCTTGCGGGCAAGCTCATCCTTGTTTACCATGAAACCGAGGATACCCTTGTAGATGCCGTACCAGCAGCCGTCCTTATCGCGGTACATGCTGTCGGAAAGATTAACTGCATTGATGGCTTCGTACTTCTCAAGAAGACCTTCAGATGCTGCTACGTTATAAGGATCGGTTGTGCCGCCGAACCAAACGTCGCCGGAAGGATTGCCCTTCTCTTCTTCGATCTTGCTCTGTACTTCGCCTGTTGAAAGACGCTGATACTTTACGTTGATCCCGTAAAGCTTTTTGAAATTGTCACATGCAGCTGCAAGATATTCTTCTTCGCAGGAACCGTAAACAACGAGTTCGCCCTCAGCCTTTGCGGCATCGATAAGCTTCTGCATCTCGGGGTTTGTGTTGTTTGAAGGCGTGCCCGAAGCGGTAGGCTCCTTCTTGCCGCAGCCTGCGATACCGATCACCATTACGGCAACCAGTAAAAGTGCCAATAGTTTTTTCATAAATTCTCTCCTTTCCGGATGACGTCTTTTCCGTAAGATACGGGATCGTCATCTGATATTACAAGGATACAACAAAAAAACTACCGGCTATACCCAAATTTCTGTTTTATTATCCGATTTTCTGAACAGTTTCCGAAACGCCGTGCAGGATCCGCGATATCCGCGGTACAATCCGGTTTGCGTTTCCAAAGCTGCCGTGTTTTCAGTTCATAAATTCCGACGGTGCTGTATTCGTGTATCTCTTAAATACGGAATTAAAGTGCTTATAGTCCGTAAAGCCCGTCATCTCCGAAACCTCATAAACCTTGTACTTTCCGGTTTGAAGAAGCTTCACGGCCTGCCTTATCCTGTACTGGTTCAGGAAATCGAGGTAGCTTGTCCCCGTGGCCTCCTTGAATTTTCTCGAAAGGTAGCTCGCCGACACGCCAAGCTCCGCAGAAAAGGCTTCAATGCTGATCTTTTCGGCAAAATGTTCCTTGGTTGCAGACAGCACATAGCGGACATACTCGTTGTCCGAATCCTCTTTTATGAAGATGTTCTCCGGGTTTTCGAGTTCCTTCTGTTTTTCGTCAAACTGCTCGTAAGCGCGCTCCCTGCGCAGCTCTTCCTTTATCTTTTCGATGGCGGCCTTAAGCTCCGCGCTGTCAACAGGCTTCATGAGATATGCCGAAACGTTCAGGTCTATGGCCTGTTTTGCGTAATCGAAATCGGCATAGCTTGTAAGGATCACCGTCTTGAAGGCTACCTCTTTCAGTGCCTCCCTTGTCATCGTTATCCCGTCCATGACCGGCATCATGATATCAACAAGCACGATATCGGGCTTTAATTCCCTTATCTTTTCAAGCCCTTCCATGCCGTTTGCGGCCTCTCCCGCAACGGTGCAGTCCCAGGACGTCCAGTCCATTGTGTAGGCTATCCCTTTTCTTATAATGTCTTCGTCTTCAACTATCAAAACCCTGTACATGAGCCATCCTCCCGCCCGCTCTTATTTCTCTCTTCTCGGAAGCACTATCCTCACAAGCGTTCCCTCGCCCTCTTTGCTGTCGATGTCAAGGCCGTAATCCCCTTTATACATCAGTTTTATGCGCCTGTGGATGTTGTAAAGGCCGTAGTGCGCCGTCTCGTTATCGTCCTTTGCAAGGCTCTCCCTGATCTCCTTAAGCTTTTCCGGCGCGATGCCCGCCCCGTCATCCTCACAGATAAACACGAGCTTGTCGGTTATCTTGTAGCCCCTTATCGTCACAAAGAGCTTCTCCTTGTTGCCAAAACCGTGTTTTATGGCATTCTCGAGAAGAGGCTGGAGAAGGAGCTTCGGAATAAGACAGTCCATAAGGTCATCACCAAAATCCGTGGCGTACTTAAACCGCTTGTTGAAGCGTATCTGCAGGATGTTCAGGTAATACCGGAGGTTGTTGAGATCCTCCCTCAGCGTTACCTCTTCCCTTGTATCCCTTATCGTATAACGCAGGATACCGGAGAGCGAAACTATCATCTTGTCCGCCGCCTCGGCGTCGATCTTCGCCATGAACCTGATATTGTCAAGGGTGTTAAAGAGGAAATGCGGGTTTAACTGGCTTTCAAGCTGTTTCAGCTGCGCAAAAGCCACATCCGTTGCAAGTTCCTTGTTTTCCGCTATCTGCCCCCTAAGGCTTTCAAGCATCTCGTTAAAATCATTCCCGATAGTCGTGAATTCCCTTGAACTGTCGGTGTTCAGCCGCACATCAAGATCGCCCTTCGAAACGGATTCGAAAGCCGCCTCTATCCTCCTTATATCTGCCGTATATTTCTCGGAGCTTGCATCCGTGCTCTTGTAGGTGATGAACACGATCCCCGCAAACACCATGATGACCACGCCGATAAGCAGCAGGAACACCCTGATGTGATCGCTCATATCGTCAACCGTCCAGACCGTAAGACCGTTCCTTACGACTGTCCTGCAAAGATAATAAAGCTTGCCCGAAGCCTTGACATATCCCGTATCCGTGTCAAAAGCCGCTGCCAGCTTCCCGTATGCGTCCCGGAGCATTTTGCTGTTTTCGGCGTAGATCCAGCCGTTTTCGTCCGTTATGGCAAAGAATCGTTCAACAGCACCGGTCATCTGCTTTATCACCTCATCAGGAACAATATAGACGACCAGGCATTTAAGCTCATCTTTTTCGTAAACGGCTTTTCCCATGCAGATATTACCTTCTGAAAGCGCCGTCACGGTGATACCTGTGGCCTTCCGGATGTTATGGAGTATCCCCCAGTCCATGTACTGCGCTTCTTTAAGATAATAGGGCACATTCCCCGCCGATGCGTAGAGCACCCCGCCCGAAGGCTCAAGCATCACAAGGTTTCCCGTCTCGCCAAACTCACCGCACTTTTCGTACAGGATCCCCGCGATCCTGTCCTTTGGGACACTTCCGTCGTTTTTAAGAAAAGCCTCTGCCGCCTCGTTTATCATCCCGTACCAGATATCCGTTGCGTGTGAGATCTTTTCAGCGGTTTCCCGGTTCTCATTCTCGTTCCTGTAGGTAACGGCGTTATTCCAGGCGATGCCGGTGATCGAAAGGATCACAAGAGCCGTTACGACCACAGGGACTATGGAATAGCTTATAAAAGTCTTTCTTATGCTGTCGCGAAAGCAGACCGTCTCTCTGTTCATGGTTCACCTCGCCTTAAAGAGTCTGCCAAACCGCGCGATCCAGTCTTCCTTGCCGGCGATAACGCTGTCCTTTGGCACTTCTATCCGTTTTATCGATTCATACGGCGCAACAATGCCGGACTCGGTGATGTCGGTCCTGACACTCCTGCGGCCGAGGTTTGCGGTTATGAATCCCTGGGCGTTCTTTGATGTCATAAAATCCACGAACGCTTCAGCCTCGGGTTTTCTTTCCGAAAGCCTGCTGATACATATCCCGTCGGGTGTGAAGACAACGCCCTCTTCCATATAAACAATGCTTATATGCTTGCCGCTGTTAAGCATTGTAACTGCAGCCTCCTCAAAGGTCAGGCCGACGGTATATTTTCCGTTCGCAACCCCCTCATACACCTCGGAAGAGCTTGAAAGCAGCACGCCGTCAAGATTTTTGCAAAAAGCCTCAACATAACCGAAACCCTTTTCCGGATCGCCTTCCCCCATTGCGTAAAGCATGTTGACAAGATGCTCAAAAGAAGAAGACGAACTTCCGGGGTCAGCAAAGGCTATCCGCCCTTTAAGCTTCGGATCCAGCAGAGCCTTGTAGCCCTTTACCTCAATATCGCCGATAAGATCCGTATTTATCATGATAACGCTCGGCACCAGCGTAAAACAGGTTATCCGCCTGTCAACGCTCTCATAGTTTTTGTCAAAAGCTTCGCGGTTCGGTGTTGTATAAGCATAAAACGCATCCTCAAAGGTGCTTACGGAGAGCAGGGAGCCTCCCCACAGGACATCAACGTCCTTGTCCTCCGTGATCCTTTTCAGCGCAGCGGAAGTGCCGAGGCTTATAACCTCGGTCTTTATCCCCGTTTCGTTCTCGAACTCCTTTATAAGCGGGATGATAAAAGCCTTCGGGTGCGGCGACACCACCACAAGTCCGGGCTTTGCCCCCCTCCTGCCCTTGGGCGCAAAAACAGCGGCGACAGCGATTATGAGCGCTATCGCAAGGCATGCCGTAATGCACAGGGCAATATGCTGTTTTAGAAACTCCACGATCTTTTTCATAAAATGTTTTCCCCGCAGGTTATTCTATCGTTTTCCGGTCAGGATATCAACCCGGTTACCGCTTCCGCAATGCCGGCTACAGTGTCCCCTGCGACCATGCTGACGGAATTATATTTTTTCTGCGCAATTTCCCCGGCCCTGCCGTTTATGTAAGCGCCTGCGGCAACAGATAAAAGCAGCGGTGAAAGACTGCCGGCATCTGTTCCCGTCTTTCCCGGATTTTCTGCCTTTTCAACGTTCCCCGGTATATATGCGCAAACTGCTGAAAGTATCCCTGACAAAACATCCCCGCTTCCTGCTGTCGCCATGCCGGAGCAGCCGGTATCGTTAAACAGAACATCCTTCCCATCCGTAACGATAGTTGCAGGACCCTTTAACAGCAGTATTACGCCGTTTTCTTCAGCATACTTCCTTGCGTTTTCCACAGGCGCTGCAAGGATCTCTTCTTTACTAAGGCCTGTGAGCCTTGAAAACTCCTTAATGTGAGGCGTAAGAACAAGTTTGGCCTTTGATGCCTTAACTGTCTCACGGTCAGTTTTTGACAGCAATGTTAACCCGTCCGCGTCTATTATAAGTGTTCCCGTGTAGTTTTTAAGCAGATATTCCAGTACTTTCCCCGTCTCTCCGGTTACGCCTATGCCCATTCCAAAAGCCACGGTTTTAACGTTTTTGATAAGCTCTGCGATCTCTTCTTCACAGAAAACAATCTCGCCGTCGTTGTCCGAAAGCGGGAAAAGCGTGCTTTCAAGCACATTTGATGCGACCACATTAAACAATGAATTTGGGACTGCAACCTTTACAACGCCGGCGCCGGCGCGCATTGCGGCGTTTGCCATGGAAGCCAGCCTAATTGCGCCGCTGTAGCGTTTCGACCCGCCTATAAGCGCGATATAACCGTAATCCCCTTTGTTTGAGAATTCGTTCCTCTTGCCGAAATACGGCTTTATGTCTTTGCTTTCAAGCAGATGATAAGGCTTTTCCACCGGCTTTATGCCTATGTCAAAGTTGGCTTTGTGCCTCATTACATCCTTTGCCATGTTTAAGAAATGTCCGGGTTTGAAGCTTCCTATGGAAGCCGTGATATCGGATATTACGCAGTTTCTGCCCTCTTCGCCTTCCGCAATACCGGTGTTCCCGTTAAGACCGCTGTTTATGTCGACAGAAACGACATATGCCCCGCTTTTGTTTATGGCTCCGATCGCTTCCGCAGCCTTCCCTTTTACTGCGCCGTGAAAGCCTGTCCCAAAGATGCAGTCAACTATTGTTTTGTAACTGCAGAGCGACATTCCAGCTTCAAAAAAGCGCACAGGAACCCCCTGTTCCCTGCATTTATCGTAATAGAACCTGCCGTCTCCGGAAAATCTGTCTTCAAGCAGGATAAGAGCGGTTTCAATACCCTTTTCAAACAAAAGGGATGCGATCACATATCCGTCACCCGCATTGTTCCCGCTTCCGCATATTATCGCGACCGGCGGCTTCCAGTCTGTATTATCAAATACAGCTCTGCCCGCTCGCATCATAAGCTCCCTGCCCGTGGTTCCGCCCGATATGGTCTCTGCATCGCTGTTACGCATGTTTTCAACAGAAAGTATCTCTTTCATAAAACAATCCCCGTTATCAAAAGATCGATCTTATTATATCCCAAAAGGCAAAAAAGATGCAATTCTTAAATATGCTTCTATGCTTTCTTGTCTGTTTCCCGGAAGCAGAAAACGGGCCTGCCTGCCACCGTCCACGCAGGAAAACCTGCAACGGTGGCAAACAGGACCGCCTCATAAGACTCATTTGATTTGATCTGAACTATACTACTTTTTTATTACAATATTGATGTTCACATCCTTGTAATACGGCAGGCTGCAGGAGAACTTAAACGGAACAACTATATCTTCCGTCATGGTGCTGAAGTAAGTATTCAGAACCTCGTCACTAAGATTGCCTATATATTCAAAGTTGCAATAACTGCTGATCGGATCGCGTGGTCCTTCTGAATTTTCACCGGCATAATAAACCCTAAACAGTTGCATCCATATAGGCTGTACATAACTGCCGGACTTTTCGACCAGACTCTTGATCTGGGCTCCTTCAACATGATTGTATATCCAATTCATAGAAACTTCCAGATTTACCGTTTCCTGATAAGCAAGCTGCCTAGCATTGTCCGGATTGTCCGGATCCTCCCAGATACTCTCAACATGAGGCAGTATCCTTTCATAATGCATCCTGCTGTCATCACCGCAGATATCACAGATTTCATAGATAATATGCGTCCAGGTATCTCCGTTGTACTTTATGCCGTTATCTCTTGTGGTATGCCCTGCGTATGCAGCCGGGTCCTCGCTGTGCATATGATGGAAATCGCGGGAATTTTTGTCCGCAAATCCGATCTCGACCGTAAAGGACTTGAAGGCGTCAGTATCGGCAGGCGTAAATACAACATTGATAAACTTCGCCGACTCTCCATTCTTTCTCATGTCAGAAAGAAGCTGTGCATATGTCTTTGATGTTATAGCGGTTGATGTACCGGAAGCAAAGCTGAAGGTTCCATCAACCTTGAGCGGTACGGCCAATCCTTCGGGAGATTCCACTCCGCTAACAGCATTGTTCCTGTCAACATGTGCCAGATAAACAGCATTCAGTTCCTTAAGGATATCGCTTACTTTACCTGCTTTATCATTCAGCCAGATAAAATCAAATTCATAAGTGCTGAGCTGAGGTGTAAGCTGGATATCAACAAGTTTTGTTTCACCGCATTCGCACTTGTACTGCTCTTTCTTAACGCGAAGCGTAAACTTCTTGGTCGGATCGAGCAGATTTACATACTTGCCGTTTGCATCCAGTGTCGCATATGTTCCTGCGGTATCAACATACGCATCATTCTTTACCCAGTTGTGAACGTGTCCCGTTCCTTTAGGGATCGCGACTGTCTTCGTCTGTTTCTTGAATACACTGTTGGTAAAGGTTGCGGTGTATACTCTGGTGCCGTCCTGCTGTAATGTGGGCTCAACGGTAGTTACGGATTCTGTCGCGACAGTTTCTGTTTCGGCATGTGTATGGTTGGTATCGTACTTACAATAGCGTGTCGCGGTAACGGTGGAATTGTCGGCACTCCATGTATAAACGGGTTCGCCCCATACATGAGCGATAGCAGGGATAGCCACTGTCGTCTTTACGGTGCCAAACTGCTCGGACTTGAATACTGCCGTATATTCGCCTGTTCCGTCTGCGGTGCAGCTTGTTTCTTTGGTTATCTTATATGTTATATTTGTGGTCGTCTCGGTGATCACATGTGAAGGATCGCGCGTACATACGACCTTCGCGGTTACGGACTTGTGGTCATCGGACCATGTGTAAACGGGAGTACCCCATGTATGACCGAGTGCAGGGATCGTCTCTGTCTTTTCAGCGATCCAGCACTGCGAACAGGTTATGGTCCTTATTCCTTCCTCGGTACATGTCGGCTGTTTTGTTATCTCAACATAATCGAACCTATGCTGGCCGGTAGCGGGTATTGTTTCCCCACCGCTTATGATCTGACCGCAATGAGGACACAGATACATATCCGTTCTTCCGTCTCCGCCGCAGGTTGCCGCAAAACCGGCACGCAATACAAGTTCGCCGGCTTTGTGATTGTTCGGATCCGGTCTACCTGTCTGGATATCCTCCGTCTTACCGCAGATACGGCATCTTATATGAGAGATCTCAGGTGTGACGCAGTCAGCCTTATCAACGGATAAAGTATCAAATTCGTGTGCATTCGGATCAATATCAAGATGCTCTTCTTTGATCAAACCGCAGACAGTACAAGGATGTCTCATATATCCGTCGGAATTACAGGTTGCTTTCCTGTAGCCCGCAATATAATTGTCTAACCAGTTGTGCATGTGGCGCGATGCGGTGACATATATCACATCCCTGTCCGCGACTGTTGTGGCTGACAAAGGATAGCCGTTATCAAGAAGCCACTTGAGACCCTCGCCTTCGGCAACCTGAACTGAAGGTGCCGTGAGTTTTGAACCGTAAGGCACAGTTTCTTCCTTGATTATCTCACCTTTGTCCATCCATTTGACTTCAATAGTTTTCTTGATATATTCAACTCTTACGGTGATACCGCCGCCGGGCATGGGTGCTTCCGGATCAACATCGGTTTCAACATTACCTCTGACAATATAGAGTTTGTAATTATATCCGGTCTTTTCAAGGCTTGGCGACTCAAGATTTCCTATCGGTTTGCCGGTCTCAACGCCCTGTGTGGTCCATGTTTTTTCATCGGTTACCCATGTGATGTTCTGATACTGTGCAACAGGCGTCCATTTTGCAGTGTAGACTTTGTTTCCGTAAGCTCTTCCGAAGGAATTAATATACCCGTTTTCGTCATACCAGTTAAGAGTATATACATAACCGCTCATTGGAGGATGTGTGATCTCGGGTTTTGCGGGAACGGGCTCTCCGTAGACGACTGTATCTTCCCTTATAATGTTTTCATACTCATCCTGCCAGGTTACGGTTACCGTAGCGCCATCTCTTGCATGTCCTATAAAGATAACTCCTTCATCAGGCACCACATAATCCTCGGTAACAAGCGTCCAGTCCTTGTCATCCGCGAGTATCTCACTAAGCTGCTTATCATCTGGCCACGTGTAGACCGGAAGATACACATTTATCGCGCCTTTATAACTGTGAACCTTTGTATAACTAGACACAATATTTCCGTTTTCATCAGTATATGTTACCTTCGGATATGTCTTGATCACATCACACGGAACACTGTACCAGTCAATACCCGAGAGACTCGGTGAAATTTTAATGAACTCTTTCCCAACCTTCTGCAGTTCATCATATATCTTCTCACCGGACCTTTTAGTGATCAAACCTTGGGTTATCTTATTATTATCGGTCACCGGTTTATCGTAAACGATCATAGGATGTATCTCATGCTTTGGAAGTTTGTCAAAGTAGAGCCTTACAACCGTCTCGTTCTTGACCATCAGGAAATACATTACGCCATCAGAATTCTCAAGCGTGGTTACGATATTCTCGTAATACTCGTTATAATTCTTTAATATCTGTTTATATTTCTTTATCGCGGCATCATAGTCTTTGGCTCTCATTTCACCTTTCCTATACTTTTCAACCGCCTCTTCCATTTCCTTTTCGGCTGCAAGGACCACACTCTGCAGATCCATTATGCCGGGATAATCAATACCGGTCAGGTAATAATCATCGTACTGCTTTGCAAATTCAGGGCTGATCTTGAGATCGTATTCAATGCCGTCCCATCCGTCGAAACCGCCGGTCTTTACATAATCATAGGTTCCGTCATCATTCTGTACATAATACTCTACTGCAGCAGTCGCCCTGACGCCCTTCCAGTGGACTTTTAAGGTACGCCTTATCTCAACTGTTGTGAAACCGAAAGAGTTGTTGCGGTAAACAAAGGATATCTCGCCCCAAAGCTCTTCTTTATCGTCATCAACAGGTTTTACATAAACCTCGTTTGTGGCGGGCAGATACTGGAATGAATGCTTTCCGTTGGATTTGCCGTTTTCTCCGTCCAGATCTACGCATGTGACAACGAAATGCTCTTCGTTATACTGGATGTATTCCCTGGTGTTTATCGTAAACCTGTAGTTCTCGGTGCCCTTCTTGCTTGTATCCTGGCTCTTTGTACTAAGTGAACCATCCTTTAAGGACATCATATAAACATCAAATACAGCATCCGGCACCTTTACGGTGTTCCTGCCCTCATCAAATTCGAGCGTTTCGTACAATTCCGCGTCATCCACTCCGTTGTTCGGATGCGGAACCGGAACCTCCTTTGCGCCCAGTGTCAGCAGAGGCCAGGTCTTCTCATACAGTTTGATTTCTTTCTTTACGGCATCATCACCTATCTGGGCCTTAAAATTGATCTCGAGATAAGCACCCAGTTCAAACAACAGAGAACCCATAATACCGCTGTTGGGCTTTTCTCCGGACTTCCATTCGTAAAACATATAGATAAATCCGTAGAATTCCGCATAAAGACCCACTTCTGCCGTTATACCGACTGAATCGAGATCCGTCGAAAGAAGGCCGATCCTGAAATCGAGGAGAACGCCGGCACGGAGTCCCACCATACCGAAGGTAAAGAAATCCACACGGAAGTTGGGTGTTTCAAGGTCTCCGACCTTTTTCTGCACTTCTCCCTCAGCAACAGAAACATGGTAGGTATACTGTTTTGCGTTACCGTAGGATACGCTGAAGCCGATCATCGCGTTAAGCTTGAACTTAACGACAAGATTTGCCCTGAGGCTTACAGCTACAACATGCCATGGATCGATGTGGAACTCAAATTTCAAAAGTTCCTGGTTGATGATAGGGATGTACTCTGCATCATTTTCAAGCATAGCGGCGTATTTGGTCGGAAGGTCGCCGCCAAGCGAACCCTCTGCTGCAGCATCGGCATCCTTGTTCGCTCCGATCTTCCCATCCTCGCCCTTTTGCTTTGTATAGGTTCCGCCGCCCTGTACGGTTTCAAAACCGTCGGATATCATCTTGATCCTCTTGCCGAGATTGACCATGAAATCACCGGTCTTCGGGTTGGGATTGCCGTCAGCGCCTGTTGTCTTGAGAAGGTTTGCCCAATCGGTATCCTTTTCGTCCGTCTTGGTCATTACCGTTGCGGAAGCGCCAAGGCATGTAAAGGTACCGGCCTGAAGACCGGCATCGATCGTCGCATCAGTAGGGATGATACCTGCCCATTCGATCTCGAGGCTGAAATTATACCCGAGGAGGACTTCCTGCTCAAGTCTTGCGCCAACCTTAATCTCGATGATATTGTCACCGTTCAGCTTGATCTTAATTGCAAAGCCTGCGCTGAATACGGCGCGGATACCTTTTCCGCTGAAGTGCTCAAGCTTCGGTGAAAGCGTGAAGTCTATGGAAAGTCCGGAAAACTCCACTTTGCTGCCTGCGGCAAGAGCGCGGAGTTCTTCAACGGCTATCTCGTCGCCTGTATCTGTCTGGAATTTCAGGTTCTTTAAGGCATCTGCCATCTCGGGATCATCCGGAAGTACGGCATCACCATTGATAAGGCCTACAATATAGTTACCGGTAACATCCACAAAACCGCTTGCTTCAAGCTGTTTCTGCATGTTCTCGCGCATTGCGCCGGCATCTGCTTCGGAAACAGGCATTTCCACATTCGAAACCTTCTTGAACATACCCTGTGACCTTTGGGTCTGCTCTGCTGTAGTCTTTTCATAGGTTACGGTAACAATGTCGTTTTCAGTTGTTATGGAAGTTATCTTTCCAAGCCCCTTTGTGCTTGCAGTAAGTGCAGCTGTATCTACTGGAAGCGTGCCTTCGTAGAATACGAGGATATCGCCTTCCTTCACGCCCGCGCCCTTCTTAAGGCCGAGTTTTTCATGCAGAGGACTTGAAAAATCAAGTTCAGCAGGGGTAAGTGTCAGCGTTCCGCCCGAGATATCCGCGCGTACCTGTACGGGTATCGAGACAGGCTTCTTGATGATATCGAGTATCGTAGCGCCGTCATAGGCATATTTATTGTCTCCGAGAACCTCTGTGATCCTGTAATAACCGATATCACCGTCAACAGTACCGTCATCCTTCAGAGTGCCTTCATATACCGCGATCACGGTGCCTTTTGTAAGTTCCCTGTAAACGGTAAGAACACCGCTCCGGTCATTATTGACCACTTCCTGGTCGTCATCCGCAATAAGCGTAAATACACTTCTGAGTTCGGGAATACCCTGAACCTGGGCATACGGGATATAAATAACTTCATCGCTTACAGCTACATCATTGAACTCTTTTTTATCAACCGTGAAGTTGTTGTAGACGATCTGCTTTTCGGTCTCTGCGCCTTCAAAGGCATAGCGGAGATATTCGGTATCGAGAAGCTCTGCCTGCCAGAAGCAGCCTTCTTTCCATGTTCCCGAAGCGGGACGAAGAACATAGATTTTTCCGTTGTTCCATTCTCTCATTCTGAGTTTTTCAACAGCATCAGATAGAATCGAAACCTTATCGGGATCGAACATGCATACTTCACGCCAGTAGCGCTCAACGGAGTCGGTTTTTTCAAGGCCGTAAAGCGCATACAGATCGGGAAGCGTATCACAGTTGGGATCGATGCTGACTTTGAGAAGGAGCTCCCTTGTCATGTCATCGGGAGTGTAAGACTTATCACCGGTGAAGATATCGCCGGCATTACCCTTGTATTCTTCAAGGGTAAAAGGAATATCTTCTTCGCATGTGGAGAGATTTCTCAGAGAGATCAGTTTTGCGATCTGATCTTTGGAAAGATTCTTATGCGTAACGACAAGAACCTCATAATTCTTGTCGACATCCATCTTTGCGACATAATCATACGAGAATACGCCATCCAAACCGTCTTTGCTTCCAAAGCGCGGATAAAGCGTCATGTTGTGGTCGATGATATCGCTCGAAGCCGTGACTGTCTTATACGAATCATCATAATACCAGCCAAGGAACATCTGGCCTTTGCACTTTGCTATAGGCAGCTGTGCGACCGTTACGCCCTGTTCGACCATAAGCGTGTCGGGCAGTTCGACGTTTGCCTTGTCTTCTTCAGACAGCCCTGCCGGCATTGCAAATTTGACTTCATGCCATGCTGAAGTCTGTGGATCGTTCTTATGCTTGTTTGCGTTAACGATAAGAATGATCGCTGTAATGATACCGGCAAGTGCGACTAACGATGATATGCCGATGATCAATACCTTCTTTGTCAGGAACTATTTCATAATCCCCCCGCATTAATTTAGTTTGAGTGTTTTATAAAGCTTGACCGCAGACTCAAAAGTCGCGGCAATGTTCATGTTTTGGCCCTTGTCGTAGGTTCCGGTCACAATGCCGACAAATCTCCCGCTTGCATTAATAAGCGGGCAGCCGCTGTTTCCGCCCGAAACAGGCGCAGTAAACAGTATGCGCTCGACATCCCCGGGATCCCATATTCCGCAGACATTGCCAAGGGTTACAAGATTACAGACTCCGAATTGGCTGCCTATGGCGGCAACCCACTCGCCGCGGCGCGGCAGGCTTTCGGAAGGAAGAAGAGCCGGGTATTTTGGCAGGGGCAGGCGGCAGGCTTTGCTTTGGACTTTGCAATTAGTTGTTGACCTTTCAAAAAAATACATGTACACTTTACTGTAAGCGGTTTGTGTGTTACCGCCCCGTTTCCGTTCACATGCCGGCATCCCGGCCGGTCCCCGGGCACATAAAGAGAGAATTTCGCATGCGTATAAAACTCCTTAAGATCTTCAAAATGCTGTTCAGTAAGATAGCCCTGTCGTTCCTGCTGCTCTCGCTGCAGGTTGCCGCCATGGTCTTTTTCGCGTACAAGGCAGCGGATTCCTTCATCTGGTTCCAGACAGCAAGCATCATCCTCAGTGTTATCCTTGTGCTTATCATCATAAATAAATCCGAACCCGCAGAATACAAGGTCCCCTGGATCATACTTATCATGCTCCTGCCTATTTTCGGCGGTCTTCTCTACGTTCTCTTTGCCAACCCGACCATCCCGGTGCGCACCCACAGGCGCTTAAGCGAGATCTCCGCGGAGCTTTCCCGGTACTCTGTCCGGGAAGAATCCCTTTCCGAATATCTCGGAAACTTCTCAAATATCGAAGAATACCTTATTTCCAACGGTTCAGACGGCGGGAGGCTCCATAACCGCATAACCTATTTCCCCATAGGCCAGAAGTTCTTCGAGGACTTCAAAAAAGAGCTTAAAGCCGCAAAGAAATTCATCTTCCTCGAGTATTTCATCATCGATCCCGGCGTAATGTGGGATGAGACCCACGCCATCCTGCTCGAAAAAGTAAAGGAAGGGCTGGATGTGCGCGTGATCTATGATGAAATGGGGACCCTCGGCAAGCTCAGGAGCAACTTTTACAAAACTCTTGACGCCGAAGGCATCAAATGCATCAAGTTCAATCCTTTTATCCCCATAGTGTCAGGCATCTACAACAACCGCGACCACAGAAAGATCGCGGTGATCGACGGCAAGGTCGGCTACACCGGCGGGCTGAACATCGGAGACGAATACATAAACTTAAACAAGCGGCTCGGAACCTGGAAAGACAATGCCATAAAGATCGAAGGCGATGCGGTGGACGGCTTCTGCAAGATGTTCCTTACAGCCTTTGACCAGCAGACGAAAACAAATTCGGATTATGATGAATTCCTGGAACAGGAAGCCCCTGTTTTTCCTGACGAGCCCGGCGCGATCATCCCCTTCGGAGACGGCCCCCGCCCGTTCTATGCGGAGCGCATAGGCGAGAACAACTTCTTGAGCCTTATCTCCCTGGCAAAGAAGCGCATCTGGATCACAACACCTTACCTGATACCGGATTTCACGCTTATCAATGCACTGCGCATAGCAGCAATGAGCGGTGTGGAGGTCAAGATCGTCACGCCGCATATTCCGGACAAGCTGATAGTATTTGGCATAACCAAATCCAACTACGAATATCTGCTTGACGCAGGCGTTGAGATCTATGAATACACCCCCGGCTTCATGCATGCCAAGATGATGATAATAGATGATGAGGCAGCTTTCATAGGTACCATAAACCTTGACTACAGAAGCCTTGTACACCACTATGAGGACGGCGCCGTGCTCTACCGTACACCCTGCATAAAGGACATGCAGGAGGACTACCGTCAGATCATTGAGTCTTCAATGCCGATAGCAAATGACTACCACCTGATACTTTCAAAGCTTATAACGGCGGTATTCCGCGTCTTTTCACCGATGCTGTGAATCAAAAAAGCGGCCGCACGCATTAACGTGCCGGCCGCCTGGCATATCCGGTATGTAACGGTATAAAGTGCCGGTGTATTTATCCCCGCACTTCTCCGTGTCTTAATAATAATACCCGCCGTGAGGAAGGTTTTGCTGTATCTCTCTGAAGACAGAGGCAAACAAAGAACCGAACAGAATCATAAACATTAACGAGATCACAACCCCTATGGCAAGCATAAGGAGATAGAATCTTGCAAAATTCCTGCGGTTCACGTTTTCATTGCTGCCAAAGGCAAATACAAAGGCAAGGATTATGCCTGCGCAGGGGATCATGGAGAACAGGCAGTAGTATCCGAGATAAGCCCAGGGTGACAAAGGCTTTAAGGAATCCGGAAGATTGCCCTCGTTTATATCGCCGGGATTCACATACTGGTTATAACCCGGATTGAGATTGGGGTTGGTCTGGTAACCGTATCCCTGGTTGTAGGTCTGCTGGGTGTTTGGCGTGCTCTGCGATACATTGTCCGCAGCTGTGGAGAAACCGGCTACAGGTGCTTCACCCGGTACAGGAAAACGATTGCCGCAGATAGGGCAGAACTTGGTATCATCGGCACAATTGGAACCGCATTTTGAACAGATCATTTTTTATCCTCCGTTATCGTGTGATAAACTTTGTATTCAGTATACTACTTTTTCCCCCCGGACTTCAAGTAAAATCGAAAT
The DNA here is from genome assembly GCA_016280395.1 of Lachnospiraceae bacterium. GTDB lineage: Bacteria > Bacillota > Clostridia > Lachnospirales > Lachnospiraceae > SZUA-448. Next base: position 38,386 of record JAEEGQ010000008.1, on the reverse strand, counting down.
GTCTTATATCCTGTCCAAAGCGCCCTGTCTTCCCGCCAAAGCGGCAAATTCCGGCCCGGGGCGGCTTGTCTTCACATTCCCGCGGCACGCATCACCATATTTATCAGGTTTTTCTCACGGAAGATCATCGGTACCTCCCCCGGATATACCGTAACCATCCTGAAGACATAATAACCGAGCGTAATGGCCGTTACAACGATAAGCGGCACGACCGGAAACCCTTTTTTCCCAAAGACCCAGCGTCTTACAAGCATCCAGATGATGAGCGGTACCCAGAGCACAATGCAGGCATGCATCCTGAACGCTTCCGCAAAATGAAGTGTAAAAAGCAGCGAGAAAGCCCGTGTTATCCCGCATCCCGGGCACGGGAACCCGGTCACTGCCGCAACCGGACATATGGTTTCGAACAGAATGTGCATGACGGCGCAATATACAGCAAGAAGGACTATTGCCAAGCCATGATCCTTCACATCCTTTTTTATGTTTATAAAAACCATCTTAAGTTTCATTTTCTGCATATCCCTCTGCCTGCAAACCGGCATGATGTTCACTTCTATAGTTATCACGGCCGTCCTGCTTTGTCAAACATCTTTTTCCCGAACAGCATATCTTTCAAGGAAATCTTACACAAAAATGCGGGCAAAAAGCCGCGAACATTTGTTCTAATTTCTCTTGCTTTTTTTATCGTCTTGGTGTATAATCCGTCTGTAGTTCGCATATTGAACCGTTACCACCCGACCTGATACCGATAATCCCAAGGATCTTACTGCAATGGACTTTAAATTACACTCAGAATACAAACCCACCGGCGACCAGCCGGAAGCAATAAAAGCCCTTGTCGACGGCTTCCGCGAAGGCAACCAGTTCCAGACGCTCCTCGGCGTGACCGGCTCCGGCAAGACCTTCACCATGGCCAACGTCATCGAACAGCTGAACCGCCCCACTCTTGTCATTGTTCACAACAAGACTCTTGCGGCCCAGCTTTACGGCGAATTCAAGGAGTTCTTCCCCGAAAATGCCGTCGAATACTTCGTTTCTTACTACGATTATTACCAGCCCGAGGCCTACATTGCCTCCACCGACACCTATATCGAAAAAGACAGCGCAATTAACGACGAGATCGACAAGCTCCGCCATTCCGCGACCGCAGCTTTATCGGAGCGCCGCGATGTCATAATCGTTGCCAGCGTTTCCTGCATTTACGGCCTTGCAGACCCTGTCGATTACCGCAACATGACGCTTTCCCTGCGTCCCGGCATGCAAAAGGACAGGGACGAGATGCTGCGCCGTCTCGTGGACATGCAGTACATCCGCGGCGATATGGACTTCAAGCGCGGTACCTTCCGTGTCCAGGGCGATGTCGTTGACATCTTCCCCATCGCGTCAACCGACACCGTTATCCGCGTCGAGTTCTTCGGTGATGAAGTCGACCGCATCTGCGAGACAGATTATCTCACAGGCGAGATAAAGGCCACTCTTGAGCACATCCTGCTGTTCCCCGCCTCGCACTATGTCGTTCCCGAGGAAAAGATGAAGCGCGCCCTCGTCAACATCGAAAACGAGATGAACGAGCGTGTGGCGTACTTCAGGAGCGAGGACCGGCTGATAGAAGCCCAGCGCATAAAGGAGCGCACTTCCTTTGACCTCGAGATGCTTCGTGAGACAGGCATCTGTTCCGGCATCGAGAATTACTCCATGCACCTTGCCGGCAACACCTTCGGCAGCACCCCGCATACCATCCTTGAATACTTCCCTGACGACTTTTTGATAATAGTTGACGAGTCACATATCACAATGCCGCAGATACGCGGCATGTACGCCGGTGACCAGGCCCGCAAGTCAAACCTTGTTGACTACGGCTTCCGCCTGCCCTCCGCAAAAGAGAACCGCCCCCTGAACTTCGAAGAATTCGAGGGCTTCATCAACCAGATGATGTTCGTTTCGGCAACTCCCGGCCCCTACGAGGCCGAACACGAGCTCATGCGGACCGAACAGGTCATCCGCCCCACAGGGCTCCTCGATCCCGAGATCTCCGTACGGCCCATACAGGGCCAGATAGACGACCTTATCGCCGAGATAAGGAAAACCACCGACCGGCATGAAAAAGTCCTCGTAACGACCCTTACAAAGCGTATGGCGGAGGACCTGACGGCATTCTTACGCGAAGCAGGCATCCGCGTCAAGTATCTCCATTCCGATATCGACACCCTCGAACGTTCCGAGATCATACGCGATATGCGCATGGATGTATTCGACGTCCTTGTCGGCATCAACCTCCTGCGCGAAGGCCTCGACATCCCTGAGGTAAGCCTTGTCGCCATCCTTGATGCCGATAAGGAAGGCTTCCTGCGCGCCGCAACGTCCCTTATCCAGACAATAGGACGCGCCGCACGTAATGCCAACGGCCACGTTGTCATGTATGCCGATACAATAACAGATTCCATGCGCGTCGCAATTGACGAAACAAACCGCCGCCGCGCCATCCAGCAGAAATACAACGAAGAACACGGCATCACCCCGCAGACCATAATCAAAAAGGTCCGCGATCTCATAAGCATAACAAAGAAAGTGGAAAAGCAGGCAGACACGGAAGAAAAGGACCCCGAATCAATGTCCGCAAAGGAGCTCGAAGCCTACGGCAAGAAGCTTTCAAAGCTCATGGCCCGCGCCGCTGCGGAGCTGGACTTCGAAAGCGCCGCGGTTTACCGCGACAAGATGCTCGCTGTAAAGCGTGCGCTGCTTGACAAATAAACAGGATTGCCCGTAAGGACAACGCAGCCCGCATGCCTGCCCGTCCTCCTGCGATCATTCAAATAATCAGGGCTTACGGCCCGTTCATCCGAGGTTGATATGGCATCAAAGAATTACATCCGCATCCGCGGAGCACGTGAAAACAACTTAAAAGGCATCGACATCGACATCCCGCGCGACGAATTTGTGGTATTTACCGGGCTTTCAGGCTCCGGCAAGTCTTCTCTCGCCTTCGATACGATCTATGCGGAAGGCCAGCGGCGCTACATGGAGTCGCTTTCTTCCTATGCGCGCCAGTTCTTAGGACAGATGGAAAAGCCCGACGTGGACAGCATCGAAGGCCTCTCTCCTGCCATTTCCATAGACCAGAAGTCAACTAACCGCAACCCCCGCTCCACAGTTGGCACCGTTACCGAGATATATGACTACCTGCGCCTTCTCTACGCCCGCGTGGGTACTCCTCATTGCCCCGACTGCGGCCGTGTCATCTCCCGCCAGACTGTCGACCAGATGACGGATGTTGTTGCGGCCCTTCCCGAAGGCACGAAATTCATGATCCTCGCGCCCGTCGTAAGAGGCCGCAAGGGCGAACACGCAAAAGTCTTCGAGACCGCCAGGAAAAAGGGGTATGTCAGGGTGATTGTTGATGATATCCTGCACGACCTTTCGGAAGAGATAAAACTCGAAAAGAATAATAAACATAGTATTGATATAGTCATAGACCGTCTTGTTGCAAAGGACGGCATCAAAAAGCGTATCTCGGATTCCCTCGAGACCGCGCTTTCCCTTGCGGACGGCACCGCAAAAGTACAGATCCCGGATAGCGAGACGCTTACCTTCAGTTCCAACTTTGCCTGCCCTGACTGCGGAACGGTACTCGAAGAGCTCGAGCCTCGCTCCTTCTCCTTTAACAACCCCTTCGGCGCCTGCCCGGAATGTCACGGGCTCGGCATGAAAAGCGAGTTCTCTCCGGAGCTCATGATCCCTGACAAGAGTCTTTCCCTCAACCAGGGCGCGATCTCCGTCACCGGCTGGGGAAGTTCGGGCGAAAAAGGCAGTTTTACTCATTCCGTTCTCGAAGCAATGGCTTCGGAATACAACTTCAGTCTCGACACTCCTTTTGAAGATCTTTCTGATAAAGTCCGCGAAACGCTTGTCTACGGTGACCCGTCAAGAGAGCTCAAAGTGCACTACAAATCCCAGCGCGGGACAGGTGTATACGACGTTAAATTCGAAGGTCTCATCAAAAACGTGGAGCGCCGCTACAAGGAAACGTTTTCAGAGGCACAGCGCGCGGAATACGAAACATATATGGTCTACACTCCCTGCAGTTCCTGCCACGGAAAGCGCTTAAAGCGCGAATCCCTGGCCGTTACCATTGCAGATAAGAACATAGCTGATCTTACTGACTACTCGCTGTTCGACTTAAAGACCATGCTTGATGATCTTAAGCTCACACCTACACAGGAACAGATAGGCCGCCTCGTCCTTAAAGAGATCAAGGCACGCCTCGGTTTCCTCGTTGATGTGGGTCTGGATTATCTTACCCTTTCCCGCTATGCTGCATCCCTTTCCGGCGGCGAAGCCCAGCGTATCCGCCTTGCCACCCAGATCGGCTCCGGTCTTGTAGGTGTTACCTACATCCTTGATGAACCCAGCATAGGCCTGCACCAGCGCGACAACGACAAACTCATCGCAAGCCTAAAACACCTCAAAGACCTCGGAAACACGCTTATCGTCGTCGAGCACGACGAAGATACCATGCGTGCTGCGGATCAGATCGTAGATATCGGCCCCGGTGCCGGGGAAAACGGCGGAAAGCTTGTGGCACAGGGCACAGTCGAAGACATAATCGCGTGTCCCGAATCCATTACCGGAAAATACCTCTCCGGCGAGCTTACCATCCCCGTTCCGTCAAAACGCCGCAAGCCTACCGGCTGGATAGAGATAAAAGGCGCCCGTGAAAACAACCTGAAAAACATAGATGTAAAGATACCTACAGGCGTTTTTACCTGCGTTACGGGTGTTTCCGGCTCGGGGAAGTCCTCTCTTATAGCAGAGATCCTTGAAAAACGCCTCGAAAAAGACCTTAACAGGGCCCACTGCATTCCGGGTGCCCACACTTCCCTTACAGGTCACGAGGATCTTGACAAGGTCATCAACATAGACCAGTCGCCCATTGGCCGCACTCCCCGCTCGAATCCCGCCACCTACACCGGCGTTTTCGACATGATCCGCGACCTTTTCGCAAACACACAGGATTCCAAGATGCACGGCTACACCAAAGGACGCTTCAGCTTTAATGTGAAGGGCGGCCGCTGCGAAGCATGCTCCGGCGACGGCATAATCAAGATCGAAATGAACTTCCTGCCCGACGTTTACGTTCCGTGCGAAGTCTGCGGCGGAAAGCGCTACAACCGTGACACTCTTGATGTTCTCTACAAAGGCAAGAACATATATGATGTCCTGAACATGACCATCGAAGAAGCTGTCCGCTTCTTTGATGCCGTTCCGTCTATCCGCAAAAAGATCGAGACCCTTAACGAAGTCGGCCTCGGATACCTGAAGCTCGGTCATCCTTCAACCCTGCTCTCCGGCGGCGAGGCGCAGCGCATTAAGCTTGCAACCGAGCTTTCACGCCGCAGCACCGGAAAGACTGTTTATATCCTTGACGAACCAACAACCGGTCTGCATTTTGATGATGTAAACCGTCTTGTCGGCATGCTCGACCGCCTCACAAAGGGCGGAAACACTGTTATCGTCATAGAGCACAACCTGGATGTCATAAAGACAGCAGACTACATAATCGACATGGGCCCTGAGGGCGGCGAGCGCGGTGGCACCGTCATCGCAACCGGCACCCCGGAAGAGATAGCAAAGAAAAAAGCATCCTACACAGGTCAGTACCTGCGCAGGATGCTGAAATAACTTTATTTACCATTCGTACCCGTCAAGTTTACCGGTGTCCTCCTGCTTTATCAGTTTTCCGTCAGGATCAAATACATTTCGACATACTGCGCCCCAAGTTCTTGCGAACCATGAATTATAGATCACGCTCATCTCCGCGCGCAGCAGATCAATTGTAAGCCATTCAAGCTGTCCTTCCTCGTTGATCGAAAGCTTACTGCCCATTGCACCGTTAATACTGTAAAACGCACTCGGTTCACCGCCATCTTTATCACATATAAGCAAAACTGCCGTAAAAGTTTTTCGCGCTACTTCAAGAGAGCCTGCAAGGTACTCATCTGTGTTGATAATCTCATAAATCTCATCCAGAGTCTTACCCTTAGTTACAGAGAACACATATTCTTGCATTGCGGCAAACTTACCATACACGCCGTCTTTTTCACTTGTTTTTGGATATGAATAAGCTGAGATATACAGTTTACCTTCGTATTCAATCTGATCTACGATATCATACTCACTGTCGCCTGACTCGTAACCGTATTGCCCAAGGACCTTACCGTCCGTGCCGGTTCTGAACAGGGCTGTTTTCCCGCCTTCCATGTTTGTCATGCTTACAAGATAGCCATTATCGCAGACAGTAACACTTCCAATGCGTGCGCTGTGTACTTTACCGATAGCATTTGAAACTGTACTGAGTTCGTTCCCTTTGCTGTCCAGAATGCAAACGCACAGATATTCTTGCGTTTCTGCAGGCGGTACATCATCAGGTATCGTTTTTTCATAATGAGTACTGAAAACAGCGATCGTACCATCATCCCTTTCCAATACATTATAAATACGCTCCGCTGACCCATGTTCAAACAGTTTGTCCCATTTTATAATCCCATCATCACCCACGCATACCATTTTGTAATAGTACCTGATATTGGAAGGCCCGTCAGCTATGCGAAAGGTCTCCCAAAGCAGTGTTCCAAAAGAACCATGAAGGATTTTTCCTTGAGTAACCCACATATGTTCGATATCAACCGTCCACAGCTTTTCCCCGTTCTTCAAGCAGGTAACAACAGTCTTTTGAATAACTTGTCCAAAGCCTACCTCTTCATCATCCCCTATTACAAAGTCCATTTTATAAGTGTATTCCGATTCATCTTTAATACCAACCCATATCCTGTTCTCCCATGCCTCAGCCAGTTCAGCAGCTGTAGGTTTTTCCGAACTTATCTCGTATCCGGGAATGTTCTTCCTGATCACTTCCGCAGTCTTATCATTTTCAAACCTGTTATTGATAATATCACGATACACCGCCTTTATCTCAGCTCTGCTCAAACCTTCCACCGAGAGATCGTTTTCCTCAAAAAATGACATTGCTTTGTTATACTCTGTTTCCTCTGCTTTGATAGCTACAGCAGCCGAAGTGACAATCACGATCAATACTATGCTTGCTGCCGCAGCAATCCAAGCAGTTCTCTTCGAGAAGAAAGGTTTCACCTCTGATGACGATGCCTCTGCCCTCTTCACCCCTTCTTCTTTGCTTTTAACCGCTTCATCCGTATATTTTTCATCGATATTCTCAAGCACATCAAACAGCTTTTCTCTTCTCATAGCATTATCCCCTCCTTCGAAAGGTACTTCTTTAGCTCTTTCTTTATCCGCGACAATCTTGCGTTAATATTATGCTTTGTTTTCCCGTAGTCTCTCGCAAGCGCTTCAACGGTATCTGCATTCCAGTATCGGCGTATAAACATAGTCCTGTCATCCTTTCTGAGTGTGGAAAGGAAGCGGTTTACCGCATCTGCGGCATTTTTCGCTTCTGCTTCGTCTTCTACACTGCCGGCTGTCGGAAAACAATCCTCCAGTTCATCAAGTGAGACATCAAAAAACGAATTCCGTTTTCGCGCGGAATTAAAGCGGAGCTTCTTCATAGCAAGATTTCTTACCACCTTGCAGACATATCCGGGAAGATACTCGGGTTCCTTTGGCGGAATAGTGTTCCAAACGCCAAGATATGCGTCATTTACACACTCCTCCACATCCGCCGGATCCGGAAGGATTGCCCCTGCGACACTCTCGCACAGCTTTCCGTATTTGTTCGACAGCTCGATTATTGCCTGTTCCGAGCGCTCTTTGAACAATTCAATTATCTTACTGTCATCCAAATCGCAGTCCTCCTTTCTCCTTACACCTATATACTACCATTTTTATGAGAAAAGTCACAAAAAAAATCCCCGCAAGGTTAACCTTGCGGGGTAAAACATCATTTTAGAAAACTATTTGCTTTCGGGCAGATCAAGCGGATTGATCCTGTAATCCAGCAATTTGAACGTATACGTCTCCATCTTGTAATCCGGATAATAGTTCACTGCCTTTACAACCGGGTCGCCATCTTCGTTAAGTTTATCGTACTGTATCTCCAGCAAACCGTCGGTAAGATAGTGAATTGTAGAATGCCGCATGGGATCGTTGTTTTCGAATCCCAGTTTATCAAACTTATATGCTTCAAACCAAACCCGTCTGTAAATCTCACAAGCATCGTCTACCTGTGAAACCGTTGTAAGCGTGTCACCGGGCTTTATATCCTTAAAATCCGCATAACAGAGTTTATTCTTGTACAGAATGGGATAGCCGACGGTAAAAGCCTGAGGCCTATCGGGGCTCATCATAAAGAAGACTCTGCAGTTTTCATCGGTATCGTATATAAGATACCGTGTTCCATCAGGTCTTTCCCTCATCACTTCTGTAGGACAAAACCTCATAAGAAATCCAATGTCCGAATGTCTTGGCTCGTTATACTCAACAACGCTGCTGTCCTGACCTAAATAAATTATTCCAATATTTATGTTGAACAAAAGATCCTCAAAGGAACTATACGGGATATTATCTATTGCAACATCGGGATCGGTCACATATTCTCCCTTGAAAAACTTAGCATATAATACATCCCTGTCGGGCTCCGGAACATATATATACTCTCCGGAGGGTGCTATTTCAACGTCATAAGGATCATAGTCGGGATTAAAACGTTTTCTGACATAGTTTGCATAAGCTGCTATTTCCTTGTCTGCTTTTAGAAGCAATATATAGTCCTCTCTTGAGAGCTTATATACTTCTACTCCGGCCCATGTTCCCTTGGTCGACCGGGCAAGGATTTCTTCTTTGGTAGTTATTATCCTGCGATAAGTTTCCTTGATCTCGGTACGGCTTAAGCCCTCGGTAGACATTCCGTTTGTCTTGAAATATTCGACAGCTGCTGCATATTCCTTTGCTTCGGCCGATATATTACGAGCAACGGAAAAAGCAGCCACAACCAGAATAACCGCTGCTGCCGCTGCAACCCACCTGAAGTTCATCACTCTTCTGTGTCCGGTCTTTTTCTCTATTCCGGGCTCATTATTCCCGTCCTGTCCGTAAGATAACGCTTCATCGACATATTTGTCATCGATCTTGCTTATTAATTTGATAGCTTTTTCATTTTTCATTGAGAAATCCCTCCTTGATCAGGAATTTTTTCAGTTCCTTCCGTATTCGGTAAAGGCGTACAGAAATACTATGTTCAGTTGTGTGAAGTTCCCCGGCGATATCTGTTAACGATTCGCCCAAACGGTAGCGTTTGACAAATGCGATCCGGTCAGCTGTCTTTATTTTCTCCAAAAATTCGTTGACAGCCTTCGACAGTTCGTTTTCCAAAGCTTCATCTTCAACAAGTGCATTGGACGGAATAAACTCCTCCAATTCCTCCAGAGCAAGATCAAACGTTCCGTTTCTTTTCTGTGCGCTTTTAGTCCGATACTTCTTCAAAGCAAGCTTCTGTACGATCCCGCATGTATAGACCAACAGTTTTTTGGGTCGCTTCGGAGGTACACTGTTCCAAACAACAAGATATGCATCATTTACACACTCTTCCGCATCCTGCTTGTTGTTCAGAATATTCCCGGCTGTTTTCAGCAGCACAGTTCCATATTTTTTTGACAGTTCAACAATTGCCTGTTCCGAGCGCTCAAAGAGCAGGTCAATTATCTTATCATCATCCATAGCGCGTTATATTATCTCCTACACTTATATAGTTCCCTTTTTTGATCAAATATCACACTTTTAAAAAAAAAAATTTAAAAATTTTTTAAAACATCTCGCACAAAAAAAGGAGTGCCCGGAGGCATTGCTCCGGTTCACTCCGACAGATAATCTGTTCCGCAAAGCTCATCTATTTCCTTAAAATAGCGCTGCATGTTCCGTTTCAGTCTAAGGATGATATCCAGATACTCGTCATGTTTTTTCTTTCTTTCGGTCTCGGAATCGTTGAAATTATTCTGCGGGACCGATCCCGGTTCTATGTTTATTCCCTGCACAGGGCTTATTCCCACTGCTTCAAGCCTCTTATTTATCGCTCCCGTGCGCCCGTTCGTATCAAAGGAGTTTAATATGCCCTCAGACTTCCAGTTCCAGTCCCAAAGGAAATCCTGATACGAGACAAACTCCTGATAAAGCTTTTTTACATAGATAAGAGCCTCTATCTGCTCATCCGTAAGCGTTATCTTTGTCTCGACCTCATTCTGGATCACAACATCGCCCGAACCGGTTCCGTGCTGTCTCGTGTATTCGCGCTCAAGAAGTTTGATTATATATTTTGACAGGCTGATACCCTGCTCTTTTGCTATCTCCGTGTACTTGTCGTGCAGCTCCTCTGAAAGCGGCACCGAGATTCGCTTAAACTTTTTCTGATATTTCAAGATGGCACGTTTCTGTGCCTCTGTGTATTTTGCTCCCATTGTCTTCCCTCTGGATCAGTTTTTCCTGAAATACTCCGCCAGCTCCTTAAAGCTGTCGATCCTTAAGTCTGCGTATTTTTCTATGTTTACCCGTGTGTTTTCGTCCCATTTGTGCAGGTACTCCGTCCACACGGTTTTCATTCCTGTCCTTTTTGCTCCGTGAAGCTCGTCTGAGCCTCCGTCGCCCACAAATACGGCCTCTTTTGCCGTCACCCCAAGATTCTTAAGGCTTAGTCTGTAAATGCGTCTGTCGGGCTTTAAGAGCCTTACACGGTAAGAAAAGATCGCATCATCAAAATACTGCTTCAGCGGACTTTCATTCCAGTACATATCGTCAAAGGCATCGGCATTGCTGATAAGTCCGATCTTAAGTCCTCTTTCCTTAAGCTCTTTAAGGCAATTAAGTATTTCTGCGTCTATTTCCGTCAATGCTTTACGCATCCTGTTCTTCTTGCCTTCTATGGCGCGTTCCCTCATCCCGGGTGTAATGCTCTGCGGCAGCGAGGCAAAGACCCTGTCCATGATGGCTTCGGGTGTGCCGAGTTTTCCGTTGCCGCGCTGTTTGCCTGTTTTATCGTTCCAGTTTGCCCTTCCCCACTCTTCGGGAGTAAGGCAGAGCGGTGCATACTCAAAATGCTCGAGCTCTGTCCTTGGGTCAACAAGTGTCCAGAACATATCGAAGCACACTGCTTTTATCTTGTCTTCACTCATATTTATCTATATCGCATATAACAGCCGGTGCTGTTAGCCCACAGACCGGCTGCAATAAAGAGACACAAGGGAGCATAAAGCTCCCTCCTGTCTTATCATAACTGGTTTTTAACGCTCAGACGGACAAGCGCACGATTAAGCTTGGCCTGCGCTATCGCTGCTTCTTTTTCGCTCAGGGAAGAATCCGCGAGGCGCTGTTCCGCACGTTCCTTTGCGGCTTTTGCCCTTTCTACGTCGATATCTTCTTCCCACTCCCATGTAGTGGCCAGCAGATGTGCCTTACCGTCCATCATGGTGATCATGCCGCCGATACATGCGGCATCCCTCTGTGTCCCGTCTTCAAGTCTAATATAGGCTCCGCCCATTCCAAGTGCCGTGCAGAAGTTACAGTGATCTGCAAGAATGGCAAGATCTCCGGTAATCGACCTGCACATTACACGCTCTACTTCACCTGAAAAAAGCAGACCGTCGGGCGTTCCTATCGTCAGTGAAAATGTCTTCACTCAAAGCCCTCCTTTACCGGTTTGTGCTCTTAGCCTTTTCAAAGACATCATCAATGGTGCCTGCCATAAGGAAGCAGCTCTCGGGTATCTGGTCACATTCGCCGTCAAGGATCATCTTGAAACCGCGAAGCGTCTCTTTAAGCGGAACATACTTGCCGGGGATACCGGTGAACTGCTCTGCAACTGAGAAGCTCTGCGACAGGAAACGCTGAACCTTACGGGCACGGTTGACTGTGATCTTATCATCTTCGGAAAGCTCGTCCATACCCATGATGGCGATGATATCCTGTAATTCTTTATATCTCTGGAGCACCTTCTGTACCGCACGGGCGATCTCGTAATGCTCTTTGCCCACAACATCGGGTGAAAGGATACGGCTTGTCGAATCAAGCGGATCAACGGCCGGATAGATACCCATACTTGCGATATCACGCGAAAGAACCGTGGTAGCGTCAAGGTGTGTGAATGTTGTTGCGGGAGCGGGGTCCGTTAAGTCGTCCGCAGGCACGTAAACGGCCTGGATGGATGTGATGGAACCCTTTCTCGTTGATGTGATACGCTCCTGAAGAGTACCCATTTCGGTAGCAAGCGTAGGCTGGTAACCTACGGCTGAAGGCATACGGCCGAGAAGCGCCGAAACCTCGGAACCTGCCTGGGTGAAACGGAAGATGTTATCGATGAAGAGGAGCACGTCCTGGTTCTTTACATCACGGAAGTATTCAGCCATCGTAAGACCGGAAAGGGCAACTCTCATACGCGCTCCCGGCGGCTCGTTCATCTGGCCGTACACAAGCGCCGTTTTCTCGATAACGCCGCTCTCCTTCATTTCGTTGTACATATCGTTACCTTCACGGGTACGTTCGCCGACACCTGTGAAGATGGAATAACCGCCGTGCTCTGTGGCTACGTTGTGGATAAGCTCCTGGATAAGGACTGTCTTACCAACACCTGCGCCGCCGAACAGACCTATCTTACCACCCTTTGCGTAAGGGCAGATGAGGTCAACGACCTTAATACCGGTTTCAAGTATCTCTGTAGCTGCAGCCTGCTCCTCGTAAGAAGGTGCGGGTCTGTGGATAGACCAGCGTTCTTCCGTTACCGGAGGCTCCTGATTGTCAACGGGATCGCCAAGCAGGTTGAATACACGTCCAAGACATTCCTCGCCTACGGGGACGGTGATGGGACCGCCCGTATCAACAGCCTTTGTGCCGCGCACAAGACCGTCCGTTGAGTTCATGGCGATGCAGCGGACGGTGTTGTCACCGATCTGCTGAGCAACCTCGGCAGTAAGCTTTCTGCCGTCGGTCTCGATTTCAATGGCGTTAAGAAGTTCGGGCAGCTCGTCCGGCTTGAACTTTATGTCAAGAACGGGACCGGTTACCTGAATAACCTCGCCAATGCGTTTATCGCTCATCTTGTTTCTCCTTGTTTATAGAATTCCGGATCTGACCGGGGTAAAACTGTATAACTGACATAATGCCTTAGCGGCATTCTCAGATTCCTTCCGCACCACCGACGATCTCGGTGATTTCCTGCGTAATGCTTGCCTGACGGGCTCTGTTGTAGGAAAGGCTCAGCTTTCCGATCATCTCCTCGGCATTGCTGGTCGCAGCGTCCATCGCGGTACGTCTCGCTGCCATTTCACTTGCAAGTGAATCGCAGACCGCGCCGTAGATAACGCCTGCCAGATACTCGGGTACGATGGCGTCGAACACTTCCGTACTCTCGGGTTCGTAAAGGATAAGGTTCCTTACGGGTTCCTTCTTGGTCTCATCGCTTCCAAGCTCGCTCAAAGGCAGAAGCACCTTTGTATGCGGAGCCTGTGAGAGCATTGAGACAAACTCGGTATAAACAAGCCTTATACTCCCGATCTCGCCTTTTTTATATTCCCTGCAGAGAAGATTTGCTATCTCAAAGCAGTCACCGATGGAAATATCGGCTATTACCGAAAACCTGTCGTCGGTTATGTCCTGCTTGTGATATTTGCAGTGATCAAGGCACTTTTTACCTATAGGGAGCACCGTGTACTCGCGCCCCTTGGCATCTGCGAGAAAGTTCTTGAACAGGTTGCTGTTGTAGCCGCCCGCAAGACCTCTGTCGCCGCCTATCAGCACATAGCAAACCTTTTGCTGTTCATTGGGCTTTGCATATACGGACGAAAAATCCGTATTGCCCTTGGCGATCGTCTCAAGTGTTTCATAGAGCTCTTCAAAATAAGGTCTGCACCTGTCGGAACGTTCCTTAGCCTTACGCAGTTTGGAGGAAGCCACAAGTTCCATGGCTTTTGTGATCTGCATGGTGTTCTGGACACTCTTGATACGCAGCTTCACGGCCTTCATATTGGCAGCCATATCATATCCTCCTTAAAATGATCTGTGTGCTTTTACTTTGCCTGATGCAAAGCAAGGAAGTCCTCGGTGTATCTCTTAAGAGCGGCGGCAAGTTTTTCTTCCGTATCGGCTTCAAGCTTGCCCGTATCTCTTATGGCCTGCATTGCGGCAGCGCCGTCAACATCCGTATCGATGAACTTATAAAGGCCTTCTTCGTAGGTCTTGACATCCTCAACGGCAACATCCATAAGAATGTTTTTTGTAACCGCATAGATGATCGCAACCTGCTTCTCAACGGGAACAGGACTGTTCTGGCTCTGCTTGAGCACTTCCACGATACGCGCGCCCTGTGCAAGACGTGCCTTTGTATCGGCATCAAGATCCGAACCGAACTGTGCGAATGCCTGCAGCTCGCGGTACTGTGAATAAAGGAGCTTCAGTGTTCCGGCAACCTTCTTCATGGCCTTGATCTGTGCATTACCGCCTACACGGGATACGGAGATACCGGGGTTAACAGCCGGCATAACGCCCGAGTGGAAAAGCTCTGTTTCAAGGAATATCTGTCCGTCTGTGATGGAGATAACGTTTGTGGGGATGTATGCCGAAACGTCGCCAGCCTGCGTCTCGATAACGGGAAGCGCGGTAAGCGAACCGCCGCCGTGTGCCTCATCGAGCTTTGCCGCTCTTTCGAGAAGTCTTGAATGCAGGTAGAATACGTCGCCCGGATATGCCTCACGTCCCGGCGGACGCCTGATGAGCAGTGACAGTGCGCGGTATGCGACTGCGTGCTTACTTAAGTCGTCGTAGATGCAAAGGACATGTTTGCCCTTGTACATGAAATATTCACCCATAGCACAGCCCGAATACGGAGCAAGATACTGCAGGGGGCTTGCCTCGGATGCCGTTGCGGCAACAACTATGGTATAATCCATGGCTCCGTTGGCCTTAAGGTTCTCAACCAGGTTTGCGACAGTTGAACGCTTCTGGCCTATAGCAACATAGATGCAGATAACATTCTTGCCCTTCTGGTTGATTATGGTATCTGTTGCAAGAGTGGTCTTACCCGTCTGTCTGTCGCCGATGATAAGTTCACGCTGACCGCGTCCGATGGGGATCATCGAGTCGATGGCCTTGATGCCTGTCTGAAGGGGCTCAAATACCGACTGTCTTTCACAAATACCGGGAGCGGTACTTTCTACGGGACGATACTCTGTCGTTGCGATAGGGCCTGCTCCGTCGATAGGCTGTCCGAGCGCGTTTACGACACGTCCGATCATTGCATCACCGACGGGAACCGAAACGACCTTGCCGGTACGCTTAACGGTCTGACCTTCGCCTATGTTTTCATCGGTACCAAATAGAACGATCGAAACGCTGTTCTCTTCAAGGTTCTGCGCCATTCCGAAAGAACCGTCCTCGAATTCGAGCAGCTCGCCCGCCATACAGTTGATAAGTCCGCTGGCTCTTGCGATACCGTCGCCGACATTTAAGATGATGCCGGTTTCGTTCTGTGCGATCGTATTTTCGTAATATTTTATCTGGCTACGGATGACTTTGGATATTTCTTCGGTTTTTAACTGCATAATCCCATTCCATCCTTATATTGTTATTTCGCCCAAGGTCTTGTCGAGACGCTCAAGCCTGCCGGCAACAGTGCCGTCGTACAGCTTTCCGTCCACCTCGACCTTGATCCCGGCCACTACGCTGTGGTCCAGTTTGTTGCTTAAGATTATCTTCTTTCCGCTCGACTTCTCTATCTTTGCCTTAAGAGCGTCAAGCTGCGCGGGAGTAAGCTCCACTGCGCTTGTAACAAGGGCTTTGGCGATATTGTTGTCTGCGAAATAGCGTTTTTCATACGCGCTCACGCAGCCTTCATATTCCCCGAGGAGCCCCTTGTCGCATAAGAGTTTGAGAAAATTCCTTAAATACAGCTCACTGTCCTTGAATGCGTCGTCAATAAGCTTTGTACGCACATCCTTCTTAATGGCCGGTTCCGAAAGGAGCCTTATATAATCGGGATTTTCACGGAACAGCTGCTTTACGTCCTGAAGCTGCTCCATGATGGGAGCTGTGAGATTCTCCTCGGCGGCCAGATCATACAGACTGCCGCCGTAAATGCCGGCGCGGTCTGTCATGATTCACCTCCCATGTTCTGTATGAACTCGTCAATAAGCTTTGCGTGATCCTCTTCTTTTATCTCACGCTCGATAACCTTGCCTGCGATCTCCATTGCCATGCTGCCGATCTCGTCTTTGATCTCGTTGACTGCTTTACGCTTCTCGAGGGCGATATCGCGCTCGGCCTTGTTCTTGATCGCTACGGCCGCTTCGTTTGCCTGCCTTAAGATGTCATCGCTCTGGGCGTTGGCCATCTTTTGGGCATTGTCGAGGATGGATTCAGCCTTTTCGCGGGCTTCGAGCATGTTCTGCTCGTACTCGCTCTTGATGCTGTCAGCCTCGGCTTTGGCTGTTTCTGCGGCTCTTATGTCTTCATCCGCTTTTGCCTGACGCTTCGCGAGTATCTCGCGAACAGGCTTAAAGAGGAATTTCTTGATCAGAAATATCTGAATTCCAAGGTTACAGAGTGTGGCAATGAGGGTCCACGGTACAACGGTAATAAGATCCTGATTCTGACCTGCTTCCGTTAATAGAGCAAAAAATTGCACGTTGATAACCTCCTGTCACTCGTATTTTGGGCTCCTTATCAAAGTCTGTTAAGGAACATTCCGGGTGCTACGAAGATAAGAAGAAGGCCTGTAACGAAGCCGTAGATACCTGTTGTCTCCGCGATAGCGCAGCCTACGAACATGGTCGACTGAACGCTGCTCTTGCATTCGGGCTGACGTCCGATGGCTTCAAGTGCCTTTGCAACTGCGTTTCCTTCGCCGATACCGGGGCCGATACCTGCGATAAGTGCGAGACCTGCTCCGATTCCACAACCTGCGAGTGCAATACCTTTTGCTAATGTTTCCATAAAGAATCCTCCTGAAATTGAGTTATGCTTGATACTTTGCGCTTTTGCTGTCTGCGCATTTGTTTTCTGAAACTTTGTCAGCCTTCATCGGCGGCATTGGCGATGTACATCGTCGTGAGCACGCAGAAGATATAGGCCTGCATTACGCCCGTGAACCAGTCGAAATAGAACGAAAGGATGGCGGGAAGACCCACTGCAAGGACCGGTACATGAGAAAGGATACTTCCCACAGCGCCCGGTATGAGTCCAAGCAGCTTGTTGCTTGCAAGAACCAGCGAGCCATAGATCAGGCCGTTGATAACAACACCCGAAAGGATGTTGCCGAAGTGACGGAATGCCATACTGATCGGAGTTGAGAGCTCCGAGAGGATATTGAACGGAGTCAGTACCGGAATGGGCTGAGTAAAGCTCTTCAGATACCCTCCTACACCTCCTGCTTTGATCTTCTGAATAGTGATCATAATGAACACGACAACCGCCCAGGTGATCTCTGTATTAAGGTCTGCAGTCGGACTCCAGACACCGAACAGCGAGATCAGGTTTGATACGAGACTCATTGCGAAGAGAGTGGCAACAAACGGGATCATATATGCAAACTTTTGTCCCATGTTGCCGATCACGAATTTGTCGGCCGCCTCGACGATCATTTCCGCCAAAGCCTGCCGCTTCGAGATCTTCTCGACTTTCAGGTCATGCGTCAGCCATATGCAGAACAGCGTTATGACAAGCATAACTATCCAGCTTACGACCATGGTCTCCGTCAGCTTAAAGCTTCCGAGGACCGGCAACGACCATTCGGTCTCGTAAAGTATTTTCGGACCAGAAATATCAACATTCATTGTTGATCATGTTCACCTCCTGTCCCTGTATTTTTATTTTCACGCCTGTTGTCCATTATCCCGCAGATAATAAGCGCCCTTTTCGGAAAAAACAGCGGGAAGATGGCAGCAATGGCGTTAAAAACCGGTACCAGTATGGCCACTATCATCCATCCGACCTGGATCCCCAGTCGTATCTTCTTGCTGAGGTTGTATTTCGCCGCAGCAAGCTCCGGATCCTCGGTCACAGTGCGTTCTCCGATCGAATAAGCAAGATAGAAGAACACAAGAATGGCCACGAGCGCGCCGCAAAGGGCGCCGAGCCCTACCTCGAAAAGATCGATCTTGCCGAAGAAATCGACCTTGATAAATATAAACTTCAATGCCACAAAGATCGCTACCATTATCGCGGTAAGGATCACCGTTCCGACAGTGCCTCTTCTCAGCATCTTCTTTGAATCGGCATCAAGATTCTTAAACATGGCGGTACTCCCGTTTATTCGTGTCTGTTGAAAGACACTCTCTTTTTTTCTTCTTTTTTGTCCTTTGAGACATTGGCTTTGTAAAACTTATATGCCGTCATGAAGGAACTCCCGAGGCCGAATATAAAGCCCGGTATATAGATCCATTCTCCCACTCCGAAGCGTCCGCACAGGTACGCGCAGAGCAGGACGCAGATCAGCGTCGGCATGATAAAGGATAGCCCAAGCTGACCGATAAGAGTGATATTCTTAAAGATATCGTTACTGATCTTCCCCATCTTCCGGATCCTCCGGCTTAGCTTCGCCGTCGTCTTCTTCCCCTGTCTTTTCCTCTTCTTTTGGCTTTTCGACCATCTTCATGAAGGAATCGAGCTCTTCTTTCTGATCTTCGGGGATTATGGAGATCAGATCCATGAAGATCACGGGCTTGCCGTCCACAAGCGTCATATTCCTGACGCATCCCGCAAAAGCCCTGATAATGAGCGGAGCTTCGGAAGTTTCACCGAAATCTATCTCTCTTATGGCTTCAACACCGTCTGTAAGAAATGCAATATTTGACGTTCCGTTTCCGATCACGAGAGCAACGCCGTCGCGCCGCGCGGGAAGCCCGAAATACCTGTGCACGCTTACCACAGGGGTCATGATCCCGCGGATATCGGCAAGGCCCGCAACAAAGGCCGGCTGCCCCGGGAAGCTGTTCAGCGCAAGGCTGTTCTCTACTCCAACCACAGTTCCCGCATCCACCGCATAAAGCGAATTGTTTATCTTATAGACAAGACAGTTCATGATCTACCTTCCTTTGGTGTACCGGCGTTTTGTGCCGGCAGGGATTTAGTATGTGTACCGGCATTTTGTGCCGGCAGGGATTTAGTTTTCCTCAACAGGTTTTGTGTGGATCCATTTAAGATAAGCGTTTATGAAGGGATCGATGTTGCCGTCAAGTACTCCTGAAGCATTCGCCACTTCCTGCTGTGTACGCGTATCCTTGACCATTGTGTAGGGCTGGAGCACGTAAGAGCGGATCTGGCTGCCGAAGTTGATATCCTTTTGTTCACCGCGTATACCTGATTCTTTATCGGCATTTTCCTGTTGTTTTATTAGATAAAGTTTAGCTTTTAACATTTGCATCGCTTTATCCTTGTTCTGATACTGTGAACGCTCGTTCTGACACTGCACCACGATACCCGTCGGGATATGGGTTATACGGATGGCGGAGGAAGTCTTGTTGACTTTCTGGCCGCCGGCACCGCTGCTTCGGAAGACGTCTATGCGGATATCCTCGTCTGCAACTTCAACGTCAAGATCCTGCTCTATATCAGGCATAACGTCACAGCTTACAAAAGAAGTCTGGCGTTTTCCCGCCGCATTGAAAGGCGAGATGCGCACAAGCCTGTGCACGCCGTGTTCGGATTTGAGATATCCGTAAGCGTTTGTGCCTTTTATCTCGAGTGTTACAGACTTAAGGCCGGCTTCATCGCCCTCAAGGATGTCAAGCACCTCCACCTCAAAGCCCTTGTTTGCGGCCCAGCGCTCATACATCCTGTCAAGCATCGCGCACCAGTCCATGGCTTCGGTGCCGCCTGCCCCCGCATGCAGCGTAAGTATCGCGTTCGCGTTGTCGTACTCATCGCAGAGAAGCGTACTGAGCCTCAGTTCATCAAACTTTGAGACAAAATCGTCAAGCTCCTTCTGGATCTCCGGAACAAGCTCGGGATCTTCGGCTTCATAGCCCATTTCAAGCAGTGTCTCGATATCCTCGTAGGACTGCTCGAGGCCCTTGTATTCGTCTGCCGTATCTTTTAAGTTCTTTAATTCCTTCATGTAGTTCTGGGATTTCTCGGTATCGTCCCAAAACCCGGGCTCCTCCATGATCCCTTCGATCTCCTCGATGCGAAGTGCCTTGTTTTCAAGGTCGAGGGAACCCTTTAATTCTTTCAGCGGCTCCTTGTAGGTGCCGAGTGTAAATTTGATCTGATCTAATTCTACCATAGTGTTTCTGCTCCATTTCGGGTTTTAGTGTTGCCGGCTGCCGTGAGCCGGGCATCTTGCATGCCTGTCTCTTTCTTACTGCCCGGCCGTCGTTACGGCGGCTTAAGCTTTCGGGACAGCGGCCTTCACTTACGTCCGCAGCACTGTTTGTACTTCTTACCCGAACCGCAGGGACACGGATCATTGGGATAAACCTTTGCGCTTGCGCGCTTTTTCGGCGTATTTACCGCGGTGTCGTCACGGTTTGTACCCGTTGCCTTGGCTACTTCCTCTCTTTCAAGCTTCTGCTCGAGTCTGATATGCATGATCATCTTGACAACGTCTTCCTGGACATTTGTGATCATGTTGTCGAACATATCAAAGCCCTGTATCCTGTACTCAACAACGGGATCCTTCTGGCCGTATGCCTGAAGACCGATACCCTGGCGCAGCTGGTCCATATCGTCGATATGGTTCATCCAGTTGGAGTCGATGGCCTTGAGCATGATTATGCGCTCGATCTCACGCATTGTTTCCTTTACGGGGAACTCCGCTTCCTTCGACTCGTATACTTCAACAGCCTGTTCCTTAAGGTGCTGGATAAGGGTTGCTCTCTTGTAGGTTTGCTTCTGGTCCTCTGTAAGCATTATCGGCGCGAAAGGGAATACCGGCACAAGGAGCTCGTTAAGCTCCGTCATGTTCCATTCATCCGGGCTCTGCTCATCGCCGATAGCGGTATTCACAAGGTTTTCAACCGTATCGGAGATCATCTTGAGGATCGTGTCGCGCATGCTCTCGCCTTCAAGGACTCTTCTGCGCTCGCGGTAGATTATCTCACGCTGCTCGTTGTTTACACGGTCATACTCAAGAAGGTTCTTACGGATACCGTAGTTGTTGTTCTCTATCTTCTTCTGTGCACGCTCTATGGCATTGCTGAGCATCTTGTGCTCGATCTGCTGGCCTTCTTCAACGCCGAGGGCCCTGAACACAGCCATCATACGCTCCGAACCGAAAAGGCGCATGATATCGTCTTCAAGCGAGATATAGAAACGTGATTCACCGGGATCGCCCTGTCGTCCGGAACGGCCGCGCAGCTGATTATCGATACGTCTCGACTCGTGGCGCTCCGTACCTATGATCTTTAATCCGCCAAGCTCTGCAACGCCCGGCCCCAGCTTGATATCGGTACCACGGCCCGCCATGTTGGTCGCAATGGTAATTGCGCCCCTCTGACCGGCTTCCGCAACTATCTCGGCCTCAAGCTCATGGAACTTTGCGTTTAAGACCTTATGATCCGGTACACCGTTTTTCTTTAACAGATTGCTGAGCTCTTCCGATGCCTCGATGGTGATCGTACCTACGAGGATAGGCTGCCCTGTGGCATGTGCGCGCTTTATCTCCGCAACGATGGCATTGAGCTTTTCCCTGTGTGTCGCGTAAACGGCATCATCATAATCGATACGCGCTATAGGCTTGTTTGTGGGCACTTCGATAACGTCCATCCCGTAGATATCACGGAATTCCTGCTCTTCTGTAAGAGCGGTACCTGTCATGCCGGCTTTTTTATCGTATTTGTTGAAATAATTCTGGAAAGTGATAGTAGCAAGAGTCTTGCTCTCACGCTTGACCTTTACATGTTCCTTCGCCTCGATGGCCTGGTGCAGACCGTCCGAATAGCGGCGGCCCGGCATAAGACGTCCGGTAAAGTCGTCAACGATAATGATCTCGTCGTCCTTTACAACGTAGTCTTTATCCTTGAACATGAGATAATTCGCGCGGAGCGCTGTGATGATATTGTGCTGGATCTCCAGGTTTTCGGGATCCGAGAAGTTGTCGATATTGAAGAACTGCTCTACACGCTTTACGCCTTCTTCGGTAAGGCTTACGTTCTTGTCCTTTTCGTTTACGATAAAGTCGCCTGTTTCCTGGGCATCCTCGTTCATGAGGATATCCATCTTGCTGAGCTCCTTGGCTTCACCGCGTTTGAGCTGCCTTGCAAGGATGTCGCAGACCTCGTAGAGCTTTGTGGATTTGCCGCTCTGACCGGAAATGATGAGCGGTGTACGGGCTTCATCGATGAGGATGGAGTCCACTTCGTCGATGATGGCAAAGTGCAGACCGCGCATAACGAGCTTGTCTTTGTAGACCACCATATTGTCACGAAGATAATCAAAACCGAATTCGTTGTTGGTGCCGTATGTAATGTCGCACGCGTAAGCCTCGCGTCTTTCGTCGCTGTCGAGACTGTTCAGGATACAGCCTACCGACATTCCGAGGCTCCTGTACACCTGTCCCATCCATTCCGAGTCACGCTTTGCAAGGTAATCGTTGACGGTGACAACATGCACGCCCTGTCCTTCGAGCGCGTTCAGGTAAACAGGGAAAACAGATGTAAGTGTCTTTCCTTCACCTGTCTTCATTTCCGCGATTCGTCCCTGATGCAGGATTATCGCACCCAGAAGCTGTACATCAAATGCACGCTGCCCAAGTGTCCTCACAGCAGCTTCCCTTACTACCGCATAGGCTTCGGGAAGAAGATCGTCCAGTGTCTCGCCGTTTGCGAGCCTGCCCTTGAACTCATTTGTCATCTCGGCAAGCTGCAGGTCGTTGTACTCCTTAAACTTCGGCTCAAGTGCATTGATCTGGTCAACAATAGGCTTAATGCGCTTTATTTCATGTTCGCTGTGCGTTCCGAACAGCTTAGTCCAAATACTCATTTTCAAACATACCTCTAATGCTAAAATTTCACCTTTCTATTGATTTTACCATTATTCAAACAAAACCGCAAGCACTTTCCTAAACTAATGAGTCAGTGGGGTCGTTTCCCGGTGACTCATTCCGGTCACTAATGAGTCACCGAGAAACGACCCCGCTGACTCACCGCCGGCTAAAAAAAGGCTGCCGCCGTGAAACGTCACGGCGGCAGCCTTTTGCACATCTCAGATGTTGATCTCTGCTGCATTTATAAGTTTTTTCGTGTACTCCTGCTTCGGGGAGCTGAATATCTCTTCGGGAGTCGCATACTCTACGATCTCACCCTTGTACATTACGGCCACGTTGTCGCAGATACGCCTTACCACCTGCATATCGTGTGAAATGAACAGGTAACTCAGGTTGTACTCGTCGCGAAGCTTTACAAGAAGCTTCAGGATCTGCTCCTGCACGGTAACATCAAGCGCGGACACCGGCTCGTCAAGTATGATGAGCCTGCTCTTTAGGATAAGTGCCATTGCGATGGCCACGCGCTGGCGCTCGCCTCCCGACAGCTCCGAAGGATATCTGTCCTTGTATCTCACAGGCAGTTCAACCTTTGTCAGGATGTCGTCTACCTGCTTTTCCATCTCTTTACGTCCGAAACGCCTGCTGAGCCTCAAAGGCTCTTTCAGCAGCCAGCCCACCTTCTTTGCGGGATTCAGGCTGTCGAAGGGATCCTGGAAGACCATCCTGATGTCCGTATCGTTCAGCTTGACCTTTCCGCTCTTTGTCTTCAGCAGTTTTGAAACCGCTTTGGCAAGCGTGGATTTGCCGCATCCCGATTCTCCCACAAGACCGAGTATCTCACCCTCGCGGATCTCAAGGTTCGCGTTCTTGACCACCATCTTCTTCGTCTTCTTCGCAAACAGCCTTCCGCTGTTTGACGGATACCAGACGTTAAGATCCTGTACCCTCAAAAGCCTCCTCTCCTCCGTAAAGACCTTCGGTTTCACAAGGCTTAAGTTCTCGGGCGCAGCCGCTATGAGCTTCTTTGTATATACGGCAAGCGGATGTTCGAAAACTTCTTCAACAGTACCCTTTTCGACTATCTCGCCGTTTTTCATCACAACAACACGGTCGCAGAGCTTCCGGATTATACGAAGATCGTGCGATATAAAGATGACTGCCGTCCCGTAAGACTCGTTCATCTTCCTGATGAGCTTCAGTATCTTGGCCTGTGTCGTAACATCAAGTGCCGTTGTGGGTTCATCGGCAATAAGGAGCTTCGGCCCGCATATCATGGCCATCGCAAGCATCACGCGCTGCCGCATTCCGCCGGACAGCTGGTGCGGATACATGTCATAAAGGGATTCCGGTTCCTTAAGCCCACATTCTCCGAGCGTTGCGCACACAAGCTCTTTGCTCACTCTCTTGTCGGCATATACGCCGCTGCCCGGAAGTCCGTGGATATTGATAAGCTCTTCCACCTGCCTGCCTATCTTTACGACAGGATTGAGCGAAGTCATCGGTTCCTGGAAGACCATGGACATCTTCGCGCCGCGGATAGCCCTGTATTCAGCTGCAGAAAGCTTTGTCAGCTCATTCCCGTCAAAAACAATGCTTCCCGAGGTGATATGGCCGTTCTGTTTAAGCAGGCCCATGACAGCAAGCGCGGTCATGCTCTTTCCCGAGCCCGACTCGCCGACAATGCCGACTATCTCACCTTTTCTCACCGTAAATGAGACTCCCTTAACGATCCGCTCCCATGCGCCGTTCTCATAGAACCCGACAGAAAGCTTATCCACTTCAAGAAGTGTGTTCGCAGTGACTATATCCTTTCGCAGCGCCTCTTTGCGGGTGACTGCGGGTGTTTCGTATTCATTCGTGACCGTGCGCCTTACAAGCTCGCCCCTGAGCTCATTTGCAGCATCCTCGCGTTTTTCCTTGGCCGCCTGCTCTTCTATCAGCTTGCTGAGCCTGCGCTTGTTAGAAACTCCGCGCACTCTTGCGGATGAGCTGCCGAAAACATCGCTTACAAGGGCAAATCCGAGGACCGTTATGACTATCGTAAGTCCCGGCGCAAGCGCAAACCACGGTGCCGTAAACAGGTAACCCTGGGCTTCCGCGAGCATCCGCCCAAGCGAAACATCCGACGGCTGCGCGCCTATGCCGAGGTAAGAAAGTCCCGCCTCCGCAAGAACGGCGTTGTTAAAGCCGATGGCTATCGAGGATATCATGATCGCCGCTGTATTTGGCAGTATATGAACGAACATTAAGCGGAAAGGTCCCGCGCCCATGAGCTTTGCGTTCTTCACATAGTCCATGTCGCGCCCCTTCATGAACTCGCCCCTCGCAACACGGGCAAAGCTCGGCGTGAACACGATACCGAGCGTAACGATGACAAGGTACCTGTTCGATCCGACAACACCCACGAGAACAAGGGCAAGGAGCACACTGGGGATAGAAGCGAGCGCGTCGTTTATACGCATGACCACTTCATCCACAGGGCCTCCGAAATACCCCGTAAATGCGCCCACAAGTGTTCCGAGGACGCATCCGATGGCTATCGACGCCGCACCCACCATAAAGGTCATCCTCGCACCGATCAGCACACGGCAGAACACATCGCGTCCGAAATAATCCGTGCCGAAGATGTGCGCAAGCGAAGGCGCCTGGTTCCTCGCATTTATGTCCATTGCCGCGGGATCGTAAGGCATCCAGAAAAAGCCCATGATCACAGGGATGAGCACAAGGGCGATCAGGATCATGCCAAATATGAAGTTGAAGGTTTTAACTCTGTTTTTCATACTCTCGGATCTACCGCCTTATAAAGCACATCTACGATGAAATTCATGGTGATTATCAGGAACGAGATATAAAGGATTATGGTCTGCGCAACGTTAAAATCACGGTTTGCGATGGAAAGGATAAGACTCTTGCCAATTCCCGGAACATTGAATACGGTCTCGACAACTATGCTTCCCGCAAGGATATCCGCGATCATCATGCCTGTAAAGGTGATAACGGGCATCATCGCGTTCTTTAAGACATGTCTTCTTAAGACGTTCCTCTCCGTCACGCCCTTGCTGCGGGCCGTCCGCACATAATCCATGCGGTATTCGCGGAATATGGAGCTTCTCAGGAACTTAACGACCATGGATATCTTCGGTATCGCAATGGCGATGGCCGGCCAGATAAGGTAGAGCATCAGCTCTCCCGCGCCGTCCTCCCATTTCGGGCAGGTGCCCGGTACGAAAAGATGAAGGATAACACCGAATATAAGAGTAAGGACTATTCCGAGGAAAAACGGTGGGATAGCCATCGTTACCTGTCCGAGAAAGCTTATCGTACGGTCAAAGAACCCGTTTTCCTTCTTTGCGGTAAGGAAGCCCAGCGGGAAGGCTATAACGAGCATGATGACAATGGCCTCGAGCGCAAGGAGCGTTGTCACGCGAAGGCGCGGCAAAAGCAGGTCGAGCACGGGAACCGAATACTGGCTGGAACTTCCGAAATCGCCGACGGCGATCCCTTTGATCCAGTCAGCAAAACGCACAAAAACATTGCGATCAAGACCCATAGAATGCCTAAGGGCCTCGATCGCTGCGTCGTCTGCGTCCATTCCGAGTTTTAACATTGCGCTGTCGCCCGGTATTATCTTAAATGCCACAAAGCATAATACCGAAACGGCAAGCAGTGTGAAGATCAGCGCCACAAAGCGCCTGAGAAAGAATTTCATAGGCTTTTGACCTTTACTTCCGGCCGGTTTTTATGCCGGCCGGGAGATCATCTGTTTCTCACTTAAAGTAAACAGTTGACATATCCTGTACAAACAGCGGATAGAATGTGTATCCGTCAAGTCTGTCGCTTATTGCCACATAAAGAACGGGATTCTGGATGAATACCGCTGCCGCGTCCTTTGCAAGGTACTGCTGGAGCTGCTTGTAGTAATCAACCTTCTTCGCGTCGTCGGATTCGGCTGCCGCAAGGGCATATATCCTGTCGAACTCCGGATTGCTGTAATTCATGAAGTTCTTGCTTGATGTCGAAGGATAGAATCTCAAGATATCCCCGGGCGCAAGGTTCGAATCAAGGCCGATTATCGTACCTTCGTACTTCTCTCCCTTGTAAACATCGCTGTACCAGGTTGCCCATTCAACCTGCTCAACACGCGCCTTAACGCCAACTTCCTTAAGTTGCTCCGCGATGACCTGTGCCGTATCCACGTGGAACTTGTAGTTCGAAGGAACGGTGATGGTAAACGAGAAACCATCGGGATAGCCTGCTTCCGCAAGGAGAGCCTTTGCTTTTGCAACATCCTTTGTGTAGTATCTTTCAAGGCTTGCATCATAATACTTCGCAAACCCCGGGAATACACCGCTGCAAACCGGAGTTCCCTTGCCGTTGCCTACCATCTGTATGATGTAATCACGGTCAACCGCGTAGTTAAGCGCCTCGCGCACCTTCTGGTTGCTGAAGGGCACTACATTTGCATTCACGAAAAGTGCCTGTACAAGCGCCATACCGCCGGATTCTGCCCTGTAGCCCGCAGGGAGCGCATTTACCTGATCTGCGGTAAGCTCCGGGAAAATGTCGATGGAACCCGCAAGAACCTGTGTAAAAGCAGCTTCGGAATCGGTCATGATCTTGAATACGACCTTATCGAGATGCGGAAGCTCCGGATTATAGTAATTCCCGTTACGTACAATTGTCAGATCCTGCAGAGGAGTGTAGGACTCGTATTTGAAGGGACCTACGCCGGGTGCGGGACCGTCTGCGGTCTTGTAGTCCTTCGGGACTATAGCGCCTGTAAGGTAGCAGAGAAGCTCGGTGTTGGCGCTTTCAAGCGTAAGCGTGATGACTGTGTCATCGCCGTTCTTTTCGGAAGTGATCCCGTTGATTATCGACATCGCTGCAACAACAGCAACCTCGGGATCGGGATTATCGAGCTTTCCGGCAAGCCTCTTGAGTGAATATACCACATCATCACCCGTAACTTCCTTGCCGTTGCTGAACTTAACACCCTTTCTGAGTGTAAAAGTATATGTTTTTGAATCGGCCGATATCTTGTAATCCGATGCTACGGCGCCCACAAGGTTGCCCTTTGCATCTACCTTTACAAGGCCTTCATAGAGATTGAACATTATCTCCCTTGTGCCTGCCGATTTGATCTTGTGCGGGTCGAGTCCGTCAATATCGGCGGTAATGCCTACAGTTACGGCAGATTCCGTTTTCTTGCCGCAGGCCGTTAAGGCAAAGCTCAAAATGCCGATAAATACTAATGACAGCATCAATCGAATTTTTTTCATAAACGTACTCCTTAAAATGTATTGTAAACCCCTGCACATACATGTATTATATAGAAAACACATTAAATTGCAAGCAAAAACTGATAATGTGTATCAAATAATACAGACCGCAGCTTGAAAAACCGACAACACGCATAAAACCTGACAGGTTTTAGCCTTAATACAGCGTTTCCGGCAGGATCACGCACACGATACGGAGAAAAAATGGACGGAAGCACATCCATAACAACCAAATATTCGGACAGACATCCCTCCCCTCTTTCAAAGACAGAAGGTAAGGAAGTCCCTAACGGCGCAAAGATATCCTCCGGCGAGCAGCTCCTTGCCGAAGGCTCTAAGATCCATGCGCGCATAACGGACTTTGTCGGAAAGCAGCTCACCTTAAAGCTTGACGACGGAACTACGGTCCTCGCAAACACTTCGGCAGCCACACACCTTGCAATAGGCCAGTCTGCTGATTTTGAAGTGCTCCGGTCCACAAGCGAACAGCTCCTGATAAAACTGCTTTCAGGCAGCAACGAGACCGTTTCAGGCTCAATGGCCGGCCGCGCGCTTACAGCCGCGGGTCTTCCCGTCAATGAAGAAAACGCAGCGCTGGTCAACACACTTCTGGACAATCTCCTGCCTGTAGATCAGGAAAGCCTTCAGAAACTTGCAAAGGACATGAAGATGTTCCCTGACGCAGACCCTGTGGCCCTTGCAAAGATGCGTCTCCACAACATGCCTGTCAATCAGCATTCCATAGCGCAATACGAGGCCTATGCCCACTATGAGCACCAGCTCATGCCAAAGCTCTCGGAATTCGCGGAAGCGCTCAGCTCTCCGGAACTTGCGCCTTTGCTTGAGGAAGCCGGCTTTACTTTTTCCGATACCGTTATAACGCAGGAACCCGGTTCGGAAGCACCTGCTGCACAGGCAAATGCAGAAACAGCGAGCGTTCCCGAAAATACAGCAGGCGCAGAGAATGTTTCGGGCGCGCAGTCACAGCCGGCAGGTGTTATGTCCGAAACCACACCGGAAGGCGCGGTTGCCACAGGAAACAACGAAATCTCCGGTTCTTTGCAGGCGTCAGCGGCAGCTTCCGAGGGTGCCGAGGCACAGGGAGTGTCACATGAAGCCGGTGCGCAGTCAGGAACCGCACAAGCGGGCAATAGCGTTGCTTTACAGGGCAATACCGAAGGCACCGCAGCCGGGGCGCTTTCAGGCTCCGGTAACATGCAGGGAACCGGTGATGTACAGCAGTCCTCACAGACCGCATCCCCCGAAAACGCAGCCATCCCGCATTCCTCTTCCGCTCCCGGAGAACGCGGCGAAACCGTATCAGGAAACAAGTTCCTTGACCACTGGACGCTTACACCGAAACAGCTCACGGAAGGCAAAAACCTCGAAGATCTCTACGAACGGCTCGAAAGAGATCTCACAAATCTGTCCAAAGCCTTAAAAAGCATAAAAGAAAAGCACCCCGAACTGAGCGGGGAGCTCGCAAAACTTGTGGAGAGCGCCTCAAAGCAGGCGGAAAATCTCAAAGACAACCTGGACTTCATGAATATCCTGAACAGGTATTTCCCCTATGTCCAGCTTCCCGTCCGTCTTAAAGACAGCTACACACAGGGCGAGCTCTATGTTTACAAGCGGAACCGCAGCAAAAAAAGCGACGGAAGCTCGTCCGTCATGCTGCATCTGGACATGGAACACCTCGGAAAGACCGATATCTACTTAAATCTCGCAGGAAAAAACCTCACGACAAGGTTTTACCTGGAGGATGATACCGTAAAGCTCTTCGAAACGCATTTAAATGAGCTTACGGACCGGCTTGAGTCCCTCGGTCTCTCAGTCAGCTGCGAGATCCTTCCGCAGAAAGAAGCCGAAGATCCCGTCCGCAGATTTCTTGTTCCGCAAGGCTCGATCGAAACAGGGCATTACAGATTCGACAGGAAAGCATGAAAATACGCCTGTACCAAACCGGTACAGGCGTTTGTTACAATATGCGAATTGTTCTCACCAAACAAGTGCGGGCGCGCCCGTAAGCATCGTGTTATCTTGATATTTCAGTTACTCCCGTTCAGCACATACCACTTCAGGTATTTTACAGCTTCAACATACCCGTCGAGCCCCATGCCCATAAATGTCTTCACACAGGCAAGGCCGGCGTAAGATACCTGCCGGAAGTCCTCGCGTTCACGCACATTCGAGATATGCACCTCCACTGCGGGAAGTGCCACTGCCTTCAAAGCATCAAGGATTGCAATACTTGTGTGCGTGTACGCTGCGGGATTTATCACGATCCCGTCGAATACACCGAGCGCTTCCTGTATCTTATCCACTATCGCGCCCTCTTGATTTGACTGGAAAACCTCGCATTCAAGCCCCTCTGCCGCACATGTTTCCTCAACAAGCGCGACAAGGCTCTCATATGTCATTCTCCCGTATATCTCCGGTTCCCTTTTCCCGAGCATATTCAGATTGGGGCCGTTTATTACCAGTATCTTCATCTGTTCTTCCAAACCTTCTTCATGATATTTCGCGCAGTTTCCTCCGCCTCGCCGTTATTGTCTGCATCAAAGTCCGAAAACAGTTCGTACAGCCCTGCACGCTCCTTATATATCTCTTCTATGGGCCTTGACTTCGAAACGGGTCTTCCGGCTGTCGGAAGCTTGTTAAGATCGCGTTTCAGCCATACGATCTTTCCGTTCTGATGCAGAAGATCATAGTTTTTAAGCACCGTCACGCAGCCTCCGCCCGTTGAAATGATCTTATCGGACATCTTTGAGATCTCGGCAATGACTTCGGTTTCAAGCTTTCTAAAGCCTTCTTCCCCGATCTCTTTGAATATCTCCGGTATGCTCTTTCCCGCTTTCTCCACGATAAGCCTGTCCGTTTCGATAACATCCTTTTCGGCAAATATCCCAAGGAGTCCCGCAACAGTTGATTTTCCGCACCCGGGCATCCCGATCAGGATGATGTTTTCCATATCTTCGCGAAGTGTTTCTGTTATGGTCCCGATCTTATCGTCGGGAAGATCTCTCCCAAGAAACAGCTCCGCTGCACGTTTTGCCTG
Organism: Lachnospiraceae bacterium; assembly: GCA_016280395.1. Lineage (GTDB taxonomy): Bacteria > Bacillota > Clostridia > Lachnospirales > Lachnospiraceae > SZUA-448. The sequence continues at coordinate 7,122 of JAEEGQ010000008.1, read as the reverse complement.
CGCCACGAGCATGTACAGGCCGCCCGCGTTGGCTATACCAAGCTTTTCCGCCTGCAGCATCAGCGCGGTGCGCGCAGGATTGTAGATAATATCGAGCACAAGCGAACACTTCGGGAATTTCTTTAATTCCACAGGGCTTTCGCCGTTTGCCGGGTACATCCCCACAGGGGTCGTGTTCACGATGATATCGGCATCGCTGTGTCTGTCCAGATTGCCGTAATTATCCGCGCCGGTCCTTGAGATGATCACTGTTTCGCAGCCTTTTTCCTTCAAAACGGAATTAACGGATGCGCAGGCCCCGCCGTTTCCCAGTATCAGAGCCTTTTTCCCCTTAACCTTTGCGCCGGTGCTCAAAAGAAGCTTCTCAAACCCGTAAGCATCCGTATTGTCGCCGTATATCTCGCCGTCAAGGTTCTTTACGAGCGTGTTCACGCTGCCGATGGCTTTTGCAAGCGGCGAAAGATTCTTGCAGAAGGGTACGACGGTCTTCTTGTAAGGGATCGTAACATTTAACCCGTTCCAGTCTCCGTTTTTGATGAAATCCTCAAGGTTCCTCTCCTCAACCTCAAAAAGCCTGTAATCGTAATCCCCGAGCATTTCGTGGATCTGCGGAGAATAGCTGTGTGCAAGCTTTTCCCCGAGCAATCCGCATTTTAACCTCATGTTGTTCCTCCTTAGCCTAAAGCCTTCCTGTGACCATGCTGTTGCAAAAAGGCTGCCGGCAGTCGTGTTTTCAATGCTCATCCCCGTTGATGAGCCTGTTCTGGTAATCCCTGCTGACTTCAAAAAGTGTACGGTAAAGCCGCTTTGTGTAATCCTTAAATTCATCCGGCGAAAGAGCCGCCACCTCTTCAAGCTTCTGCTCTTCGCGGGCGCTGTCGAGCACGGGAATTCCTTCAGCCTTCTTGACCTTCGCTATCTCTCCCGCGATCTCCATGCGTTTTGCAAAAAGCTCAACCAGTTTCGCGTCGACCTTATCTATTTTCTTTCTTAAAAAAGCTCTGTCCATCTGCTTTTCCTACAATTCTCTCTTTCTTGCGAGCAGTGCGTCATACACCGCAATAGCCGCTGCCGCCTCAACTACCGGCACGGCTCTCGGAACGATGCACGGATCGTGCCTGCCGGTGATCATGAGGCCCTCATCCTCTTTTGTTGTGAGGTTGACGCTCCTTTGTGCCTTTGTGATCGAAGGCGTAGGCTTAAATCCGACCCTGAAGGTTACCGGCATACCGTTCGTGATGCCGCCGAGAATACCTCCCGCATGGTTTGTAACGGTGTGTATCTCGCCGCCTTCGTAGTACATTCCGTCGTTGTTCTCACTGCCCGTAAGCTCGGAGGCGCCAAAGCCTATCCCGAATTCAAGGCCCTTCACTGCAGGTATCGCAAAAACCGCCTTTGCGATCCTGTTCTCCATGCCGTCAAACATCGGGTCGCCAAGTCCTGCCGGCACGCCGAGTACCGAGCATTCCACGGTCCCGCCCACTGAATCGCCTTCGGCCTTCCGTTCAGCGATATATTCCCGCATCTTCTCGCCCATCTCGTCGTCGCACACGGGAAAAGCCTTGTCTGCGACGCTTGAAAACAGCTCACCGCGATCCTTTATCGGGCCGATGGAGGATATCCTTGCAATGATCTGTATTCCCTCTTTTTCAAGGAGCTGCTTGCAGATACCGCCCGCAATGCAGAGTGCCGCGGTAAGACGTCCCGAAAAATGACCGCCGCCGCGATAGTCCTGTGCTCCGAAATACTTGATGTTGGCTGTATAATCAGCGTGTCCGGGCCTTGGGAGGTCCTTCAGGGCGCTGTAGTCCTCCGAGCGCCTGTCTTTGTTGCGGATTATGGCTGTGATCGGCGTTCCGCAGGTTTTCCCGTTAAAGATGCCGCATAAAAACTCGGGTTCATCAGGCTCGCGTCTGGGTGATGAATACTCGTTTCTGCCCGGGGCGCGCCTTGCAAGGAACTTCGAAAGTTCCTCAAGATCAAGCTCCTCCCCCGCAGGTACGCCCTGCAGCGTCATGCCTATCCCCGAAGAATGTGACTGACCAAAGATTGTTACCTCAATGTTTTCACCGTATGAACTGCTCATGACTGCCTCCCTGTAGTGTTATTTGTGAGACCGCGCAAAAACTTATGTCTCCAAAATCTCAAGTCTCTTAAAGTCTTCAAAAAACCCCGGATAAGACTTCCCCACGCATTTCTCATCCGTTAAGCTGACCTTTTCCCTGCTGATGCATGCCGCAACGGCAGCTGCCATCGCTATCCTGTGATCGTTGCAGGTATCCGCCGTGCCGCCCTTAAGGGCGCCGTTTCCTGTGATCACAAGTCCGTCTTCAAGTTCTTCGCACTTGCCTCCAAGCCCGTTTATAAGCGCAGCGGTCGACTTAAGTCTGTCGGATTCCTTTAGTCTTAAGCGCCCGGCGTTCACTATGTTTGTCACGCCTTCCGCTCCCGCTGCCACAACGGCCAAGACCGGCACAAGATCCGGGATCAGCTTTGCGTCTATGGTTATCCCGGATAGCGTTCCTCCCCGCACCGATACCGAATCCCCGGTAACCGTCGTATTGGCACCGAAGGCTTCAAGGATCTCGACTATCCTCCTGTCGCCCTGCAAAGATGCTGTATTTAAGCCTGTCACGGTCACCTCTTCCGAAGACAGAGCCCCGATACTTAGGAAAAACGCGGCATTCGAGAAATCGCCTTCAACAGTAAGCTCTTTTGGCATGTCATACCGCTGCCCGCCGGGTATCCTGTAGGAATTCCCTTTCTTTTCAAAGACGATCCCCGCTTTTGCAAGCGCTTCCTCGGTCATCAGGATGTAGTCTCTTGACTCGACCGGTCCCGTTACCGTAAGGATGCTGTCGCCTTCAAGCATCGGAAGAGCAAACAGGAGCCCCGATATGTACTGTGACGACACTGTTCCGGGCATCGAATAGCTGCCGGCTTTAAGCTTTCCGCCAAAATATAGCTCGTCACCCTGTTTTTTGAGGGTCATGCCGTGCTTTTTCAACTCCTCGTCAAGCGGCGCAAGAGGACGCTCCGGAAGCCTCCCGTGCATCTTAAACAGGCCTTTTTTGCCAAGCGCCCCGACAACGGGAAGCAGGAATCTCAAGGTTGATCCGGATTCACCGCAGTCAAGCACACAGTCCTCTCCGGCCCCGCAGCCGGGCGCACGATCTTCTATGCCCGCACAACCAATCGCACCTTCCTCGCCGGCAGCACAGACAATCGCACTGTCTCCGGGAATATTGCCGCAGACCGGGGTGCAGGTCATCCTGTTTTCCCTGTCATCATCATGTTCTATCGAGGCCCCGAGCGCTTTAAGGCAGCCGATCGTAGCCTCGATATCCGCGGACATTCCATCGCAGACAATACTTATTTTCTTATTCTCTCCGGTCACAGCTTCCGGCCCGCAGCCCGACAGCGCCGCGCATATCAGGTACCTGTGTGCCATGGACTTAGAAGCCGGTATCTTTACAGTTCCTTTCCGTTTCCCCGGGTTTAACTCTAACATTTCACACCACCTGCCTCAAGCCAGTCGGAAATGACGGATGCCGGGACCTTCTCTATCACGCACTTCCCGATCTTTTCGGGAACAACGAGATTTATCTCGCTCCCCATCATCTTTTTGTCCGAAAGAGCGGCCTCCGTAAGCTCTCCGACCGTGTAGGGCATCTCCTTTGGAAGTCCGTATTTATCAAGTATCTTCTCAAGAAGCTCCACAGTCATATCATCGCAATACCCGAAACGTCTCGCGGCTCTTGTCATCACGGCCATGCCCATGGCCACACCCTCGCCGTGCAGCAGTTTAAAGCCGCTGCATTTCTCGGCCGCATGCCCAAAGGTATGCCCGAAATTAAGGAGCATCCTCTCGCCTCTGTCAAACTCGTCTCTTGTAACGATATCACGTTTCATGGATACACATGTCCCGATAACGTCATCAACAAACTCCTTGGCGTCCCTGTCAAGAAGCTCCGAGAAAAACGGGGCATTCCCGTACATGCCGTACTTTATGACTTCCGCCATGCCGCACTTAAACTCGCTTTCCGGCAGCGTCTTTAACGTATCCGGATCGCACAGCACAGCAATCGGCTGATAAAAGCATCCCACCTGGTTTTTCCCTGCTTTAAGGTCTATCGCGGTCTTTCCGCCGACAGAAGAATCAACTGCCGCAAGCAGCGTAGTCGGTATCTGGATGAACCGTATCCCGCGGAGGTATGTTGCCGCCACAAATCCCGTAAGATCCCCTGTAACGCCGCCTCCGAGCGCCACAAGCGCGTCGCTCCTTGTAAGCCGGTTTTCGCATAAGAATTCAAGGATCTCCTCATAGGTCTTCATACATTTGGAGCCTTCACCGGCCGGAAAAACAAAGCTTAAAGCCTTCATCCCGGCTTCTTCAATGTATTTAAGGCACTTTTCCCCGTAGATCGGGAAAACATTGCTGTCCGAGATCACCGCAACCGTCCTGATGTTTACGGCGTTTTTCAAAACCGCCGGAAGCTCCCGCATTGCTCCGGAGCCGATCAGAATATCATATTCACTTGATGTGTTCACATGGATTTTTTTCATATTTTCCTGTCTTTGTCCGGCGCGGTCCGTCCCGCTGCTGCCGGCCCTTTCTGCAGAAAGCATAAAAATACAGCTTTCCCCGATAAAAATTATATCACTGTAAAGTGATGAAGACAACAATAAAATCAACGCAAAAAGGTACAAAACTCTTTTATACAGTTGTCAAACCGGCATCATTGTGATAGATTAGGATCATGGAATGCGGATCATGAGTTTAATCCAAAACCGTGCCGCATTTAGTACGATCATAACGGAGAAGGCTATGAAAAGACAGGATTATCTGAAATGGGATGAATACTTCATGGGTATCGCGCTGCTTTCCGCAGGTCGCAGCAAAGACCCTAACACAAGCGTCGGCGCCTGCATAGTAAGCGAAGACAACCGCATTCTTTCCGTGGGCTACAACGGAATGCCCAGAGGCTGCTCTGACGACGAATACCCCTGGGAACGCGTGGGTGACAACCTCGAGACCAAGTATTTCTATGTCTGCCATGCAGAGCTTAACGCCATCCTCAATTACACCGGTTCCGACATCAAGGGCGCAAAGGTGTATACGACCCTCTTCCCTTGTAATGAATGTACAAAAGCCCTGATCCAGAGCGGTGTTTCCGAGGTCATCTACCTTTCCGACAAGTATGCTGCAACGGATTCCACCATCGCAGCAAAGCGCATGTTTGCGTCAGCAGGCGTAAGGACACGTTCCTACGAACCTGTCGGGAAGACCTTCACTCTTGAACTTTGATACCGCAGGACGACTCCTTTGTAATATCCCGGTCCATCCGGCAAAACCCATGCCGGATGGCCTTTTTTTATCCCGGTGTAAGTCTGCCCGATGACCGTTCGCTCAGCCCCTGACATTAAAACAGTCTTGTGCCAAGGGCATTCGCTTGCCACGTAAAAAAGAAGTCTGAAAGGATATGCTCCTTTCAGACTTCTTCCTGATCATTTCTTTAGCAGCGCAACCTGCGCCATCACATCTTCTTTGAACTTTCTCCACTCATCCTCGTTCTGAAAGAACTTCGGACAGTCGATGCCGTCGACGGACGTTATGTCACTGTGCCTCAAAATGCCATCCGCCGTAAGCCCAAGCCTTTTTACAAGCACAGCGGTAAGCTTTACAAGCGACGACCTTGTGAACATACCGGGCTCGCCCGTTTCATCGGGATAACAGAAATCTATCGCCAATGTGTCTCCGTTTCTCGCACCGTTTGCAAGCGCCTGCTCGTTTACAGGTATGCACTGCACTATCTTTCCGTCAAGATCCACCACGAAATGCGAACTCAAGTGATTACTGCGTGTTGTTCCGAGGGAATTGTAGTAATTCCGCTGTTCCATCGCGCTTATCCCGGGGTTGTCGACCGCATGGATGACTATACCCTTTATCCCGCGTTCGCTTATCCTGACTCCGTTCCGTGAGTACTCGCTCTTTTCGAGCATCCTGTTCAAGACCTCAACATCGCCCGCAGAACTCAATGTCCCAAGCTTTTCGTGCATGAAGAAGGTCCTGAAAAGGGAAACAAGTCCGAATACGATCCCTGCAAGTATCAGCGCAAATATGGAAAATACGATTATTCTTAAGATTATGACCTTGCGGCGGCGTCTGCGCCGCCACTCGGCTCTTGACATCTTGGCAGCCATAAAACCTCGCTGTTTTCTGTTTATTTATCCTCAACGCTGTAGTTGGGCGCTTCCTTTGTGATATGGATATCATGAGGATGACTTTCCTTTAAGGATGCCGCGGAGATCTTGATGAAACGGCCCGTTTCTTTCAGAGTCTCTATATCCTTTGCACCGCAGTATCCCATACCGGAACGGAGCCCGCCAAGGAGCTGGAAGATAGTATCTTCGACTGTTCCCTTGTATGCAACACGTCCCTCGACACCTTCCGGCACAAGCTTCTTCGCATCTGTCTGGAAATAGCGGTCCTTGCTGCCGTTTTCCATGGCCGCAATGGATCCCATACCGCGGTAAACCTTGTATTTCCTGCCCTGGTAAAGTTCGAAGGTTCCCGGGCTCTCATCGCACCCTGCGAAGATGCTGCCCATCATGCAGACATTTGCGCCTGCTGCGATAGCTTTTGTGATATCTCCGGAATATTTGATACCGCCGTCGGCGATGATCGGAATACCGTACTTCTTAGCAACTGCCGAAGCTTCCATGATAGCTGTGATCTGCGGAACGCCGATACCTGCAACAACGCGTGTCGTGCAGATGGAGCCCGGTCCGATACCGACCTTGACACAGTCAACGCCTGCCTTGATAAGGGCTTCTGTAGCCTCTCCCGTAGCGACATTTCCCGCGATTATCGAAAGACCGGGGAATGCGTCGCGTATCTCTCTTACGGTGCGGAGCACGTTTGCCGAGTGGCCGTGGGCAGTATCGATGACTATTGCATCTACTTTTGCGTTTACAAGGCCCTGCACGCGGTCAAGCACGTTCGATGTGATGCCGACAGCAGCGGCACACAGGAGCCTTCCCTGTTCATCCTTTGCGGATGCGGGGTATTTTATCTGTTTTTCGATATCTTTGATAGTTATAAGTCCCTTGAGGTTGCCT
>JAEEGQ010000106.1 GCA_016280395.1 Lachnospiraceae bacterium | reverse complement strand
GCAGCACAGGTCATCCCTGTCACGATAAACTGCGTCATCGGTTATCTCCCCAGCCTTTCCCGGCTGTTTACAGATGCCGGATAAATGTTTCCGCTCGCGTCTCATTTATCCGGATCACCCTTTATTATATCATTCCCGAATGCTCATATAAAGCAAAATCTTTATAATGATATCCACCCGGAAAAGCGTCGTGTGTCTTGTACAGCTCCGTTGCAATGTGTGGTCATGCCTTCTCCCCGCAGCCTGCGCCTGCTTGTTTTATCGTTTTTACGAAAAACAGGAAGTAAATCATATGCGCCGTCCAGACCACCGCAAGGACCACGCAGGGAACCCATATTCCTTTTCGCGCCATAAAGAAGATGCCAAGTCCCATCAGAATCGTGACTGTTATCAGTATCCCCGCTTTTGTCTGCGGAAGCATTCCCTTCTCCTGAACGAAGGATTCCAGATGTTTCTTATACAGCCCGGTTCCCTTGAACCATTCGTCAAGTTTTTTGGAGCTTCTTGCAAAACAATATGCCGTCACAAGATTCACATGAGTTCGATCCATTGACAGACGATATTTCCCACAATATACTTTTTGCTTTCCGGGCAAAACTTTTTCAAGTCCTGACCGGCAGCAGAGCGTCTTGGATCATTTCCTGAATATCTCGTCAAAGCAGACATTCCCGTCAGACAGATCGGAATGCCTGACATAATTCACGTGCCTGGTCAGCCCGGCATACATTATCCTGTCGGTATTGCAGAATATCTTGCAAAGCGGTCTGATCCCGTAATATTCGAAAATTTCGACATACATGCATTTGCATATACGGTATTCTATCTTATCTTTTTCCGCGGAGAAACGATCATAGGTGATGCTTCCGTCTTTTATCCTGTCCGAATGATCGGATCTGTTCCATAACCTGACCACAGGAAAGCTGAACGGAAACAGATCGATAAACTTAAGGATCTTAACAAAAGTGCTCCATCTGCTCTCCATGCTCTTTTCCACTGCCGGAACGATCCTGTCATCTGTATACCCGGCTGCTTTCAGCTCCAGGCACATAGCTATAACGGCATACACAAAAGCGACATTGACCGAAGGATATATACTGTAAGCCTTAAATGCTTCGGATCTGTACATATCCTCAAGTCTCTTTCTGTACAAGGACATTTTTTGAGCAATGTTTTTTGTGCCCTCATTTGACAGAAGGTTTTGGTAATACTTCGAGAACGATCTTATGTTTTTGTTGAGTTCCTTTTCTTTCATTGTCCCATCCAAGCCTTTTCCTTATATACGCAATCATTATGCGGACACATCGATGTTACGTCCTTTATGCTTGTTAGTCTTTGCTAACCAAAGTAGATTATAAATACCTGCGTGCAGGTTTTCAAGTGCTTTTTTCTCTTATCTTTTTCCGACAGTTAAGCCGATCGTGACATCGCCGTTCCCGAAGGTATCTTTAAGCTCCTTTTCGTTAAGGCCGGTGATCTTTCCAAGCCGCGTGTATTCCCATGTATTTGAACCATAAAATATTACGATCTTGTCTCCCGAATAAAGTACAATGTCGCCGGGGCCGGTTGTTATCCGGTTGTCATTCCGCGGCAGGGAAGCGCCAAGGCTTCCGACCTGCTCAAACCCGCCGTACATGGACATCCCGATGCTTATTCCTGCTCCGGCAAGGTTTTTAAGAGCCTTTACGCTCTCATTGTCTTCCCATTTCACAGATATTTCTTTTCCCCCGACGGTAAGGACCAGCTCATCCATGGCTATTTTCCCTTCTTTTAGCATACTTTCTATCCACGCTCTTACATCATCCTCCGATGTGCCGGCTCCGAAACGCCTGCCCTCAAGCCAGGTTCCGCTTCCCGCCCTGTCCGCAAGGTTTTTGCCGCTCCTGCCCATTCCGCTGCTGGCTGAGGTGCAGAAGGGGATCACGGTTATGCCCTCGAAATTGTATTTTTCCACAAATGTATCCATGATGCGCGGTGCTTCTCCCCACCAGATCGGGTATCCGATATAGATCGTTTTGTAGCCTTCAAGCGATATCTCTTTGCTGCCTATCTCCGGTCTTGCCGAAGAGTCATTCTGCTCTTTTGTCGATCGGCTTTTGGAATCGTTCCAGTTAAGATCCGCCTTCGTGTACTCCTTGGCAGCCTTGATCTCATAAATGTACGCGCCTGTGATCCCTGCGATCTTCTCCGCAACACCCCTTGTGGTTCCTGTTGCGGAAAAATACACTACAAGAGTATCGTTGGTCTTCCCCTTTTCTTCGTTCTTTCCCGCAGGTATATTTGTCACTGCTCCGGGTGTTGTCTGTCCTTTGTCATTCCCACAGGCCGCAAGTCCCAAAACCAGCATTATCATCAGCAGTCCACAGATCATTCTCTTCATTTACGATTTACCTCCCGGTTGTTTTTTAGAGCATCCGGCTTCCGGAGCCGGTGTCTTTGTTAGAAGCCTGCACTTACAAAAGCTTTCGCAGGCAGTTATTTGTTATCTCAAATATCGACTGATATACATAGTCCACATTTGCCTGTTTCATGGCATCCTTCTGTTTATCCGTTACGGCCGTGTAAGGATATATGCCAAACATGAACGGGAAAAATACGTATATAATTTCCCGGATCTCCCGTTCTGACTTCTCCGGACAGAACTTTGTAAGGATCCTGCGTACGATCTTCATGGACTCGCCGTAAGCCACCTTGAAAGATGTCAGAAGCTCCGGCCTGCTGTTCGCTTCCATATCGTAATTGTTCATAGCAAGGAGCTTTAAGAGCTGCTTTCTGTTTGCCAAGGATGATGCCAGCTTCTCTGCCAGCTGTTCTCCGGTAAGTTTTTCATTATCCCGGAGGATGTTGTTTAATTCCTCATTCCAGCGCGCATACTCACGTTCAAAAAGCGCAAGGAATATCTCTTCTTTTGTCCGGTAGTAGTTATAGATCGTCGGCCTTGAAAAAGATGTTTCATTTCCGATCTCTTTAAGTGTGATATCCTTAAAGCTCATTGTCTGATACAGCTTTTCGCAGGCGTTTATTATCTCTTCTTTTCTTGAAGCCGTTCTTTCCGGCGATCCCTTAGGCATGGCAGGCCTCCCTATTGTCTTATAAATTCTCTGTCCTTTTGCGGTATTCCGTCTGTATCTGATACATAACGCTCCGCTGTCATATGAAGATCATGTTTCTTGCGTAATTCGGCAATCTTTTTCATCATGGGAGATGCATGATGCCGGTCTATTGCCTCCTGGTCTTCCCAACTGTCGATCAGAAGCACTGTTTCAGGATCTTTGAGCGGGATATAATACTCATATTTCAAGTTTCCTTCTTCTGCCCGGATCTGCCCGGCAACACCTGTACTTTCCATCTCCTCTGCAAACTTGCGAGCATTCCCGTCAACTCCCGTATAATACAAATTCATTGTAATACTCATCCCATTCACCTCTCTTGTATTATCGAACTCCGTTAGGCCGCTTTTGATCACATTTATATGTTTTTTATTTTGACATCGTGTCAATTTGAATTGTAACAGCATTTTGACACCGTGTCAAGATGTTTTTAAAACAATATGCGGCCACAAGATTTCTCTTATAGCCGCAGTCATAACACGGGGCGCCCGATGCAGGTGTATAACCCCTGGCAAAAACCGCAATACCGGTTAATTTGCTATTCTCTCAAAACGGTCTATTTCATGTTGAATAATCCGGGCAGTAAAATCAACGAACCTGCCATGCTGCCGTTTAAGTCGTTCCATAGGATTTCGAACTTTGGGTTCGAAAATATCGAACATTGATGCAAAAGAAAAAGGAGCTACCTACCGGCTCCTTTTATTCTTTCAAGCGCTGATCTTCGCTCTGATATCAGTGTCTACAACAATGATCTCATCCATTGTCACACCGAAGATCATTGCCAATGCGACTAAATTATCGATGGTAGGCATTGCCGTACCATGCTGCCACTTGTAGATTGCCTGCGGGGTCGCAAATCCAAAGAAGATCTGCAGATCCTTCACGGTCAATCCCGCGTTCTGTCTCATCTTCGCTATATTTCTTCCTGTTGCCACCATATCGATGGCAGGCATCATTAACATCTTGTCCTCCTGTTCTGGCACTCCGACCGGAACGGGATGTTCCTTAGTCGGATGCCTTGAAATTATAAATAGGTTTCATTACGTCGATGACATCTACCGACTCCCTGATCACTTCAATGATGTCCTCAAGGCTCTTGTATGCCATAGGCGCCTCGTCCAATGTATTTTCATTGATTGAAGTGGTATAGATACCCTTCATGGTCTCTTTGTATTCATCCAGACTTAAGGTCTCTTTAGCCTTTGATCTGGACATGATCCTTCCTGCACCGTGAGGAGCTGAGAAGTTCCATTCAGGATTTCCTTTACCGACAGCAAGTACGCTTCCATCTCTCATATTTATTGGAATCAGCACTTTCTCACCACTATGGGCCGCTATTGCGCCCTTTCT
>JAEEGQ010000105.1 GCA_016280395.1 Lachnospiraceae bacterium | reverse complement strand
TTATACTAATTTCAATTAAAACGCTTAAACAAGATATTTGCGGAAAATTTCGCAGAGCAAGGCGGAGATCGCAGGCAGGCTGGCGCCTGTCAAGATCGACAACGCAGCTATGCGGAATTTAACGCAATAGATGTTAAAGGGGTTTATTTGAAATTAGTATTATACGGTAAGAGGCTTTTGTTATCGCATAACCCGATCAAATATACAAAAAGCGCTGTGACATAAGCCACAGCGCTGTGATGTTGTTTATTATTATGATCCTGTTTCTTACTTGTTGCTGATAGCAGCCTGAGCAGCAGCCAGACGAGCGATCGGAACACGGAAGGGTGAGCAGGATACATAGTCCAGACCGATCTTGTGGCAGAACTCAACGGATGTGGGATCACCGCCGTGCTCGCCGCAGATACCGATATGGAGAGCGGGATTTACGGGCTTGCCGAGCTTGATAGCCATATCCATCAGCTTGCCTACGCCTGTCTGATCGAGCTTAGCGAACGGATCGTTCTCAAAGATCTTAGCGTCATAGTAAGCGTCAAGGAACTTACCTGCGTCATCACGGCTGAAGCCGAAGGTCATCTGAGTAAGGTCGTTGGTACCGAAGCAGAAGAAGTCAGCCTCTGTAGCGATCTCGTCAGCTGTCAGAGCAGCTCTGGGGATCTCGATCATTGTACCTACCTCATACTCGAGCTCTACGCCTGCAGCGGCGACCTCAGCGTCAGCGGTCTCAACAACGAACTTCTTAACGTACTTGAGCTCCTTGATATCGCCTACGAGCGGGATCATGATCTCGGGTACGAGAGTCCAGTCGGGATGAGCCTTCTTAACGTTGATAGCAGCGCGGATAACAGCCTTGGTCTGCATCTTTGCGATCTCGGGATATGTGACAGCCAGACGGCAGCCGCGGTGACCCATCATCGGGTTGAACTCATGCAGAGAGTCGATGAGAGTCTTGATCTCGGCAACTGTCTTGCCCTGAGCCTTAGCCAGAGCCTCGATGTCAGCCTCCTCTGTGGGTACGAACTCATGCAGAGGCGGATCCAGGAAGCGGATGGTTACGGGGTTGCCCTCGAGAGCCTCATACAGCTTCTCGAAGTCGCCCTGCTGATAGGGAAGGATCTTGTCGAGCGCGGCTTCTCTTTCTTCCAGCGTGTCGGCGCAGATCATTTCGCGGAACGCGGCGATTCTGTCAGCCTCAAAGAACATATGCTCGGTACGGCACAGACCGATACCCTCAGCGCCCAGCTCACGAGCCTTCTTAGCGTCAGCGGGAGTATCAGCATTGGTGCGAACCTTCAGAGTTCTGTACTTGTCTGCCCAAGCCATGATGCGGCCGAATTCACCGGCGATGGTGGCATCAACGGTGCGGATAGCGCCGTCGTAGATGTAACCTGTTGTACCGTCGAAGGAGATCATATCGCCTTCTGTATATGTCTTGCCGTTAAGCTCGAATGTCTTCTCGGCTTCGTTCATCTTTATGTCGGAGCAGCCGGATACGCAGCAGCTTCCCATACCACGTGCAACAACGGCAGCGTGTGAAGTCATACCGCCGCGGACGGTAAGGATACCCTGTGCGGCCTTCATGCCTTCGATGTCCTCAGGAGAGGTCTCGAGACGTACAAGAACGACTTTCTCGCCCCTTGCAGCCCAGCTCTTTGCATCTTCAGCGGTGAATACGATCTTACCGCAAGCAGCGCCGGGAGCGGCACCAAGGGCCTTGCCCATAACGCGTGCGCGTGCAACTGCGTCCTTATCGAACTGAGGATGAAGGAGTGTGTCAAGGTTTCTGGGGTCGATCATCGCAACGGCTTCCTTCTCGGTGCGCATGCCTTCATCAACAAGGTCACATGCGATCTTAAGGGCTGCCTGTGCGGTTCTCTTACCGTTACGTGTCTGCAGCATGTAAAGTTTGCCGTGCTCAACGGTGAACTCCATATCCTGCATGTCGCGGTAATGATCCTCGAGGATCTTGCATACATCCTTGAACTGCGCAAAAGCTTCGGGGAACTTCTCTTCCATTTCGCTTATCTTCATAGGGGTACGAACACCTGCAACAACGTCCTCGCCCTGTGCGTTTGTAAGGAATTCGCCGAAGAGACCCTTTTCGCCGGTAGCGGGGTTACGTGTGAATGCAACGCCTGTACCGCAATCATCGCCCATGTTGCCGAATGCCATCATCTGTACGTTAACGGCTGTGCCCCATGAATAAGGGATGTCGTTGTCGCGGCGGTAAACGTTTGCTCTGGGGTTATCCCATGAACGGAATACGGCCTTGATGGCTTCTGCGAGCTGGATCTTGGGATCGTCGGGGAAATCAGCTCCGATCTTGCTCTTGTACTCAGCCTTGAACTGGTATGCAAGCTCTTTAAGATCGTCAGCGTTAAGCTCTACGTCCTGTGTAACACCCTTGCGTAATTTAAGAGCATCGATGAGCTCTTCGAAATACTTCTTTCCGACTTCCATAACAACGTCGGAGAACATCTGGATGAATCTGCGGTAGCAGTCCCATGCCCAGCGGGGGTTGTTGGATTTTTCGGCAAGAACGTTAACTACGTCCTCGTTAAGACCAAGGTTAAGAATTGTATCCATCATACCGGGCATAGACGCACGGGCGCCGGAACGTACGGAAACAAGAAGGGGATTCTCCCTGTCGCCAAACTTCTTTCCGGTCATTTCCTCCATCTTTAAGATGTACTCGTCGATCTGACCCTGGATTTCGTCGTTGATCTGCTTGCCGTCCTCATAATACTGAGTGCAGGCTTCTGTTGTGATGGTAAAGCCCTGCGGTACGGGGAGACCGATGTTGGTCATCTCTGCAAGGTTTGCACCCTTACCGCCAAGAAGGTTACGCATGTCCGCATTGCCTTCTTTGAATAAATAGACCCATTTTTTTGCCATTTTCTTTCCTCCCGGAATAATTTGCCCACTTGTGAAAAACGTCAAAAATTGTATTTTGGGAACACAAAAATAACGTCTTCTGTGAGCCGCAAAAATATTATATCACAAAGTATGATGTTTTCAAGCAATTTTTTCGGTTCCGGACCTCTTTTCCGGTATTATTTTTGCCTATTTTTCTCCAAACCGCTACTTCCGTTTATCCCGGCATTTACGCGCGCTTTTCACTCGTAATCCACAACGTCGATCCACGACTGCAGGAATTCGCGCTCATTCTCGTTTCCTTTGACCATCTGCGATGCGGCAACGATAGGCATCCACTTCTGCACATACTGTTTTGCGGTATCGCTCTTTTCACAGAAAAGGTTCAGATATTTCTTTGCTGCGTTTACATCGCCTTCAAGCCAGAAAAGCAGGTAGGTCCTTGCGGCATCGGCAGATGCGTTGCCCTGGGTCGCATGGGACCAGTCAAGGATAAACGGCGTTCCGTCCTCCCTGATTATGATATTCGACGGATTAAAATCACCGTGGCACACCTTGTTATGCTTCGGCATCGCATCGAGCCTTGTATGCAGGTCGTATCTCGTGGTTGCCGAAAGCCCCGTCTCGCTTATCTTCCTGTTCATCTTGTCCATAAGCTTGTTTAAGCCCCTGCAGGTCTTCGAATGCATGGTTAGCTGCAGGTCCACAAACAGTTCAAGATATTCGTCTTTCTTTTCGGGATTCTCCTCCATAAGTGCAGACAGCGTTTTTCCGCTTATATACTCCGATACGATGGTCCACATCCCGTCGATCACGGTAACCTCGAGCACCTTTGGAATGTTCAGGCCCGTCTCCTCGACCCTCGCCTGGTTCAGCGCCTCATTTAAAACGTCCGCCTTTGAATAGGATTTGTCGAAAACCTTGTAAACCCTGTCTCCGTCACGATATATGGTTTTGTTTTTTCTTACTGCGATTATCTGATCAAGCTTCATCTCAGGTTTCCTCCTTAATCTTTCTTAAGACCGCTTTTTGCCTTGCGGCCCGTCTTCCCGTAATAAGCATTAAGATACATCTGCTTTATCTCGCTCATGAGCGGGTAACGGGGATTTGCACCCGTGCACTGATCATCAAAGGCCTGTTCTGTCATTTCGTCAAGACGGTCAAGGAAATCCTTCTCATCCGGCACATAATCCCTTATCGCAGGCTTTATCCCTACCTTTGCCTTAAGTTCATTAACAGCCTTTATAAGTCTCTCAAGCTTCTCTTCGTCTGTCTTTCCGCCAAGCTTCAGCTCGTCCGCAACCATTGCGTATCTTTCAAGAGTATGCGGATGGTCGTACTGGCTGAACGTTCCCATCTTTACAGGTGCTTCGGCCGCATTGAATCTCAGCACTTCTTCAAGCATAAGAGCGTTTGCCACACCATGCGCGATGTGATGGAACGCGCCGAGCTTATGTGCCATTGAATGGCATACGCCAAGGAAAGCGTTTGCAAAAGCCATACCTGCCATTGTAGCCGCGTTTGCCATCTTCTCACGGGCAAGGGCGTCGTTCCCGCCGTTGTCGTAAGCGCGGGGAAGGTATTCGAATATGATCTGCAAAGCCCTTATCGCAAGGCCGTCGGTGTAATCTGTCGCCATAACGGACGCAATGGCTTCAAGGGCATGTGAAACCGCATCGATGCCGGATGCTGCAGTAAGTCCCTTCGGAGCCGACATATGGTAATCGATGTCGATTATTGCCATATCGGGAAGGAGTTCGTAATCTGCAAGAGGGTACTTAATGCCTGTCTGCTCGTCGGTGATAACGGCAAAAGGCGTAACCTCGGAGCCCGTGCCCGCGGAAGTGGGGATTGCTATAAAGTAAGCCTTTTCTCCCATCTTCGGGAAGGTGTACACACGCTTGCGGATATCTATGAATCTCATGGCCATGTCACTGAAATCTGCTTCGGGATGTTCATAGAGCACCCACATGATCTTTCCGGCATCCATTGCGGAGCCGCCGCCAAGAGCGATTATGCAGTCCGGCTTGAACGACCTCATCTGCTCCGCTCCTGCCTTTGCGCAGGCAAGTGTCGGATCCGGCTCGACATCAAAGAAGCAGTCATGCACGATACCCATCTCATCAAGCTTGGTCTCTATCGACCTTGTGTACCCGTTGTTGTACAAAAAGCTGTCCGTTACGATAAACGCCCTCTTTTTGCCCATAACGCTTTTTAACTCATCCAGTGCTGTCGGCAGGCAGCCTTTCTTTATATAGATCTTTTCAGGTGTTCTGAACCACAGCATATTTTCCCTTCTTTCGGCAACTGTTTTGATATTCAGCAGGTGCTTTACACCTACATTCTCGGAAACGCTGTTTCCGCCCCATGAACCGCACCCGAGCGTCAGTGAAGGAGCAAGCTTGAAGTTATACAGGTCTCCGATGCCGCCCTGGGAAGAAGGCGTATTCACAAGGATGCGGCATGTTTTCATGCGTGCCGCGAATTCATCAAGCTTCTTCTGTTCCGTCACGGTATTGAGATAGATCGAAGATGTATGGCCGTATCCGCCGTCTGCAATAAGATGTTCGGCCTTATCAAAGGCATCTTTGATGTTCTCTGCCTTATACATCGCAAGTACGGGAGAAAGCTTCTCGTGCGCGAACTCCTCGGACAGATCCACGCTCTGGACTTCGCCGATAAGGATCTTTGTTCCTTCCGGAGCCTTAACGCCCGCAAGCTCCGCGATCTTAACCGCTGTCTGGCCAACGATCTTTGCATTCAGCGCACCGTTTATGAGTATCGTATCCCTGACCTTGTCGATCTCCCCGTCTTTAAGGAAATAACAGCCTCTGCGGGTAAATTCATCTTTTACGGCATCATAAACATTCTTATGCACGATCACAGATTGCTCGGAAGCGCAGATCATGCCGTTATCGAACGTCTTTGAATGGATTATGGAGTTCACCGCAAGTATTATATCGGCGCTCTCATCTATTATCGCAGGCGTATTGCCGGCTCCCACGCCGAGCGCGGGCTTTCCGCTCGAGTATGCCGCTTTAACCATGCCCGGCCCGCCTGTTGCAAGGATTATGTCGGATTCTTTCATGACAAGGTTTGTCATTTCAAGGCTCGGTTCATCGATCCATTCGATTATACCCTCGGGCGCGCCTGCCTTAACAGCTGCGTCAAGAACGATCTTTGCCGCAGCAATTGTGGACTTTTTTGCCCTCGGGTGCGGTGAGATGATTATCGCGTTCCTGGTCTTCAGAGCGATAAGCGTCTTGAATATTGCGGTAGATGTGGGATTTGTTGTAGGTATAACGGCGGCGATAACGCCTATGGGCTCCGCTATCTTCTTTATGCCGAATGCCGTATCCTCCTCTATCACTCCGCATGTCTTAGTGTTTTTATATGCATTGTAGATGTACTCGGCTGCATAATTGTTCTTGATCACCTTGTCTTCAACAACGCCCATGCCCGTTTCTTCGACCGCCATCTTTGCAAGCGGGATGCGGGCCATGTTTGCGGCAATGGCGGCAGCCTTGAAGATCTTGTCTACCTGCTCCTGCGTAAAGCCGGAAAACTTCTTTTGGGCTTTTCTTACCCTTGCAAGCGTCTTTTCCAAGACTTCAACGCTGTCTACTACTCTTCTTTCCATGCTGATCAACCTCCGTATTTTCTCATTTTTCCGTATTTTCAGATGTCTCAGCGGTACTGTATAAAAATACAAATGCCTTTCTGTATGATATTATTTTAACATACTGAAAAGCATTTGTAAATTGTTTTTATCGAAACACTGTATTTTGTTTTTCTGAATGCCGGTTTTCAGCTCGAAAAGCCGAATGGGATCGGGCCTGCGGATAAATGACTGTTTTGAGCTTGTTGTTGTACACCGTTTCAGATGTCGATATGATACGTCTTTGCGTCCGCATCCTGCCCTGTAGTGGCCTTAAATGCTTTAATATACGCATCCAGCTGGCCCTTGTATTTTCTGTCAAGGTCAGTGCCTTCCGCATTGGTCTTATAGTCCACAATGTGCCACAGGCCGTCTTTGCGGTAAATAACGTCCATAACGCCGTTCCAGATGATATCTCCGGCTTCGCCGTGTTCCTTGTAGCAGAACGGAACCTCGCAGTAGGCTTCGTCAGCCGAAAGGAGTTCATGAAGGATGTCCTGCGGAAGGCCGTTGGTCTGGGGGTGACCGCCGTTTTGCATGATCTTTATAACATCACGGAGCATTGTTTTATACTCTTCACTTTTTTCCGGACAAGGATATCCAAATTCAGCAACCGTGTCATTTACAAGTGCATGAGCTTCGGCTCTGTTTCCGGAAGATACCAGGACTTCCATGACACGATGGACCATTGTTCCGATGATTGCTGCATCTTTGCGGCCGTTGCCCGTTTTTTCTTTGGGTGCGCCGTTTTCCGTTGAAGCTGCGTTTTCTGTTGTTGTTCCGTGTTGCAAATCCTCTTCGTGCTCTTCTTCGGCACTTTTTGCTTTGATCTTTGTTTTGCTTGGAAGTGCGATCTTGAAAGATGCTTTTGAAGCCTCTCCTGTAAGCTTTCCTTCACGGTATTTGACAGGGTTTTCATAAACCTTCTCAATTTCAGCGCACTCTCTTGCTACAGGCGCTTCAGGTGTCCCTGCGGGCAGATTGGCGAAATCATCCTCCGCCGCATCCACAAACGGTTTCCAGGGGTTTCCGTCCTCCAAAGATCCGTCAGCTTTAAGTCGCCTACATACAAGCAGAGCATTCTTTGCTCTTGTTGCCGCAACATATAGCAGACGGTTGTTCTCCGCAATATTATTTATGCTTTCCTTCTGTTTTTCATCTTCAAAGGAATTTGTCACAAAAAATGGAGTGGAATTATAATTGCCTTTTTCCCTGGGTCTACTGATTCTGAATATCCAGCTTTTCGGCTCCTGTTCATTGTAAACAGTGCGTCTTTCAGGCTCGTGATCCGTTTTTTTAGGCCAGGCCAAAATGACAACAGGAGCCTCAAGGCCTTTCACTTTGTGCAGGTTTGCAAGATGGACTCGGTTGTTTTCACTTTTAAGACTGATGCACCTTTCGATATTAGAGTCACTATTTACAAGATCATTCAAAAAAGCAGCTCCGTCTCTAAGAGATGTCACGCCACCATCAAGTTCTGCCGACCTTAACAACTCAAGCGCAAACCAGACATACTCAAGGTTATCGGCGCCGGTCTTTGAAAACACAGGCAACTCGTTCATTATCTTGTAAAACAGTGCAGCGGGCGACATCTTTGATCCTTCGAAAGCAAGATCCTTCAGCTCGCTGAGCGCATTTCTTAACGTCTCAGCATCCTCAAAACCGTTTTCGGCCGAAAATACTTCATTGTTCGCATAAATGCTCAAGTTGAATCGCACCTGCTTAGGGCTGTCAGCATCCTTCGCGATTTCGGAAGTCATTTGGCAACACTTTGCTATCCTGCTCCTATGAAGTCCAAAAACCTTACCGGTAAGTGCTTTGAACAGATAATGCTTATTTCCCGGGTTCGCCACCGCATCAAAGATCTTTACGATCTCCACAAGTGCCGGACAATCTGCAAACAACGTCTGGCCTTCGACGTAGAAAGGTATACCTGCCTCATAAAAGGCCTTCATAAATCCCGATAGTTCCGGTTTATAAGGTGTAATGAGCATAAAATCGCTATATGTCAGCATTTCCTTTACAACATCTTCACCCTTTTTGCGAGGTATAAGATACTGCGGGTTTCCGACAAGCTGCCCTATCATCTTCGCGACAACATTTGCATCCTGCAATTCTGCGGGTGCTTTCGAATCAACGCAAGCATCATAATAATACACTCCGCTGAAAGCACTGTCATTTGTAGGTTTGTCCTCCAGCGGTATCGGTTCAAACTTGCTCTGCTCCGGAGTTTCAACCGGAAGCATGGCACTAAACGTCGAGTTAAACCTCTCTCTCAGTTTATATGTAGAGCGGAAATTCCGGGTCAGATAAAGTACGCGGCCAACATCACCGATAAATAATCCCTTAACTTTCAGGAAAGAAGCGACATCCGCATTCCTGAAACGATAGATGGACTGTTTGGGATCTCCCACTATAAACAACGAACCCGGCTTTGGAATACACTTACGCCAGTCCATGACAGGCTTCTTTGCCGTAAGATAAAAGAATACTTCTGCCTGCATAGGGTTAGTATCCTGGAATTCATCGATTAAGAAATAGCTGTGCCTGTCGTAAATATGCTTAATAAGCTTTCCGTCGCCTTCCGCATCTTTTTTCAGCATATCCCTGAGGTACAGAAGATAATCGAAGAAGGTCAGGTTGCCGGTTTTGCGGCAATTGTCCGCTATTATACGGGTTGCACTGCAAAGAAAGGCAATACACCTTGAAGATTTATAGGTATTGATCTTGTCCATAAGTTCATCAAACCATTTTGAACTCAGACAATAATATGTAATCTTACCCGCTTTCGTTTCATGGGCTTCTATCAACTCTTCGTGTATTCCGGGTCTGCCGCTGTTATTTGCCCACCATTCGCAAGTGACTCTTAATGGTTTCACATCTCTAATGGAATACCGTATATTGCTAAGTTTATCCTCCCAATCACCGTTAAGCTCTTCCACATATTCTTCTATATTATCCCAAGCTTTCTTACATGATTGATCCTCCTTCGTTGGTCTTGCATCAGGGCTCTTCCCGATAACATTCAAAGTTTCAAGTAGTAATGCTTTTTCCCCGTTTATCACATCATCCAGGCTTTTTTCACACTCCGGCAAAACAATATCAGTATGCCGGATATCCATAATTTTCGTCACTCCGGTGACAAAAGCTTTAATTGCATCTGTCCCGTTAAGGGTGTCAAATACGTGGCCTTCCTGGCGGAGTTCCGGCCCATACTCGCCCTTGAGAATGTTGGAATATTCCCTGATCAAGATATTCTCGATATCATCATCTGAGATAACCTTCGCATCAGACGGCACTCCCGCTTCCGCAGGATGTTCCGAAAGCACCATATTACAGAAAGAATCAATGGTGCCCATAAAGCAAAGGTCTATGTTCTGGAGAGCGTCCAGACAGCGTTTACGGGTCACATCCGTCGGATTTGACAGTTCGCCCGGCTTACGTTCGAAGTTTTCTTTAGAAGGCGCTGTGCTTCGCTCTGCAAGCATCTTCTGAAAGCGGTCGTAAAACTCCCCGGCCGCTGCCTTTGTAAATGTAATGGCGCATATTTTGCTTACATCGATGCCCGCTTCAACCATAGCAACCATGCGGCGTACAAGCATAGTGGTCTTACCGGAACCGGCACCTGCTTCTACAAAAAAGTTTGTGGAAGTATCAAGCACTATGCTTTCTCTTGAATCGGTATCCTGTTTCATCAATTCGGAAATGCTCATGCTTTCACCTCCCCTTTTGCACAAATATCAACGTACTTGCAATACTTGCAGTTTTCATTGCTCTTCCCCGGATTCGTCGGAAACTCGCCGGCTTCCATTGCCTGCTTAAACGAATCCAGTTTTTCGTATAGTTTCTGTTTCATATCATCATTATAAACACAGCTGATTATCTTGTGCTTTTTAGGGTACAGATACTGTCCGTAGTTTATGGGAATTCCCTGTTTTTCAAGCATATATGCGTATGCCACTACCTGCAGGCAGCTGTCGATATCATCTTTTTTATGCTTCAGGTTGTTGCCGGTCTTAAAGTCTGCGATCAGATAGTTCCCGTCTTTGTCCTTTTCCACACGGTCAGGATAGCCATGCAGTTTTATCCCTGTCTCGTGTTCTCCTTCACACCATTCTTCGGCGCTTACAACTTTGTTTTTCGGGTCAATATCATAAAGATTTCCGACAACGTCAAGAAAACCTTTTCGTTCTCTTTGGGCCTTCGCTTCGTTTAAGGGCACATATTCCTTAAGAAAATCATCAAATACACACCCGGCCTTCGCTATGAATTCTTCCTTTGATGGCAATGATGGTTGCACCGCCATCCATTTCATAACACTGTGCGCGAGCGTTCCAAACTGCATTGCATTAACTATCGAAAAGGGATCGGTTTCCTCATCGTCTTTTATGCCAATTACATTTTCCAGCATAAAACTATATGGGCAACTGAAGAAGTTATCCAATGTGCTTGGTGAATAGCCATACTCCGAAAGCTTAACCGAGAATGGCTCGGCTTCGGGCTGCTCTTCTGTAAACTGCAGTTCCTTGCCCTCGTTGTACGCAAGACCTACTTCGTCCGCCCTGGAAATTCCGCTGCAAAAATAGCCGGTTTTCCAGAAAGATCTACGGAAGTCATCTACTTTCGCATCTTCTCCGTGCTCTTCTTTGTAAATCTCAAAAAGTACCGAAGAAGGATTGGCTGTACTCATCTGAGCAGCGTTATAGTCAGAGAAAGACAGCTGTACCCGGACATCCAGCGAACAAGCCAATTTAACGAGGCTTAGCAGCATCTGTTTCTTTACAATGATCCTATTAACAGATGTAGGTGTATCCTCGCCAAACATTTCGAGATCGCTGTCCAGGAGCAAATAGTTTTCAGAAGGGTTACCGGGGAAATTTCCTGCTGAAAGTCCTGTAACAAACAAATGATCCCTGACCGCTCCAAATGCTTTGGAAAGCCCGACAATGTGGAGTGCGCCCTCCCTTGCCGCTTCGGAGCAGACAGTCCTGTTCATAAGCTCCGGAATAAGCTCTTTTATATCATCTTTAACTGAAAAACCGGTATATGTTTCTATCGCATCGCAGATTGCATCCCTTGCGGCTATATCCAAACGACCGGCAGGCATAGGCCTTATGTATGCGTAATCCGCGATAAACTCTGCATAACCCCTGCCAAGTTCACGTCCAAGTTTCCGGGCAGGCTCGATCAAACGGAATTTTTCGCAAATAGCCTTATAATCTCTATCCTCAGGATTCTTACCAAGATCCGCCATTTGCTTTTCAAGAGTTGTTTTAAGGACATTTATCCTTTCTTCGGTTTTCGCATAATCACGGTCACATTTAAGATTCCCGAGTATGGTGGCCGCTGCCGTAAGGTCCTTCCGTGCGGTCAGGCCAATAGTTTCCATCAGTTTATTCTTGTCTGTAGCCTCGCTGCCAACAATAGCGTTCAACGCGTCTACCCCGTGGAAGCCCTCATTGTCCCACTTATCAAGTGCCAGCAAGAGCCTTACAGGATAAGAATTGACGATGGGAAGTCCGCATCCGAAGGTCATTTCAACACCATACATTTTTGAATACTCAAAAAAGAGCTGAGCGTAGCGCGCGGGCTCCGTAACAACCACTGTACAGCGGTCGTAAGGAATGCCATTATCAGCTATGGTCGCAAGGATATCCTCGACCTCGTTTGCAGCCCCATAGCTTTCAAGGTATTTGATGTTTCTGATATCTTGTTTTTCAGCAGTTCCAAAAAGCTCGGTCGCAGGGACTGACCTGTATTTTTTTCCGGAAACATGCCCACAAAGGGCTTTTTCAAGAGGCGACAGCGGAAACTCGTTCAAAACCAGTATTTCTGCATCAACAGGCCTCGACTCAGCTATAGCTTTGCGTATCAGCCCGATGGTATCAAAAAGGCCGCGTTCACGGAGTGCTGCCATAAACTTGTCATAGCATTCCGCAATGGCCTTGTTTTTCTCAGGGAACTCACCTTCTGCAAACCTTGCATGAATTACGTCCGCTTCATTCTCCGGGATAAGCGAACGCAAAGAGAACAAGGCAGAAGCCATATTTTCTGAATCGGCAAAAGAAGCCGACGAAAAATAGGACGTCTGCCTTATAAATGTGTCTATTAATGCTGCTTCCTTGTTCCTCGGCAGGAACTCACCGGTTGTAAATATGCCGCTTCGCATAAGAGCGGTCCTTGCAAGTTCAGCGGCTCCCATCACCCTGAGCCCCATGGTTCCGACACCATGAGCGGCAAGAGTCCGCAGTAATTCACTTTCACTTATTCCCGGTGCAAGTACGATCCGTTCCATAGTTACGTTCCCCCATAAGTATTTTTTTCTTCCAACATACTGATCCGGAAGTTCATCCCGCAAACAGCAGGCAGACATCGTCAATCAAACGAATCCATCACAAAAACCAGCGGAAAATCTTCATCTTCCACCCGCTTTATCAGCGGCAGGAGCACTGTTTCTATCTCGTTCTCTTCAAGCCTGTGGCCGCCGTCAAAGAGTACGGCGTGATCCGGGATATAAAGCCTGCAGAAATCATCATAGTGGCTGACCGTAGAGTCTTTAGTGCCAAAAAGCGCATATGTGCCGTTACACTCGTTAACTTCCATCTTGCCCGGGTGCCACATGTCCTTGTTGTTATATATTTTTTTGCGGATTTCTGCAAGTTCTGCGATAAATTCCTCATCTATCACATATTCTTTTGCGCCGTCCGAGCGATCGCAAAGGAAGTCCTGCTTTCCCATACCGATACCCTTTGGGATGTCCTCATCCGCAAACATCGCAGGATTTACGAGTATCTTCTTAACAACATGCAGCGTTTGCGCATAGAAACCGCCAAGAGACGTTCCGATCACGAGGTCAATATCGTCATTCATGTAGTAATTCTCATGTATAAAATCGTAGGCTTCTTTCGGGCGTGCCGGCAGCTCCGGCGCCAGTATCTCGGCATCCGGCAACAGTTTTCTCAAAGTCCTTGGTGTCCTGCTGTTCGCACCCGATCCGATTCCGTGCAAGTAGAGTATTTTCATGGCGTTTCCTCGTCTTTCCGCAGTTTTCCCCGCTGTTTATAATTTTATAACTGTGTGGCTTTGTATGCAAGAATTTTTCGGTTTTCTTGCAGTTTCTATCAGTTTACAGGAGCAGTATAACCAAGCGCTCTGCACCCTTTTCGGTACAGAGCACATTGGTTTTAGGCTTCCCAATCTATAGCTTTGCGGATTCTCTTGAGTTTCTTGGCCATATCTTCAACCTGCCCTTGCATATACCATATTTCATCATTCATACGATCCATGTCAAACCTTATGTCATCGTACTCTTTGAACTGCTCAAGATGTTTTTTCGTAATATTTCGCACCATATGGTTGGCGTCGGTGATTATTGCAAAGCGTGGCTCAAGATATTTGCCATCCGGTGAACTGTCAGGCTCGTTACGATCTTCCAATTTGACAAATTCACCGTCGCCAAACCGGGCCCATTCAACTTCATGAAGGTCGCATTCCGGAAACTTGGCGGCGATCGCCTTAAAGAAAGGGCTCGTTTCCGCATCTTCATATTCCCAGTAGTAAGAAGTGGCTTGAATGTCAATGGTTTCGTCTTTTCTTCTGTCGTAGATAAGCATAGATATTCGTCCTTTCACGAAAAGTATTGAAAAATGTTTTAGAAATTTCGCAGATAAACCTGCTGCCCCGGAAAATCTTTAACCATTATTGTTTTTCTCGTTGAAAACCTGCTTATCCCGTCTACAAGGTCATATACCGCAAACCCCGGCATACCGATTATATCAACAGAGAAGCTTTCACTACCAAAGGTAACGCCGTCCTTTTTGTGATATTTCCCGGAGAAGTCGCATCCATTTCCCCAAGCCGCGTACAGTCCCCTATCGTTTTGGGGTCTTTTATCCATTATGATTTTATTAAATTTTATCACGGCTTTCCTAACACATTTCAGTACCTTTTGCCTCTTCCCCTCATCCAAAAGATCACCTTCGGGGAAAATAATGATGCCGCCTGTTCTTTCCTTTGCCTTCCG
Organism: Lachnospiraceae bacterium; assembly: GCA_016280395.1. Lineage (GTDB taxonomy): Bacteria > Bacillota > Clostridia > Lachnospirales > Lachnospiraceae > SZUA-448. The sequence goes on along the minus strand of JAEEGQ010000105.1, from coordinate 79,406 downwards.
GATCAATGAATCCGTCCATTTTTCAACAAACACATCATCTGTTTCGGTCGTATACTTCGTATCTCTACCACGCTTAATACTGTGATACAGATTTTTCGATGCGCTGTACGCATTCCCGGCTAAAGGCTCGCCTATCACTACAAAATCTTTTTCCATCTCTTCCGCCATAAGACACCTCTCTTTCGTCCGCCACTATAATGCCCGATTCCGATAGAAAAAAACAACTAAGCCGGATTATTTCTTTCGAACAATCCTGCCCGTATAATAACACAACGCCATGTACCTTTTTCGGTACATAGCGTTGTGTTTTCACTTTCTGTCACTCTTAAGCATCGCGTGCCAAACCTCGTCGCAGATGCCCCGGTTGTTCTTGCCTGCTGCTCTGAAGGTTCCTTCAACCTTCATGCCGGCTTTGTCCATAACGCGGCCGGACTTGGGGTTGTTTGCGTCGTGGCAGGCGGCAATGCGGTTAAGGCCCGCTTCATCAAAGAGATAATCCATTACCGCCTTTAAGGCTTCCGGCATGAGCTCTCTGCCCCAGTAAGCCCTGCTCATGCAGTATCCCATATCCGCTGCTTCCGTGGTCTCGTTCAGCTTTACTACCGAAATATTGCCGATGACCCTGCCGTTCTCTTTCAGTTCCATAGCCCAGTTGAAGTAGCCGCCGTCCTCGTATTTTGCTACCCAGTCGGCAAGCAGTGCCTTTGTTATGTCAACGCTCTTGTGGCATGGCCATGTCAAAAACTTTGTTACCTCCGGGTCTGCGGCCCAGTTTTCAAACATATCCTGCGCGTCATCTGTCGTAAACCTGCGGAGGATCATCCTGTCTGTCTCTATTGTTTTGGTTCCTATCCTGTTCATATCTTCTTCCTTTCTGCCCTTTATATTCAGGCCCATGCATCTGTATTCACGCGCATTGCAGGCTTACCGGGCATTTCCGGACTTTGTCTTATACTCCGTACCTGTATTCCTTTTCCGGCTTGTCATTTGCTTTTAATCCGAAGGCTTCGATTACTTTGTCTGCCACCTCGTCGGGCTCTAAAGCAGTGTTGTCGATCTTCAGATGATGTTCGAACCACACCTCGCCGTCCTCGGAATTTAGCCTGTGGTTGTTCGTGTCATTCAGCAGATTTGACCTGCTCCACTCCAGATCGCGCTTTGAAGCCTTTCTTTCCATGCGGTACGCAGTCTCGTTCCTTTTAAGCCTTGTTTCAAGGTCTGCCTTAAGCTCCATAAAGTAAAATTCCCCGCCGTTCTGCGTGAAAAGCTCCTGCAGGCTTGTAAGATAGTCCCTCTCTTCCTGCATCTCGAAGGCGCACACATAGGTAAAGATCAGGTCCACATTGTGTTTCACCGCAAGTTCAAAGGCTTTTTCGCGAAAATACCTGTTAAACTCTCTCTGCGCGGGCGTTGCAAAGCCGAATATCCTGTCGGATACCTCTAAACTGTCGTGGTTTATCATCAGGTTATATTTCAATTTATCACGCAGGCTCTCGGCAACAACCATCTTGCCCACCGCCTGGGGCCCGCAGACTACTATAAGATTTGCCATATCTTTTGCGAAAGAACATGCAGCAATATGTTCTTCGCATCCCTCCTTAACTGAACGTTATTTTTTCCTGCAAATATACAGCAAGTGATTCGTGCTTCCCAGCAATTCCCGCTTTTCCGCGAAAGCCAGGTGCCACTTCTTGCAAGCTTCGAAATCTTCATCGGTGATGAGGAAATCCGGTTTTGCCTGGACAGATTCGAGAATGCTGTCAGTGCCCGCAGTGGTGATCCACTCCACAGGTTTTTCGGCAAAAAGTGCCTCAAACTCGGAAATATCGTACCCCGTAAACATCTGCTCTTTGAAGTGGCGTGTGCGATAATCCGGAGTAAAGTTCTCCTCCTCACCGATAGCCCAGTTCCCCTCAAGATAGTTGGCAAACATGATGCCATACACCGAGAGGAACGCAAACAGGATCACGCCACCTTTCTTCGTGACTCGCACAGCTTCATCTATCGCTTTGTCCACATCCTCTTTTTCGTAAAGGTGATACATTGGACCAAACATCAGCGTCACATCAAAGGTATCGGTCTCAAACCTCGAAAGATCGAGGGCATCTCCCTGGTAAGCAGTCAGATTTGCGTTTCCCGCGCCATTTTCCTTTAACACCGCAAGGTTGCTCTCTACAAGCTCCACTGCGGTCACATCCATTCCCTCTTTTGCAAGCGCGATGGAATACCGGCCTGTACCGGCACCAACCTCAAGGAGCTTCGTTCCCTTGCCTGCGAAACGGTGGATGTACTCCATGGTAATGAAATACTCCATCTGCCCGCGCCTGCTGCGCTTTAGCCTGCTGTCCTCATCACATTTTCCGTAAAACTCCGTTATCATTTCAACCCGCGTACTCATAGGCACCTCCGATAATAAAATAGACCTTACCAAACTATCGCTTGATAAGGTCCAAATAGTCTTATGGAATTGCTTCAGACTATGAATTCTCTGCTGTTGACCTTATCGCGCACACAAAAATGAGCCCCTGATCGTAGTTCACGGACATGATCCGGTTCATTTTGTTATTGACGCGAAAGATCGTCATAATCTGAATTTTCCTCCTTGCATTTTGTTTATTGGAGATAAATATACACACAGTGTGGCATTTTGTCAACGTTTTTTTACGGAATATCCGAAAGACCCGAGTTTCTTCCCGAGCGCAAAGTACTCGCCGTGGGAATAGGCAATGAGCTTTGCGGCATTTAAGTCAAAGCGGCCTGAACCGCTCATAAGCGACTCATCCACGGTAATACCCTTTACTTCGCCGATGAACATATCGTGCGAGCCGATGGCCACTATTTCTTTCACCTTGCAATATATATTTACTGGGCTTTCAAGTATTCCCGGCACTTTAGAGTATTCGGAAACAAAGGGCGTAAGCCCCTGCTCCGCAAATTTGTCATGATCCCTTCCGGACTTTACCCCGCACCAGTCACAGGCTTTAAGAAGATCCTCTGTCACAAGGTTTATAACGAATTCACCGCTCTTCTTTATGAGGTCGTAGGAATACCTTGACGGACGCACGGAAATCGAGACCATTGCAGGATCCGAGCATATCGTGCCTGCCCACGCAAGTGTGATTATGTTCGGCTTTTCCCCGGGGAGTGCGCAGCTTACCATTACCGCAGGCAGCGGATACAGCATGTTCCCGGCTTTGAAATCCTGTTTTCCGTGTTTCTTCTTTACGTCTTTTCCTGTGGCAGAGACCGTCTTTCCCGCAGGTTTATATGCGGTCCTTCCCTTATTGCCCACCGGCTTGCCTGCCATCCTGTTTGCGGTGTTTTTTTGCCTGTCTTCTTCGTTTTTCATATGTCCCGTTCCTCCGTTTTTCCCGTAAACAACAAAAGGCGCCTGTAACCGTACTTTGGCGCCGGGGCCTGTCCCGGGTTTCCCCGGCAGGACCAAGTTTTCGACATGCTGATCAATGTCCTTGTGAGCTTTCCCAAACCTTAAACAATGATCCGATAACAGAATAACGGATAAGGTATAACATCAACAATAAACCTTCGCGCCCGCGGAATAACCGGATGATGTTGTCCGTAAGTTTTAAGAGTTTTTAAAAGGTTTCAGCAATGTCCGGAGATCGAAAGGAGGCTTATGCCTCCACTTCAAATTCGAATGTCTGGTTGTACTTGTCAAGCGCGATCTGCATCTTGGCGATCTCTGCGTCGATCTTTTCGTACTCGCTCTTTACAAGTTCAAGATCGTAGTTGATATACTGGTACTCAGGCGCGGTCTTCCTTGTGTTGAAGGCACCCGAATTGATCCTGGTCTTTTCCTCGCGCTTACGCATGGAATCCAGCGTGAACTTGCGCTTGTTAAGCTGCGCCATCTTCACGAGGATCTCGTCGATGGACATCTTCACATCACCGACTTCAATCCTGTTGTTAACGTTGTTTACGTTGATGGCATGTTTGATCTTTACGATCTTCTCGTCGATTGCTGTGATCTCGCTTGCAACTTTTTTATAGTCGTAATCCGGAATTACAGGCTCTTCGTCCGAGGCAGCCACATAAATGCAGCCTTCACGTTCCTTGTTGCACCAGAATTCCTTGTCTTCCTGAAGCTTTTTCAGGATTTTGCTTGCGTATGCAGATGTCATCTTAGCCATAAGTTTTTCCTTACCTTTCTGTTGGTGTGCCGTCAAGCGGAACCGTTCCGTTTTCCCCGGCTGACTTGTGTATATAATACCACATTTAATCATGTGGTGCAATAAACCTGTGGTTAACAAAAGAATAACTCGATACATCCATGTATCATAATAAAAAATCTATCTGTTCGTAAATCTCCTTAAAATCTATAACACATGCCCCATCCCATATACCGACGGGAATCTTGTCATTAAAGCTGTATTCCACCGGCAGGTCTGTTTTTTCAAACAGATATACATAGACACACAGCTCTTCGGGGTCTACGATCCAATACTCCCTCACACCTGCTTTCTTGTATTTAAGCAGTTTTCTGACCATATATCGAGTACCGTTTGAAGGAGACAAAACCTCAACAACATAATCCGGAGCACCCACGATACGCGGTTTTGTCAGCTTACTGCGGTCGCAGACCACAAAGACATCAGGCTGAACTATTGTCTTATCGTCGCAGTCAAGCTGGACATCCGCAGGTGCGATAAATACAATGCAGGAGCTGTTGTTAGATTTAATGTGGTTTCTTAGCGTACCGGCAATTTCAAGTGCAATCCTCTGATGTACAAGTGTCGGCGAAGACATGTAGTAAAACACGCCATCTATCAGTTCCGCTCTGACATCATCCGGAAGTGCAAGATAGTCTTCTAATGTATGGCCACTGTTTTCTTCGGACTTAAGCGCACCTATTCCCTTTGTTCTGCCATAAGCCTGCCCGCTTTCTGCTACACGATCTGCATCCGGCTTTGCTATTGCAGCATAATACGATCTGCCCGACTCTGCCCGCACTTTTTCAAAGGCCTCAGAAAGCGCTTTGATAGTATCCCTCCGCGGAACCTTTGTTACCCCGGAAAAAAATTTCTGAACGGTGCTGAGAGGCACACCCGATATTTCCGCGATATGCTCACAAGTAAAACCGTACAGTTCTTTCATTTTCAGTAATTCTGACAGCTGCATACCTTGCCTCCTTTTTGCTTATTATATTCCATTTTCATTCCATTGTCAATCGCCCGGCGGTCATTGTTTCCATTGTTTTTTAATTTTTATTCCACTTCAGTTTCAATCAGATCCAAATACAGCACCGCAGGCTTACCCGACGGTGCTGTTCAAATATCTTTCCAAAAGAACCTGTCCATAGTCCCGTGTACCACTTCTTTGGGCCTAGGTATCTCTCTGTATCCGCTTTCATCGTAAATATGGATGGCAGCCTGCAGGTTGCTGTGAGTCTCAAGATACACATGCTTAAAACCCGCTTCCCGCATTTTTGCCTCTATGTGATAAACCATCTTGTAACCGAGCCCCTTGCCCTTGGCGCTGTCCGCAAGATAAAGCTTCTGCATTTCTGCCGTATCCTCAAATGCTTCAAATCCAGCAAATCCGATACCGCCGACAGCCTCTCCTGCTGCGTCCAAAAGCACATAATACCGGCTGTCCGCTCTTCCGTAAAGGGTGCTCAGCCTGTCAAGTGCGGGGTCAAAATAAGCCGTTCCCGGGATATCAAGCCCTGCTTTTTCAAGATTTGTCCGTACAAGACGCGCGACAGCCTCATCATCTTCTGCCGTTATTTCGCGGAACACGGTATTCCCGCAGCACCTTTGAAATGCAATGCGGGGTTCTCCGTTCAAAAGATAGATCACACCGCATTTTTCAAAGCCGTTCTTTGCAAGCGCGCCCTGCATGACTTTATTGTCCCGGTGGGTGTCGATCCTTATATTGTCGGCAAACCTCATGCTGTATTCCACTGCACATTTAAGTATTCCGTGTACGCTTCCGTCTCCGGCTATCCTGTGGATTGTCACATAGGGCTCATTATTGAGCCATTTCCCGTCCTCTATATATGAGTATGTGGGGTCATCGCCTTTACACAGCGCAAAAACGCCGTGAACGTTTTCGCCTTCGCAAACAACATGGCATATGCCGTTCTCGATATCCGCTTTTATCAGCTCCGGAGCCGGGTGATTATGCCGCCACTGGTCCGGGTTGCCGGTATGGATCATAAACTCCCGGGCTTTACTGTAGATGCGCATCAGCGTATCATAATCCGACCGGTTACCCTTTCTGACTGTTAACATCTTTCAATCCTGTTCATTCCGACTTTATAATATTGTAATCGAGTATCGTTTTCAGCAGATAGTTGTTCATTTTTTCAATGGGAACTGCTATCCGCCCGTTTATATCCTCATCTGTAAGAAGTGCCACTGCGAACAGATTTGCTTCATATTCCTCGTTGTCAAAGGCCACCGTGCTGCTTCCCGCAAAGTGATTGCAGGTCCTTTCACCGTGCAAAAGCGCATGCCCGAGCTCGTGTGCACACAGCACTCTTCTGGATGATTCGGTATACGCCTTATTTATCGAAATGATCTTCGGATACCCTTCGATCCCGATTATCTGCGCCGTAAAGCCCGGATATACAGACCCCGTCTCCACAACGCAAAACCCGAAAAGGCTTGCGAGAATGTAAGGATCGTTCGTGTTCCAGCTTTTCTTCAGATCCCTTGCATATTTGACGATTACCTCTGCTTTCTTACTCTTGTCCATATTGTTCCTAATGCCGCGTGTGCTCCGCAGCTTCCCCCTCTTTATGTTCTGCAGGCCCCATATTCTTGTATTTATAGCTAACAAGTTCGAACTGCGCAAGTATCTCGTTTGCAAAGCTCATGATGGTCTCATCGCTCATGCTTTCCGGGTCATATCCGCCGTAAGCCGCAAGCGTTTCTGTCCGAAGCAGGAATTCAACAGCCTCCCTCGCATCGGTAAATTCCCCGGGAAGCTTCCTTGCATCAGCGCTTTGGACATTTCCAAGAAGCTCTGCCGGCGTAACCTTTAACAGTCTGCAGAGTTTGTTGAAAACATTTACCGGGATCTTTTCGATAGACGAATCCTCGTATCTGTAGATAGTTGTCTTTGATACCCCAAGCCATTTTGCAATGGTATCGACCGAAATATTCCTCTCTTTTCTGACCTGTTTTATCCTCTCGCCTATTTTCATAAGAACCTCCTGAATCACGTCAAAGCCGCATGCAAAGCGCCTTTTGCCGGCATTGTATTAAAAATCCCAAAGTATCCGACTATTAATATCATGATATCTGTTTCATGCTTTCAAATCAAGCATACAATATTTTTTGCATTTATGCAACATTTTTCTTGACATACAGTTGCATAAAGTTTACTTTAGTATTGTAAGTTGCATTTTTGCAACAAAATAATATGCGTAAACGCATCGAAAAGGAGAAGAGATCCATGCCGAATACCGATATGTTAGCCATTGAAATCTGTGACAGAAGCACCGAACCGAGAATACTCGTTATGGGTATAGGAGGCGGCGGAAACAACGCCGTTGACCGTATGATAACCTCCGGTGTTTCGGGAGTCACATATGCCGCCGTAAATACGGATATGCAGGTTTTACGCCACAGTCATGCCGAAATACTCCTTCAGATAGGCCAGAAGATGACCGGAGGCTTCGGAGCCGGGGCAGATCCCGGCGTAGGCGAAGCAGCCGCCGAAGAAAGTGTTGATGAAATAAAAAAGACGGTAAGCGAGTACAAAATGGTCATCCTGACCTGCGGAATGGGCGGCGGGACCGGCACAGGCGCGATCCCTGTCATCGCGCGCTGCTGTAAAGAGCTTGGAGTGCTTGTTGTCGCCGTGGTCACTCTCCCCTTCTCTTTTGAAAGCGGCCAGCGCATGACAGTAGCCCTTGCGGGACTTGAAAAGCTTAAAGAGTATGTTGATACTCTCCTTGTCATTCCTAACGACAAGCTGCTCATGCTCGGTGAAAAGACTTTTTACCTTGAAGATGCTTTTCTCAAAGCCGATTCCGTTTTGTTGTCGACAATCTCCGGAATCACCAATATCATCTTCAACAACGGCATGATCAATATCGACTTCAACGACCTTCACACGATACTGGCGGGAAAAGGCATGGGACATCTTGGGATAGGCCGCGCGGACAGCAGGGGAAGCATCATGGACGCCATGAAAGAAGCCATAAACTCCCCTCTTCTCGATACCGATATCACAGGCTCCGAATCGATCCTTGTCAACACTTCCGGGCGGATCAATCTTCCCGAACTCAGGGAAGCGCTTGCATACCTTGGTGAAATCGCCGGAAGCAAGGTAAAGATCATATGGGGCACAGTCACAGATACCGATGCAAAGGAGGACGAGATAGTAATAACCCTTATCGCAACAGGGCTCAAAGAAAAACCTGCCGGCGAAAAACCTTTCCCCGCATCTCCAAAGAGAGCAGCCACAACAGGCTTTTCACCTTCACAAAAGACGGTCACAGGGAGCATTTCCGCATCACAAAACACAGTCGCAGTAAACAATTTCCCGTCGCAGAATACAGGCGCAGCCGCACAAACAAGCCGCACAAATGCCAACGCTCCGTCCGGCGGCGGTGAGAAAGAAATAATCATTCCTCCGTTTCTTACGGAATGGATGAACAGAAACCATAAAGCATAAAAAAGATACCGGGCTTTCCTGCCCGGTACCTATGTTTTTCGTATAATCTGCCAATTACCTGCGACAATATTTATGCAGTCCATGACCGTTTTATTGAAAAAATCCGCCCGGAATGCTATCATTCAGACGTTCATTAAACAAAGCAACACCACAATTTATGGAGGATTACGGTGAACAGACTCAAAAAACTGAATAAATTCCAAAAAGGCATTCTTGCCGTTCTTGCGGGAATGATCGTTTTATTTACGATTATCTATATTGTCCTTTCCCACGGCGAAGGTCTTGTATACAGAGATTCTTATCTCAGGAAAACGGACGACCTCTATAGTGTGGTTTACAAAGGAACCGTCAGCGGAAAAAACATAAGCATTACAGTGGATTGTACTAAAGGTATCACCATTGTAACCGCCGGAAAAGAATATGGTCCTTATTGGGTTGACGGAGGCGATACATCAAGGGAGCTCACACCGGAGGTAACGATCCGGGATAACAAAGAGATCGTTTTCAGAGGATGGCTGAAACCGCGTGATGACGGTTTTGTTGTGTTCAAGGATGACGGAAGTTTGTTTGTGGGGCATCCCATAATCACCGGAAGCGACGGAACTGTCATTGACGAGAACGGCAATGTGGTTGATGTGAATGAACCCACTGCCAGTGAGATCATATACATTGCCAAAAACATTAGTCTTACACGCCGGACAAACTGGGCTGCTTATGCTTTTGCTACATTTATCTGCATCATAACCGCTTTATCCATCCTCTTTGAGGATGAGATGTTCAGATTTCAAATGTATTTCAGGGTTGCAAACCCCGGCAGCGTCGAACCTTCCGGATTCGAGCTGGCTTCAAGGTACATTGCATGGTGCATACTGCCCTTTCTGATACTCCTGATCTATCTTCTGGGATTGCAGGTTAAATAACACAAAAAACAAAAGAAACGCGGGTATATGCCGGCGTTTCTTTTTGTTACACGGTCTTAAGCCGTTATTCTCTTTTCAGGGTTCAAAAAACAGTCCCTTCCGATGCGTTTTCAGAACGCAAGCTTTTCTTCAAGATAAGCCTTGAGATCTTCGATCTTGATCCTCTCCTGCTCCATGGTGTCGCGCTCGCGGACAGTTACACAGCCGTCGTTCTCGGAGTCGAAGTCGTAGGTTACGCAGAACGGAGTACCGATCTCGTCCTGACGGCGGTATCTCTTACCGATGTTTCCCCTGTCGTCGAACTCGCAGTTCCAGTACTTCGAAAGCTCGGTATATATCTTCTCCGCGCCCTCGTTAAGTTTCTTTGAAAGCGGAAGCACGCCTACCTTGACAGGTGCAAGTGCCGGATGGAAATGAAGCACGGTACGTACATCGCCGCCCTCGAGAGTCTCCTCGTCGTATGCTGCGCAAAGGAATGCAAGCGTTACGCGGTCTGCACCGAGCGAAGGCTCGACAACGTAAGGGATGTACTTCTCGTTGGTCTCGTCGTCGAAGTAGCTCATATCCTCCTTCGACACGTTCTGGTGCTGTGTAAGGTCGTAATCTGTCCTGTCTGCGATACCCCAAAGCTCGCCCCAGCCGAAGGGGAACAGGAACTCGATATCCGTTGTGCCCTTTGAGTAAAAGCAAAGCTCCTCGGGGCTGTGGTCGCGGAGTCTCATCTCGTCTTCCTTAATGCCGAGGGAAATGAGCCAGTCACGGCAGAAGCCTCTCCAATATTGGAACCACTCAAGATCTGTACCGGGCTTGCAGAAGAACTCAAGCTCCATCTGCTCGAACTCGCGTGTACGGAAAGTGAAGTTACCGGGAGTGATCTCGTTACGGAAGGACTTACCGATCTGGCCGATACCGAAAGGCACCTTCTTACGCGACGTACGCTGCACATTCTTGAAGTTTACGAAGATACCCTGTGCAGTCTCGGGGCGAAGATAAACAACGCTCTTTGCGTCTTCTGTAACGCCCTGGAAGGTCTTGAACATAAGGTTGAACTGACGGATGTCCGTAAAGTTGTGCTTTCCGCATGTAGGACAGGGGATGTTGTTGTCATCAATGTACTTCTTCATCTCCTCCTGTGAGAAAGCGTCAACGGGCTTAGGAAGCTCAACGCCCTTCTCTGCAGCAAAATCCTCAATAAGCTTGTCGGCTCTGAAACGCTCATGGCATTCCTTGCAGTCCATGAGAGGATCCGCAAACCCGCCAAGATGGCCCGAAGCCACCCATGTCTGGGGATTCATGAGGATCGCGCAGTCAACGCCTACATTGTAGGGGCTCTCCTGCACGAATTTCTTCCACCATGCCTTCTTAACGTTGTTCTTAAGCTCAACGCCAAGGTTGCCGTAATCCCAGGTATTCGCAAGACCGCCGTAGATCTCGGAACCGGGGTAAACAAAGCCTCTTGCCTTCGCAAGGGCAACTATCTTATCCATCGTCTTTTCCATAACTCATTTATCCTTTCATACCGGTCGCTTAACAGCTACGATAAACATTACTCGGTATTTTAATATACTGCGGCGAAAAAATCAAGAGAAAATAAGTACTCCCGAAAGCTTCATATCCCGTACATCTCTTCTGACTTAAAAGTCTTGTCAACATGCAGTTTGAAATACCTGCCCGCGATATCGCACAGCTCTTTTCTGCGTTCTTCCGTAAGCTCAAAGGAAAACAGCTTCTCAAAAGGCGCATGGCAGATATAGCTCAACGCGCGTACCGTTCCCTCATGTACAGGCTCCGAATCGGCCATCCTGCAGTCATCGCACAGGATGCCGCCCTCGTGGAGTCCAAACCATGTATCGCCGCCCGCGTAGGGTTTTCTGCAGGCAACGCACTCGGTCACCTCAACGCCTTCACCTTCAAGCGTTAAAAGCCTCATTTCAAAGACTGAACGCAAAAGAGCCGGATCCATCCTGTCTTTCTCCAGGGCCGAAAGCGTCATGTACAAAAGCTTAAGTAAACCGCCCGCTTCCTGTCCTTCCTGGGCAAAATACCCGCAGACCTCGCAAAAGTACATTCCCCGGCATATCCTTCCGTAATCTTCCCTTAGTCCCCCGAAATAGTTGGTTATCTCGGCACCTGTGAGCCTGTAGGCATCTCCTGCGGGCAGCAGGGAAAACTCGCCGAAGGAAAAGGATTCCGTCCGGCCTCCGAAAGCTCCTTTCGGTTTCCTTGCGCCTCTTGCAAAAGCGGTCACCTTCCCGAGTTCCCTCGTCAAAAGCCGTACAATGCGCGAATCTTCCTCATAATCCATGGATGAGAGCACTATTCCCGTTACCTTTATCGAATTATTCAAAGCTCTCCGTCCTCTTCCCTGTAGCCGAAATTGCGGATAAGGCTCTCGGCATCACGCCAGTCCTTCTTTACCTTTACCCAGATCTTTAAGTTGACCTGGTTCCCTATGAGCACTTCGATGTCGTGCCTTGCCGCAGCGCCGATCTTTTTGAGCATCTCGCCCTTTTTGCCGATGATGATGCCCTTGTGCGAATCCCGCTCACAGATGATCTCGGCTTCTATATCCCACAGAGGCTTGTCCTCGCGCTCCTTCATAAGATCGATCACAACGGCTATGCCGTGCGGTATCTCGTCTGAAAGCAGCCGCAGAGCCTTCTCGCGGATTATCTCGGCAGATATCTGGCGTATAGGCTGGTCCGTTACCGTATCCTCATCAAAGTACATCGGTCCTTCCGGAAGCCGCTCAAAGATCACCTTCACGAGCTCGTCCCTGTTATTGCCCTTCAAGGCCGAAACAGGCACTATCTCCGCAAAATCCAGCACTTCCTTATAGCTCTGTATCACAGCGGGCAGCTCTTCCTTCTTTATCTTGTCCACCTTGTTGATGACAAGCACCACCGGCGTCTTTCGCCCCTTTAAGAGCTCCGCGATATGCTGCTCCCCGGCCCCAATGTAGCTTGTCGGTTCAACCAGCCAAAGGATAAGGTCAACACCGTCGAGTGTCTTTTCCGCAGTCTTCACCATGAAGTTGTCCAGCTTGTTCTTCGCCTTATGGATGCCCGGTGTATCAAGGAAGATGATCTGCCCGCGGTCATCCGTATATACTGTCCGGATGCGGTTTCTTGTAGTCTGCGGTTTAGCTGAGGTTATGGCGATCTTCTGCCCTATTATTCTGTTTGCAAGTGTTGATTTTCCGACGTTCGGGCGCCCTATGAGCGCCACGAACCCGGACTTAAAGCCTTCGGCCATTATTTCTTTTCCTCTCTTAAAAGCGGCGTTATCCTGTCAAATAATGCAGCGTTCTCACACATGATACTCTCGTTTCCGACACTTGTAAGGGTGCCGCTTTCTATTGCTTTTTCAAGCACAGGCGCAAACTTCCTGATGTCCTCCGCCGTTGTCGAAAGAAGCTCGTCACGCATCCTCTGAAGCCTTTCCGGAGATACCCTGCGCATCATGTGGTCAAAAGAGCGTTCTCCGCGCTGTCTTGCGTTAAGCGGCGAATCTTCGTTGCTCATCGTTCCGATGATAAACTTTGTCATCTGATCCTCGTCCGCATCAAACCCGTTTACAAACCCGGCGATCTTCTTAAAGACATCGACAGATTCTTTTACCTTTGAATCCCTGTATGTAGCCATTGAGATCACATCATCAATGGCATAGAACATGCCGAATGCACCGTACGCGCCGCCTTTTATGCGGATCTCCGGATAAAGGAGCTCGTTGTTCAGGATTGTCGTAAGGACCTTTGCGTATCCTGTTTGTGCGTATTTGTCCCTGCATTCGCCCACAAGTGCGGTGTAAGTCACCTGTCCCGCGGTGTAGAAAGCCTCATTGCCTGAAGGAAGTGTGAACTCCTCCATCTTTCCGGTCTTTCCGAAGCGCCCCTCAGCCGGTAGCGATCCGATAAGCTTTTCAAAGCCCTTTTCAAACGCGCTGTACGCCTCATCCGGAGCCGTTACACTCACAATCAGGTTCCCTCTCGCAACTATCTGCCCGCAAAGCTCTTTTAACTGCGCGCAGAACGAAGGAAACCTGTTATCGAAGTCGTTAAGGAGGCTATCGACGTATTTGTATAACTCAATGCCGGTCGCCTTAAGATCGAAGTATCTTCTCTGCCTGATCGTTGCGGCACTTCTCAGCCTGCCCGTAACGTGTCCGGCAGCCTCAAGGCTGTATTCAAGGCCGGAGCGGAGCATGTTCAGCATATCGTAAATATGCTTTTTATCATCAAAGAGGGAGTTCATGAGCATCTCACCGATAAGCCCCGCAACATCTGAAAGCCTGTCTTCCTTGGCTTTGGTCTTAACCCTGAAATATGCCCTGTAATCATCAACATCATCAATGTTTTCAAACTCTTCGATTCCAAAATTTATCCCGCCCGAAACAAGGTTAATCTCATCATCAAGCTCCGAATAACCGAACTTTTCCGTAGCCACATGGGAAAGAAGCCTTGCAAGCAGGGAAACCGGAACGATCTCGTCCTCTTTGATGCCTGTAATGTCAAAGAACAGCCTTGCGTAAACTATACCGTTTCCGGAGTAGTCGTGCTGCCATACCGGCACGTTGCCGATCCGTCTCTCCTTATTGGAAACCGGGAGCACTGTCTTTGTCATATCTTCTCTTAAAAGCACGGGGATCGTCGCAAGTGCTTCCTTTGTATCCGGAGTCTCACGGTATTTTTCGAGCTTCTTCGCATCTTCTCCGATCTTATCGAGCTCTTCGGCAGACATGGATGCTTTCTTCTCCTTAAGCTGCTTTACAAGCTCTGCGTCACGTTCCTCGCCAAGTCCTTTCTTGGGAAGGAGCGTTACATATGCCCATCTGTCGGTATCAAGGAACTTCTCCTTTGCGATCCTTTCAAAGGAACCGTCCTCGATCATGCTGCGGAGCTTTGCAAAAACTTCCGTACCCTTAAAGGTCTCAAAGACCCTGTCCTCGTTGTATATCCACTTTCCGTACATATCGAGCAGGTAAACGATACCTCTGGGCGTTGAAGCCGAATCCGCCTCAAGATACTCAAACTCACGCCTGTTGATGAGCGCCATGATGGTCTTCTTGTTAAGACCTTTTTCGATCTCCTTTGCAAGCGTGTTCTTTATGATCTCCACAAACTCTTCCCTGCGGGCTGGGTCTGCGTTCCTTGCCTCCATGGAAACAATGGGCTGTCGAAGGTCTGTGTCCATCCAGCAGCTGAAATCCTCGCAGATCCCGCTCTCCATCACTGCCTGCCATACGGGAGCGCCGTTCTTGCCGATAAGGGTATCGAGGATGATACCGGACGCTGCGTTCTCAACAGCCGTGGTCTCATCTCCCACGATAAAGTTGATGGCAAAGTATGCTTTATTCTTGTCATCTTCCTTATCGCCGAGCGGATAAACGCTCTCGATATCCCTGTTTGAACGCGCAGGATCCTGCTTTTTGATCTCGGAATCGGGATCGATGGCATCATACTGCGACAGATAATTCTCATCCATCCACTCAAGGCGTTCCTTCGCGTCAAAATCACCGTAGAGCGCGATATAGC
The DNA here is from genome assembly GCA_016280395.1 of Lachnospiraceae bacterium. Classification (GTDB taxonomy): domain Bacteria; phylum Bacillota; class Clostridia; order Lachnospirales; family Lachnospiraceae; genus SZUA-448. The sequence goes on along the minus strand of JAEEGQ010000105.1, from coordinate 64,304 downwards.
TGTTTGAAGGGTGGTAATACCTCTTGTGGAAGGCCAGGAATTTTTCATACGTGAGGGTGCGGATCACTTCAGGCTCACCGCCTGAATTAAAGCCGTATGTTGTATCCGGGAAAAGCCCCTCAAGGCTCTTCTCGTAAAGAACGCGCTCCGGGCTTGACATGGCGCCCTTCATCTCGTTGTAAACAACGCCGTTGTAGAGCAGTTCCCCGTTCTCGCCGATGTCAAAACGGATGCCTTCCTGGCGGAATATCTCCGGGCGTGAATAGATCAGCGGGTGGAACACAGCATCCATGTAAACGCCCATCAGGTTCTTGAAATCCTTGTCATTGCAGCTTGCGACCGGATAGATGGTCCTGTCGCCGTAAGTCATGGCGTTAAGGAAGGTGTTGAGAGAGCCCTTCACAAGCTCCTGGAAAGGGTCCTTTACGGGATACTTATCGGAACCGCAAAGCACACTGTGCTCTATGATGTGCGGCACACCTGTGCTGTCCTCGACAGGTGTACGGAAGCCTATCGAAAAGGTCTTGTTGTTATCGTCATTCATGACAAGCGCGACATGCGCACCGCTCTTCTTGTGGCGGAGCAGCATACCGCGGCTTGAAGCATCCGTAAGATCTTCGTTTTTTAATATCTCGTAGTTTGTAAGGCTTTCGATGGCCTTTGCTCTTTCATCGAACATTAATCGTTCCTCCGGTTTTTGTTATTTCCCACTCTTTAATGTCTTGTAAAAGGCGCATTTATTCGGTACCGCGCCTGTACGCGCCGCAGGTCTTCCGGTAAAGGAATTCCTTACCCGGCAGCCTCTCTTCGAACCATTCATCCTCAAAAGCCTTAAGGGCGTCAGCCGTCTCCTTTCCGCTCTCAACGGTAAGATCAAGGCGTACAGCCTTCGGCTCCATCTTCCGCACCTCTTCGAGCATCCCCGCAAGCGTGTAAGTATCCGAGTTGTGGATCGTTGTAAAGCAGTATGCACAGTGCGAAAGCACCGGCATTTCCTTTTGCATCCTGTCCTTCAGGATCATAGGCGCTCGGTCCCTGCCATCGGTTGCGTTCTTCAGGCACCTTCCCGCTATCCTGTTCTGGCAGTGGGCGGTCACCATCAGCGGCAGCCTCCCGTAAACAGGCAGTGTAAGTTCTGAAACACCAAGCTCCTTCCATTCCTCTCCGGAAAGCTCTATCGGTGCCGTAAGCCCGCTTGCGCCAAAGCCGTAAAACTCCTTTGCCTCTTTGTTGAACACATAAAGGTTGTAGTCAAAGATTATCTCCTTGCCGTCCCTTGCCGCAATATCTGCTATCATGAGATATGCGTCGAGATTCCTTAAAAGATATCCCGTCACTGCAGGATTTCTTAAGACTCCTTCAAACTTTGAGAGTTTTTCAACGCCGTCCTTCCTTAAGATCCTCGGAAGTGCGAGGAAAATGCGCTTATCCGCCTCAAGCAGGGTATCGCACATATCGTTGATGCTTTCTATCGAGATATCCGTGATGTCGATAAAGATGTCGTCAGCCTTAGAGGCCGCTGCCGCATCAAGCTGGGCTGCGGTGGAAACAAGCACCTGCACCCGTGTCCTTCCTTTTTCGGCGACGCCTTTGTTTTCTTGCTGTGCAAACTCCTTAAGTCCTTGGATTTCCCCGGCATCCGTTTTATCGGCATCCTGTTCTTCAGGAATGTCTTCGTCGAAGCTTTCGGGCTTCCACACTCTCCTGTGTGTTTTGATCACCTCTTCCTCAAGCTTCAAAAGTCCTTCGCGCCTTAAGCCGTTCAACACGCTTACAGGCGCAAAGCCTGCTCCGTCATTATCTACGGAAAGCTTCTTGAATTCAAAAGGCGTGTCTCCCGTCTTCGAAAGCTTGTCGATAAGTGTCTCGTCCGTCATGGCGCTCGTCTTTGCAGCCTCTGCCACGGGTCCGGTAACACTCACCGATGTCCCCCTGCACGTAAGGGTCAGTACCATGGGTTCCCCGGTCTTGAAAACAAAATGCCCTTTTATCCTGACCTTTCTGTCTGTCTTCAGGTAATCCTCTTCAAGCTGTTTGAGAAGCAGGTTATTCCTTGTCCTGTAAACATCATTACCGGGCGCAACACCGCTTCCGGACTTGAAATTCGAATAAAGGACATTCCCTGCGGATTCGCCGTTTCCAAGAGTATAGTCGTACAGCATCTTTCCGCCGTCCCTTATCTCTAAGATATCCTGCGGATTAACGTCCCTTGAAAGCCTTATGCCCATGTTTATGCCGCGTACGCTCTCTACGGTACCGACCTTTACGCCGCTATGGTTTGAGCGTTCCGGAGTCATAAGCGACGCGCCGCCCGCACAGTCGTAGAAACCGTGGGCAAATCCGCCCCTGTTGTAAAGGTCCTGCATCCTGAGGATGATATCTTCAACAAAAGCCGGATCCTTCTTAACGAATTCCCTGTATTCGTTTTTGCCCAGTTCCTCATATTTATTGAGGATCCGCCTGTAGCCCTCGGTCACGCCGGCCACGTATCCCGCACCTTTCATCCTTCCTTCGATCTTGAAGGAATCGATGCCGGCTTCTATAAGATCCGGCAGTATCTCTGCGGTACAGATATCCTTAGGGCTTAAGTAATGCAGCTTTTTCCCGTTCATCTCGTACTCGAGACGGCAGGGCTGGGCACACTTCCCGCGGTTTCCGCTGCGCCCCCCGAACATGCTGCTCATGAAGCACTGCCCGGAATAGCAGTAACAGAGCGCTCCGTGGATAAAGCATTCAAGCTCAAGGTCCGTTCCCGCGCGGAATGCCTTTATCTCTTCAAGGCTTAACTCCCTTGACGGTACTACGCGTGTTATAAGCGACTCTCCCGCAAGTGCCCGGACAGTTTCCGCCGCCTCTGCGGTATTAAGCGTCATCTGCGTCGAAAGATGTATCGGAAGTCCCTTAAATCTCTCTCCGATGTGCTTAACAACACCCACATCCTGCACGATCACGCCATCAATGCCGCACTCGTAGAAAGGCTTAAGATAATCGTCAAGCTCTTCAAGCTCCCTGTCTTTTAACAGTGTATTTACGGTAAGGTATATTTTTTTGTTCTTCAGATGCAGCCTGTCAACAGCCTTAAGATACTCCGCCGTTTCCGGGTTGTCGGCATAAGCCCTTGCTCCGAATCTCGTTCCGCCCATATAGACGGCATCCGCGCCGGCATTTGCCGCAGCGATAAGGCAATCCACAGAGCCCGCAGGTGCAAGCAATTCAGGTAAACTCATCTTTATCCTTTCGTGTTTTCGGGATGGATATTGTCTGTAATGAACATCGCATCTCCAAAGGAGAAGAACCGGTACTTCATTTTTACCGCCTCTTCATACGCCGCAAGCACATTCTCACGGCCCGCAAGCGCCGATACAAGCATTATCAGCGTCGATTCGGGAAGATGGAAATTGGTGATCAGGGCATCGAGCACTTTGAACCTGTAGCCGGGGTAGATAAATATCCCCGTATCCGCGCTGCACGGGCGTATAAAGCCGTTCTCATCCGCCGCGCTCTCAACTGTCCTGCAGCTTGTCGTACCGACGCAGATGACGCGCTTCCCCGCTGCCTTTGCGGCATTGATCAGGTCAGCGGCCTCCTTCTTCACCTCATAATGCTCCGTATGCATGTGGTGGTCAAGGATATTGTCCTCCTTGACCGGCCTGAAGGTTCCAAGTCCCACATGGAGCGTTACCCTTGCGATCTTTATGCCCTTCTGCTCTATCCTTTCAAGAAGCTCCTTCGTAAAGTGAAGCCCCGCCGTCGGTGCGGCAGCCGAGCCGTCATTTACCGCGTATACCGTCTGATAGCGGTTCCTGTCTTCAAGCTTGTGTGTGATGTACGGCGGAAGCGGCATTTCGCCAAGCTTATCGAGTATCTCTTCAAAAATACCGTCGTACTCAAACTCGATTATCCTGTTTCCTTCTTCGCCTATCTCTTTTACCATACCGGTCATAAGCCCGCCGAAACTTATCTTCGTTCCGACGCCTGCGCGTTTTCCGGGCTTTACAAGGGTCTCAAAGGTCTTGTCCGAAAGGCGTTTTAAGAGCAGGACCTCAATACGCGCTCCGGGCCCTTCCTGCTCGTGTATCTTCTCGCCGTAGAGCCTTGCTGGGATAACCTTTGTATCGTTTATGACAAGACAGTCGCCGGGGTAAAGATAATCGATTATATCGCTGAAGACCCTGTGTTCCCGTTCTCCCGTCGTTTTATCCATAACAAGGAGCCTCGAAGCAGACCGCTCCTTAAGCGGATCCTGCGCTATAAGCTCTTTTGGAAGATCGTAATAAAAATCCTGTTTTCTCATTGCACTTTGCATCCTGTATAATAATATTCTATGATCTGTCTGTAGTTATACCCCGCATTTGCCATACCTTTTGCCCCGGACTGGCTTAATCCGACGCCATGTCCCCAGCCCATGCCCGCAAAAGTGTAGGAGCCCGCTGCCGGCGCGTCCTTGCAGAAATTCTTAAGATTATCCGCGCTAAGGACTATATACTGCTGGGCATCCGGCATCTGCCCGATACTTCCTGATCCTGTGAGGACATAACTCTCGCTTATCCTTAAAGTTGTCTGTCCTTCATTGGATTTTACGGATACCGTATCGGGGATATCCCCCGGCGCAACCACCGTGAACTTTGTGCTCGGAAGCCCGAGGATATTCCTGATCCTGTCGGTGCCGAGCACTATATTCCCCTGCGTTCCGGTTACAGTGAGCCTGTTGATTCTTCCCGTTGCGGAAATACTTGTCGGATAGACTTCTTTAACATCCCCTATATATATCCCCGAGCCGTTTAAGAGCGCCTTTATCCTTGTCTTTGTCATTGTCATGACCCAAGGGAGCGCTTCGGGTTCGGTCTCGTAGATATCCGGTACCGAATGGAGGTAGCTTGCGTCAAATCCCCAGACATCCATTACATTCTCTGTGGCGCCGCCGCTCGTCGAAAAGAAGAATGCCGCTATTGTCTTGCCGTTCTTTTTTACGGTAAGGCCTCTTGTCGACTGTACTGCAAAGACGGAAGCATCATTTTCGAGGCCATATCCGCCATATACCTGATAATTGGTGGTGTCATCCATCTGATAAGGGGAAAGCAGTGAATATGCGCCCGCTTCTTCAAGCCTGCTCAACGCATAGCTCCTTGCACACACTGCCTGGGCCTTAAGGGCCTCTGCCGGCCAGAATCCCGGCATTTCACAGCTTACAACACCGTACAGATACTGTTCGAGCTCAACTATGTTTACTGCGGAGACTCCGGGGCGTCCAAACCGCCCTATCTCCATCCTGCCCCTGTATTTTCTTGACCCAAGGTCTATGTTCGGTATCCCGCTGCCCTCCTGTAAAGGCACAAGCTGCGGATAGATCCCGGTCACACCGGCGTCAAACATCAGTACCGTATCGGTGCCCTTTACAAGGACTCTGTTACCGTTGTCACCTGTCAGAGTGTCAAATCCGAGTCCCGATGCGGTTACTGCGATATTTCTTGCAGCCTCCGCGCCTTCGCGCGTCCCGCCTCCGACATAGATAAGCCAGGTCCCTTTATGGATCGCGCAAGGGTACGCATCTGTGCCATTGCTCCTTATCCTGTCCGCTTCCCGCTTTGCGTCAGCATACGCGGTGAATTCGCTGTTACATACGCAAAAAAAGCCCGTAGCCGGTGTGAACTTAAAACCGTCCGGGCTGCTTATCACAGCCTCCTCGGTATAAACTCCGTTCACACAATATCCGACAGACAGACTTTTGTTATTTACGGTGATCTCCTCACACTGTGAGTAAAGCTGAGCAAGGCCTATCCTTAGTTCCGTAACGAATGCCGACAGCCTCACCGGACTTGCAAAGACCAGAATGCAGGCAAACACCGCAGCGACTGCCACAAGGCGTTTACTTGTCCTTATACAGCCTTTCGATCTTGGGTTTGTATTTGAACAATGCTTTTCCGACAACTTGACTCTCCATCACATATTTATGTTCCCAATACCTTGAATCGTGGGAATTGCTCCTGTTGTCACCCATTACAAAATAGCACCCCGACGGGACATGGAACGGGCCAAAGCTCTTTGTATCGGTCGAACCGAGATAGTCCTCATACAAAAGGACACCGTTCACCCTTACCTTTCCTTCGGAGATATCCACTTCGTCACCCGGAAGCCCGATCACGCGTTTTACATAGGTCTGGCTCTCGTCATCCGGATAATGGAACACGATGATATCTCCCCTCTGCACCGAACCGAAAATGTAGGGAAGCTTCGATACCATGAGCCTGTCGCCTTTTTTCATGGTATTCTCCATGGAGCCCGAGATGACCTCCACCTTCATCAGCACAAAGGTACGCCATAAAAGCGCAATGCATACCGCAAGGCCGATATAGAAGGCGTAGCTTAAGATCTCTTTGATGATCTGCTTTCTGGTCATGGGTTTTTTCTGCTTTTTTCCGTTTCCCAGGCCTTCATTTACCGATGCTGTACCGCTTCCGGCCGTGACATCGTTTTCCCGTGTTGTGTTTCTTACTTCGTAATCGTCCATAAAACCTCTCAGTCAAGTCTTTCGGGACCGTCTCCGATGCTTAATACATAAAAATCCGCTTTATAACCGATCTTTGCAAGGTATGCCTCCGATACGTTCTTTATAAAGCTGTCTACACACTCATCCTTAACAATGCTTACGGTACATCCTCCGAAGCCTGCGCCTGTCATGCGGGATCCGACACATCCTTCCTGCTTCCATGAGGTTTCCACAAGGGTGTCAAGCTCAATGCCCGTAACTTCGTAATCGTCACGGAGCGAAACATGCGAAGCGTTCATAAGCTCGCCGAAGAGCTTGATGTCGTTTGCCTTAAGTGCGGCAACCGCCTTAACGGTGCGCTCGTTCTCGTAAACGGCATGCTTTGCCCTGCGCTCGAGCACTTCATCATTGATGTATTTACGCAAGGTCTCGAACTTCTCACCGCTGATCGATCCCCAGGATTCGACCTTTTCATGCCCGTTGACGCGGCGGAGAGCCTCTTCACACTGGCTCCTGCGTTCATTATACTTCGAATCTCCGAGACCGCGCTTCTTGTTGCTGCATGCAACAACGAGCTTCATGCCCTCAAGCACTACCGGAGCGTACTCATAGCTCAGATCTGCCGTATCAAGGAAGATCGCGTGGTCTTTTTTGCCCATTGCTATCGCGAACTGGTCCATGATGCCGCAGTTTACGCCGATGAACTCATTTTCTGCCTTCTGGCCGATCTTTGCATTTAAGATATTATCGATATCCCAGCCGTAGAGCGTCTTTGCGATAAAGCAGGTAAGCACCTCGACGGAAGCCGAAGAGGAAAGCCCCGAAGAATTCGGGATATTTCCGAAAAGCAGGAGCTCGAGGCCGCAATCTGCCTTGTAGCCCAATCCCAAGCAGGTCTTTAACACACCAAGGGGATAGTTGGCCCAGTTCTGCTCCTTGTCGTATTTTATCGAATCAAGATCTGCCTCAATAATGCCGATCTGTTCAAAGTTGACCGAGTAAAAGCGAAGCTTTTTGTCGCTTCTTTTTCTTGCAACGCCGTATGTCCCGATCGTAAGAGCGCACGGGAAAACATGCCCGCCGTTGTAGTCTGTATGCTCACCTATAAGGTTCACGCGTCCGGGTGCAAAGAAAAATCCCGCTCCCTCCGTGCTTCCGAAAACCTTCGTAAATTCAGCAAATAGTTTATCTTTCATCCTGTTTCCTCTCTGTGCCGCCAAAAAGCAGCTCCTCACATACTCCCGTAACGCGTAAAAAGACAGGTTGCCCTGCCATGCGGTCTTAAGACCTTATTTTGCGCCGTATTCCCTGTAATACCCGTCTATTGCGGCTTTGATCCGGTCATCTATCACCACTCTGCCATTATAAGACTTATTGTGCAAATATTCAACAACTTCTTTCATGGAAACAATGGCATTTGCAGGGAATCCGTAGGTTTCCGTGATCTCGTCGAGAGCACATTTCTCGCCCTTGCCGCGCTCCCCGCGGTTCAAAGATACCATAAGGCCTTTTATCTCAACGTTTGCCTGCGCTTTGAGTATGGGGAAGGTCTCTTCAATGGACTTTCCGGAGGTTGTGACATCTTCTATGATCACTACCCTGTCCCCGTCTTTAAGCTTGCTGCCGAGCAGGATTCCCGTGTCGCCGTGATCTTTTTCTTCCTTGCGGTTCGAGCAATATCTGATCTCCTTGCCAAAGAGCTTAGAATAGGCGATAACGGTGGCTACGCTTAAAGGTATGCCTTTATAGGCCGGTCCGAACAAAACGTCGAAATCGTCACCGTAGTGCTCGTGGATGGCCTTTGCGTAGTATTCTCCGAGTCTTGCGAGCTGCGCGCCGGTAACATATGCCCCCGCGTTCATGAAGAAAGGGGATTTTCTGCCGCTCTTTAAGGTGAATTCGCCAAACTTTAAGACATCCGAATCCACCATGAATTCAATAAATTCCTGCTTATACTGTTCCATTTGTCTTTCCTTTCGTCAATCCACGCACCCGATCAGTTCGTGGATATCTTCGATCTCATGATTACGCATATATTTTTCGATCCCCACAACAGTCCGGATGGTGCTGTATGGTTCGCGGAAGTTCGCCGTGCCCACGCAAACGCAGGTGGCGCCGGCCATCAGGAACTCTAAAGCGTCCTCTCCGCTTGTGATACCGCCCATTCCGATAACAGGGATCTTCACAGCCTTTGCCGTCCTGTAGACCATATTTACCGCCACAGGCCGGATTGCAGGGCCCGAAAGGCCGCCGGTCCTGTTTGCAAGGAAAGGCTTGCGTTTTTCTATATCGATCTTCATGCCCATAAGGGTGTTGATCAGCGAAACTGCGTCTGCTCCGCCGCTTTCCGCTGCCCGTGCCATCTCCGCGATATCCGTGACGTTAGGCGATAGTTTCATGATCACAGGCTTTTTGCTGACTGCCTTAAGGCGCTTTGTGATACTCTCCACCGACTTTGCGTTGGTTCCAAAGGCTATACCTCCCTCTTTTACGTTAGGACAGGAAATGTTTATCTCGAACATATCGGCAGAAGTGTCGTTAAGAAGCTCTATGGCGTCAACATACTCTTCTTCCGTGTGGCCGCAAACGTTCACGATCACCCTTGTATCATACTGGCGAAGAAATGGCAGGTCGCGCTTTATAAAAAGTTCTGCCCCGGGGTTCTGGAGTCCGATGGCATTAAGCATGCCCGAAGGAGTCTCGCAGACACGGGGTGTGGGATTTCCCTCCCATGGCGTTGCAGAAACGCCTTTTGTTACAACTCCCCCAAGAGCGGAGAGATCTATAAATTCTCCATATTCCATTCCGGAACCGAAGGTCCCGGATGCTGTCATTACCGGGTTTTTGAAGGTTATCCCCGCAATGCTTACTTCTGTGTTCATCTATCCTCCGATCACGATAAAACGCGAAAAACTGCTTTCGCGTTAACCGGTCCGTAAACTGTTCTTTGTCTTACCAGTCGAGCGTATCCGCAAGAAATACAGGGCCTTCCGTGCATATCCTCGCATTTTTGACGTTGGTGTGGGAATCCTTTTCCTTTGTTTTGACAATGCACCCGAGGCAGGCTCCGATACCGCAGGCCATGCGTTCCTCAAGGGAGACGTAAGCCGGTATCCCGGCTTCCTGCGCCATCTTTGCAACATTTTTTAGCATGGGCATCGGGCCGCAGCTGTATACGTAATTTGCTTCAACATCATTCTGCTCTATGCAATCCGTTACAAAACCCTTTGTACCGACACTCCCGTCCTCGGTCGCTATCAGAACATCGGCATATTGTCTGAATTCGTCGGCAAGGAAAGTGTTTTCGTCCCTGTACCCGAGAACTACAGTCTTTTTGCATTTCAGTTGTTTTGCAAGCTCAAGGAGCGGAGGGATCCCTATTCCGCCGCCCACCAGCAGCACTGCCCCGTCGTTTTGCGGCTTGTATCCGTTTCCAAGAGGCCCCACAGCCTCTATGGTATCACCCGGATCAAGATGCGCTATCTCGTCCGTTCCTGCCCCCGCAACACGGAATACTATGCGTACCCTGTCGTTTTCCCTGTCTATCTCGCAAATGCTGATGGGACGCGGCAAAAGGCGGCTCGGATCTTTAAGATAAAAATCAATAAACTGACCGGGCTTTGCAAGCTCAGTAATGGCGCGGTTCTTAAGCCACATACTGAAGATCCCCGGCTGTAAGCAGTCGTTTGAAACTACAGTCATTCTCTGTCTGATTATATTCATGCGAATCTCCTCGAATACAGGATCAAAACCATCTATCTGATTATTGTAACATAAAACTAACGGGTTTACAAGAAAACTTGCAAACCCGTTAAAAGCCAACTTGCAAACCCGTTAAAGACCCATCAATACCGTTGCCAAAGGGTTTTCGCTGTCAAAAAAGCTTACATATCCTTCAAGGGATCCGGCCTTCTCCCGAAGCGCTTTGGTGTGCCTGTATACAAGGATCTTTGCTTTGCCTTTCCCGTTCTTTGCCTCCTGGATCATATTCGCGGCGGCGGAGTTTCCGTCAAAGGCTATGACAACCGACGGTCTTCGCTCGAAGATCTCGTAATTAAAACTCTTGTAAATCCCGGTGCCTTCGCTCTCCGTCGAAACCCTGACAGCAACTTTTGCATCCGTCAGCCTTTTCTTCTCCTGTTTTGTGATAAGCGAAGGCACAACGGCAAATATCCTGAAACCCTTGGAATTATTCTCGACAATATGCTTCTCATAGCCCGCGATCTTATGACCTATCACAAAGCATACCTCGGACGGATCAAGGCTTTCCATAAGCCTGTCCAGCTGTTCTGTGCCCTCTGCCGTCACCTTTGTAGTGCGTTTGTCGGTATTGAAGCTTCCGCCCATCACGATAACCGGCGTAAGATCCCAGGGCAGTTCCTCTATCATGTCCTTAAGTTCAAATTCGGCATCCAGTTTTTTCACGCCCTTCAGCGTTACCGCAGAATCCGCAGGCGTCATCCTTGAAAGCAGGAATTCCTCAAGATCACGGTCCCCCTGCAGCTTTTTCAGGCGGTATTTCTTTTGTGAATAAGCCTCCTGTCCCTGTTCGATCACGGCACTTTCCGCATCTTTCATCTTTTTCAGGTCATCATACGAGAGGTCAAGCAGGTTCATCAGCGTAAGCTGCTCATCAATAGGGCTTGTGCCGTACATCGCCGCACCGTCCGTACCCTGCACACAGGCGATGCCGTTTCGAAGATACGCCTTCAGCGGGTGGCCTTCCAGGGAATTCAGGTTGTTGAGGCGCACATTTGATGTAATCTGGAACTCAAGGACGATATTGTTCTCCTTAAGTTCTTTCAGCACCTTTCTGCCTTTTTCAGATCTGAATCCATAAGTATAAAGCCCATGTCCGAGCCGGACAAGAGGCATCTTCTGCCCCTTTGTTAGCCCGTCCTTCACGCACTCTATACTGTGGGCTATGTTATCCTTTGTGCTGTCGTTTTCGCCCGCATGAATGCGGATAACGAAGGTGGGGTCCTCCGCCGCTATCTTTGCGATCTCCTTAAAAACAGGCTTGAGCGTGATGATATCCGTTATCTCCTCGCCCACAAAGTCGCAACCCGAAACATAAGGGTCGACAGCCACAGCCTTTAGCACTTCAAGGTTTTTTGTTATATAGTCCGACGGTGTTATCCTGTCTTTAACGATCGTGAGTGGGATACGCCTGATGGCTGCGAGGAACCTGATCATCACGCCCGTTTCCCTGTAGATCTTTGGCATTATCTCGTGCACTTCCGTCAGCATCTTTACGGACTCATACTTCTTCACAAGCGTTGTATCCGCTATCTCGACATAGCTTATCCCCTGGGCCTTGTAGCCCCTTGCTATCCAGAGAAGCTTGTCCTGGAAGATGGTATTGTCGCGGTATTCCTTAGTTTCAGAGTCTCTTAACATCCGTTCAAGGGTTTTCTTTACGTCCTCGTCAGGGATAGCCGAAACGCTGTGTATCTCTGTCTTTTCCTCGCTTTCACGGCCTTTTGCGAAAACATACCTGTAAAGGTACACCTTTTCAAGGTTTGTAAAAACAGCCTGACCGTCTTTTAGCACGGACAGGGATCCCCTGATCTTTACTATGTTTTCCTCGGCATTGTCGAGGTTATTTAAGATCAGGTCCGCGAAATTAATAAAGGTCTCGTCGTCAATCTTGCGGGCAAGGTATTTCCCGGCAAGCCCCGAGTTTACAAACTGTTTTGCGACCTTCTCACGCTGCTGGAGGACAACGCTTTCCTGAAGCGCACTGAGCTTTAGCCCCAGTTTTTTCACGTAATACAGGGGATACCTTATCTGGTGCCGTATTCCAAGGGCTATCATCACATCCGGTGCAAGGTTGCCGTTCATGTGGGTATGCAGATCCGATCGGAACTTAAGTTCTTTTGGGATATAAGACCTGAATATGGTCTTTCCGAGCTCCAGGCTGTAATCTCTCGTCTGGGACATCAGCGTTTTGGAGATCGCGGGAATAAAAGCTTCCTGTTTGACGGTCCCGTCCGGATAAACTTCCGCTGCTTTCATGTTTCCGAGCATAAAAACATAGACCTCGCTGTTACTCCCGTCCACAAAGCATGGCACCTCACCGCGGATCACGAGCATCCCGTTTTCCTTTGTGCTAAGCGGCAGCCCGCAAAGCTTCGCAAGGTTCCGGATAAGGTTCCCCGAGTGGTGGTTCGGGGTCTCAAGCTCAAAGGAGAGCTTCTCAAGGTCCTTGTAAAGATTAACAATAATGTCCTTCTCTTTGTCCAGAAAAAAGTAGGTAAAGTAAGTCATATAAATCCCCATTTCGTTGGATAAAACTCATCATTCCGTACATAACGGCGATATCCGTCAGCGCTGTGTAAGCCTTACGGCTCCTTCCGCGGCAAGCTTGCTCCTCACGGTCTCATCCTGGGTGAAGGTTATCTGTGCGCAGAGCTTTGATCCCTTCATTCGCTCCGAAGCAAAGGCAAGTCCGTTGTTAAGACGGTCAAGACGCGGATTGTCGATCTGGTCCGGGTCGCCGCAAAGAACGACCTTTGTGCCTTCTCCCGCGCGTGTGACTATCTCGAGTATCTGTCCGACCGTTGCATTCTGCGCCTCGTCTATTATCAGGAAGGTGTGGGTAAGGGAACGCCCGCGCATATATGCAACAGAACATATCTCTATGATACCGGTCTCAAAGAAGTCTTCGATCTGAAGCTTTATCTGGTCGCTCTCTTCGCCGCTGCTGCGTATTATGGACTCAAGGTTATCCATAAAAGGTGCTACGAGAGGGCCCATCTTTTCCTCTAAGGTGCCGGGAAGAAAACCTATATCCGCATCGGAAAGCGTGTTGGTGCGGGTTATCATCATCTTGTCGTATTTCTTGCCAAGAGTCCACTGCAGACCGGCAGCAAGCGACAGAAAGGTTTTTGCCGTGCCAGCCGCACCCTTTAAGATAACGAGCGGGACATCTTCAGGCGGGGCAAGGAGTGCGTCAAGCGCCATCCTCTGCGCGCTGTTGCGGGGCGTTATCCCCATTGGTGACATATCCTTTCTCACTGCCGCAAAGAAGGCTGCGTCCTCAACCTCGCATCCGGTCTCGAGTTCATGTCCCACATAACGCGCGAGGAACAGCTCTGTGCCCGAGACAAAGGTGACATACTCGTTAAGTTCGGGCGTTACTTTCAGCTTTTCGGGGGATATCTCATTGAAATTGATAAGCGTTTTATAGCCTGCGTTAACTGTCCGGTAGAGCTTTTGCATAACAGAAGGCGATACCTGTACCACTGATCGACCGTTGTAACTGTCTTCCCGCTCAATCTGATCGTTTCTGTACCCTTGTACATCCAGCCCGCAGATAGATGCGTTCACACGCATGGAAACATCATTCGTGATAAGAAATACCGGTCTTTCCGATTCTTTTTTGATGGTAAGGGAGGAGTTGATGATGCGGTTGTCGGCTTTATCGAGTGAAAAGCCGTTCGGGAGCAGGGATGTCTTTGTACCGTTTGGTTCGATCCTGAACAGGCCGCTTTCACCTTCCGAACAGTTGACGGGGATCCCGGTCAGGAAATCTCCGTATTCGGACAGGCGTGAAATGGCGCGGATAGCTTCTCTTGCCCTGTAACCGGTCTCGCCGGGGGCAGTCTTTAAGCTGTCCAGCTCCTGGAGCGTGGTTGCCGTGATAACGACTTCGTTATCCGCAAATCCCAGGATCGCGTTTGCATTCTGAAGAAGAATGTTGGTGTCAAGTACGTAGATTTTTTTGGTTTCCGACAAGACAGATACCTCCACTTCCGCAATATGTACTTTTTCAGGAGCAGCAAAACACAACATCTTGCCCCTGATCACAAGTATAATCAATACAGCTTGTATGGTCAAGTCCGAATGATCCGCAAAAGATAAGATTGCATAAAATACCTCATTGTTTTATAATATTTTTGATTTTTTTGCTAAAGGAAACACAAGTATGACAGAAAACTGCTGCAGATTAGGTATAGATATCGGCTCCACGACCGTTAAAGCCGTCATCCTTGACGGATCGGGGAACCTTCTTTTTTCCGACTACGAAAGGCACTATGCAAACATTCAGACAACGCTTGCTTCTCTTCTAAAAAAAGCCCTTGATATGTTCGGAAACCTCAGTCTTTGTGCAAGCATCACCGGTTCCGGCGGTCTGACACTCGCAAAGCATCTTGATATTCCCTTTGTCCAGGAGGTTGTTGCGGTCGCAAAGGCCCTTGAACACTATGCTCCCGGGACTGATGTTGCCATAGAGCTCGGCGGCGAGGACGCCAAGATCATCTACTTCACAGGCGGCTTAGAGGAACGCATGAACGGCATCTGTGCCGGCGGCACAGGCTCTTTTATCGACCAGATGGCAACCCTTCTGCACACGGATGCGGCAGGGCTAAACGAATATGCAAAAGACTACCGTGTTATCTACCCTATTGCCGCAAGATGCGGCGTTTTTGCGAAGACGGATATCCAGCCCCTTATCAATGAAGGTGCAACAAAGCAGGACCTTGCGGCTTCGATCTTCCAGGCCGTGGTAAACCAGACGATCTCCGGTCTTGCCTGCGGAAAGCCCATCAGGGGCAATGTTGCTTTCCTCGGAGGTCCGCTTCACTTCCTTACAGAGCTTAAAGCAGCCTTTGTTCGTACTTTGAAGCTTACTCCGGAGACCACGGTCGCTCCGGAAAATTCGCATCTTTTTGCCGCCATCGGCTCTGCCATGAGCGCAGGCGAAACCTTTGCAGCCTTTTTAGAGGACAGAGAGTCAAAGGAAGCCGGCGTTCCCGCAGACGTGGATATCCCGGGTGTTTCCGGTCTTTCGGATCTTGTCCGGACATTAGAGTCCGGGATTGAGATGTCCTTTGAAGTTAACCGTATGGAGCCTCTTTTCTCAAACGAAGAAGAATACTGCGATTTCAAGGCCAAACACAGTCTGAGCAATGTCGGCCGTTTTCCTCTCGAAAGCTACTCGGGGCGCTGTTTTCTTGGTATCGACGCAGGTTCGACCACAACAAAAACGGCTCTCATAAGTGAGGACGGTTCCCTGCTCTACTCTTTCTACAGTAACAACAGCGGAAGCCCGTTAAAGACTGCCATACGCTCACTGAAAGAGATATATTCGCTGCTCCCTCCCGGCGCAAAGATTGTCCGTTCCTGTGCCACAGGATATGGCGAACAGCTTATAAAATCCGCGCTGATGCTTGAAGAAGGCGAGGTTGAGACCATTGCCCATTACAATGCAGCCTCCTTCTTCGATCCGGATGTGGACTGCATCTTGGACATCGGCGGACAGGATATGAAGTGCATCCGCATTAAAAACAAGACCATAGACAGTGTACAGCTTAACGAAGCCTGCTCCTCAGGCTGCGGGTCATTTATAGAGACCTTTGCAAAGTCGCTTAATTACGAGGTTTCCGACTTTGCAGACATCGCGCTGTTTGCAAAAAACCCCGTGGATCTCGGCACGCGATGCACCGTTTTCATGAATTCAAAAGTTAAGCAGGCGCAGAAGGAAGGCGCGGATGTTTCGGATATTTCCGCAGGTCTTGCCTACTCTGTCATCAAAAATGCGCTTTTTAAGGTCATCAAGGTCACAGACCCCAACGATCTTGGTAAAAACGTAGTCGTTCAGGGCGGAACCTTCTACAATGACGCTGTTCTGCGCGCCTTTGAAAAGGTTTCCGGCAAGCCTGCCGTAAGGCCTGATATTGCCGGCATCATGGGTGCGTTCGGCGCTGCTCTTGTCGCAAGGAAGCATTATCACGGGGAGGAACCGACGCTCATCTCCGAAAAGGATCTGTCTGAGCTCCGCTTTGAGACCTCCATGACGCGCTGCAAGGGCTGTACGAACAACTGTCTCCTGACAATCAACAAATTCACCGGCGGCAGGCAGTTCGTGTCTGGAAACCGCTGTGAACGCGGTCTCGGCAAGGAAAAGAACAAAGAAAACCTTCCGAACCTGTTTGAATACAAGCTTAACCGGGTCTTTGATTACAAGCCGCTTTCCGAAGCAGATGCAAAACGCGGTATAGTCGGGCTTCCCCGTGTTCTGAACATGTACGAAAACTACCCCTTCTGGCACACGTTCTTTACATGCCTCAAATACAGGGTTGTGCTTTCGCCTCTTTCCTCACATAAGATCTACGAGCTCGGCATCGAATCCATACCAAGCGAATCCGAATGCTATCCCGCAAAGCTTGTACACGGGCATATCCGCTGGCTTGCAGACCACGGTGTAAAGTTCATCTTCTACCCCTGCATCCCTTATGAGCGGAAAGAGATCAAAAACACCGGAAATCACTATAATTGCCCCATCGTGACCTCTTACGGCGAAAACATCAGGAATAACATGGAGGAGCTTCGCGATCCCTCCATCACATACATGGATCCGTTCATTTCCTTTGAAAGTGAGGCCATTGCTTCAAAACGGCTTGTGGAGATCTTCAAAGAACAAGGGATCCCGGACCACGAGATCCGGAACGCTTCGCTTATGGCCTGGAGAGAGCTTGAACGGGCCAGGAACGACGTTAAGGCAAAAGGCGAAGAAACACTGCACTTCCTGCAAAGAACCGGCAAAACGGGCATTGTGCTCGCAGGGAGGCCATATCACATCGATCCGGAGATCAACCACGGTATCCCCGAGCTCATCAATTCCTACGGCGCGGCAGTGCTGACAGAAGACAGCATCTCGCATCTTGGCACCGTTGAGCGCCCCATGATAGTCGTTGACCAGTGGATGTACCATTCACGCCTGTATGCTGCGGCTTCCTTTGTTGCAAAACAGAAAAACCTTGAGCTTGTCCAGCTCAATTCCTTCGGCTGCGGCCTCGATGCCGTTACGACAGACGGCGTGAATGACATTCTCTCTGCCGCAGGCAGGATCTACACGGTACTGAAGATCGACGAGATAAGCAATCTCGGTGCCGTTAAGATCCGCATCCGTTCCCTGCTTTCCGCGGTCCGTGACCGGCGCGAAAAGAAGTACGAGGCTCCCGTGCACTCTCCCGTGCACAGCCGCGTCATCTTCACAAAAGAAATGCGAAAGGACCACACCATAATCTGTCCGCAGATGTCCCCCATCCACTTCAGGATGGTTGAATCCGTGCTTAAAAGCGGCGGATACAACCTTGTTGTACTGCCAAATGATAACAGGCGTGCCATCGACACGGGCCTTAAATATGTCAACAACGACGCATGCTTCCCGTCGCTCATAGTTGTGGGGCAGCTTATGGATGCGCTGCTTTCAGGCAAATATGACCTTGAGAGGACATCTGTCCTCATAACCCAGACCGGAGGCGGATGCCGTGCCACAAATTATATAGGTTTTATCCGCAGGGCGCTTGCAAAGGCAGGAATGGGCCACATTCCCGTGGTCTCGCTCAGCACCAAGGGTTTAGAGAAAAACCCGGGCTTTAAGCCTACTGCCGGCATCCTTATAAAGGCCGTTGAGGCGCTCATCTACGGAGATCTGTTCATGCGTGTCGTTTACCGCACAAGGCCTTACGAAAAAGTCAAAGGCTCCGTAAACAGGCTTCATCAAGAATGGGAAGACCGCTGCATCGAACAGCTGCAAAAAGGCAGTATTTCTGCCTTTAAGAAAAATATTAAAGAGATCATCCGTGATTTCGATACCATAGAGCTTGATGAAACCGTTAAAAAGCCCCGCGTAGGCGTAGTCGGCGAGATCCTCGTTAAATTTCTGCCGGCTGCCAACAATCACGTTGTCGATCTGCTTGAAGCAGAAGGCGCCGAAGCCGTGGTCCCCGATCTTTTGGACTTCTTCAGCTACGGTTTCTTAGACGACGGCTACAAGCACAGATACCTCGGAAAGCCCGGAAAAGACGCATTCATAGGCCGGGCAGCCATAAAAGCCATCGACTTCATGCGTAAAGAAATGAATACGGCGCTTTCGGAAAGCAGGCGTTTCACTCCTGTTCCGCATATCACAGAGCTTGCGGAGTACGCTTCTCCGATAGTATCCATCGGCAACCAGACGGGTGAAGGCTGGTTCCTTACAGGCGAGATGGTTGAGCTGTTAAAGTCCGGAGTCAACGGCATTATCTGCGCCCAGCCCTTCGCCTGCCTGCCTAACCATATCGTCGGAAAAGGTGTCATAAAAGAGCTTCGCCGCCGCTATCCGGGCTGCAATATTGTAGCCGTAGACTACGATCCCGGCGCCAGCGAAGTTAACCAGCTGAACAGGATCAAGCTTATGCTTTCGGCTGCAAAAAAGGCCGTAGCATCAAATTCATAACCTAAAAAGCTGTGGTCTGATATTCAGAACCGAAAAAGCAGCGGATTCAACCTGACAGCCGAAGAAAAGCCGGTGCCCCGCAGTATCTGCGGAAACACCGGCTTTTTTATTATTCTATCCCCAAAGCTCTTTTATGCGCTTTTTTATTTTGTCTCCCGACTTTACAGGCTCCTCCCTGTACCCGGAAGTTATCAGCTTTTTGCCGAAAAGGTGCTCAGGCGTTGTATAAACGGCTACAGGCCAGCCGTAAGGCTCGCCTTTTTTGTTTGTTCTCTGCCTGAAGTCCCGGACGCAAAGGTAGAGCTGCATCTGAAGGGCCGTGATCGTACCTTCGAATCCCTTCTCACCGTCCTTTCCAAACCCTGCAAGATGCCTGACGGCATTTGAAAACAGCTCGTTGGAATCAAACAGATCCATTATCTTCTTTTCACGAAGCGAAGCATATCCGTCCTCGAAACGGGCATCAAAATCATACCCGTCCCTGCGGTAATTAGCAAAGACCGGCAGCCATTCCTTAGAGATAAATCCGGCTTTCCTGTCGAAAAACTTGCCGTAGCACACTCTGCCGCTCCTTGCGATCTGTTCGCGCCATTCCCATGGATCGCGCTTTGCATCCCCGGACCACCAGTAATCCGAAGCTGTGTGCTCTTCTACTGAGAAGCCTGGTATCTCATTCTTGAAAAGAGGCAGAAAGCCTGTCTTTTCTATAAAATCCATCGCATCCTCCGCACTGTGCAGGCATCCCTTTGAATTCCACGGTATCCCCCGCATTATCCAAGTTCCGCTCTCATTAGCCATATTGTTTCCTCCATATCACAAAGAGCCATGTAACTCCAATTACATGGCTCTTCAGATCACATTTTGCTAAGCTGCTTTTTCGGACGGTTCTTCTTGTTTCTTCCTGAATATCCTGTCAAAAAAGGCTTTTCGTTTCTTCTTTGCCTCGAGCCGCTCGCTAAGATCTCTTGAGCCGACACCGTAAACGAGGTACAGCACAAGGCCCGAAACGATCATGATGAATACCGTGGAAGCGCACCGTCGTCCGGAAGCGTTGACGTTGTATCCGTACAGGCCTTCCTCGGCAGTCATTGCCTGCATTATCATTGCGTAGCTCTTTGCATGTGAGCTTGCAAAGGTTGCTGACATATCGTACTCGGTGAAGAGTGCATTAAAGTTGAGGGCAAATACCGCAAGAACGCTTGGAAGGATGATCGGGAGCTTAACCTTAAGGAACGTGCCTATCGGGCTTTCTCCCAGGTTCTTCGCGGCGTCTTCAAGCTCCGAATCTATCGTGTAGAACGCAGCTTTTATCATACGCAGCGAGAACGGCAGCTTGACGACGGTATATGCCAGTATTATCAGTATTCGGACTCGCCGCTCGTAGTAAAGGTTCTGTCCGAAAACGTACCAGACGTCATTATTAAAGAATACACGATACGAATAACAGATCAGGATCGTCGGCAGCAGCCAGGGGAATAAAAGTGCATATTCAAGCACTGTTCCGGTCTTTCTGTGCTTAAAGATGTAGTTGCAGGCGATGACCACGATAATGCATGCAATGGCAGCCGCCACAACGGAAAGCACAAAGCTTGTCTGGATACCGCCGAGCGTGTCGTCATTCGAGAAAACGCCCGATATGGAGCCTTCACGGATCTTGTAATCACCGCGGCTTGTAAGATATGAATAATCCTCTTTGCCAAAGAAGTTTACAAAGGTCCAGTTCTTGATGTCAAGTGTCTTCTTGCGGATCGCACCGTATGTCTGGAACGAGAAGATTATGATCATGACTACGGGAGTCATGTAGATGATAAACAGCACGTATGCGTAGATATGCGCAAGTACATTTACCACCGGGTTGGTGATCTTCTGTTTCTGGAGCTTTGCTTTTGTCTTTGAAACCGACAGATAATGGCCTTTTCTCTCATAAGAGCTGAGTATCGTGAGCAGTATGATCGTGAACAGCGCGAGCATGATGCTGAGGAGCGCAGCTCTTGCCTGAGGGAAGCTTTCGTCTGCCGTTGATGAACCTGCAAGGCGGACGATCTCAGGGTTGATCGAGTCATAGCCCAAAAGTGTGGGGGCACTCATTGCGCAAAGACCGGTGATGAAGGTCATGACCGTAAGCGAGAACATGGTGGGAAGGAGCGTCGGGAAAACGACTTTGAACAGGACCGTAAACGGCTTTGCGCCCATGTTTCTTGCAGCTTCAACGGTGTTATAGTCGATACCGCGGATCGCATTTCTTAAGAAGAGCATGTGGTTAGACGTACATGCGAAGGTCATCGTGAAAAGGACCGCATTAAATCCCGAAAACCAGTTGGGATTAAGGTTCGGGAAAGCCTGCTGCAGCGCGCTCGTAAGGATACCGTCGTTGGCATAAAGGAACATGTAGCCTGTAACAAGCGCAACGCCCGAGTAGATAAGTGTCGTCATGTAGCCGACTCTTAATATCTTCGCGCCCTTGATATCAAAGTACTCTGTTAAGAGCACTATTGAAACACCGACTACGTTTACCGTGACAACGAGGCACAAAGCCAGCTTCAGGGAATTAAGAACGTAGTTTTTCATGTTTCCTGCGAGGAAAAACCTGATCACCGCAAAGGGATCCGCATTGCCGTTGGCGTCCTTTGTCGTGAAAATGCTCGTGAGCGTGTTAAGGCACGGCATGAGCATAAACCCGAAAAACAGATACGCAAAGGCAAGACCGCCGATGATCTTGAGCACCAGCGACGGATCGAGCGGCTTTGGATTCTTTAAGGAATATTTCATGCTTTAGCCTCCGTTTCGGTTGCTTCATAGCTCATTAGGTCTTTAGGACTGATACCGATGGTGACGGTATCACCGGGTTCATAGATGTGTACGCCGTCGTTACGCTCCATTACCTTAAGGAGCTGGCCGCCGGCTTCAACATAATACTTGATATACAGTCCGTAATACTCGCGATCCCTTACCTGACCGGAGATCCTGAAGGTATTTTCGGATTCCGTATCGTTAACATGAACGCGCTCAAGACGGATGTAATGGTGTTTTGCTGGATCGATCGAAGGATCGATGCCGGCGAGTCCTTTTACGATCTCATCGGAAAGCCTGTTGATGTCACCGATGAAATTGCAGACGAACTCGGTCGCGGAATGGTTGTATATCTCATTCGGAGTGCCTATCTGTTCGATAACACCCTTGTTGAAGACCGCGATCCTGTCGGAAAGCGTAAGCGCCTCCTCCTGGTCATGTGTTACATAGATACTCGTGATGCCGAACTCTCTCTGCATCTTCTTCAATTCTTCACGGAGCTGTACGCGCAGTTTCGCGTCAAGGTTTGAAAGAGGCTCGTCAAGGCAGATGATCGCAGGCTCGGTAACAAGGGCGCGGGCGATGGCCACGCGCTGCTGCTGGCCGCCGGACAGCTGTGAAACCGCTTTTGCGAGCTGTTCATCCGTAAGATCAACTTTCCTGGCGATGACGCGTACCTTCTCGTCGATCTCCTGTTTCTTTAATTTCTTTACTTTAAGACCGAAAGCGATATTGTCGTAAACGGTCATGGTCGGGAAAAGCGCGTAGCTCTGGAAAACTATTCCGATGTTACGCTTTTCGATGGGAACATCAGTAATATCTTCACCGCGTACATATACCCTGCCCTCGGCCGGTTCAATAAAGCCCGTAAGGGTTCTTAATGTCGTCGTTTTTCCGCAGCCGCTCGGACCAAGGAATGTAAAGAACTCTCCCTCTTTGACATGTACGTTTATATTGTGAAGTGCGGTAAAATCCTTGAATTTGACCACAATATTTTCGAGACGGATCATATCGTTCCATAAGGGCGGTCGTTTTCGTTTGATGTATCGAAAACCGGTCCCTGTTCCTTTCCTGTATTATGCGGACAAAGAGTCGCAATTTATGCCCTTTCCCGCTTGTTAAAAAGAATCCCGCCCCGTTTCCGGGGCGGGATTAAGAAACGCTGGTTCAGTGTTTCAGGATTCCCGGAAATGCCGTATTGCGGCAGCTCCCGTATTACTTCTTCTGAGTCATTTCTGACCAGTTAACATTGTCCCAGTCGGGTTCGCTCGGAGCTGCTGACTGGTCTGCCCAGTAGAAGCCGAGGTTTGTCATGATGTTTGTCCAGATTGCACTGTGTGCGCCGACATATTCTGCGTATGTCGTATTTCCGTCAACCTTCTGAAGAGCGAAGTTCTTGATCGTGTAGATTGCAGGAGCGCCGTTAGGATAAAGCTTTGCTGATGCATCCTTGTTGCAGGGATAGGAGTCGAATTCTTCGCCCCATTTAGCCTGGATCTCTGCGGATCCAAACCACTCTGCGAACTTCTTAACAGCTTCTGTCTGCTCCGCTGTACGGCCGGCCTTGTCAACGATACCGATATACTCTGCGATATAATAGGTGCCGTCTTTGATATCAACCAGTGCCCAGTTCTCAGGATTTGTTGTACCCTTGAGAGGCTTCGAGCTGCCGTCTGCGGCTGCATCGATCTTGCCGTAAAGTGATGACGAATAGAATGTTCCTACTGCTACATCGCCCTTGTTAAGGGGATCGAAACCGTAGCTGTCGCCTGTGAAGGTACCGTTTGCGCAGTATTTCCAAAGTGTCTTCCAGCCTTCAACGGAGATTCCGCCTGCAGGGGACTTCGGATCAACATAAGGGAAAAGCATAGCGGAGTTGATGTTTGCATTTGTAGTTCCGCCTACCTTGCCCTGACGATACCACTTGTAACCGCAGTTAACGATATCCGACCAGTGCTCGAAGGAAAGCGTCTTGCCGTTGGTACCGAGATCGTCTGTACGGTAAAGCATAAGAACGTTCTGTATAACAAGACCGTAAGCTTTGCCTGTGTAAACATACTCGCCTACTTTGCCGGACCACGAAGGTGTCCAGTCCATGATCTTGATGTTCTCATACTCACCCTTGATGAGCTGGCTCCATCTTGTCTCGTTGAGACCGAAGATGAGGTCGCCGTCCTTCTTCTCGTTTGCTGCCTGGATGGCTGCGGTGTCACCTGAGATAACCGAGTTATCATCGATGCTGATGGTGAAGCCTGCTTTCTTGGCTTCGTTGATGAGCCACGTTGTACGCTCTGTCGAGTTCGAGTTCGAGTAGATGCGGATAGTGTAGCTCATGTCTGCCTTCTGTTCCTTCTTACCGCATGCGCAGATTGAAAGCGCAAGGCAAAGGATCAAAAGTACTGATAAAACTTTCTTCATATTCTCCTCCTGTTAAAAAATTGTTAAAGCTTTCGCTTTTGTTTATTGTAGTACAATGTGTACAAAAAGGCAAGCAGTTTTTTTTATTTCATGTGCATTTTAAACATATAAGACCCTGCCGCCTGATAGCGACAGGGTCCAAAGCACTGTATTATTCTGTCCGGCTGCCTAACAGCCGGTCTTAACACCGCTTATTCTGCGGTCTTTCAGAATTCGTCACCCGAAGGATCGTCATCCTTTTCTTCTGCGGAAGTTTCTGCGTCTTCATCTGCTGCTTCATCGATGATTATCTCGCCGTCGCCCTCTTCTTTGATGCCGAACTCTCTGCGTTTGATCCTTGCTTTTGTTTCTTCGAGTGTCTCGCCTTCTCTTCCGAAGATCTTCTCTACGCAGAAATCACCGGTCTTCTTAGCCACATCAACGATCACGGTGCCGGCCTTCTTTGCGCCTTCAGCTATAGTGCTGCCGACATTCTTTGCACCTTCCGAGATGTTTTTCCCGGTCTCTTTGTATCCGCCGTTTGCGAAATTCTTTACGCTTTCAACACCGTCAAGTACCTTTTCGGCGATCTTATCGCCAATGCTCTGTTTTACTGCCATGATCATTACCTCCTATGTTTCTTCCGGCTGTCTGCTTTAAGTCCGTATACAGACCCGCCGGCTTTCTTTTCAACGGTCGTATGTTCTTTGTCCCTTTGGAACGATTATATAATAGCACCTTTTCTTCCGGTTTGCATTAGAATTACATTAAAATTGCATGAAACTATCAAAAACCGTCGTAAATGTCACTCCGGGATACGCCAGTCGATCTCTCCCGCCCCTGCATTTCTCAGATATTCATTGGCACGGCTGAAGGGCCTGCTCCCGAAAAAGCCTCTGCTTGCCGAAAGCGGGCTCGGATGAGGAGTCTCGATGATGAAGTGCGCCGGATTATGAAGCAGCGCCTTCTTCTCCTGGGCCGGTCGTCCAAATAGCAGGAATACAACAGGCCCGGGCTTTTGGTCCACAGCCGTTATCACAGCGTCGGTAAACTGTTCCCAGCCCTTTTTCGCATGTGACATGGGTTTATGCTCCTCAACGGTCAGGATCGTGTTAAGGAGCAGCACACCCTGTTTTGCCCAGGATTCAAGGCAGCCGTGATGCGGCGGTTCTATCCCGAGATCGCTTTTAAGCTCTTTATAGATATTTACAAGGGATGGCGGTATCGCCGTTCCCTTCTGCACCGAAAAGCACAGCCCGTGGGCCTGTCCCGGCTCATGGTACGGATCCTGCCCGAGTATTACGGCCTTTACGTTCCCGAGAGGTGTGTAATGCAGCGCATTGAATATGTCCTCCGAGCGCGGATACACCGCCACACGGGAATATTCGTTCTTTACGAACTCATACAGTTTTCTGTAATAATCTTTCCTGAACTCGCCCTCAAGCGCCTTTAGCCAGTCTCCTGTGATCGCACCCATAACTAACCTCCGGAAAACCCGAATTCCGTCCGGACATACTTCCAAGCATCCGGTCCGGCGCACAACAAAGCCGGATTCGGTCAGATCCTGACCGGAATTCCTTTATCTTTAAGATATTTCTTTAATTCACCGATCTCAAGTTCCCTGTAGTGGAACAGTGATGCTGCAAGCACGGCATCTGCCTTGCCCTTTGTAAACGCATCATAAAAATGCTCCAACGTACCGGCTCCTCCCGAAGCGATCACCGGTATTCCCACATTTTCCGAGATCCGTGCCGTAAGCTCAAGATCGTAACCGTTCTTTGTTCCGTCACAATCCATACTCGTGACAAGAAGCTCGCCCGCTCCGAGTTCTGCGGCTTTTATCGCCCATTCCACGGCATCAAGCCCCATATCGACTCTTCCGCCGTTTTTATATACCGTCCAGCTCTTGCCGTCCGCGCGCCGTTTTGCATCTATCGCAACAACTACGCACTGGCTTCCGAACTTGAGCGCGGCATCCGAAATAAGCTGCGGATTCATGATCGCGGCACTGTTGACGGCCACCTTGTCGGCACCTGCGCGCAGTATCTTCTTGAAATCATCCGTGGTCCTTATGCCGCCGCCTACAGTAAACGGGATAAAAACGCGCTCTGCAACGCGTCTTACCATATCCACTGTCGTCTCCCTGGCATCGCTTGAAGCTGTTATGTCAAGAAACGTGAGCTCATCGGCACCGTTTTCACTGTAGTAGGCCCCGACATCCACGGGATCTCCGGCATCCTTTAAGTCAAGGAACTGCGTTCCTTTTACAACCCGTCCGTCTTTTACGTCAAGACAGGGAATTATCCTCTTTGTATACATGATCGACCTCTTTTATGTTCAGAGTGCTGCAAAGTTCTCAAGTATCTTTAAGCCGGTCTTTCCGCTTTTTTCGGGGTGGAACTGGCATCCGAAGATATTGCCGTGTTCTACAGACGCATGGATCTTTACGCCATATTCCGTACAGGCCGCGACATCCCCTTCATCCTCAGCCTTAAGATAATACGAATGCACAAAATAGACGAACGGATCACTGCCCGTCCCCTCAAAAAGAGTGGCTTTTCCGCAGGTTTCAAGGGAATTCCATCCCATATGCGGGATCTTTAAGCCTGTTGATGCAGGGATGCGGAGTATCTTTCCTTTAAGGATCGAAAGGCCTTTGACTCCGGGCGTTTCCTCGCTCCCCTCAAATAAAAGCTGCATCCCGAGACATATACCAAGAAACGGCTTTCCTCCGAAAGCCGTTTCCTTAACAACATCCGTCAGTCCAAACCGGTTTAAGTTTTCCATTGCGTCCCCAAACGCCCCGACACCAGGAAGGATAACCTTCTTTGCACTGAGTATCTCGTCTTTGTCGCGTGTTACGACGGTCTTCACACCAAGATGCTCAAAGGCGTTCACAACGCTGCAGAGGTTCCCTGCATCATAATCGATGATCGCTATCATCTTATTCTCCATCAACTCTCGGATTTTTTTCAACAACCTCCCTGACGGCTTTTGCGTAAAGTTCCTGGGATTCGCTGTTGATTATATTATACGCGTCGGTCTCGCTCAGGTTGAACCTTGTCTCAAGTGCCTGAAGTATCTCGCCCTTCAGGAAATTGAAATCCTCGGCAACTTCAAGCTCCGCAGCGTAATAAATGTACTTTTCGTAACGTTTGAGGCCTTTAAGGAGCGAGTCTAAAGCCTCGTTGTCCATATCAAGCCCCGAATATCTCAGGTACGCAAGAAGCTGGGTATTCACATAATTTACGACCATGATCTGGTCATAAAGAGTCTGGTCCTCTTCCTTAACATCAATACCATAGATGTCATTATAGGCTTCTTCGTACTTGTCGTCGTCAAAATCCTTTTGGGCACGCTCGATTGCGATCCTGTAGGTGTAAATGCTGGTACCGATCGCCACGAACGCAAGCGCTGCCGCGAAAACAAGGAATACAAGCGAAGCTCCGACTTTATTGATCTTTCCTTCGTTTTCTTCGATCTCTTCAACGAGAGCTTTTCGAAGGGCAGCCTTTTTATCGGCTTTGAGCTTCTTGTCTTCTTCTTTTTTCTTCTTTGCGGCTTCCGCAGCCTCAGCTTTTGCCTTTTTGGCCTCTGCTGCAGCCTCTGCCTTGGCTTTCTTTGCTTCTTCCTTATCGACCTTGTCCTGTTCTGCTTTTGCCTCGTCACGGTCAAGCTTGTCAAGGGCAGCCTGTTTTTTGGCTTCAAGCTGTTCCTCTGTCAGTTCTTCCTTGACATTTCCAAAGATTTTTGCAAAGAAACCTTTTTTCTTCTTCTTGGGCTTTTCTTCAACAGGCGCTTCAACCTCGCCTACGCCTTCTGTATCAACGCCTTCGTCCACTCCGGGAAGACCCGAGAGCAGAGCCGCAAGCTCATCCTGCTCCGCCTGTTCTTCCGGCGACATGGGCCTCTCCTGAACAACATTTGCGGAAGGTGCTCCATCCGGAGCATCACCGTTGATCTGATTCCAGAATTCAAGAATATCCTCATCTCCGCCCGATGCATCACCGTCATCGACAAGCTTTACCTTGGATCTTCTCTGTGTATTTGCTTCTTCTCCGGGTATCTCGGCAGGTATGAGTTCAGGTTCCTGTTCGGGTTCCTGTTCTTTTGCAAGGCCTGAAACATTGTTTTCATCCACTATCTCGATTCCGAGATCTTCCGCGTCTTCAGGAGTGAGATTAAGGGCATTTGACTCGTCAAGTATGTCAATGCCAAGATCTGCAAGGCTTTCATCCGGACCTTTGCCTTCATCCCGTGAACCGTTTTCGCTTTCAGGCTCCGGAATGTTCTTTGCATTCTCTATTTCTTCCTGAGTAGCGTTAGTGCTGAAGAAATCAATATTTTCGCCCGGATCTTCCGTACTTTCCCCTGCCATCGCAAAGGCTTCGTTAAGAGCTTCGATGGGATCGTCAGCGGGTGCTTCGCGCTCCGTGTCTTCGCCGACTGAATCGAGAAGGTCGGCAAGAAGGCTGTCTTCTTCGGACATTCCGGTGTCCGGCATGTCAAGACTCGCCATCTCAACACCGTTAAAGGCCTCTTCCCCGTTTTCTTCGGCCGCCCCGGCATCTTCTCCCGAATAACCGGCTTCCGGATCATCCTCTGCCTCTGCGGTATTTCTTACGATACCTGCAGCCTGCGTTCCGAGCAGCATTTCCATCTCGTCATCACTGCTGCTGTATCCCGCCCGGGATTCCGGAGACGGAACAAGTTCCTCCTCATCATCCGAACCTTCGCCCTGTGACATTGAGAACTCGGAATCAAAAGCGGCAACATCAACCGGGAAATCCGGGATATCGTCGGAATCAAACAGGTTATCAAGGAATTCGTCATCATCCTTGTCTGAAAGGATGTTGTAATTCTCTGCTTTGATCTTCTTTTTGGCGAGGAACTTAGGCATTACCGGCATCGCTGTGGTCTGCACGCGCGGTTTCTTTACCGCAGGTTCCGTATTGTTGGAAACAGAACTAAGCAGACTGTCAAGATATGACTCGTCTGCTTCTTTCTTTGAGCTGCATTCCATGCAGTAATCTAACCCGTCTTCGATTGTCTTGCCGCATTTCTTACAGGTTGCCATGCTCTCTCCGCACCACATTTATTGGGCTTTCACCCTTAAGAACAGAAAACTTATTCGGCGCTTTCGTTCTCACTCTTTATGATAAGTCTGTCGATGGCATCAACAAGCTGTCCGATCTCGGGCTTTGTAAGCTGGAAGTCTGCGCCTACCGATTCGCCCTTCTTCTGTGACTCCGCATTGATGAGTGACGAGAAGATGATAACGGGAAGCTGCTTCAGTTCGTTATCTGTCTTGATAAGCTTCGTAAGACGGTGGCCGTCCATCTGGGGCATTTCGATATCGGTAACAACAAGACGGACTTTATCAAGGATATTGCCGCTTGCCTTGATCTCGCAAAGGGTATCCCATGCTTCCTGTCCGTTCTCGGTCTTGATGACATTGACATAGCCGGCTTTGTTAAGGGAATCCACGATCATCTTCTCAAGAAGCTGCGAATCCTCGGCAATAAGGATAGGATAATTGATCCTGTCTCTTGCGCCGATGGTCTCGAGCTGCGAGACGCGAAGACCGGTCTCGGGGCTTATGTCGGCGATGATCTTCTCGAAGTCGAGTATTACAAGAAGTCTGTCATCGAACTTAACGATACCTGTTGCAACGCCTTCTCCGCTTCCGCTTATGGTAGCGTCGGGCTTACTGATCTGTGTCCAGAAAAGACGCTGGATACCGAGTACTCTCTGCACATGAAAACCGACGTTCAGCTTGTTGAAGTTCGTTATGATGTACATATCCTGACCTTCAACCGATGGAAGATCCATGCCGAGGCTCTTTGCAAGATTGACTATCGTGATGATCTCGCCGCGGGGCATGAAGATACCTTCAACACAGGGATGCGTGTTAGGCACAGGGGTTGGTAATTTGTACGGAAGGATCTCCCGTACTTTTGCAACGTTGATACCGTAATGGTTGTTGCCTACAGCAAATTCGAGAATCTCCAGCTCGTTGGTTCCGCTCTCAAGCAAAATGTTTGTGTCCATAAGTTCCTCCATCCTGTCACATCAGTATTTTAATTCTGTTACTTGTTTATTTTAACACAACTATTACCGTTTTATCACCCTGGATTATAAAAAGGTTGAGATTCTCAGGGTTCATTGCCCTCTCGACTTCAAAGACCAGCACGGAATCAAAGGTTTTTCCGGCTTCTATGACGGTATCGAGAGTAGTGAAATCATTAAGGAGTACCGACCATTTCGGGACAAGATATTTGTCGCTCCCCGCATCCTCGTAAAGCCTGTATTCAAGGTTTTTGTCCGCAAGCTTAAGGGTAATGGGCGCATCCGTCTTATTGTGGACACCCATCTTTATGATCATCAGGAGTTTGTCGTGGGAAGAAGGCTCTATGCTGACATAATCGTCGGCTTTATAGCTCTCGTATATCTCATAGCCTTCATATGTAAGCTCTATCCCGTCAACGCCTATGACTTCCTTAAGCTCGGCCAGGGCCTTCTCGTTGCCTTTACCGCTTCCTCCCTTTGTAGGCTCCGGCTCTCCCGTCGGACCCGGAGTGGGTGTCGGAGTCGCGGTCGGGCTCGGCGTCGGTGTGGGCGTAGGCGTTGCCTCCGGCGTCGGAGTCGCGGTAACCAGCTTTTCCATATACAGTTTATCGTGTTTTAACAGCACTCCCGCCGCATACTGCGCTATCTGGTCTTCCTGCTCTTCAGTCAGTTCGGGATATTGCAGGCACCCCGACAGCGATACGGCCACAAGCACCAAAACAGCTATCAGTGTTTTTTTCAAGGCTCGCTCCCGTTCACATTATCATACAAATACAGTTTAGTATTATTTCGGCAATTTGTCAAAATATCTTTATATTTTTTGAAAAGTTTTTGCTTTTCAAAGATGATTTTTCAACACGCACCGCCGGAACCGTCAAATTCAGCCCAGAATTCAACGCCGTCCTCGTGGTTTATAACGCCGTAAGGCCTGTGATGGGCATCCATTATGGCCTTTACGATCGAAAGCCCTATGCCCGTCCCGCCGTATTCACGCGTCCTGGCCTTGTCTACCTTAAAGAATTTGACCCAGATATTATCGATATCTTCCTCCGGGATACGTTCTCCGGTATTGAATACACTGAGACGTACGGTATCTCCGTCCTTTTCTGTCGTGATACGGATGACCTTTTCACCGTCAACATGGTTGAGAGCATTGCTCACATAATTGGTGATGACCTCTTCCGTCATGTACTCGTCCGCCCAGACACAGCAGCAGGCGCTTCCGTCAAATTCAAGACGCACATTGTTTTTCTTAAACAGGATATCCGTCGACTCAAGTACCGACCGCACGATGTCGTTGATGTTGAACCGTTCGATCTCAAGCGGCATGCCGCCGGATTCGATCTTAGAAAGAGAAAGCAGGTTCTTTACCATCTTGTTCATCTTCACCGCTTCATCCGTGATGACGTCGCAGTAAAAATCGCGGTTTTCCTGATCGTCGTTGACACAGTCCTTTAAGCCTTCCGCATAACCCTGGATAAGCGCTATCGGGGTCTTGAGCTCATGGGTGACGTTTGAGATGAACTCGGTACGCATCCTGTCGATCTCTTCTTTTCGTTCGATATCAGACAAAAGCTTGATATTTGCGCTCTTAAGCTCGGAGATCGTCTTTTCGAGAGTGCTTGAGAGGCTGTTCATGCTGTTCCCGAGATCCCCTATCTCATCGCAGGACACAACATTGTATTTTACATCAAATTCAAGATTTGACATGCGTTTCGCGATATTCGAAAGCTCTGTTATGGGCTTTGTGATCATGCGGCTTATCAGGGATGTTATGACAATTGCGATGCACACCATGAAAAGTCCCGTGATATACAGGAATCTGTTGGCTATATCCGCCGCTTCGCCGATACTCTCCACCGCAACGCGCACAAGACAGATGTATCCGCAGTCAAGCTCGCCGAAGATATCTATGAAATCAGACTCAAGCATAGTATCATGCTGTGACATGATGCTGTATTCATCTGTGCTTTCAAGGACTTTGACATCCTGTATCTTGCCGTTCTGTCTCGGAAACATGTAATACGCATAGGACTCGACAACACGCATGATATCACGGTTTACGTCCTTTGTATCCATCTCATCCCGTTCACGGTCCGAGATCGAGGCCTTCTGCGGGAACGCAAAGTATGTAAAATACATCGTCCCAAAATCCGTTACCTGCTCTATGTTCCTGAACATATATATCTTTACGTTGCTGCTGAGCTCTGCCTTGTCAAGGAGCTCCTTCTGTTCGTCGGAAAGCGCATTCCCGGTCACTTCCTTGATTTCACGGTCTATCCTGCCGTACATCTCTCGAAGTGTCTTTTTCTTGTTGTCCGTATAGTAGCGCTCGAGAAAAGCAGTGTTTAACAGGACGCAGAGCAGGATCGTGCCTATCACTATAAGCGAGATAAAGATTATTAACTTTTGGCGCAGTGAAGTCTTCAAGCCATAACCTCGTTACTTTTCGGAATCGATCTCGAATTTATATCCCATGCCCCAGATAGTCTTTATGTAATCGCCCTTTTGCCCCATCTTGCTGCGCAGCTTTTTAACATGCGTATCGATGGTCCGGGCATCCCCGAAATAATCGTAGTTCCATACATTGTTGAGGATCTTTTCACGCGAGAGCGCTATCCCCTTGTTCTTGATAAAGTACGACAAAAGCTCAAATTCCTTGAGGCTTAAGTCAACGGGAGTCCCGTCGATGCGTATTTCGTGAGCGGTATTGTCAAGAGTGATCCCGCCGATCTCGATGGTCTCGTCGCTCTGGCCGTTTGTACGCCTTAATATCGCTTCTACCTTTGCCACAAGAACCTTGGGACTGAAGGGTTTTGCAACATAATCGTCAACACCGAGCCCAAATCCCATAAGCTCGTCGCTTTCCTCGCTTTTTGCAGTCAGCATGATGATGGGCACCTTCGAATAAGCCCTTATCTCCTTGCAGACACCCCATCCGTCAAGCTTCGGCATCATAACATCAAGAATGATGAGTGCGATATCCTTTGTTGAAAAGAATATATCAACAGCCTGCTCACCGTTCTCTGCCTCAACGACATCATAATTGCTCTTAACAAGAAAGTCCCGCACCAGTTTTCTCATGCGGCTTTCATCATCTACCACAAGTATCTTCAGCTGATCCATCATACCCTCCAAAAATCTCTTTCAAAATCAGGATACAAATATTCCGTTTTTTTATCCTGTAAAACAGATTTTATAACAACTTTGTGAAAAAACTGAGAACTACTTGTCGTTCAGCTTTTTTTCACGTTCTTTAAGCTCATCTTCCCACTGGACAAGACGCTGTTCTTTTGCATCCAGCTCTTCCTGCCATTCCGCGTACTTGTCGACAAATGCCTGTTCCGCGTTATAAAACGGCGATCTGTCTCCAAGGAAAGTCAGGAGTAAAAGGGCAACGATCATGAAGCCCATAGCTCCGATAACGATAAACAGGTTCCTCGCCTTTGCGTTGTAGTCGCTCTTTATCTTTGCGACCCGTTCTTCCGCCGTTTCCTTAAGATGCTTGGTCCTGCGGCGAACCTCTTCACGCAGTTTTTCCTCTTCCTCCGGGGTAAAGCCCTCGTAATGACCGCCTTCCGCCTCCTGTCCGTCTCCGTTCCTGTTGATGACAGGCTCCTGGATACCGCTTGTAAGATCGAGCGAAGCATCATCGCCGCCATTCACAAAGCGCTCAAGTTTCTCAACAAAATCAAGCCCGAGCCTTGTCTCGAACATGTTGTTGTTCCGTATGGTGTTTATTATCTTTTGTGCGTTCTCGGGCTTGGTAAAGTCCGTGCGGCTCCTGATGTAGCTTATGGTCTCCGCCTCTTTGCGCGCCTTTTCGGCTGTAGCTTCATCATCAAAAGTATAATCGCCAACCGTATATTTCACATTAACCTCCCGAGGCTTAAAAAGGCAGCCTGCATGCCGTAGTTCCTTACTCTTTGCCGTAAACGGTGATCTTTATGGTCTTTATCACCACATCCTTGAGCGGTACATTTTTCGTATTCGTATCCACCCTGCTGATGGCATCTAAGATTTCAAAGCCTTTGTAGAGCTGGCCGAACACCGTATGATGTCCCGAAAGCCAAGGGGCTCCCCCGTAAGTCAGGAACCTGTCTATCTGATCGTCCGAAAGATCCGTATCGTACCCTGTCTTAAAATAATCCTTCAGGGTTTTCCCTTTGTATTCCACGTACTTTTTGATCTCTTCGACCTTTGCGGCACTCTCCTGGACTATAAAGAACTGGCTCCTGTTTGTATTTCTTCCCGCATTAGCCATGCAGAGCGCTCCGCGGAAAGGCTCAAGATCAGGTGAGAATTCGTCCTCGAACGCACCGCCGTAGATACTTTCCCCTCCGGTTCCGGTACCCTTCGGGTCGCCGCCCTGTATCATAAAGTCGGCTATGATACGATGGAATTTGACGCCGTCATAATACCCGTCTTTGGAATGCTTCACAAAATTCTCCACAGCCTTTGGAGCCTTCTCGGGAAAAAGCTTAATAAACATCGAGCCGTAGCCTTCTACGACTATCTCTGCTATCGTATCGCCCTCCCCGGGTGCGGCAAACTGGTAATATTGCTGGGCCTTTGAAGACTGTGTGGGCTCATCCCCGAGAGCCGGCAGGGCCCCGGGCTCCGAAGGATCTTTTTTCAGGATATTGGCGCATCCTGCGAGCATTACAGCAGCAACTAATGTTAAAACAAGCAAATATAACTTTTTCATAAACGTCTCTCTCTTACACTTTCTCATAGTGATTATATATCTTAAGACTTTTTAAGTCAACGGATATCGAGCTGGGTCGGCTTGCCCGATCACACAGTCAGTCACATGACCGTTCACTCAGCCCTCGTCCAGCAAGCAAGCTTGCGTCAAGGGCATTCGCTTATCGCACAAAAAAAGCTCCTGCATAAAGCAGGAGCAACGGGCAAATCCCGAGTGGAGCTGAGGGGAATCGAACCCCTGTCCGGAAGCCCATCCATTGAAGCATCTCCCATCACAGCTTATCTTTTGGAATTCCCGGTCCAAGGCGCCGATAAGCAGGCTCAATGCCCCGGTAGCTTCATAAATCTTTTACGGCCGCAAAGCTTAAGCCGCAAAGTTCTCCGTCTGGTCGATGCCGGTTACTTAAGGGACGGAAACCCTAAGGCCGACAGCTGCCGGTTAGGCAGCGAACGCGTAATTTTCGTCTGCGTTTATATTTAATTCCCGCTTTTTACGTGGTGCAGGGCCACGGATGGCTTCCTCAACTTCAAAACCCCCGTCGAAACCAGTACAACCCCTGGTTTTTTCAGACGAATTGACTTGAACAATGTTTCACTTTGTATACTAAGCGGCTTAATGCTGATTTCTTTACAAAAACCGCGTATACCATAATTTAATTATAAGTTTTTGTTTGAGCTTTGTCAACACATAGCTTTTGAATGATTAATGAGTCACTGGGGTCGTTTCTCGCTGACTCATCAGTGAAGATTCCTGACCTTAAATTCTCTTTCGGTCTCGCGGCGCAGGTCTTTTTTCTGGATATCCTCGCGCTTGTCGTACAGCTTTTTACCGCGTGCAAGACCTATCTCCAGTTTCACGAGACTCCCTTTGAGATATACCTGCAAAGGTGCCAGTGTATAGCCTTTCTCCTTTATCTTCCCTATAAGCTTGTTTATCTCGTACCCGTGCATCAGGAGCTTTCGTGACCTTAACGGATCCTTGTTGAAGATATTGCCCTTTTCATAAGGCGAAATGTGCATACCGTGGATGAACACCTCTCCGTGCTCAATCGCGACATACGCTTCCTTGATGCTGCACTTGCCCTGGCGGATCGATTTTACCTCCGTTCCCGCAAGGCTTATCCCGGCTTCGTATTTTTCCTCGATAAAGTACTCGTGGTACGCCTTTTTGTTATTGGCAATAAGTTTGATGCTGTCTTTTGCCATTTCTTATGTAAACGAGCGGTATCCCGGACGTTTTCCTCCTGTTCCTTTTCCAAATGATCTGTTCATCTTACCGGAGTATGCCCGGCATTTTCTTAAATGATATGTATATTATACAGCCTTTTTCCGCTGTTTTCAATTAACCACTGGTTGAGTAAGCTGGGGCGTTTTCCGGTTACTCATGAGTAAGCTGGGTCGTTTCCCGGTTACTCATTTTCCTGCAAACTGCAAGTGTGCCCCAAGCCGGCTGCATACGGTAAAGACTCACGCCGGCAGGAAATCTATCGTGTGCACTATCTCATCGACTGAGCTCACAAGCACCTTTATCTTTCTTCCGAGCTTGAACTCCTTATGCGTGTGCTCGCCCACGACCCTGAAATTCTCTTCATCATACTCGTAAAAGTCGTCATTCAGATCCATCAGCCTTATCATGCCTTCAATGGTATTCGGCAGTTCCACATATATACCGAAATTCGTCACACCGCTGATGATCCCCTCGAAAGTCTCGCCTATGAAGCCGAACATGTATCTTGCCTTCTTCATTTTCTCAGCTTCCCGCTCGGCTTCGTCTGCCCTGCGTTCAAGCTTTGAAGAGCGCATTGCGATATCCGGCAGTATGGCATTATAATGCTCTATCCGCTTCGGAGTGAGCCCCGCACGGAGGTTTTCCTTGATAATCCTGTGTATCTGAAGATCCGGATATCTGCGGATCGGTGATGTGAAGTGGCAGTAATACTTTGCAGCAAGGCCAAAATGTCCCTTGCATTCTGTTGTATAATTTGCCTGTTTCATGGAGCGGAGCGTAAGGCGGCTGATCAGTGTTTCCTCTTCCGAACCCTCGATCTTTGCAAGGAGCATCTGTATCTCCTTCGGATGTATCTCGTCGCCCGAAATGTGTATATTGTAGCCGTAGTTCTTAAGGAAAGTCACCAGCTTCCTGATCTTGTCATTGTCCGGCTCCTCATGGGAACGATAAACAAACGGCGCCTCAAGCCAGTAATATTCCTCGGCAACGGTCTCGTTTGCGGCAAGCATGAAATCCTCTATGATCATGTGGGCGCGGTTGCGCTCAAAAGGCCCGATCTCCGTAGGATTGCCGTATTCATCAAGTTTTATATAGCTTTCCGGAAAATCGAAATCGAGCGATCCCCTGCGTTTGCGGCGCTCCCTGATGATATCGGACAGTTCGAGCATATCCTTAAACATCTCGATATACTTTTCGCCGTATTCCGCGATCTCTTCCGTGTTCTCAACGCCCTTTTCCACATTGTCAAGGATCTCAAAAACTTTTGTATAGGACATGCGCCTGTCCACGTTTATCACCGATTCACTGATCTTGTGGGCAGTTATAACGCCGGACCCGTCTATATCCATGACACACGAAAGCGTAAGCCTGTCACTGCCTGCATTAAGCGAGCATATGCCGTTGGAGAGCTCATGCGGGAGCATGGGAATAACGCGGTCGATAAGATAAACGCTTGTGCCTCTTGCCTTTGCTTCCTCGTCAAGCACGGAACCCTCGCGGACATAGTTCGAAACATCCGCAATATGCACTCCCAGCCTGAAGCCGTTTTCAAGACGTTCTATTGTCACCGCGTCATCAAGGTCCTTAGCATCCTCGCCGTCTATGGTCACTGTGAGCAGGTTCCTGTAATCGTCACGCCCCGTAAGATCCTCGGGAGTTACCTCACCCGAGATCTTTTCAACAAGCTGCTTTACGGCAGGCGGAAACTCTACCGGAATGCCGTTTCCGCGAATGACGGACATTATATCGACACCCGGATCGTCAACATGGCCGAGTATTTCGGTTACTATTCCCTTTGCGTTATCCACACCGTCACCGTAATCCGTGATCTTCACAACTACTTTGTGCCCCGTGACGGCGCCCTTTGTGCGGGTCCTGCTGATAAGCACCCTGCTCCCGAACTTCCTGTTGTCAGGCTCTATATATCCCGAACCGTCGCCCTTGGCGATAAATACACCCACAAGGGTATCCGCACCGCGTTCGATTATTTTGCGTATCCGCCCTTCGCGGCGTTTTCCGGGCTTTGGTGTCGGATCTCCCGTGATCTCAACTTCTACGGTATCCTTATCTCTCGCGCCGCAGACATAGTCCCCGGGAATAAACACATCATCCTCGCCCGGTATGAGCACAAAACCGAAGCCCTTCAGAGTGCCCTGGAAAGTGCCCTGTTTTATGTTGGCCCCATCCCTCACATAACGTCCGGCGGAATCGGCCTTTACGACCCCTTCTTCAACAAGCGCGTTGACAATAGTCAGAAGCTCGTCCCGTTCAGCTTTCGGAACCTGCAGTATCCCTGCAAGCTCCTTGAACTTCATCGGTACGTATTCCGCGCTCTCAAAGAAGCTTTTTATCATCTCTTTTCTGTCTTCAAAACCCATGACCGAACATTCCCTTTCCTAAACAGGCCCGTAACCCGGGATGACGGCAGGCGTTAACCCGGGCGAGGCAGGTTTGTGCAAATGGTATCCGCTAAGTCCTCGACGCGCAAGCGAGCTTGCTGCCGAGGGCATTCGCTTATCGCACAAAAAAATAACAGCCCTGTCGTCCGACAGAGCTGTAAAAAGCTGTTGTGATCAAGGCCAGAATTTAAGCTGAAGAACGACCGAAAGTACTACAAAAAGCGTTCCAAAAAGAACAGTCAGCTTCTGGAGTGTACCTTCAACCGAACGGCCTTTGTTCTTGCCCCAGTAGGTCTGTGAATTACCACCGGTAAGCGCTCCGGAAAGACCTTCTGCCTTGCTTTCCTGCATAAGAACAACC
Organism: Lachnospiraceae bacterium; assembly: GCA_016280395.1. GTDB lineage: Bacteria > Bacillota > Clostridia > Lachnospirales > Lachnospiraceae > SZUA-448. The sequence goes on along the minus strand of JAEEGQ010000105.1, from coordinate 25,637 downwards.
ACAATAAGTGCCAGACAAATCAAAATATAAAGTATCGTTAAAACTGTCTTTAATGCTGCCATTTTCTCAATTCCTCCTAAAATGCGAAGTTCATTATAACATAGTGGTTTAGAGTTTACAACAGTTTTTTTCTGCTTTGAAAAAAAACTTAGTCTGAACCCTGTGCCTTTGTTAAGATCACATTCCAAGATACCCCTTCAGCCTGTCAAGGTTTTCAAGCGCTGCTTTTCTCCCGAGATCATATACTCTTTGCAGCTCATCGGGGTTCTTTTCGGTAGCGCCGATGTTCAGCGGAGCTTCAGGCCTTATAACAAAGACTTTCCCCTCTTTCTCCCGCTTTGCGACATATCTCTTTTCTTTATTGTACATGATGTGTCGCTTTGCAAGGACCTTTGCCATTTTGGGATATTTCATGAGAAGCAGTTTTGTCAGGAGCCGGTGCTTTGCCGGTTCCTTTACATAGTCTGCCTCACGCGTCTCGATAACAAGGATCCTGTCACATTCCTTGCGTTCCATGAATCTTAACGGTATCGAATCCGACATTCCGCCGTCAAGGTACCGCCTGCCTTTTATCTCGACAGGCCGTGATACAAGCGGCATAGATGCCGAAGCCCGGATCCATTTGATATCCTCACCTTCCGGAGTCGAATCTTTGTTGCAACATTTGTGATAAACTGCCTTACCGGTCTTTACATCAGTCGCTACACAGTAAAAATCCATGGGATTATCGTAAAACGCGTCAATATCCCATTTGTCGAGCTCAAACGGCAGTGTGTCATAGCAGAATTTCGCATTGTAGATATCGCCCGTGGTAATGAGCGAGCGGATGCTCGCATAACGCTTGTCGTTACAGTATTTTTTATTGTAACGCAACGGTCTTCCGTGCTGTCTTGAAACATAATTCAGGCCAAAAGTGGCACCTGCGGAAACACCCACGGCACAGTCAAACACGATCTTATTCTCAAGCAGCACATCTATAACACCGCAGGTGAACATGCCGCGCATCGCACCGCCCTCCATAACAAGACCGGCCTTTCTCTTTTGCGCATACTTTTCGATATCTGCAAACACCGCATCGCATCCGCCGTCCTCCCGTATCCTGTTGAAATACAGGCGTTTTCCGTCGCGCGAGAACGAAGGGTTCGCATGTACCTTCTTCTTCCAGACGGTATCCTCGTTCTGCGGCATCTCAAAAGTTGCGACAGGCTTTTTGTCGCCCCGCCTGTACAGATACACATCCGTCGAAAAACCCGGATAACAGCGGTCTCCCGCAAACATGGAGCGGTCGGGGCTTCCGTCCATATGGTTGGCTATCCCGCCAAGGACCTCAAGTTCCTCACCGTCCTTAGTAAAGCGGGCAAGGTAACTTGTCTCCATCTCAATATGTTTATTGCCGTCAGCATAGTTACAGAACTGTCTTGTGGCCATGTAAGTATCGTCGTCAAACCAAAGCTGGTGCACGGGCTTGTCCGGGATAAGGTGTGTTTTCCCCGTATCAAGGTCCACGCAGCCGAGCGCGCCAAACACAGGGCATTCAGGTACGCCTATCCGCATCATGACTGCGGTTGCCGAAGGGTTAAGCTGCACATGGCTGACCGAAGCCGTACGTTCATCAGCCGTGTACCCGGCGTCGGTAACAAGCTTTTCTATCTCCTTTGCTTCAACAACGCACCGTATCGTGCCCTTATGCACGTCAAGAATATAGATACCGGGCCTGTCTATCTCGGGATAGTCGGGATTTAGGCCCATCATGTCAGCTGAAAGCGAAAACGGATACATCCCGTTCTCCGCGCAATGGCTCTCCTTTGCGACGATCTTGTATCTGACCTCACCTGTATCAGTGTCAAGGATGCGAAACACCGGGTGCCCGTTTTCCCCGTCCCTAAACACGATAAGACTGTTGTCGATAAAGGATGCTGAAGGACCGTTGTGGTTCCCGCAATTTACCTTAAAGACCTCCCTGTGGCCGGTGAGGTCACTGTTGCAGAGCATGATGCTCGTCTCCGGTGCCGAAAGATCCGCCTTGTAGGCATAAACAAGCTTCTTACCGTCCGGGCTTTCCGGACAGCCGCCGTTCATGCCAAGCAGTGTATTGCCGGGTTTTTCGTATATTTGGGTTATCTTATCAGCATTCATTTCATATATTCCCCTTTGCAGACCGCATTTATTGTATTTTAGCACGACGGAGGAAATATTACAATACACTGCCTTGACACATCAACAGTAAAAGACCGGGCAGGCATTCCTGTCCGGTCTTCTGTTTTTTTCGCATAAGCCTTGTCCGGTCTTATTCCGGACTTGTTGCGGAAACCAGTTCTGAGTTTTTTAGGATGCAGTACAAGTACTCTCCTTCCTTATAAAGATCAAAGGTCCCGTATACGCATATCTCGCTGCCGTATTCGGGATAAGCGGCTTTCCCGGCAAGCTCGAATTCCATGCCCTGCGAGCAGCATGCGGTCGCATCTGAGATAAGGCATGCATGGATCGTCTTTCCCGTGCTGTCATCGACAGGCGCCACGTAGGTCCCGCACATTTTTATGACCTTCCCCATATAACTTTCGGGAGAGACCATCATGTTATAAACCTCGGAATAGATCATAGTTGCCGACATCACGGTCAGATCTATGTCTATTTTGCCGGATCCGTTTTCTTGCCCGTTATCATTGTTTTTGTCTCCGTGGTCTCCTTCATTGGCAGCGGTGGGAGTTGGTCCGTCCTGCTTTTGTTCGTCGGGTGTTACGGTCGGTGTGGTATTTGCCATCCCCTGTTCGAGTACATCTTTCACACTGCCGGACGGATTTGTTATCTTTTTTGCGCCTGCACCGTTTCCGCAGCCGGCAAAAGCCGATATCACAAGAACGATCAGCAGCGCAAAGGCAGTTTTCTTCATCTTCATCTTGCCGCACCTCCCGTTATCATTCCTGCAGCGCAGCAGATAATGAAGCCCGCAACATCAACCGCAACGATGGTCGAACCCACAGGTGTTCCCGCAAGGATGGAGATCACTATGCCAAGGAATGCGCAGATCACGGAGAAGATCGCCGAAAATACCGTGACCGACTTGAAATTGTTGAAAAGTCTCATTGCAGATAATGCGGGGAAAATCACCAGCGCGGATATCAGGAGCGATCCCACAAGGTTCATGGCAAGGACTATTATCACTGCTATGACTACAGCAAGCATGAGGTTATAGGCATTTGCCCTTGTTCCGGTCGCATTTGAGAAGTCCTCGTCAAAGGTCACCGCAAAGATCTTGTTGTAAAACAATACGAATATCAGCAGCACTGTCACCGAGAGCACGATACACAGCCATACTTCTTCTTTTGTAAGCGTAAGTATCGATGTTGACCCAAACAGTGTGGAGCACACGTCTCCTGTCAGGTTTGAAGATGTGGAGAATATATTCATGAGCAGATAACCGAAGGCCAGCGCCCCCACAGATATCATGGCTATCGCCGCATCTCCCTTTATCTTTGCATTCTTCCCGGTCCTGAGAAGCAGCACGGCACACAGCACGGTTATTGGCAGGATCAGCACCATCTCATTGGTGAAATTAAGCACGGATGCTATCGCCATCGCGCCAAAAGCCACATGTGAAAGACCGTCGCCGATATAGGAAAACCGCTTTAAGACAAGCGTAACGCCCAAAAGTGACGAACAGAGCGCGATCAGCACTCCCACGATAAGCGCATATCTCACAAAGGGAAACTGCAGGTATAAAAACAGCTTATCCATTGTTTCTTTCACCGCCTTCCCGTTTATTTGCGAAGAGCCTTCCCATCTCGCCTTCAAGGTACTCTTTCCTTGTACCGAAGAATATCTTGTCACCTATATGCAGGATATGGCTTGCGTATTTTGCGGCTGCCTCGATATCATGAGAGATCATTATGATCGTGATCCCCTCTCTGTTAAGCTCTTCTATCAGATCATACATCTGCATAGTAACGACCGGATCAAGCCCCGCAACGGGTTCGTCAAGCAGCAATACCTTTCTTGTAGCGCAGAGCGCTCTTGCAAGCAGGACTCTCTGCTGCTGACCGCCCGAAAGCGTCCTGTACGAACGCTTTTCGAGGCCGGCTATGCCCATTCGTTCCATGTTTTCGCGGGCAAGCTTCTTTTCTTCGCTGCTGTAAAAAGGACGCAGGCCCAAACGTCCCTGACATCCCGAAAGCACTATCTCATATACGGATGCCGGGAAGTCCTTCTGTACCTCGGTCTGCTGAGGCAGATAGCCGATCTCGTTTCTTTTAAGCCCATCACCGGTCACGATCTGCCCGCTCATGGGTTCGCGCAGATGCAGCAGTGTTTTCATAAGTGTGGTCTTTCCTGAGCCGTTCTCGCCCACGATGCAGAGATAATCGCCTTTATTCACCGAAAAATCAAGATTTTTGACGATCACATGCGACTCGTACCCAAGGGACAGATCCGTTACCGTGATGTAAGCCATTTTACTTCCTCCAACTCTCTTATTGACTCGCCGGGCTTATCAATAAGCATCGTTTCAAACTCATTTCGTAAGTGCTTTTTCAAGAACGCCGAGGTTCTTTTCCATGACCGCAAGATATGTGGTCCCGTTTTTAATATCCTCTGCTGTTACAGACTGCAGGGAATCCATGACAAGTATCTGCTGATCCTTGTTCTTTGTATTCTTTACTACCGTTTCCGCGATCCTGTGATCTTTTCCTTCAATGGTAAGCACAACGCGCAGTGAAAGCTCGTCTGCCTTTCCCGCAAGGAACGCAACCGTCTCGAAGCTTGCCTCGGTCTCCGCCGAACATCCCAAAAATGCCGCATAATACGACAATCCGTAATCATCCGTAAGATATCTGAAAGGGAAACGGTCTGCAAACAGAACTGTCTTCAGTGCTGATCTTGAAACAACTTCGGCATATTTTCCGTCAAGTTCTTCAAGCTTTGCAACATATGCCAAAGCATTCTTCTTATAAACCTCGGCATTGGCGGAATCTATACGGGAAAGCGCTTCGGATATCTTCTTTGTAAGCGCAGCGGCGTTGCCAAGCGACAGCCAAACATGCTCGTCGTACTCCTTTTCTTCCTCCCCGTGCTCATGTTCATGTTCGTCATGATCATGGTCATCCTCATGTGCATGCTCATGTTCATGCTCTCCGGCCTGCATTCCCTCCACTGCTTCTTCTTCCTTGACGGCATCACCAAGTACTTCAAGCAGGTTGATGACGACCATATCCTTGTTTGTTGCCTCCTTTAAGGCATCGTCCACCCATCCGTCGGATTCTCCGCCCACATAGATGAAAAGATCGCATACGGATATCTTTAAGATATCCTCCGCAGAAGGCTGATAGCTGTGAAGGTCAACTCCCCTGTCAAGGAGCATTGTGACCTCGGCATTTTCTTTTTTGTCGCCAAGTACATTCATCACCCAGTCGTATTCCGGGAAGATCGTAGTTACAATACGAAGCCTGCCGTCGTCTTTCGGTTTTCCGTTTGCGCATCCGGCAAAACAGCCCGCCGTTAAAACAGCAAGCATAAAGAACATAATTATTTTTTTCATGATAATAACCTCCGATAATCTGATCTCTTATTAAAACAGGGATATCCACTCCCTCCCGGGCATGATCCGCCCATTATCGGAGATCTTCAATCGTCAAGCCTTACTTTTCTGGAAACAAGCGAATCGGAGCGGGCCATGCTCACATACACGTTTACCGCAAGGAACACGGCAACAGGTATCATGAAGCTTACCTGCTTTCCCCCTGTTTTTGCCGCCATACGCAGGATGGCCCTGCATTGTTCAATACACGCGCATATCGGACAGTCTTCGCCTTCGCAGTCATGATGAGCCTCAAAAGCGACAAAAGCAGAAACAAGCAGCACAAAGGAAAGCATCATCACAGCGATAATGCCCGAAACGAAACGCACAGTCCCGCGCCTGCCCTTATTTGCTTTTGCACTCGTCACATTTGCACATAATGACTGTCTTTCCATAATCTATCTCTATTCCGTAATCTTCTTTCATCTTCTTTGCGGCTTCGTCAAGTATCTCATTGTCAAGATGAAATATCTTTCCGCAGTCCGAGCACTGCGCGTGCGTATGTTCATGACAGGAACCGTGCTCCTCGGAGTACTGGTAACAGGTTGCATTTATGTCGTTTTCCCTGTATCTGACCAGTTTTCCTTCGTTACACAGCCGTTCGATATTGCGATATACGGTCGACCTGTCAAGATCCTCACCGCGGGCATTCAAAGCCTTCAGGATATCACGCGCGGTAAAGCGGGTGTCGGCATTTTCACGCAGATACTCTATGATGGCATTCCTCGGCCTTGTGTTATATTCCGTTTTCATCTTTAACCTCCATGCTGCGAGTGCAGCGAGCAGCTAATGGTTGCATTTGTGCGAGGATTACGCAGCACAAATGCGCTGTTTGAAAGTTTACTTTCAAACTTCTATTACCCTCATAAAAGTTTTGCAACACAATCGCAAATCATTATAATCCGATGAGTATTACCTGTCAACAGGAAAATAATAATTCCGCGAAATTATGCGGAACAGCGCGGAATGACGAGAAAAGACAATTGCACAGGGCATAATGTACGACACGGCAAAAAAATCTCCCGCATGTTTCTGCGGGAGACTAAAAAACAATATGGATTTTTTTACTTTTGACACAGGACTTCAGGATGCCTGCAGCGATACCATATGCGCATACATTCCGTTCTGTTCCATAAGCGATGAGTGATCCCCGCGCTCCGTTATCTTTCCGTCAGAAACAACAAGTATCTGATCCGCATCCTTTATGGTCTTTAATCTGTGTGCGATAACAAGAAGCGTCTTATCCCTGCAAAGCTCCGAGATAGCTTCCTGGATCGCCCTTTCATTATCCGCATCAACACTTGCAGTTGCTTCGTCAAGTACGACAATGGGCGCGTCCTTCAGGATACATCTTGCAATGGAGATCCTCTGCTGCTCACCGCCCGAAAGCGATGCGCCTCCTTCTCCTATCACAGTATCAAACCCGTTTGGAAGCTGCATGATAAAATCGTAGCATCGCGCCTTTTTTGCTGCATTTTCAACCTCTGCCCTTGTTGCATCCGGGCGTCCGATCGCAATATTGTTATACACCGTGTCCTGAAACAGATAGATTCTCTGGAACACCATGCTGATCTGATCCATAAGACTTCCAAGCGGTACTTCCTTTATGTTTTTGCCTTTTATGAGGATACGCCCGTTCTTAATATCCCAGAACCGTGCAAGAAGTGATGCTATCGTGGATTTTCCGCCTCCGGAAGGCCCCACCAGTGCGGTCATCTCCCCCTGTTTTACTTCAAAGGACACATTTTTCAGTACCTCTTTATCCGTATAAGCAAAGCTTACATTGTCATAAACTATCTCTGCCGTGCCGGATCCGCTGCCGGCCGTATCAAACTTCTGCTGTCCGTCATCCTTAAGCTCCTCTGCGTTAAACACCTCTTCTATCCTGTTAAGGCTGGCATCCGTTACCGTAAGTCTGGCCATCTGTCCGTAATAGCTCTTGATCGAAACAAACATGTCGAAAAGGAACAGTGCCATACCTACCATGTATTCGTCGGATATCCGGCCCGTCTTAAAGAGAAATGCGCACAGCGCCAGCATAAGCGCGGTGCCTATGCCGAAAGTCAGATAAAGCGCTCTTGCCCACGGTCCGTAAGCCACTTCGAAATCGATGCTTTCCCTGCAGCTCTTTTCGAATTCATCCCTCAGTTTCCCGGATCTTTCCCCGAGCATGTTGTAGGACTTGATTATTCCGATGCCTTCAGCAAAATCAAGCACTTCTTCCGTAAGCGACTCACAGTCCTCCTGTTTTATCACAGAGTGTTTAAGTGTGGTCTTCAGCATCAGATTTCCGATCAGTATAAAAACCGATACGATAAGCAGTGAAAGAAGGCCGAGCCTTATATCCATGACAAACATCATGCCAGTCATGAGCGCCTGCGAAATGATGAAAGTAACGAGCTCCGACATGACGCCCATACAGTTTTCTTCAATAAAGATCATGTCTGTGGCAAGCACCGAGCTTACTTTTCCTATATTCCCTTCGGTAAAATACCCCATCGGAAGCTTTCTGAGATGATCTCCGAGCCTTAATCTCATGTCTGCAAACACCATGTAACCGGTTGCTGACTGCAGTACATTTGAAATATGCTCAAACACCGCTTCGAGCAAAACGGAGGCAAGGGCGATAACGCCAAAGACGATACATCCTGTCGTGTCCATCTTCCCCCGCATAAACCGGCTTATACAGAGAAAGCACAGTACAAGCGGTATCTTCATCATAACTCCCTTCAGGAAGGCTGTTATATACGAGGACCTGATGCGCCACTTATACTTTCCCGTCATCTCTATGATCCTGTGCATTATCTTCAGCATAACCTTAAGCCTCCTTGATCTTCCATGTGCTTGCGGAAACCGATGCATCCCACAGCTTCCTGTATTCGTCACATTCTTTAAGCAGTTTTTCGTGAGTTCCGGAAGCGATACAGCCGCCTTCCTTCATCACACAGATCTTATCCGCATTCTTTATCGTCGAAAGCCTGTGTGCAATGACAAGCACCGTCTTATCTTTAATGATCTCGTCTATGGCAGCGTTCATCTTTTCCTCATTTTCCGGATCCATAAATGCAGTTGCCTCATCGAGCACGATTATGGGGGCATTTTTAAGGATCGCTCTTGCAAGCGATATCCTCTGCCGTTCCCCTCCCGAAAGCTGTTTGCCGCCGTCTCCGGCCTGTGTTTCGATACCTTCCGGGAATCTTTCAAGGAATTCGCTGCACTGGGCTCTGTTTGCTGCGTCAAGTACCTCTTCACGGGTCGCGCCTGGTTTTCCGATAAGGATATTATCATAAAGCGTTGTATTGAACAGGAACTGTTCCTGGGAAACATATGCCACCTGCTCATTTAAGGCTTCAAGCGACATATCTGTTATATCCTGTCCCCCGATAGTTATATTGCCTTCGGAAATGTCGTAATAATGTACCAGGAGCCTTGCAAGAGTCGACTTTCCGCTTCCGGATTCGCCCACCAGGGCTGTCGTTGTCCCCTGCTTAAGCGACAGATCCACTCCGTGCAGCACTTCTTTATCCTCATACGCAAAATGAACATTTTTAAATTCGACATTCCGGTCACTGCCCTTAAAGCCCGAGGTTCCCTCTTTAAGCGGCGGGTGATCCATAAGCTTTTCAAGCTCTGATATCTTATAGTCAAGCTGCGGAAACTTGCCGGCAAAGTTTAATGCCTTAAGCACAGAAGGCCCCACTGCGAAGGACATGCAGAATACCAGCACCATCTTCTCGAGCGCTATCGTGCCGTCAAGCACCATCATGGAGCCAAAAGGCAGCATCAGGAGCACAAGACACGGGAGAACGCTCGTATAGATCGCCATCCACGGCCAGCAAACCTTGTACCAGGCTATCGTAAAATCGCGATAACTCCTCACCACCTTACCGAAACGCTTGTAGGAATCTCCGTCTTTGTTGAATACTTTAACGACCTCCATGCCGTTTACATACTCGATGATGGTGTTGTTCATCTTTGCTGCCGACTCATAATAGGCGTTCATTTTCTCGAATCCCGCTTTCATCATCATGCTCATTGCGAACATTCCGATAACGAGGGGAACAAGTGACAACAGCCCGAGACGCCAGTCTGTGATGAACATGAGCACTATTATGACAGCCGGGATCGCGGTATTTGCTATTCCCTCCGGTATTGCGTGGGCAAGGAGCAGCTCTATCTGATCGATGTCATCCGAGAATATCTTTTTTATACGGCCCGTGCCAAGCTCCCTGATATTCCCGAGCGGCTGTTTTTCCAGTTTCCCCTGCAGCGATACTCTCAGGTTTTTCAGTGTGTTATACGCGCTTATATGGGAAAACGTAAGTCCCTGCACATAGCTGAAAGAATAAATAACTTCACACACGGCCACACCCAGTACACGCACCAGGATAAAGGATGCATCCAAAGCCTCTTTGCGTATCAGCGGAGCAATGATCTGATACACAAAATAATACGGTACAACACTCGCTATGATGCCAAGAGACATCATAACGGCGGCCCATACGGTATATTTTTTATACCCGCCTATATATGGAGCCACTTTTTTAAACATTTTCATTCCCTCCATCGTTTATATTCATGAAATCAAGCAGCTTCCCGACTGTTTTTTCGTTCAGGTCGTACTCATCCCCGATCATCCCTTTATCCACACGGATTATACGGTCACAGCATCTTAGAATGAATTCATAATCGTGTGTTACGATAAAGACCGTCTTTCCGGTCTCCTTAAGTCTTTTCATCTGATCGGCGACCAGCTTCATATGATGCAGGTCCAGCCCGCTTGTCGGTTCATCAAAGATGATAATCTCTTTTTCGGAAGCAAGCCCCGAGGCTATTGCAGTTCTCTGCTTCTGCCCGCCGGAAAGTGCCATCGGATGCATTTCCGCTACTGCATCAAGTCCCAGTTCAATGAGAATGTCCATAGCCTTTTTAGCCTTTTCATCTTCGCCAAGGCTCTTATCCGTCATGCTCAGCATCACCTCATCAAGTACACTCTCGGTAAAAAGCTGGTGGTTTACATCCTGCATGATCATATAACAGTTATGCAGCCTTCCCTTAGGTTTCAGGCTTTTGCCCCTGAACCTCATGATCCCTTTGCATCTTTTCTCTAGCCCGCAGATGTTCCGAACAAGCGTGCTTTTTCCCGCCCCGTTGTTTCCTATGACGGCTGTGATGCTTCCCTCGGGTATCTCCAGCTCCGGTATGCTGATCGAATGCATTTTGTCTTTATACGTGAAATTAAAATCCTTAAGTTCAATACTCCCGCAAACCTTTTTTTCATCCTTACGCATAAAAGGGATCTCTTTGAGCACAAAAGGTCTTAACCCCAGCTCTTCGCATCTTTCATAAGACAGCTCCGGGATCTTATCGGCGCCAAACTCCGCTGTGACTCTCCCGCCTTCCATGACAAGCATCCGGTCTGCAAGATCCTTAAGATAAAAAAGCCTGTGTTCTGCTATGATGATCGTTTTGCCCTGTTCCTTCCAGCTCCTTAATATCCCGGCAAGTTTTTTTATAGCCTGATGATCCAGGTTGGAAGATGGCTCGTCAAGAACTATGATCTCCGGTGACAGCACATTTATTCCGGCGCATGCAACCATCTGTTTTTCGCCGCCCGAAAGTTCAAAGATGTTCCGGTCAAGCAGATCTTCGATCCTCATGGAAACAGCGGTGCTTTTTATCGTTCTTTTTATCTCATCCGGATCCAGACACCGGTTTTCCGCGGCAAATGCCATCTCATCCGTTGTATTAACGTTAAAAAACTGGGATCTCGGGTTTTGGAACACACTTCCCACCTGACCGGATATGTCATAAATGGACATGTCTCTTATATTTCTGCCGCCAAGAGTAACGGTTCCGGTCATTTCGCCGTTATAGTAGGCCGGGATCAGCCCGTTGATAAGCCGTATCACTGTTGTTTTTCCGCAGCCCGAGCCTCCCGTGAGCACAAGGAACTCTCCGTCTTTCACAGTGATGTTCAGGTCCTTTACACCTGCTGCTTCCTCATTTTCCCCGTCCCGGCGCACCGCTTCATAACTAAATGTCACATTGGAAAACTCTATCATGTACATACCTCAGAAAACAAAGAATATGACAAGCATGGCTGCCATCGCAGCTATCAGGATATAATCGATACAAGTCATGCCGATGCTGCATATATGCGTTCTTTTCCTGCCCGCTCCAAGCCCCTTTGTTAATGATGCCGCGGAGAGATCATTTGCTATCTGGGATGTTGACATCATGATCGGAACGAGAATGTACTCGATATATGTAAAGGGATTTTTAATGCTCTGCCCTATCTCGCGCATCTTCATGGCATCACGGATAGAGAGGTATTCCTCTTTAAGTGTGGGGAAATATCTGAACATAACAGACATCGGGATCGTTATGATATTCGGAAAATGCATCCTCTCCATTACCGTAACGAACTCGCTGACCGAAGTCGATCTCACTACATACCAGCCGCAAATGTAACCCGGACCAAATCTCGATATAACACCGCAGATGATCATTATCATAAGATTCAGTATACCTTTCGTGTTCGGTATAACGAAACCTTCGCACAGGACCGTTGCGAACAGGATAAGCGCAGATATTACAGCCGTTTTGTAAAGTTTTACGGAAATCAGGAGAAGAAAAGGCACGCACGTGCAGATCAGACGCAGGATATATTCGATACCCGTAAGCTTGCCGCTCATCATGATGATACCGACTGTGATAAGGATCGCCAGCTTGGTCCTCGGATCGAGCTTTAGCATTTCCTTTCCGGCAGCTGTCCGTGATCCGGTCTCCATCAGATCATACCTGCTTTTTTGAAGTGTTTTTTAAGGACTCTCGCACCGAGAAGGCCTCCTATCGTTCCGCCGACAAGGCACATGAGGATCATTGCAAAGAACATCCAGGTGGGAGTATAGGACTGCATCTTATCAACATATTCCTGTCCGTATCCATCTACAAGACTTGCAAAATAAGCCTCCCTGAAGCCGAAGAAAAAGGCGATGACCATACCGAGCAGCCATAAGCTGAAGGTTGCGGAGCCGATGACACAGTGCTTTATACTCGAATACTTTCCCGCGCGCAAAACAAATTCCGTGATAAGAGCAGCCCCTATGCAGAAAATAAAGATCGGATAAGGATGTCCGGTAATGAACATAAGTATCGCGATAATAATGCCGGTGACAGTCACCATGCCGAAATGCTTGACCTTTGAGAAATACAGCATGAGCGGTATACCGGCAAAGATCGGTCCGATGAGCGGCATAAATGCCATAAAGATCGGTATGAATCCGATGCAGGCAACAATAAACGTGACAACAAAGTAAAGCGCAGTAAATATGCCTACGGTGATAAGATCCTTGATCTCAAATTTGGTTTTCATATATTCCTCCCCTTTGGTTAGTTTTTACTAACCTATGTATTTATTTTTACGCCTTACACGTTTTTTATTCCTTCAAAAGATCTGTCATGCTCAAAAGGCCCAGCGTAACGGTCGAACCGTTATGCAGCATGGCCAAAGGTGCCGGTGGCAGCAGGCCGGCAACCCCCAAAGCTATCAGTGCCGTGTTGAACATTACGATGGTCCTGTAATTGAAGCGTATCCGTTTCATGAGCAGTGTGCTGATCCTACGGAGCGTAACGAGACTTCGAAGGTCAGACGAGCTGATAGTGATATCCGCTATCTGTCTTGCGATCTCGGCTCCTTCGCTTATCGCTATGCCTGCGTCCGAAGCCGACAGTGCCGGTGAATCGTTTATACCGTCACCGACCATTATCACTTTGTGGCCCTCTGCTTTGGCTCTCTCGATATATCCCGCCTTTTCTTCGGGAAGCACTTCTGCATGATATTCCGTTATGCCGGCCTGTGCAGCCGTCTTTTTTGCCGTTCGTTCGCTGTCACCGGTCATCATCACGATATGTTCAAGACCGAGCTTTTTCAGTTCTTCCACAACCGTCCGGGCCTCTTCCCGCATGGGGTCTTCGATAAGGATGACGGCCGCAAGCTTTCCGTTCTTTGCGAAATACAGGTGTGAATACTCATCCGGCAGCGTTTTGAACAGCTCTTCCTTTCCTTCCGGTATAACGGCACATTCATCTTCAAACACAAAATGATAGCTGCCGATGACGGCCCTTTCTCCTTCTATACCGGATACTATGCCGTGCGCAACTATATATTCCACGCTTGTATGGAGCTCCTCGTGCAGCAGCCCCTTGGAAAAAGCCGCATCAACAACCGCCCTTGCAACTGAATGCGGAAAATGTTCTTCAAGACATGCAGCCTGGCGGAGCAGTTCATCTTCCGTCTCATCACAGAAAGAGACTGTCTTCACCACGGTAGGACAGGCTTTTGTAAGCGTTCCTGTCTTGTCAAGGACTATCGTATCCGCCCCCGCAACAGCCTCAAGGAATTTCCCGCCCTTTACGGTTATGTCGTAACCCGAAGCTTCTTTGATCGCCGAAAGGACAGAGATAGGCATTGCCATCTTCAATGCGCAGGAATAATCCACCATGAGCACCGATACGGCTTTGGTAATGTTCCTGCTGAAGGCCCATGTCAGTCCCGAAGCGAGCAGCGTATATGGCACAAGCCTGTCTGCAAGGCGCTCCGCCTTGCTTTCGAGGGACGATTTGAGCTTTTCCGTTTCCTCGATCATCTTCACGATCTTGTCAAAACGGCCGCAGCCACCGGTCTGTGTAACCCTGACCGTAAGCTCGCCTTCCTCTACAACGGTACCGGCAAATACACTTGAGCCGGCGCACTTCCTTACCGCTGCCGACTCCCCCGTCATAGACGCCTGGTTTACCATGGCTTCACCACCGGCCACCTCACCGTCAAACGGGATCATATTGCCCATCCGTACAACAACACTGTCACCGCATTCTACCGCCGATGATTCTTTAAGGATTTCTCCGTCATCCGTTACTACCCAGACTTTATCGATGTTCAGGGACATCCGTCTTGCAAGGTCATCCACCGAGCGCTTATGAGTCCATTTCTCGAGGATATCGCCTATCTTGAGCAGGAACATCACCGATGATGCGGTATTATAGTCCTTAGTGCAGACTGCTGCGGTTATTGCAGCCGCATCAAGCAGTTCGACCTGTAGCTGCCTGTTTTTAAGCGTCTTTAATCCGCGCCACACATACTTTACCGTTTTAAGCAGCACCCATATCCTGCGCAGGTCAAAAGGTATTATGAGCCTCTTGCCGTAGTGCAGGATCACCGACGTCACGAGCTTGTCGTAATACTGTGCCGACAGTTCCCTGCCCGAGCATTCAAAGACTCTCTCCGGCACCTGCACGGCATCAAAGGAAAAACTCCTTAACGCCCCGATCACATGTGCCCTGTCGCACTCAAACGCAACCACTGCATCAGCAGTGCGCTCATATACCTTTACCCCGGTGATCCCATCTATTCCCTTCAGGTAATAGTCGAGTGTATCCGCCTCCCGAAAGCTCATCCGCTTCATCGGAAGATGGATCCTCATGCGGTTCTTTATCTCGTGTTTAATAGTAAATTTCATTTTTACCGGCTTCTTTCACTGTTTTTCGGACGCGTATTCAGTCCTCACCAATCTCTGCTTCTTCCGCTTTCTTCGCTCTCTCTTCGTTTATACTCTTTGCCTCTTCGTAAATATCACCGCAGTTTTCACGCAGTGCGGTCACCTGGTCGAGTATGCAGTCTTTGGCCCTGAGCACGCCTGCCGTACAATGAGAATAAAGCTTCTTTGCATCCTTTGACGAAAGCAGCTTGATGCCTTCAAGTCCGAACAGTGTTCCGAGTGCGAATAATCCGATCCCTTTAAATTTCATGTTGATATCTCCTTTCTAAAACAAGCCGAAAAGCTTTTTACTGTAGGTTGCCGTTTTTACGGATGTAACGGTATATCCTGTCTTATCTATTGTCTCCTTCAGATACGAACCGTCAGGTTCCGTTTCCGAAAGAAAACTGCTCTCGCCTTTTGTGTGCGAGCTTGAAACCTTCTTTGCATCAGGGAAGGCTTTTCTTATGGCATCATTAACGTGTGCTTCGCACATCCCGCACATCATGCCGTCGATCTTTATTACCGTTTTGTACATCTTTGTCCTCTCCTTTACAAAAGCAAAAAGAGCCTTACGGCCCTTTCCGCCTGTCCGCGCTGCCCTGCATTATCGAATCCGGGCAATGTACTCACGCGAGGGACGCTCCGAGATTTTTGCAGGCTTCAAGTTCCTCGTCGCCCGGCGTGTCATTTGCTATAACGCTTTCGCAGACGAGCTGCGCACCCGCAACCTCACATCTTGCTTCCCAGTCACGCATCCACTGTCCGTCTCCCCAGCCGTAGGATCCGAAAAGAGCGATCCTTTTGCCGGAAAGCGAGCTTTCAAGCCCTGCGAACATCGGCTCGAACTCCGATTCTTCAAGGACCTCCGCACCCATTGCAGGACATCCGAATGCGATCCCATCAAATTCCCCGACCATTGATTCCGAGAAATTGCCGGGTCCGAAAACAGACACCTCTAAACCTTTTTCTTTTGCTCCTGCTTCAACCGCAGCAGCCATTGCTTCCGTATTCCCGGTTCCGCTCCAGAATACTATTGCAACTTTACTCATGCCAGTACCTCCTGTTTATTCATCCGGCTCCGCTTTTTGCCGGTAGTGACCGCGAGCTGAGCCAGTGTTTTCCCTTGTTTATTCATTTTGCTGAACATTTCCGTACACTTTTTATATCTTACAAACCTTGCGGCAGCCTCTTCCGGATCCGAATAAGCTTTCCAGCAGCCGCAGCATTTGACTCCGTTACACGGATCTTTCATAAAGCATTCGACATCTGACGGCGGAGCATGCTGTTTCCTCACGATAAATACTCCGCAGTGAGTTAGTAAATACTAACTATCTGTCCGGGATAAGCAGTCGCAAACCATAGCAGTTAGCGACTGCTAACTAATATATTATCATATAATCGTTCTTTGTCAACAACTTTTTTATCCCTACCGGAACTGTTTCAGGTACTCTTTATGTTCTTCAGAGACCCTGAAGCTCTCGCAGGCCTTTTGTATCGTTTTTTTGTGTGTCCAAGGATCGAGTCTCCGTTCCTCTATATAGCAGACGCACGCATCATACTGTTTTGCAAGTGCTGTCGCAAAATACCAGGCAACCATCATTTTGATGTAATAATCCTCCCCGGTAACTTTTGCCACCCATTCAGGGTATTCCGGCAGAAAATCACTTCCGAGAAATTCGCTCATCAGCATGCGGATCCCGAATCTTGCAGTATAAACGTGCTCCGAGCCTATCCATTTCTTTATGTACGGGAGGAGTTTGCCGTGATTTTTTGTAAAGACGCGCGGAGTTGCCTGATCACTTACCGGCCAGCAGTCCACAAAAGGCAGGAAAGCCTCGACTGCCTTCACGCACTCGTCAAAATCCTTTATCATGGATATCAGAAAGAAATGGAGCAGGTTTTCTTCGTAATACACGTGCGGCAGGTGCTTCAGGAACTCTTCCGCTTCAGCGGTACCATTGAGTTCCTTTGCGATCCTTCTCATATCCGGAGTCTTTACGCCAAGGATAGTGTCTTTGGGGATGTTCGGAACGAGCTTGCTCTGAAACTCCACAAAATCAGGGTTCCCGCAGGCTGCAAGTCTGTCTGTTGCTGTCATCTTACCCTCTTTTCTGATCTGTTATATCAACGAACATACCGACATAGGACAGCGGTACACCGTTTTCACGCCTGAGCAGCCTTCCTATTGCGTGGAACCACCGCCATTCGCCGCTCTTTGTCTTCAGCCTGTAGTCGACATCATAGTTTTTACGGCCCGAGTAATCGGAGAGTGTAAGATTTACAATGCTCATGCGATTTCTCCCTTTACCGCTCAAAGTACTTTCCGGACAGAAAGCCGCTTAAAAATCGTATCCGTTATACATGTTCAGATGTTTCAGGATGACATAAGGATCGGAAAGCTGTATCCGGTATTCTTTTTGGCCTGTAAGATCCTCCCATAAAGCCTTCGGAAGCGATTCCTTAAGCTCTGTAAGACTGTCGGTATACAAAACAGAAGGTCTGCCCGGTGCAGCTTTCACTCCCGTTTTCCAGCGGAACAGCCAGTTATCCCAGTGCCACTCCCCGTCCGTAACATTGTCGTCACCGGGCTCATAAAGAAATCCGGCAACATAAGGGCTGAGCGCCTTTGCAGCCTTTTCGGCTTCCTCTTTCGTAAGGATATCCTGTCCGATCTTAAGCCCCGTGAACATTTCGGCAAACAGTTTTTCATATGAAACATCAAATATTTCTTCCGTTGAAAGCGGTTTTCCGTTGTGAACAAAAGTCGGAACTTTCATATTCCAATCCTGTATGCGATATTCGGAACCGTTATACCAGCCGTATGCCGACCATGTTATGACAAAGTGTTCTTCCGGATACAGGGTGGCAACACAGCAATACAGATCGATTTTCTTATACGGGAGCGAACCGTTTTCCCATGTTTTGGCCCATTGCTTTGCATATTCAAGGATCTTCCCGTCGCTCATGTTCTTTTCCCAAAAAGCAGCCTGTTCGCCTTTTTCCTGTGGCTCTCCGCTGTAAACATTAACGGTAACTTCATCGGAACCATACGGAGTGAAACCGAAGCTTCCGATTTTCACCGGATCGCTCTCCATTGGAAAATATCCTAAAATGTACTCCTGATCAAGCCAGGTAACGAAGTATTTTGTATCAGCAGACAGCTCATGCCCGGGATCCCTGTCCGGTACAATATATGCAGCATCAAATCGATTAATGCCATATATCTTGATGCCTGTGTCAAATACCGTAAACTGTTCGTTTCCGGTCAGCTTTTGAAGCCTGCCGCCGTCATACTCCAGCGTCTCATCATATTTATCACCTATAGAATAGGGATTTCCTTCATAATCAATTTTATACCAGTAATAGTAGTTATGGTCATATTTCCCTTCCAGATACCCGATATAATCAAAGCCTTTCGGGAAAATGTCAGACAATGCCAGTTCCTCTCCTGTCACAAGATCAAAATTCAGGCAGACATTTTCCTCAAGTATCCTCTCGCCCTGTTCCCATCTCAATATCCAATGGCCGGATATTATAACAGATAATATTCCATGAGAAACATAGGTTTCGTAAAACAGGCAGTCAAATACCGGGAGACCTTTTTCCTTCACTTCCAAAAGTATTCCCGGTGCGTTCGGGATGAACCCGCGATCTGACATTATCCGTGCGGTATCCTTCAGCCTGTTATTGATCTTTTCACAGACTGTCTCATCCTTCAGTCCCGAAATGATCAGGTATACATACGATCCGTTGCCTGCTTCGGATACTTTAAGCACCTCTTTACGGAATAGTCCGTATTTTTGCTCTGTAATATCCGTCTTGGAATAATCGGGCCCGGTCCCTTCGGACGCTGCAGCTGTTTTTGGTCTTATGGCTTCATGAAGTTCTCTGCTGTTTTCAAAGATCTCTGACAGAGCAAGGGTTGGTGTAGGCGTAGAAGTCGGCGTGGGTGTCGGGCTCGGTGTAGGTGTAGGTGTTGATGTTGAAGTCGGTGTTGGTGTTGAAGTCGGGGTCGGTGTAGGTGTTTCTGTCGCTCCTGCCGTTGGCGACAGGGTTACAGTTTCGCCTGGTGTGCCGGATATGTCACCTGTCCCGTGTCCGTTTGCGCAGGCTGTAATCAGTATACAGAAAACGACCGGCAATATGATCGCTGTTGTCCTGAATTTCATTGTTTAACCTCCTATTTCTCCTTCTGTCATATTCCGGTTTCGTCTTGCCTAAACAAGCTGCTTTTCCATAAACAGCTCGGTCATAAAGATCTTATATCCGAGCTTTTTGTACCAATCCGAGACTCCCGTGAAAAATATGAACGAAATATCCATTCCGCTGTCCTTCAGATACTGAGTTGCTCTTGCGACCATTTCCAGAGCTATCCCGCGATTCCTGAATTTAGGCACGGTCCCGACGCATCCCGGCATTCCCACACGCCCGAATGCATCCGTAAGATAATTGGAAACATCGGTGTTTACAAGACAAAAGCTTGCGATCTCACCGCCGACAGTCGCAGCATATATCGGGCTGCTGCCGTCAAAATACTGTATCCAGCTTTCGTCAACTTCTGCAACGGCTTTTTTGATCTTTTCGGCATCGCCGTCATACCAGCCGTAATCTGCGTAGACATGTCCGCGGAACATGCTTTCATCAAAGCAGAACTTATCAAGCTCAAGAAGCATTTCGTCACATCCTCCGACAGCCAGATACCCGTTCTTTTCGAAAAAAACCGCGGTATCCTTATCCGCACCTATAAGAAATCCTGAGGATACACCGCCGGTATATGCCTTTTCAAACCCCCGGCCTGCTATCGTCTTCTCTGCCTCTGCCAAAAGATGTGTTCCAATCCCCTGATGCCTTTGTGCCGGGTCAACACATATCAAGCTTACGGCCGGGCCTTCGGTTATGGCAAACCCTGCCGGATCCCGGTCATCAGGAAAAGTGATGATATGAGCGTCCGGATGTATCATAAGTTTTTCAAAAGTTTCTGCGCTCATTCCAAACTGCGGATAACAGCGACGGAATATCGCACATATTTTATCGATCACAGGCTTCATGTTACTCCCCCATTATTTCAACCGTTTTCCTAAATTACCAATGTTCACGATCTTTGTTTATCATACCACATCATCATACAAAACTCTATCAAAAGATAAGAACTTGATACTGTTCTTGCCATGATCCCCTGTGCAGGTTTTGTTTGCCGTGCGCCTTACGCAAAAGCGAGGCGGTATGCTCCGCCTCGCTTAACATAGATCCGGTTATCGGGAATAACCTACATACTTAATCCTATGAAAATCCAGCAAAATAATATTTACAAACACTATTAAACCTACTATTTAGTGTTTGTAAACATCATTTCTATGTATGCGTTTCTGATTCCCTTTTCACCACCGGCAGATGAACGGTCACTTCGGTTCCCTTACCCGGCTCGGACTCTATATCTATTCCGTATTTATCACCGCACTCTGTCTTTATTCTTCTTTCGATATTCTGAAGAGAAATATGGCGAAGTTCTTTGGGTTCATTGATCTCTATGTTATCCGCATCGAAAATTGTTCTTTTGACCTCTGAGAGTTCCTCCTTGCTCATACCTTTCCCGTTATCCGAGATCTTTATGAAAAGGTCCTCCCCGGTGGCCCGTGCAGATATGCATATTTTACCTTTTCTGCCGGCAAGACCGTGATTAACCGCATTCTCTACAATAGGCTGCAAAAGCATCCTTGGAACATGGATCTCCTCATAGAATTCATCATCGTCCATTTCGATATCAATCATTCCCTGATATCTGGTGCACATAATCTTCAGATACTGTTCCAAAGTATAGAATTCCTCGGATAACCGGATCATATCCTCCCCTGCATTAGCATAGCGAAGCAGCCTCGCAAGCTCATCGCAGGTATCGGAAGCTTCCTGCTTGTCGCCTTTGTAGACCAATGCTCTGATCACATTCAGTGTATTCACGGTAAAGTGAGCATTTATCTGCTTTTTTAGCAGATACTTTTCCGTTCTTTCTCTGACCAGCTCAATAGGCTCCACCATTCTGTTTTTTACATACAATGCAAAAAAAATGATTGCGAATACCAGAATAAGGATCGTGGCCGGAAGTGCGACCCTGAAATAGGAAGTCACACCTGCAAGTCCTGTTCCGTGTGAATAGAGAAGTAATCCGAATCCTGAAAGTCCCACTTCCTTTTCATAGACTAATGAGGCTTTCTCCCTGATCATGTCCAAAGAAGCATGATCAAGAATCTTATCAGAACATAATATCCTGTCACCGGAATAAAGTATCACACCTATATCCTCCGACTGGTTATAGGTCTTAAGCATCTTTTCGATCTTTACCTCTTCTGATAACAGCACTGTATACCCCAGGGATTTCTGCTCCTCTTTTACAGCCTCATAGGTACCTATGTAATTCTGATCGCCTGCACTGATGCCTATGACTCCGCCGGTTTTCCCGTTAATCAAATGAAACGCCCTGTTTAAGGCCGTATTATCTACACTTCCGCGAAGTCTGAAGAAGCGTCCGTTTTCATCAAACACGACCACATTTTCACTTCCCTGAATATATCCCGAAATACTGCTCTTTTCTTCAGAGAGGCCTGCACCTGTCCTGTAAAAGGAGTAAGTATCCATACTTTTCAGCATATGGATGATATCTTCATTGCAGGCAAGCTCAAATGCACTGTTTTCCATCATGAGAAGTTCTTCCTCTATACCGTACAGGATCGCTTCGGAAGATGACCTTGTCTGTTCTGCCAGATTCCTGTCTATCACAGATCTGGTCAGTACATAAAAGAAAACCCAGATAAGTACGAGGATGATCCCTAATGCGCTTATGGCCATTATGAAGTTTTTGAGTATCTGCCCTTTCTTCATCAGTTACCTTTCAAAATATCCGTCCAGAACGCAACGCTCTTTTCTTTGTCATCAATCAGTTTCTGCTGATCGGGAGCGATCAGATCGATGGCGGAAAGCGGAACATCATTGCCATCCGGGACATCTCCTCTGACAGACCATGTTCCCGCTGTGCAAAACGGCTTTAGCCCTGCTCCCTGGCCGTCCTTTTCTCCTAATAGGAATCGAATGAACAGCTTCGCGGAATTCACATTTTTACACTCCTTTGTCATCATCACCGCATAGGATGTGCGGCACCCGGAAAAGGGCGTAAGCTTATAAACCGGAGCAAGACTGTATCCAACACCTGCAAGACGAAGTTTGCTTGAAACACACCATCCAAAATCAGCTTTGCCATCATTCAAAGCCTCTGTGACCTCATCCGAACTGTTGGTAAATATGATATTTTTCGATACTTTTTTCCAAAAATACTCAGCTGCGTTCTCTGTTCCTTCGATTTCAAGTTTATCCCCTGCGTATACTTCGTATGCATCTTCAAATTCACCTATGTGATCAAGGGATGATGCGCAAAACGCATACGTAGAGAAGCTTCTTAGGGGATTTGGCAAATAAATCCTGCCTTTGTACTTCTCCTCTGTTAACTCCCAGATGTTTTCTATCGGACACTCCGAATACACTTTTGTGCTGTAAAAAAGGATCTCTGCTTCATTCAGGAAAGATACCATTCCGTCCGCAGCATCCTCTTTCATCCGACTCCCGATATCCTCCGGCAGAAAAGGTATCACAATCCCCGTATCAATAAGGCGTGTCTTAAATTCTCCACTGTTGTCATTACAGAGCACAACATCACAGACAGGTGTACCTCTCCCGCTTCCTTTTTCCACCTCTTCGATCAGATTGGGACTTCTAAGATCCCTCACTTCGACAAAAAGACCGGGATACGTCTTTTCAAAGGCTTCCTTGGTATCAACTACTCTGGTTGATACGGTATAGACTACCAAAGTATCTTCTTTTAGCGCTCTCTCATATAATTCTTCCGGTGTGCTGTTATCTATTATGACTGTTTTCTTTTCTGTCTCGTTGCCACTTGGATTTGCGCATCCGCTCAAGGCAAAAACCATAATGAATATCAACGCGGCAATCCTTCCAGATATCTTGCCCATTCCTTATCACTCCCTATATCCTTTTTACCGCGGATAAATTCTTCCAGCGCGGCATCCATGTAATCAGACAGTTTATCATCATACAGATGAACCTCTCGGACTTTGGGCAGATCGTCCTCATAACTCATATATGCCCGTCCATTAATATATTCAAAGTCTGAATTTACACCATTCCAGGTGACTCCCTCAAGGTATTCCTCCGGCACGTTCATTGGGCCTATCCCGTTCAAGTGCTTATTTTGAGAGGTGTCCCAAATATAATTGACGGTAGTGATGGTTGAAACACCACCATATACGCTGACATCGCTTCCGTCGGAATAAGTCCAGTCAACCCCTTCTTCTCCATATCTTGCGATCAGAGATGCTTCCGGAGTCAGCATAAGAGAAAGCAATCTTTCCGCCTGCTCTTTTTTATTGCTTCTTTTTGTTATGAATGCTCCTATTTCAGGTTCTTTCTGCACGTATAGTGTGTTCTTTTCTCCACATGGGCCTTCTATCGGCGGAACGTGGATATATCTTGCCAGGATCTCGGGATTGCCCTGGTAGATTACATCGGATATGGATGAGGTCGTAAAGGCA
The DNA here is from genome assembly GCA_016280395.1 of Lachnospiraceae bacterium. Classification (GTDB taxonomy): domain Bacteria; phylum Bacillota; class Clostridia; order Lachnospirales; family Lachnospiraceae; genus SZUA-448. Next base: position 1,932 of record JAEEGQ010000105.1, on the reverse strand, counting down.
CCTACGATATCCTGATTGCTGTTGCACATTTCCATTAGTTGTTTGAGATTTCCATCCCATATGCTATCATCCAAGAGACCTTCTTCATATAATTCGTGACAATAATCTATCCCGGCTCTGAATTCGTCCGTAGTCGCATAAAGAATGTTTACATCTTCATTGATTCCGTATCTTGAATGATACGGATCATTATAAATAAAGGAGTTTAAAAGGAATTCCGCAGGTGAAAGCGAGTATTCCTCATAAGAACCTGCCATGGGAATCTCATCTTTTATCCCGTTTCCGTTTGGATCCATCTCCTTAAATGCCGTGAGAACCGCTTTAAGCTCTTCTGTATTTTCGGGAATGGGCAAAGAAAGGGCTTTCAACCAGTTGTAATTGATCCATAATATTTGGCCGGGGCCTGAGTTTTTTGAACTGCCGGTATTTTCGTAATATGACCTTTCGCCACTTACGTAAATGTCACCGGAGGATACATATTCCGAGAGTTCCTCCTGCGTGATCTTAAAGTCCTCTCCGAACATTACTATGTCGATATCGGCATCGGACGAAAAGAGAGCATCAAGGATCCCTGTGCCGCTACTCTGTCTGATGATCATAATATCAAGATCGTAACCCGTTTGCTCCTGAAGCCAATTAATATAGTAATTATTCCCGAGGTCCTGAATATGTGCGGACTCCGGAATGGCAACTGAGAGTTTTTCTCTGCCTTCTTTCGGGGTGCAGCCGTTTAGGCATAAACCAAACAGACACAATATGCTTATGATCCATGTTAAAGTCGGTATTTGTTTTCTTTTTCTCATATCCTGTCTATCGAGTTTCCTTCGGGGAGTATCCATAATAGTTTTTGAAGGTCCTGTAGAAATGATGGTAATCAGCATAACCTAAGTCGTATGCAATCTCTTTTACGGATAATGTCTTATCCGTTAACATTTCCTTAGCCCGGATCATTCTTTTTTTCGTGATATAGATACTGAATGTGGTGTCAAAGTGGTTCTTAAACAACTGGCAGATATAGTTTTTACTGAAACCAAACTTATCCGCGATCTGTTCCAAACAAAGTCTTTCTGTAAAATGCTCATTTATATAGGCCACGAGATCATTAAAAGTCGAATTCTGCGTAACAATTTGCAAACCCTCCTCCGGAAGTCTTGCACTGACCTTCACATAGAGTTTTTCAAGGAGCATTCGGATCTCTTCATCATTAATAGGCTTTAAAATATAGTCATATCCGGACTGCTTAAAAAATGTCCGCACATCGTCATATTCATCATATGCGGAAAGCATAACAAATTCACAGACGAGTCCCTTTTCTTTGATCCTCCTGATCATCTCATTGCCGTCCATCTCCGGCATTCTGAGGTCACAGATACAGACATCAGGAATGAGGCTATCCACTTCCTCTATCGCTTTCACCGGATCGGTGCAGCGTCCTATGACCTCGAACCCGTTTTCCATCCATGGAACACGGCTTTCTAACTCCTCCAATATGATATTGTCATCATCCACAAGATATACTTTATACATTTCTGCCACCGTCTTCAGCATCATAATCAATGCGGAATTTAAATCTGATTCGCCGGAATATGCGGTCATAATGCTAATACTTTATACTTCCTCCAGAATTCTCGACCCCTCTTTGTAATCTTGTCCGAGGATCTCCTGGGTTTTCTGAAAATCATACTTTTCATGCAGTCTGTCATGCATCTTTAGGAATTCCTTTTTTCCATGCTTCCTGATATACAGAGCCTGTGCTTTGGCTGCATTCGCACCGTCATTTGAAGGAATATAGATCCCTTTTTCACAGGTTTCCAAATCATCACATGCATAACAACCGTCTATGCCCTTCCCCTTACAGCACTTCACAGTCGGACATATTCTGTTCTCAGAACAGGGAGCAAAAGAGCAAGTATTATACTCTGTTCTGCATGA
>JAEEGQ010000104.1 GCA_016280395.1 Lachnospiraceae bacterium | reverse complement strand
TGTATCCACGATGCCGCTCAGCTGATAAACAAGCTGGCTTAAGATAATGGGGAGCATTGTGAAAAAGATCATGGAAAGGATCTGTGCATTGCTCTCTTTGATCTCATGGCTGTCCCGGCTTTCCTGCTTTTTGAAATATCTTGAATTCAGCTTTATAACAAAGAGCATGAAGAAAACTGCGGAGAGCGCGCCCGAAAGCGTGCCGAGCGTTCCGCCGGCAGCTCCTAATGCGGGCTTCATGTCCGCACCGACGGAATGCATGAAGAGTACAGCCGCAAGAATGCTCACAACGGCATTTATTATCTGTTCAAAGACCTGCGAAAAAGCTGTGGGCACCATGCTTTTCTTGCCCTGGAAAAGCCCGCGCATAACGCCGAGCACTGCAACGATGAATATCGTCGGGCCAAGGACGCGCAATGCATATGCTGCCGACGGATATTCAAGGAAGCCGGCAAGTTTGTCCGCAAATATGAATACCACAAGCCCGGCGACTCCGCCGGTAAAGGAACCGAACACCAACGCCAGTTTGTAGATCTTATATGAAAGCCTGTATTCTCCTGTCTGGTCCTTTGCTGAGATGAGCTTTGAGACAGCTATCGGAATGCTTAAGGATGAAAGGATCAGGGCGATGTTATATACTTCATAGGCACTCGTATAATATGTCATGCCCTCTTCGCCCACGATATTTGTGAGCGGTATCTTGTAGAGCATGCCGATCATACGTGTCACAAGGGAAGCCACCGCGAGGATACTGCCTTGTTTAAGTTCATTGCTGTTTTTCGAATTCATGACCTGTTATTCGAACACAACCCCCTTGGTATTTCTGTTCGGGAATACTGAAATGAAAGTTTTTCCGGGATTCAGCACAAGCTCTTTGCCGGAAGCGTCATAGAAACGCGTGGTCCCTTTGTTCCGGTCCCAGGTTATCGGGACATAAAGGCCGTTGCAGATGTAGTATCCTGAGCCTGCGGACTTTGTTCCGAGGTCTATCTGCTGATAATCGTTTGATGTTTTCTGGACGGTCTGGTTCGCAAACATGACTATGATATTCTTGAAGGTAAAGGGCTCATTGTTTGCAACGTCAATATGCTGTGAACCGAACTGGTACCTGTCGTAAGTCCCTGTTTCTTCGTTAAAGACAAAATAAGGCTGTGCGTACGACGAATACTTTAATGTGACTTTTCCGGCTTTTTTCCCGTTTTTAAGCTCTTCCTCTTCTTCACGGTAAGTAAATGGGAAGACGGCATTTGTCTTAAGCGCGGTCCTGTAGGTCTTAGTGTTCTTTAAGACATACGAAAGGCTTGAAAGATCGAGGAAAACATTGTGCGGCGACGACAGCGTGTTGTCACGGTAAAAACAGCCGAGACCGATCTTGCCGTTAATACCGTCAATGTTGTCCGGCAGCGGCCTTGTGGCGGGATTGGTGTCAAGACCGCCAAAGTGTACAAGGATCGTGTCAAAATCCTTTGAAAGCTCTGCAAAATAAGGACGCGAACTCCTTATGGAGCCTATCCTCGTACAGATCTTGTCTGATGAATTAAAGGTCTCATACAGGCACATTAGCCTTGTGATGCCATATTCCTCCATGCATTCGTAAACAACCGACGCACGGCTTATGGAGCACTGCGGATAGGCATAATGTATGTTGTTGATCATTACCGCATAGGGCCTCTGGTCTGCCGAATCCTTGGGGATCCAAAGGCCTGTGAGCCTTGAACGGGTATACCCGAGCGCCTCATAATCCGGTGTCGGAGTAGGTGTTTCCGTCGGAGTGGGCGTTTCCGTGGGAGTGATGGTAGGCGTCGGAGTATTAGTAGGTGTAGGCTTTAATGTCGGTGTGATCACCGGAGTAGGTGTAGAGGTGCTTGTTGGAGAAGGCGTGTTCGTGGGCGGGAAAATATGCTCTTCCGTAGGTTTATTGCCGCATGAAACACCCGCAAGAACAAACAGTATCAGTAATAAGACCGCAAATATCCTGTTATGCTTCATCTCGTGTTATGCCAAGGCTTTTAAGGACAGCCTCCTGCTTTTCCTCCATTTCTTTTCTCTCGTCGTCCGTTTCATGATCGTACCCCAGAAGATGAAGCACGCTGTGGGCGGTGAGGAACGCGATTTCGCGTCTGATGCTGTGACCGTATTCTTTAGCCTGTTCCATGGCTTTTTCAAAAGAGATCATTATATCGCCGAGAACAAGCTCGTCGGATTCTATATCGAAATCATCATCGGAAAGACCGTTAAAATCTGAAGGCGTATCATATTGATGCGCAGGGAAAGAAAGTACATCGGTGGCCTTATCGATCCCGCGGAATTCCCTGTTTGTTTCATGTATCGTATCGTTATCGGTAATAACAACGGAAACGGTAACTTCATAGGGGCATTTTTCGGACTTTACAGTTGCGTCGATAACTGTCTTTACAAGCTCCTCACAGTCAAACGGTATGGCATGATCCTGTTCGTTTTCAAAATAAACGGTCATTTTATCCCTCTCTTATATGGCTTTTCGCAATTAGTTAAAATAATCCCTGAAATGCTCGGTTATAGCCTGCTTCATACGATGAAAAAGAGACATTGGGAGCATGCAGTCCCTGACGACACCCTTTTGAAGGAGAAGCTTGCAGATAGATTCGACAAGCTGTTCCACCGTGAAATCGGCCTTCTGTTTCCTGAAATAATAAAAGGCGTTTACAGTCTCGCAAACGGTATAGACAATGATCTCTTCAAAGTTTGCCGGCCTGAACTGATCCGATGATTCCTTAAGGATAAGCGCCTTAAGATTTGCCGGGATATTCAGGTCTTCAAAAGTTTCACCGTCTTTTCCGACATTTTTATCGTTAAAGAGACGGCCTATATTCCTGTAAAGACAGGCGCATTGTACAAGCTCCAGATCCGCACCTGTATTTCCCGCCACCTCTCTTGCGAGGAAGGAGGTCTTCATATCCCTGTCTGCCGTACGCGGAAGCTTGCTCTGAAGACTTGCAAAGAGAACATTTTCCGTATCACACAGCTCCTGTATGGTAAATACCCTGCTGCCGTTTACGGTGACTGCCTCCGCAGTGACTGCGGCAGGTACCTCTTCTTCTTCAAAGATGCTGTAATTGAAAGCATCCCAGATAAGGGTATCCTGCGATCTTAGATAACAGATGAAAACAGAGATCAGGGTATAGAGCAGGATCAGCGCACCGCCGGTGATATAAAAGCTCCTGTCCTTAAGATACATGCCCGTAAGCAGAACGAGCACTCCTTCTATGACGGCCGTTCCTGCGGACGTTTTCAGAAAGTCAGACATTTTTTTGTTCGAAGCGGCATTTATCACAGAGACAAATGATAAAAAGCCGGTCACAAGCAATCCGAAGGAAGCACCGTTCTGTATGAGGACTATACCGAATGTTCCCATAAGCAGTGTTATGCCAAAATCCGCACCGTTAAAGCCCGAAACGATAACAGCACCTAAAAAATACAGATAATACCTGTCTATGTAGGTGTTTGGAAACAGAAGGACAACAGCTGTTATAAGATAACACGACACAAGGACCCAGGAAAATACGGGATGTTCCGCAATACGCCCGGCTTTCCTGAACAATAAAAAGAGCAGCGCAAACACCATTATCAAAGAGACCGTACTCGCCGAGAACAAAAGATTGGACGGCTTATAAAAACGGTACATCTCTTCTGTTGCGAGCATGCCTGTGATCAACAGCAAAACTGCAGTCACGATTATGTTTTTACGTGCTGCGGATCCCATTATGCCTTTCCTCTTTTTGTTTTTCTGTCTGTTTTGGCCTTTTCGCGCTTCTCACCCTGCTTTTTCTCGTAGCGTTCGTATGCTTCCACTATTGCCTGTACGAGCGGATGCCTTACGACATCTATTGCAGAAAGCCTTGCCACACCGATGCCTTCAGTCTTTTTAAGGACTTCAAGTGCGATGTCAAGACCTGAGACCTGCCCGGGAGCAAGGTCTTTTTGTGTGATATCACCGGTGATGACGGCCTTTGAACCGAAACCGATACGTGTAAGGAACATCTTCATCTGCGCAGGAGTTGTATTCTGGGCTTCATCAAGTATTATAAAAGCATTATCAAGGGTGCGGCCGCGCATGTATGCGAGAGGCGCTACCTCGATAAGCCCTTTTTCCATGTTTTTGTGAAAATTCTCTGCGCCCATGAGCTGGAAAAGCGCATCATAAAGAGGACGAAGATACGGATCAACCTTGCTCTGCAGATCTCCGGGAAGGAAACCGAGCTTCTCTCCCGCTTCTATCGCGGGACGGGTAAGGATTATCCTGCTTATCTCGTCATTCTTAAAGGCTCTCACCGCCATTGCCATAGCAAGATAAGTCTTGCCGGTACCGGCAGGACCTACTCCGAAGGTGATCATGTTTTTGGCGATAAGATCTGTATAATTCTTCTGTCCGACTGTCTTGGGCTTGACAGGCTTTCCCTGTATGGTATGGCAGATGATCTCTTTGTCGAGTTCTGCCGCAAGCTCGGTTTTTTCGGTAAGGGAAAGGGCAAGCGCATAGTTTACGCTCTGTTCGTTTATCTCCTCTCCCGCGCGTGCTTTTTTAAGAAGCTGGTCAAAAACATTCTGCGCTTTTTCAAGCGCAGTGGCTTCGCCGATAAGCTTTATCTCGCCGTTTCGGGCGATAAGTGTGACATTTAGGGCGCGTTCGATGATCTTTACAAAGGAATCGAGCTGCCCGAAGACAGCTTTTTGCTCTTCAACTGTTACTTCAATGGTTCTTTCGGAAATACTCATTTATTAAAAACTCCGATTATCCGGGGGCATGAAAGCCCCCGGTCTTTATCTTGATTATTTGAGCGAGATGAAATGTCCGTTGATCTTCATGGAATCGATGATCTCGTTGACATTGCGCTCACATTCCTCGATGGAAAGGGCCTCTGCCATAACGCGAAGCACAGGCTCGGTACCGCTCTTTCTAAGGAGCACACGGCCCGAATCGCCGAGACGCTCGCTGCATCTGCTTACCGCAGCCATTACGGCTTCATCCGCAAGGGTGCCGTCCTTGTCATCAACCTTGACATTCTTGAGTACCTGAGGGTACATCTTGATGGGATCTGCAAGAACGGAAAGAGGAAGCTGCGTTTCCTGCATGACACTCATAACCATGAGCGCGGTTATAAGGCCGTCGCCGGTCTTTGCGTGCCTTCTGAAGATAACGTGACCGCTCTGCTCGCCGCCGATAAGATGATCGTAGGTCTTCATGTTCTCGTATACGAACCTGTCGCCAACGGCAGTCTTTTCGTAGTTGATCCCGGCTTCATCAAGTGCCTTGTAGAGGCCAAAGTTGCTCATTATCGTTGTAACAACGGTATTGCTCGGAAGAAGGCCTTTGGACTTCATGGATTTTGCGCAGATATACATGATCTTGTCGCCGTTTACTTCGTTTCCGTTTTCATCAACGGCAAGACATCTGTCGGCATCACCGTCGAATGCAAATCCGACATCAAGCTTGTTCTCGGCAACATAGCGCTTTAGAGCGTCAAGATGCGTTGAACCACAGTTCTTGTTGATATTGATACCGTCGGGCTCGTTGCCGATGACAAAAGTCTTTGCGCCAAGTGCGTTGAATACGGCGGGACCGATCATCCAGGCTGAACCGTTTGCGCAGTCCAAAGCGATCTTTCTGCCGTCAAAAGGCTTTGTTACAAGGTTTGTGAGATATCCGATATATCTGTTGCGTCCGAAGTAAAAATCAACGGTGCATCCGATCTTGTCTTCCGTAGCGAAAGGCAGCTCGCCGAGATTGCCGTCGATATACTCTTCAACCTTATCCTGAAGGGCGTCATCCATCTTCTCGCCGTTTTCGTTCATGAGCTTTATGCCGTTGTCATAATAAGGATTGTGACTGGCGCTGATCATCACACCGCAGTCGAAATCCTCTGTACGCGTGATATAGCTTACGCACGGAGTAGTTGTGACATGAAGCAGATAAGCGTCCGCTCCCGAAGACGTAATGCCGGCTGCAAGCGCCGATTCGTACATATAGGAAGATCTTCTTGTGTCCTTTCCTATAACGATCTTCGCCTTTTTATCGGGATGTGCGTTTGAGTAGTGCCATCCCAAAAATCTCCCTGTTTTAAAAGCATGCTCGGCTGTAAGGACCTCGCCTGCCTTCCCCCTAAATCCGTCAGTACCAAAGTATTTTGACATAAAATGCCTCCGTTTATTTAATGAAATCATGTTATCACTTTTGGCGTTAAACCGCAATAAAATCAATAAAAAATGATGAAAAAAATACGGCGCCCAAAAGCGCCGTATCTTTCGAATCAGTCATTCTTGCTTGTGATGATCTCTTTAACCTTGGTGGCTGCCTTACCTGTTCTCTTGCGAAGGTAGGTGAGCTTAGCACGACGTGCTTTACCACGGCGGATAACTTCGATCTTCTGAACTACAGGGCTGTGAAGAGGCCATGTCTTTTCAACGCCTACACCGTTGGAAACCTTACGTACTGTAAATGTTTCTCTTACGCTGCCGTTCTGACGCTTAAGAACGATGCCTTCGAAAACCTGTGTTCTTTCCTTGTTGCCTTCCTTAACCTTAGCGTATACGCGAACGGTGTCGCCTACGTTAAATTCGGGAACGCTTTCCTTGAGCTGCTGTTGTTCGATACTCTTGATGATATCGTCCATTATTTGATCCTCCTATACTCGATGTTCTTACTACGACTCCCGTACAGCGGAACATCAGTCTCGAACAAAAAGTATATCATATGGCTGTTCAAAAAGCAACAGAAAAATTTAAAAATCAGAAAAAATATGTATTCGGCCTTTATAACTTGTTTGGGCACCGTTTACCGGGATATGTATTTACCGGCAAGTTCCAACTCTTTTTCCGTAAGCTCCGCTTTTTCAAGAAGATCCGGTCTTCTTTGTGCGGTTCGAATTACAGACTGTTCCCTTCGCCATTTCTCAATGTTTGCATGATGGCCGGAAAGCAGCACTTCAGGCACCTTCTCGCCCATGAACTCTTCCGGACGCGTATATTGCGGATATTCGAGAAGATTCCCGTTAAAGCTCTCGGTATCGGCCGAGGTCTCGTTTGAAAGCACTCCGGGCACAAGCCTCGAAACAGCGTCTATCACAGTCATTGCGGGAAGCTCACCGCCGGTGAGCACAAAATCGCCTATCGAGATATAGTCCGTCACGATTCTTGTAAGCACTCTTTCGTCTATTCCTTCGTAATGGCCGCAAAGAAGGATGATATCCTGCCCGAGAGCCAGGTCTTTTGCTTTTTTCTGGTCAAATACGGAACCCTGGGGCGTAAGATACACTGTCCTTGGGTTTTTCAGCCCATATTTTTCAATTATATATAAATAACAGTTATAGACGGGTGGAGCTGCCATCAGCATACCCGCGCCGCCTCCGTATGTATAATCGTCAACTTTATTATGCTTGTTCCCCGAAAAATCACGTATATCGATAAGCTCGACTTTAATGAGCCCTTTTTCTATCGCGCGTTTCAAGATGCTTGAACTTAAGACTGCATCAAACTGTTCGGGAAAAAGCGTCATAACATAAAAATTCATAACTCAGAGAAGCCCTTTCATCATGTGTACAAGGATCTCGCCCTTTTCGGCATCGACTTTAAGCACACAGTCGTCGATCTTGGGCAGGAGCACAGTCTTTTTATCGTTTTTGAGCTGTACCTCAAAGACATCATTTGCGCCGGTCTGCATAACATTCACAAGCGTTCCGAGCTCTTCTCCTTCATCCGTAATAACGGTTGAACCGAGGATGTCGCTTATGTAATATTCTCCTTCTTTCAACGGAACGGCGTTGGCTCTGTCCACATAAAGCTCTTTGTTCCTGTATTTTTCTGCTTCGGTGCGGTCCGGTATCTCTTTTACCTTGAGGATTACCATGTTCTTAAAGAATTTAACGCTTTCAACCGTTAGCACGGTCCCGCCTTCGCCAAGATAGACGGTCTTAAGCTTCTTAAACCGCGAGGGATCTTCGCAGGTGGGAAATACGTTAAGCTCGCCCTTTATTCCGTGCGCGCTTGAAATGACACCAACTCTGAAAAATTCTGTCTTCACTGTAACCTCCGGCCTTTACAAGGCATAGTTTGGATCCGGAAAGATATATCCCGGGAAAACAAAAGGAAAATGGCGCAAACAAAACTTACGGCAGTACCGTAAATGCTCTTTACGCCATTTTGCAAATCGATTATTGCACAATCTCGACAACTACTTTCATGTCATCCCTGGTCGCTGCAGCCTTAACAAGGGTACGGATGGATTTGGCGATCCTGCCCTGTTTTCCGATAACCTTACCCATGTCTTCGGGAGCAACTTTAAGTTCAACAACAAGTGCCTTTTCTGTCTGGGTTTCCGTAACAGTAACCTGATCGGGATGATCTACGAGTGCCGTTGCAATGATTTTTACAAGCTCCTTCATGCAGACCTCCTTTAGTCATTTCCCGATTACTTCTCGATACCTGCGTTCTTGAAAAGACGGGCAACTGTCTCAGTGGGCTTTGCGCCGTTGGCAAGCCACTTCTTAGCCTTCTCTGCGTCGATCTGAACCTTGCTGGGTTCAACGCCGGGATCATAAGTGCCGATCTCTTCGATGAAACGGCCGTTTCTCGGGGATCTCTCGTCTGCAACGATCACACGATAGTAAGGAGCCTTTTTCTGACCCATTCTCTTTAATCTGATCTTTACCATTTTCTTCACCTCTTGTTTTATAGTGTTTTTATGTCAAGCAGCTTAATTCATACAGCTTTTCGCCAAAAACAAGCTTACCTGAAATCAAAATCTGAAGGGGAACTTCATGCCGCCGAAGCCCCTTTTGCCTTTGCCGGACATCATTCCGGACATCTGCTTCATCATCTTTTTCATTTCGCCGTGCTGTTTTATCACACGGTTAACCTCGGCAATATCAACTCCGGCGCCCTTTGCGATACGGTTCTTGCGCTGCGGATTAATGATATCCGGATTACTGCGCTCTTTTTTTGTCATGGAGCAGATGATCGCTTCAACATATTTCATGGAATCCTCGGTCTGGTCGAGGTCGACACCCTTGAGGTTTCCGCCCATGCCGGGCATCATTGAAAGGATAGAGGCAAGTCCGCCCATTTTCTTCATCTGTCGGATCTGGTCGAGGTAATCGTTAAAATCAAACTCGGCCTTCTTCATCTTCCGGGCCATATCACGGGCTTTTTCTTCATCAAGCTCCGCCTCTGCCTTTTCGATAAGAGAAAGAACATCGCCCATCCCAAGGATCCTCGATGCCATCCTGTCCGGATAAAACTGTTCGAGATCTGTAAGCTTTTCACCCATTCCGGCAAAAAGTATGGGCTTTCCGGTCACTGCGCGGATAGAAAGCGCTGCGCCGCCTCGTGTATCGCCGTCAAGCTTTGTAAGGATGACACCGGTTACTTCAAGCCTTTCATTGAAGGTCTCCGCAACATTTACCGCATCCTGTCCTGTCATTGCGTCGACGGTAAGCAGAACATGGTCTATCTGTACATTTTTACGGATCTCTTCAAGCTCCTGCATCATGCCTTCGTCTATGTGAAGGCGTCCTGCAGTATCTATGATGACAACATTATTGTTGTTCGCTTTTGCCTGGTTTAATGCGGCTTTTACAATATCAACGGGTTTAACATTGGTACCCATTGAAAATACGGGAACTCCGACTTTCTCGCCGTTTATCTTTAACTGGTCTATGGCGGCGGGCCTGTAGATATCGCAGGCTACAAGCAGCGGCTGCTTGCCTTTGGATTTAAGCTTCCCTGCGAGCTTTGCGGCAGCGGTCGTTTTACCGGCACCCTGAAGGCCGGCCATCATAATGACTGTCATTCCGGAAGGATTAAGGGAAAGCTCTGTGGTCGTTCCGCCCATGAGTGAGATAAGCTCTTCGTTAACGATCTTTATGACCATCTGGCCGGGTGTCAGGCTGCTCATCACATCCTGTCCGATAGCACGCTCCTGGACATCGCTTACAAACTTTTTGACAACCTTGAAGTTGACGTCCGCTTCAAGCAAAGCGAGCTTTACTTCTTTCATTGCTGTCTTTACGTCGCCTTCGGTAAGAACTCCCTTGCCGCGAAGAGTTTTGAATATATTCTGTAGTTTATCACTTAAATTATCAAAAGCCATAGTGAACCTTTCGGGTTGCAAAAAAATTGCGTAAAGCAGGGTCAGATCGTTTCTTTTACCGCTTTTGAGATGTTTTTTAATCTACCGGCCGCTTCTTCGTTGCCATAAGCCAAAAGCCCGTCTGCAACGGAATCGATCTTCCGGGAAAGCTGCTGCAATTCTCTGAATTTCTTAACAAGACCCAGCTTTTCTTCATATTCGCGAAGCTGTAAGGAAGTCCGCTTTACAATATCATGTACGCCCTGCCGGCTGATACCCTCGTTTTCGGAGATCTCGGCAAGGGAAAGATCGTTCATGATATATTCTCCGAATATATCCTTTTTATGTTCGTCAAGCAATTCGCTATAAAAATCAAAAAGCAGGGAAAGTTCGGTTCTTTCCTTAAGGATCAGGCCGCTTTCTTCGGTTATTCCTTTGCTTATTTTCATACATTGCTCCGCTGAGTGTAAAGTTTTTTTCTTTACAACGCTAAAAATAATACAACAGGGGTAAGAAAATGTCAACAGGAATTTTTGATCATTCTTTCATTGCAAAAATAAAGAGGGCAATTTTATAGGGCTGTGTACCGCCTTTCGGTTGTCGCAGCCCTGTAAAAGATCATATTATGCCATTCATTTTCAATTCAATATAAAGAATCAAAACATCACGCTGATTCGTATCATAATTAGGCATTATATAAGGACCGCCATTGTCTAATGACTCTTTGCTGGCCTTATTGTTGGTCTCTCTAACGATATTGCCTAATTCATGGAACACATCTGTGTATTCAGATTCCAGTCCGGTCCATCTACTGATCAAAGTCGTATAAAAGTGGAACTCAATACCTCGTCCACTTTCTCCTCTGAATTTCATAAATCTGTCAATTGCAATATAAAAATTGACATCATTTTGCATAATATAATCCCAAAGAGGCTGGAAACTCTGAAATGTAAAAAATATATTTGTGTTAGACCACAAAGCATATTGGGGATCTGTATAGTATTCATTAACCCAAGCATTAAAGAATTCATCATATTTTTCCACAATACCTTTTGATTCAAGCTCTGATACCCGTGCATCCAAAAATGCCTTTTGATCATCTGACAATTCGGGCCAGCGGTCGACGCTTCCTTTCATAACCTGTATTGTAGTAGAAGGTGTTTTTTGGGGATCAAATGATACATGAGCCAGAATCGCTTCTACATCGTGTTTCTTCGCAACTATTTTTTCATCATCACCTGTCTTTGAAGTATTAGTTACTGCTTTTGCTTCGTTCTTGTTATCAACAAAAAAAGTTTTTATGACAACAACACCAATACATACTGCAATGCACATTATACCAACGATCAGGAATATAGCTCTCTTTTTCATCGCACCCTCCTTTCAATATTGACAGCCACAGCCCCGAAATTTGATTCTATTCATCAATCTTTTTAAACTGTGTATTATACAGTTCCGTATAAACGCCGCCAAGTTTAACAAGATCTTTGTGTTGGCCGCGTTCCACAATCCTGCCGTCTTTAACAACGATGATCTCGTCTGCCGCAAGAATGGTAGAAAGTCTGTGTGCGATAAGTATGCTCGTGCGCTCTTCTATTATCGGATCTATCGCTTCCTGTATTTTGCTTTCGGAAATGGAATCAAGAGCCGATGTAGCCTCATCAAAAATCAGCAGAGCCGGATTTTTAAGGAGCACACGTGCAATGGAAATACGCTGCTTCTCGCCACCGGAGAGCTTTAGGCCGCGGTTTCCGACCATCGTATCAAGTCCTTTTTCCTGAGTACTGATAAAATCGTAAATATTGGCCTTCTTGCATGCTTCTATCATTTCTTCTTCCGTAGCATCTTCCTTTGCATACAGCAGATTTTCGCGGATAGTGCCGTTGAACAGGTAGGTTTCCTGCGAAACCACGCCTACATTTCTCCTGAGGAAGTTCAGGTCAAGCTTTCTCACGTCTATCCCGCCAAACTTCACTTCACCGTTTTGAACATCATAAAGACGCGGGATCAGGTTGATTATCGTACTCTTACCGGAGCCGGAAGGACCGACTATCGCTATGCTGTTCCCGCTTTCGAGCTTGAAAGTTACATCTTTAAGTATCTGCCGTTCCGGGTCATATGAGAAATCAACATGTGAAAACTCGACTTCTCCCGTTGTGCTTTCGGGAAGGATCGCATCGGGAGCGTTCTGTATCTCCACAGGCATATCGAAATACTCGAAAATGCGGGTAAAAAGTGCCATGGAACGCATCCAGTCAACCTGGATGTTGAGCAGGTTGTTGACAGGCATATATGTACGTCCGAGCAGCGCTACAAGTACCGTTATATCACCGGGGGTAAGCGAACTGTTAAAATGCATTATAAGGATGCCCCCGACAAGATAAAGCAGCATAGGTCCGATATTGGTAACGGTGTTGAGCACAACAAAGAACCAGCGCCCGGCCATGCGTTCACGGATATTGAGCTTTATCATGCGCTCGTTTGCGCCTTCATAACGCTCGTATTCCCGCTGTTCCTTGCCAAAAAGCTTAACAAGAAGCTGGCCGCTTACAGACATCGTCTCGTTGAGAATGCCGTTTATTTCGTCGTTGCACTTCTGCGCCTCGCCTGTGAGTTCCCAGCGCGTCTTTCCTGCTTTTCGCGTAGGGATGACAAACAGCGGAATAACAAGTATTCCGAGGATTGCGAGGATCCAGTTCTTGCTGAACATCATCACAAGCGCAACAACAAGGGTGATCGTATTAGAGATGATATTTCTGAAGGTGTTTGTTATAACAGACTCAACACCGGAAATATCGCTTGTCATACGGGTGATTATATCGCCCTGGTTGTTTGTGGTGAAAAACCTCTGCGACATACGCTGCAGATGCTTGTACATCTGGTTTCGCATATCGAACGTGATATGCTGCGCGATCCAGGTGTTGATATAGGTTTCGAGAACGCCGATAAGATTCGATACAAGCGACAGGCCAAGTGAAGCCACGATATAGATTATGAGCAGCTTCAGGTTCCGGCCTATGATACCTTCATCTAAGATCTTACCTGTAAGTATCGACGGATAGAGCGTAAG
>JAEEGQ010000103.1 GCA_016280395.1 Lachnospiraceae bacterium | reverse complement strand
CCCGCATCAGAGCACGCGCTCCTCACCATCGGTATAAAGGATCCTCGGAACAGGCTTTGCAGGAGGCGGTGCCTGCAGGCCTTTTTCATGTTCCTTACGGATTTCTTCCACAAGGGATGTCTTTTCATCCTTTGCACCGCTTACACTTCCATTCGCTTCATCGGGCAGGTTATTGACAACCCCGTCAAATGAATTGTCGTTCTGCTCCACGGCATCCTCTACCGCTCTGAGATAATTATCTGAGCGTACCTTTTCCTGCGGATTCTCCCTATCACGATTAAGCTTCCTGAGAATAGCAAAATCGGAGTCAGTATTAAGAGAAGCTTCCTCGGTCTGAACCCTTTCAATCTCTCTTTCTTCATTCATAGTACTCCTTTCCTCAAAGCAGGGGAGCATCCCCGAGGATACGGATTCCCGCTCTGTCATTTTCCATATCCTCAAGCTCCAGCATTGCTTCGAATTGTCTTATCTGTTCCATGGCCCAGCTGTAATCTTCTTTGCGTCCGGGCCTTTCGAAACATTCGCTCCGTAAGTTGTGCACCGGTGTGATCCTCTTTTTTGATAAGATCCCCGGCTTTAGTTTAGGTTTGCTCATCATGAGTTTCCTCCGTCTCATCCGGGACATCCGCAAGTTCTGAATCTACCTTATCATCGTCCCAGTCATCGGGATCCTGCTCATAGCTGGTATCCGATACCTTTTGGGACTTTTTCTTTATGATCTTCATATAGACAAATGCGCCGATACCAACGATCACTATGATCCCTACGATCATAAGGGAATTCGAATTTACCTTTATGGGGAGCTTTGCCTCAGGCTCCTCCTCGACCGGTTTTTCCGTTGTAACTGGAGTGGGGGTTAAACCGCCATTGTTAAGCGCACTTTCTTTAGTCGCAAGAGCATCCCGTTTTTCCTCAAAGGCAGCCTTTCGTTCCTCATAGGCCTTTACCTCATCTTCCTCCAGATACTTCAGGATATCCGATTCATCAACCTGATTAAGGAAGTGTACCGATTCGTTGCCGCTGTCATCACGGTCGATTATGATATAGAAGTACTGACCGCCCTTTGTCTGGACTGTTATGAACTGTTTTCCGGCTTTTGTTTCCGCTCCGTAATCATCTACCAGTGAAAGATTCCCATCGGGTGTCAGTGGTCCGAAAGATTCGAGTTCATCGTATATACTCTTTTCCGGCTGTATACCAAGTTTACCGATTTCAGTAATGATCTCGTTTATGTCCAAAAGCTCAATAAAATCCAAGATCTCATTCATGTCCGGAATCTCATACCCGACCGGATCCTTGTTTATCACAGGGTTATCATTTACCGGCGCATCATCCTCAAATACCGGTTCGACTTGAACAAGGTTACCGTCCTCATCATACCTGTAGACTGCGATATCACCGTCATCCACATCATCCCTGACTACTGCACCTTCGGGCAGTTCATCCTCACTTAAAAGGGCGTTTGGATCGATAACTGTCGTGTCTGCGACCTCTTCCGCAAATGCAGCAGTGGGAATGCTCATTGCAAACATTCCCACCGCAACTGCGATCGATATTCCTGTTTTAATCATCTTTTTCATCATTCTGATCGTCCTCCGTTATGTAATTGTCTTTTGTGCTGTTAATGGCTGCGATCTTTTCCGCACCGTTCATTCCGATCAGTGCCGCAAGCTGCTCGGGAGTCATCCCGGCTTCGCGCACAAGGTCATGGATCATCGTGTTTTCCTCTTCCTTGCACGCACGCTCCATTTCCCTGATCTTATTGTCAATATCAGCACGTTTGTCTCTCATGCGTTTAAGATTGGCCCTGTATTTGTTGAGCCTCGTAAAATCTGCCATGTTGTCCTCCTAAAACAAATAGTCTCTCTCGCCTTTGGTCTGGTACATATACCAATACAGCTCCATAGTGTCTGCATCGAGTCCCAGATTGTTTATGACACTTTCAAGACCGTGATTTTCAAGTGTTACGTTAAGAATCTTATAATCGTAGGGAACCCGGACATAAAATGTATAAGACTCATATACTATGCCGATCACATTTCCATTCTCGTCATATTCATCTACGCCGTAATATCCCACTCGTTCCTCAGTCCGGTACCTCACTTCGGTCACGGCAGAAGTCGTGAAGGTATATTGTGCGTCGACAAAGCTTGTTACGGTTCCCTTAACCTGCGGTTCGGTAAAGTCAGCATACATGACTGAAAGTATTGCGATCAGCGACCAGGGATCATGACCGATCTCATCCGCATCTATGTTGTACTCGTCATAGCCCGGGTACAGTGTTGCTACGTTATCGACCATTGCCTGATACTCAGCCTCTTTTGCCTTATAATCCGCCTCAGCTGCGTGGATATCGGCATCTTCAGCCGTATATGTTGCCGAAACGCTGCCTCCGGTGATCCCGCCAAAGAGGATCCCTGCAGAATTGACCATTGCCATGATCGCAAGCACGATAATTAGTATAATTATCGCGATCAAAGCTCCTACCGGATGACGGGCAACGAAGGCACCAACTTTTCTAAGTGTAGTACCAATAAAACCTGCTGTATCCTTCGCAGCCTTTTTCCCGGTCTGGGCGGTTTTCTTTCCTGTCTTTCTCGCGGCTTTTTCCGCCTCATGGACTTTCTTGGCATAAGCACGTTTGATCTGTTCTTTCTGGATCTTTTTTGTATCGGTATGAACCCTGTAACTGTCTGCCTTTACATGGTCAGAGCGTAAAGCTTCGGAATGCTTTTTCGCCTCAGTAATCGGCTTATCCTTCAGCTTTTTGCTGTACGCCTTTATGGTATCTGCTGTACGGTTGCCTGCATATCTTACGGTATCAACGGCTGCATCCACAGTCTGCTTAGCGGGATCCCGGTCCACTTCCTGCGGATCCGTTGCATTACCTGCGGTAAACTCAAGTCCCCGCCTAACCTCTTCGATCGTCCTTTTCCTGTACAGCTTCTTCCTGTAGACCGAACCTGTATTGGAACCGGGCTTTACCGGCTCCTTTGTGGGCGTCCGTGTTCTTATAACTATATCTTTGTCCTTCATGCGCTTCCTCCTATGGTTTTACATCTGTCTTTTCCTCAGCTGCGACCACCTCGCTGAGCTTGGTGGTAAGCAGCTTATACAGCTCAATGTCAGTCGGGAACTTATCCACGAACGGCAGGATCACATTATCGTAGATGATCAGCCCCTGTCCCGGACCTGAATGCGTTACATGGAGCATCTGGCTCGGGCTTATATTGAAAGCCTTTGCAATGATGTCCCTGTCCTCGGCGCTCTGATTTAAGAGATATACAAAATCCGAATTACCGAAGATGTTCTGTATCTCCCTTGATTCAAGAAGATCGTTTACATTCTGGGTTATTCCTGTCGGAATACCGCCCCATTTTCTAAAGCGCTTCCAGATTTCGACTGTATAGGCCGCTGTCTGCTCTTCTTTAAGGAGCAGGTGCATCTCGTCAATGTAATACCTTGTCGATCTGCCTGCAGCACGGTTCTGCGTCACCCTGCCCCACACCTGATCCTGTACGACAAGCATTCCGATCTTTTTCAGCTGTTTTCCAAGATCTTTGATGTCATAACAAACGAAACGGTTATTGAGCTCCACGTTCGTCCTGTGGTTAAAAACATTCAGGGAACCGGAAACATAGATTTCAAGTGCAGTTGCTACCCTTTGCGCCTCAGCTTCCGGCTGGTGCAGGAGGGCATGGTAAAGGTCCTCAAGCAACGGCATGTTTTCCGGAACCGGATTTTCAAAGTATTTCTGATATATCTGGTGGATGGACCTGTCGATCACGGTCTTTTCAACCGGCTGCAACCCATCCTTCCCGCCTATGATCAGCTCACATAAGGACAAAATAAAATCCGCTTTCAGTGCAAGCGGACTGTCCTCTTCCGAGTAGTTCATGTTGATATCCATAGGATTGATGTAATGGCTGCTGGTAGGACTTATCTTTACCACCTGACCGTTAAACCTTGATACAAGCGGTGAATATTCCGATTCGGGATCGCATATGATCACGTCATCATCGGTAGTGAGGAAAGCATTTGCTATCTCCCTCTTTGCCGAGAACGATTTTCCGGATCCGGGAGTACCGAGTATCAGGCCGTTCGGGTTCTTAAGCCTCTTCCTGTCTGCCATGATCAGGTTATTGCTCACGGCGTTCACACCGTAGTACAGGGCACCTTCGCCCTTCTGGAAGAGCTCCTGTGTCGTAAATGGTACAAATATAGCCGTGGAAGAGGTTGTAAGGCCTCTCTCCATTTCAACCTGGTTGTATGCAAGGGGAAGTGAACTCATAAGACCCTGTTCCTGCTGGTAATCAAGCCTTATCAGGCTGCAGTTGTGTTTCTGGATCAATGAAGCCATGCGGAATACGTTGTTTTCAAGGTCTGCCTCGCTCTTTCCCGTATTCATGATCAGAAATGTCATGATGAACATTCTCTCATTCTGGCTCTGCAGTTCCCTGAGCAGCGCTTTCGCGTCCTGTCCGTAGGTTGCAAGGTCGGAGGGGATGATATCCATGTCATACCCGGCCCTGACAGCTTTTTTCTGCTCCTCGATCTTGGAACGGTCAAGCTCCGTGATCTTATGCTTTATCTGCTTTATTGCAGATGTCTGGTCAATGGAATGGATATGCATCGTCACGACCATATCCGAATCCATATCAAGGATATCCGCGAGCATTCCGTCCGAAATTTCCGGTGCAGTGATCGCTAGGAAGCTCATCGCCCCATATGTCGGTCCCATCTCAAAATACCGGTTCTTCTTAAAGGTGAACGAAGAGGGTGCAATAAAGTCCTTTACGGAAAGGCCGCTCTCAGGCAACCATTTCCAGTCAAATGAGAAGTTCTGCTTCTCACCGATGTGGAACATGGCATGCATGACTTCAAGCCTGTCCCTACCGTTCAGCGCATTTGCGGCAGCCCCGAGCTTTTTAAAGTTGTTCAGGATCCCGGTCTCAATGTTCGAGAGCTTTGATCTTGCTTCCGAAATGTCCTTTGCTTCGATCCCGAAGGTGATGAATTTTCTCTTCATAAGTCCCTTATTTCCGTTCGTCAGCTGCTTTTTGATCATGTCGGAATATTCTTCCCTGACAGGATCAAACCCGTCATCCTTCATCGGGATATATATCTGCTTTTTATATTCTTCCTCGTCCACTACGGTGTTCAGGAAACCTATCTCAAACTTTACCGAGCTGTCGAAGAAATTTAAGAATGCGCACCATGCATCGAAAATGGCATGCTGGTCGTCTTCAAGAGCCAGACGGTAATTTATATCCCCGAACTCTATTGTGCGGCTGAAAAAGCTTTCTGTGACCTTGCAGGTGCCATCCTTATATATCTGGATGAACGGAATGGATTCCTGCGCGGTTCTCGGTACAGAGGACTTGTTCTCAGCTTTACGGATGATCTCAAGTACCTGTTTCTTCTCCCCGGCTGAAAGCCCGGGAGGAAGTTTATGCGCAGGTGTTTTTGGTTTGAACATGTCTTTTAGAAACAATCCGCTTTACCTCCCTTTCTGCAGCGGCCTGCCGGAGCAGACATGCGTAATAATTATTTGTTTTGTAAGACCTTATCTTCGGCCTTTTGAACTTCGCGTTTATGATCTGTTTTAAAAGTTTTTCAAGAGGCTGGCCGTTCTTCTCGTACATCGCGAACAGGAAGAACGGCAGCATTACGAACATCATTCCCATGACAGCCGAGCTGATATCTGCCCCGAAAAGGAGCTTTATCGCAAAAAATACCGGAAGGCCTACAGCCGCTCCGGAACCGAAGCATATCAGCTGACGCTTGGTCAGATTGAAGAATACTTTTGTTTTTACTTTTGACAGATCACGCGGTATCGATATATAAGATGCCATGTGTATTCCTTTCTAATGCGCGGCGAACACGGATTTTGCAAGGGATCCGGTCTTAAACAGCGTGAAGCACAATAGTATCGTATAGCCTACAATGCCCCAGAGGGTCTCGATCACATCCGATGAGATCGTTATGTTCTGCACGAGTACTGCATATATTGCCACACAGATAAGTATCAGAAATCCCTGGAATGCCAGTGCCGCAAGACTTCTCAGATAGTTCTGCCCGATGTGGCTCTGCTCCTTGTTTCCGAAGGTTGCGAGCGGCAAAGGCGCAAGACTTGTCATGAGATAAATCTCTATCATACGCGCATATACGATAACAAATATGATCTTGCTCAGTGCATCCAGTGTTAACAGTACAACCGCTGACTGCAGGTACAGGCCGAATAAGGCGCCGTTTCCCATTGAATCCACAGTTGAATATAGTGTTTCCAGCTGTTCCTGGGTCACGCCCGTGGTATTCCCTACTATGTAGCCCGCCTGGTTAACAACGTGCTGGGCAACGTCAAAGATCGCCATTGTGATATCAAATGTATGACTGATGATCGTTACTGCTACAAAGGTTTTGAATGTCCACTTAAAAAATATCCAGGTCTCAAAGTTTGCGAGATTGTTATGCTCTATTATCAGCTGTATCAGTTCATAACAGGCGATAAAGGTCAGTATCATCCCCGCGATCGGTACAATGACCGTTTCGGATATGTTTTTTATCATGGAAAAGATCGCCGGCGAAAAATTCGCCGGTGTCTCCGCCACATCGGAAGCAATGCTGCCAACTTCGTTGTTGACAGCATTCATCATTCCGGTGAGATTACTCATTACGCCTTCAACGAGCAGATCATGCAACCATTCACCGATTTTGTCGATAATACTGCTCATTTAGTGCCCTCCATCAGGTGAAGATGTTTGCAAGAAGAGGGATAACGGTAAGACCGATGACTACAACTCCGCCACCTGCGACGAGCTGCTTGATTCCCTGGCTCTTGGCTCCGGGATTGTCATTGCCGTAACCTTCCATGAGGTTTACGCCTCCCCATACGCCGAGCGCTGCGCCGACTCCGATAGTGATTTTTGAAAGTGCCGAAACGGTAGATGCGAAAAATGCCATAATGTTGTCCAGAAACCGGCCCCTGAAGCAACTTTGCTTCCCTTATTCAAGGATCCCGGGAGCAGGTTTATTCCTTTCTTTGTTTTATAGTTTTTGTTTGTTTTTTCGGGATAAGAAAAAAGCCGTCTGCACATCCGTCTCCATGCGGTGTACATAACAGCTCTCTCTGTTTTTTGATGCGCGGCTCTTAAGTTATTTCACTTCGTCATCGCTCACTGCATCTGCGTCTACGACATCGTAGACGTCTTCCTTATTCAGTTTTAACTGGTGATGCAGGAATTTCTCTACATCAAAGTAGTTCCTGTCATCCGCATCCGAAGTAAGATTGTAATTCGGGTGCTTTGTCAGATCGTATTTATCTGACAGAAAAGGTCTTACGCCCCGGAGCTGCAGGATGCATTTGCTTCCGTCCATGACCGCAAGTTCATCGATCGACATCAGATCCTTACCGAGCTTACTGTAATTCATTGAATGGCTCTCTTCGCGGCCTCGCGTTTCTCCGGTGTTATAAGTGTCGATCGTTTCTTTGCCAAGCGCCTGGCTCAGATCCTTAAGGGTCGTGGGTTCGGAACCTCCGAGGAACAACTGTGAATCCATGTTTCCGACTATGGTATCTGCATGGTCCTTGTAAATTGCCTTAAGCTGGCTTCGCGTCTGCAGTACCAAACAAGCCGAAATCTCACGGCTTCGTATTGTAGCAACGAGCTTCTCCAGATTCGGGATCTGTCCGATGTTCGCTGCCTCATCGATCAGGCATCTTACGTGTACCGGAAGTCTTCCGTGGTACTTGTCATCCGCCTTCTCGCAAAGAAGATTGAAAAGCTGCGTATATACCATGGCGATAAGAAAGTTAAATGTCGGATCGTTATCACTCATGATGAGGAATAGAGCCGACTTCTTATCTCCCAAGGTATCCAGATCCAGTTCATCGTAAGAAGTGATCTCACGAAGCTCTGAAATATCGAATGGTGCCAAGCGTGCGCCGCAGCTGACTAAAATACTCTTAGCGGTCTTTCCGGCCGCTAATTTGAACTTGGCATATTGTCTCACTGCGAAGTGATTCGGATTCTTTTTCTTGAGCCGGTCAAACATACGGTCAACCGCATTTTTGAAATCCTCATCATCCTCTCTCACCTCGAATGAATTGATAAACTCTATCATCGTGGAGAAGTTCTGCTCCTCCGGCGGTGCCTCATAATGGATATAGCCTATGAGCGCCGTATAAAGCAGTGTCTCCGCCTTTTCCCAGAAAGGATCATTTCCCTTACCCTCGCCCTTTGTGTTGGAAATAAGGGCTGTTACGAGCTTTAAAATGTCCTTCTCGGAATGGATGTATTTGAACGGATTATAATGCATCGACTTACTGAAATTGATGGTGTTTAGCACCTTGATGTCATATCCGTTCTTGTATAGTGCCCGGCCACACTCACCAAGGAGCTGGCCTTTCGGATCCGTAACAACGTATGAGCCCCGCATCTGTAAAAGATTCGGTTTGATAAAGTATCTTGTCTTACCGGAACCACTACCGCCGACTACCAGAACGTTCTTGTTCCTGGCGTATTTCGGATTAGCAGGCCTTGATTCCATGGTAAGGCGCTCTGTCTGTGTCAGGATCACGTTGTTTGAAAAGTCAGGATCCATGTACGGCTCTATATCTGCCGGTGTTCCCCACCTGGCTGAACCGTACTCCTCGCCATGCCTGTATTTCTTGGCATTCTTTGATCTTACATACATAATGAGCCTTAATCCTCCGCCTATAAGTGTGCCGATGAGCAGGTCAAACGGATGAAGGCTTGGCATTACATTCGTAAATGCAGCACCAAGCCCGTCCGTAAAGAAAGAAAGGAACTTATCCGATATCGTCTTACCTGTGGAAAGCCGCATTGCTTCACCGATATTGGTGGCAAACAGCCCGATCAGCGCATAAGGAAGAATGCTCATGATCATCTTCTTTCTTTTTGATGTCATCGCCCTTCCGTCCTTTCCTTGCGCTTTTTCTTCTGCTTTTTCATCGTCTTCGCCTTTTCCTTGGCCTCAGCTCTCGCCGCAGCCTTTTCCTGCTTAAGCTGTTCCCTGACACTGGCTTTCTCATGCTTCTTGTCAGTCACGGAGATATACTCCTTAACAACCTGGTCCAATACCTCGGTATCCTTAGCCTTGAAGAAGACTATATATCTTGGCGGATCCTGTGTCTTGTCCTTTCGGATTGCATAGTCAACGCCGAACTTCTTAGCCACCTTGCAAAAGTCCTTTGCGGATCCGTCCGGAAGCTCTATCTTGTCGGTGGATACCCCGGACTTTAGAAGATCGTTAACAGACTGCTTTCCTTCTTCATGAGGATGCTGCATCTGCTTTCTGAGCCTCTTCTGACCTCTGTGCATCAGATACCAGCGGAGTGCCCTTACAAGGGTTCTTGCTGTAAGTTTTGTGGTGGATACCGCGAGATTGACCGTTCTGTTTTCAACTTCTTCCTGCAAAACCTCACCTCCTTACCTCTTCTTG
>JAEEGQ010000007.1 GCA_016280395.1 Lachnospiraceae bacterium | reverse complement strand
GATGGGCTTGTCGGGGAATATCTTGATCCAAACCTGACCGCCACGCTTGATGTAACGTGTCATGGCAACACGGGCTGCCTCGATCTGGTTCGATTTGATCCATGCGGGTTCTACGGCTACAAGACCGTACTCGCCGTTGCTGATCGTATTGCCGCGAAGGGCTTTACCTGCCATGGTGCCGCGGAACTGCTTACGATGCTTAACTCTCTTAGGCATTAACATTATCGGTCACCATCCTTTTTCTTGTTTCCCTTCTGGGGAAGGATCTCGCCATGGTAAACCCATGCCTTAACACCTATCTTACCGTAGGTTGTGTCGGCCTCGGCAAAACCATAGTCGATGTCAGCGCGAAGAGTCTGAAGCGGGATAGTACCCTCGCTGTAGGACTCGGAACGGGCGATATCAGCGCCGCCAACGCGACCTGAGATCGTTGTCTTGATACCCTTTGCGCCTGATTTCATTGCACGGGACATTGTAGATTTCATAGCACGACGATAAGAAACACGGTTCTCGATCTGTGCTGCGATGTTCTCTGCAACAAGCTGTGCATCTGTATCTGTTCTCTTGATCTCCTTGATGTCAAGGCTTAAGTCTTTCTTTGTAAGCTTCTGTACTTCTGCCTTTAACTTGTCGATCTCTGCTCCTGCCTTACCGATAACAACGCCCGGCTTTGCAGTAAATACTATAACTTTAAGCTTATTGGATGCTCTCTCGATCTCAATCTTGGAGATGCCGGCAGCATAAAGCTTTTTCTTAAGAAACTTTCTGATGTTGTAGTCCTCAACCAAGCAATCGGCAAAATCGTCTTCTGCATACCACTTGGAATCCCAGTCCTTAATAACACCGACTCTTAAGCCATGGGGATTAACTTTCTGGCCCATTTTTGACTCCTTTCTGTACACCCTCGCGGGTGAGTTGTTATCTTTCGTCTAAGATTATAGTGATGTGGCTCATTCTCTTTAAGATCCTGTATGCTCTGCCCTGTGCTCTCGGATGAATCCTCTTCATTGTGGGAGCATCGCCTGCAAAGCATTCGGCAACATAAAGATTTGCACGATTTAAGCCGCTGTTGTTCTCGGCATTTGCGATAGCCGATTTGAGTAATTTCTCTATAAGTCTGGAAGCATATCTCGGATTGTATGTAACGATACCGAGCGCTGTCTCTACATCCTTGCCTCTGATCGCATCAAGAACGAAGCATGCCTTCTGGGTGGAAACGCGGGCGTAAGAAAGCTTAGCTGACGGTCTCTTGTCGTTGTTGGCATTTCTTTCTCTCTTGATCTGTGATCTATGTCCTTTAGCCATGGATGAATCCTCCTTTCAAAATATCTGATGAATTGATTATTTACCCTTCTTCTCGTCCTTACCGTGACCCTTGAAGGTTCTGGTTGCAACGAATTCGCCAAGCTTGTGACCTACCATATCCTCGGTGATGTATACCGGAACATGCTTTCTTCCGTCATATACGGCGATCGTAAGGCCAACCATCTGCGGGAAGATGGTGGAACGACGTGACCAGGTCTTGATTACGGCCTTGTCACCGCTCTTGTTAACCTCATCAACTTTTTTCAGTAAATAGTCATCCGCAAAAGGACCCTTTTTTAATGAACGTGCCATATGAGTTTTTTCTCCTTCTTAATTATTTGGTGCTCAGAGCCTTGCCGTCTCTTCTTCTTAAGATAAGCTTATTGGAAGCTTTCTTCTTGTTTCTGGTCTTAAGACCGAGAGCAGGCTTGCCCCAAGGAGTACTCGGACCCGGACGACCGATACCGTTCTTACCTTCACCACCACCGTGCGGGTGATCGTTGGGGTTCATAACCGCACCGCGGACTGTAGGACGGATACCCATATGACGCTTGCGTCCGGCTTTACCAATGTTAATAAGTTCGTGATCGATGTTTCCTACCTGGCCGACAGTTGCGCGGCATACGATAGGAACGTTTCTCATTTCGCCCGAAGGAAGACGGAGTGTTGCGTACTTTCCTTCTTTAGCCATGAGCTGAGCGCTGTTGCCGGCTGAACGGGCAAGCTGTCCGCCCTTTCCGGGATAGAGCTCGATGTTGTGGATCTCGGTACCAACCGGGATCTTCTCGAGAGGAAGGCAGTTGCCTATCCTTACTTCTGCTGCCTCACCATTCATTACCTTCTGGCCAACCTTAAGGCCTACGGGAGCGAGGATGTATGACTTCTCGCCGTCTGCATAAACGATAAGTGCGATATTAGCTGTTCTGTTGGGATCGTACTCGATGGTCTTTACTGTTGCGGGGATACCATCTTTTCTTCTCTTGAAGTCAACGATCCTGTATTTCCTTCTTGAACCGCCGCCGTGATGTCTTACTGTGATCTTACCCTGACCGTTTCTGCCGGAATTCTTATTGAGGGAAACGGTGAGAGACTTTTCCGGAACAGATGTCGTGATTTCTGCAAAATCCGAACCGGTCATATGTCTTCTGGAGGGTGTATAGGGACCATAATTCTTAATTCCCATGACTTTAACTCCTTTCTTTTACCGTGTCCGGTTCTTTACAGACCGGAGAAGATTTCGATTTCAGCGCTGTCAGCGGTAAGCTGAACGATCGCTTTCTTTTTCTTTGCAGTCTTGCCGAAAACATTGCCGCGTCTGCGGGTCTTGCCGTCAAGGTTCATTGTGTTGACGCTTGCAACCTTTGCGCCCTTGAACATCTTCTCAACTGCTTCTTTGATCTGGGTCTTTGTAGCTTCCGGATTAACAAGGAAGCTGTATTTCTTTACATCCATGGTGCCCATGCTCTTCTCTGTAAGAAGGGGCTTAAGGATGACGTCGTAGTATTTAAGGTCTGCCATTATGCGTATACCTCCTCGATCTGAGCTACCGCATCCTTTGTGATAACAAGTGCGTCGTATTTGAGGATGTCATATACGTTGATCGCATTTGAAAGAGCGGTCTTAACTGTGGGAAGGTTTCTTGCGGAAAGGATAACGTTCTCATCCTTCTTGTCAAGAACAACCAATGCCTTGTCAAGCTTTAAGCTGTCAAGAACAGCCTTCATCTTCTTTGTCTTGATCTCATCAAAGCTGATGCCGTCAAGTACGATGAGCTTGTCGTTCTGAACCTTTGTTGTAAGAGCGGATTTAACCGCAAGCGATTTCTCCTTCTTGTTCATCTTGAAAGAGTACTCGCGGGGCTTCGGAGCAAATACAACGCCGCCGCCTGTCCACTGGGGTGATCTTGTCGAACCCTGTCTTGCGTGGCCTGTGCCCTTCTGCTTCCAGGGCTTTCTTCCGCCGCCGCTTACTTCGGCACGCGTAAGAGCGCTCTGTGTTCCCTGACGCTTGTTGGCAAGCTGAAGAACTGTTGCCATATGCATCAGATGATTATTTACTTCAACTCCGAAGACAGCGTCGTTAAGCTCTAAAGAGCCAACTTCCTTGCCTTCAATGTTATAAACTTTAACTGTTGCCATTGTTTGGTTCCTCCTTTCCCAAAGTGTTAGTTAGCCTTTACGGAATCTTTTATCATAACGAGCGACTTCTTGGGTCCGGGAACTGCACCCTTGATAAGGATGAGGTTCTTGTCCGCATCTACGCGTACAACTTCAAGATTCTGAACTGTAGCGCGTACATTACCCATCTGTCCGGGCATGTGCTTGCCGGGAAATACGCGTCCCGGGCTTGTTGCGGGACCGTTGGAACCTGCATGTCTGTGATACTTGGAACCGTGCTTCATAGGTCCGCGGCTTAAGCCGAAACGCTTGATAGCGCCCTGGAAGCCTTTACCCTTTGTGGTTCCGACAGCATCAACCTTGTCGCCTGCCGCAAAGACGTCTGCCTTGAGTTCCTGGCCAACCTTGTAGTCGGCTGCATTCTCAAGTCTGAACTCTTTGAGAAATCTCTTTGCCTCAACGCCGGCCTTAGCGAAATGTCCCTTGAGGGGCTTGTTCACAAGCTTCTCGCGGATATCGCCGAATCCGACCTGAATTGCGTTATAGCCGTCGTTCTCGGTTGTCTTAACCTGTACAACCGCACAAGGACCGGCTTCAAGTACCGTAACGGGCACGAGTGCGCCGTTTTCGTCGAAGATCTGGGTCATACCGATCTTCTTAGCTAAAATAGCCTTCTTCATATTAATCCTCCTGTTGATCTACAGCGGACCGCTCCGGCTCTGACACAGGTTGAGCTTTCGCGGTCATCCTAGACGGCCCGGAAGGGCCAATAGGACTTGCATTCGTTTTGAATTACTTTTTGTTTCTCATCTTGATGTCGATGTAAACACCGGCAGGCATTGCGAGTTTCGACAATGTATCTACCGTTTCCTGAGTGGGAGCGATGATGTCGATGAGTCTCTTGTGAGTCCTCTGCTCGAACTGCTCTCTCGAATCCTTATACTTATGTACCGCACGAAGGATAGTGATTACTTCCTTCTTTGTGGGCAACGGCACGGGACCGCTTACCTGAGCACCTGTCTTCTTAACAGTCTCAACGATCTTCCTTGCGGACGCATCAACAAGCTGATGGTCATAAGCCTTAAGGGTGATTCTCATAAAAGTGTTTGCCATAAAAAAAGCCGCCTCCTTTTCGCACTTAACTTCAGTACGACAGTGGTGACTGTACACTATGCCGTGTGTTTCGAGCCCGGGGATTATAAAAACCAAGAATATTAACTTCTTGGCGTTCTACAACCCGCGTGCCGATCACGCGCTTTATCTGCCTTATGCAGAAAGGTGTATACAGTGACTTGTCGCCAGTTTCATAACTTGACATTCGCTCCACGGAAAACCTGCCGTTACCGGCAGCAACCTCACGCTTCTACGCTATCAATGTCACAACAGCACAGAGTATACACCCTTCTTATGAATAATGCAAGTGTTTTTTTAATTTTTTTAAAAATTATTTACAATTCCGTTGCCGGAGCGGCTGTTTAAGCCCTAAGCGCTTCATCCAGCACCGTTTCGAGTTCTTTTAGATCCTCTTCGGTCGTGGACCAGCTGGTCGCAAAGCGCACAACGGTATGGGTATCATCGTACTTTTCCCAGAAGCCGTAGCTTACACGGTCTTTTATCTTTTCCATAAACCCGTTTTCAAGTACTATGAACTGCTGGTTTGTGGGCGAATCCAGGAAGAACTTAAAGCCTCTTGACTTAAATATTTCCTTGATCCTTTCCGCCATATCTATCGCATATTTACCTATTTCAAAATAAAGGCCGTCGGTAAAGAGGGCATCAAACTGTACGCCAAGAAGCCTGCCCTTTGCAAGCAGCGCCCCCCTGCGTTTAACGGAGGTCAGGAAATGTGCGGGTCTGCATCCCCTCATAAAAACAACGGCCTCGCCGCAGAGCGCACCGGCCTTTGTCCCGCCTATGTAGAAAACATCGCAGAGCTTTGCGATATCCTGCAGCGTAACATCCGTACCGCGGCTCATCAGGCCGTAGGCAAGGCGCGCGCCGTCCATGAACAACGGCATTTTGTATTCTCGGCAAACGGCGGATATGTCCGTAAGCTCCTTCTTTGTATAGAGCGTGCCGTATTCCGTAGGGTGCGAGATATAGACCATTCCCGGAAATACCATGTGATCGTGGTTCTCGTCGCCGTAGAAAGCCTCGCAGAACGCCTTCACATCCTTTGCGGAAAGCTTTCCGTTTTCCTGCGGCACTTCTATTACCTTGTGCCCCGTATACTCGATCGATCCTGCCTCATGTGCTGCGATATGCCCCGTTTTAGCGGCGATAACACCCTCGTGATCGCGAAGCATTGTGGAAACGACAACGGCGTTTGTCTGGGTCCCGCCGGCTATGAACTCAACCTCCGCCTCCGGCACACCCACAGCCTGCTTTATCTTTTCTTTTGCGAGATCGCAATACTTATCCGTTCCGTACCCCGAAAGGCACTCAAGATTCGTTTCCACAAGCCTTTCAAGTACCTCCGGATGCGCTCCCGCAAGATAATCACTGCCAAAATAAACCATAAAAACCTCCATGCTATGAATGAAATGAGCCACTGATGGTCATATTCCTTTTTCAAAAAGGGTGGCATGTATCTGCCACCCTTCACTTTACTCTATTCCGTTTTCTTTCGCAACAAGATTGTCGGCGCCATGGCGTTTTCTGAGCGCAGGCTTTTCGATCTTGCCGGTGGCATTCCTCGGGATATCCTCGAACAGCACCACCTTCGGGCGCTTATAGCGGGGAAGCCCAAGACAGAACTCATCAATCTCCTCCTTGGTAAGCTCCATGCCTTCCTTAACTTCTATTATGGCTGCGGTGATCTCGCCGAGGCGCTTGTCTGCAAGGCCGATGACCGCAACATCCTTAACTTTGTCGTTTGTACGTATGAAATCCTCGATCTGCACGGGGTAGATATTCTCGCCGCCGCTGACGATAACATCTTTCTTGCGGTCAACAAGGTAGATGAAGCCTTCATCATCCTGCATCGCCATATCGCCGGTGTAGAGCCACCCGTCCTTTAAGGTTTCCGCGGTAGCCTCGGGATTGTTGTAATAGCAAGTCATTACGCCGGGACCCTTAACACAGAGTTCGCCGACCTTCCCCTGTTCAACGGGCTTGTCATCCTCGCCGACTATCTTGCATTCCCACCTGTAGCCCGGAATACCGATAGCTCCGACCTTGCGCACATTCTCCATTCCAAGATGCACGCAGCCGGGGCCTGTCGACTCCGAAAGGCCATAGTTCGTATCGTAATCGTGGTTCGGGAACACCTGCTTCCAGCGCTTGATAAGGCTCGGCGGAACGGGCTGCGCGCCGACATGCATGAGTCTCCACTGCGAAAGGTGATAATCCTCAAGCTTTATATCACCGCGGTCGATAGAATCAAGAATATCCTGTGCCCACGGAACAAGCAGCCAGACTATGGTGCAGCGCTCGCTCGAAACTGCGGAGATAATGGTCTTTGGCTTTGCGCCCTTAAGGAGCACGGCCTTGCTTCCCGCAACAAGAGAGCCCATCCAGTGGAACTTCGCGCCGGTGTGGTAGAGCGGTGGAATGCATAAGAAGATGTCGTCCCTGCCGGTGTTGTGGTGCTTCTGCTCCATCTCCGCGGCCTGCGTCAGGCTCCTGTGCTTATGCAGGATGGCCTTGGGGAAGCCTGTTGTACCTGACGAGAAGTAGATGGCTCCGAAATCATCCTCTGTGATCTTAATGTCCGGCGCAACCGACGAACAATCCGCAACAAGCTCGCGGTAGCTTTCCGCAAAGCCCGGGCAGTTGTCGCCGACATATATCAGAAGTCTTCCTTTCGAAAGCTTCTCCGCGATACCCTCGATACGGCCTATGAACTCGAAGCCGAATACAACAACATCAACCTCCGCAAGCTCTGCGCAGTACAGTATCTCGTCCGCGTCATAGCGGAAATTGAAGGGAACTGCAATGGCGCCGGTCTTTAATACTCCGAAATAGATGGGCAGCCACTCAAGGCAGTTGTACATGAGGATCGCAACCTTGTCACCCTTCTTGATATTCCTCGAAAGCAGCATATTTGCGAAGCGGTTGGCCTTTTCGTCAAATACGCGCCATGTGATCTCCCTCCGGTATGGCTCGAAACGGTTCGATTCGATAAGCTCGAACTCCTTCCATGTAAGGCGTCTTGTGTCCTTCTCCTCGGGATTTAGTTCAACGAGCGCCACCTCATCGGGATAAAGGCGCGCGTTGCGTTCAAGAAACTCTGTAACAGGCATGATCTCCTCCAAATTATGCGCATATGCGCGAAATATTCTTTATTCGTCTTCCGTATTGACTTTCCTTGCTATCACCACAAGGCGGCCGTTCGGGATCGCCCTTTCGGTGCAGGTTATCAGCGTTACGAGCTCGTCGCCGTATTCCGGTTTCACGCCGGTCTCGTAAAGCTGCATGGCCTTGACATTCTCGATGAAATAGTTGAACGTGGCCTTATTTGCAAAGTCAACATAATTGTAGAACTTGAACTTGTCCGGATACTGGTCACCTATCTGCGTGATGAACACGCATATTATCTCGTACGTATCCTCGCTGTAGAGCGTGTCGAACCTGAAGGTCTTATGCTCGCTGTAGAAATTCTCATCACGGAATTTGTGCAGTCCTGCAAACATCGTACCCGCGGTCATGTTGTGCCCGTAGACCATGAGGTTGTCGCTTCTTTCGGGGAAAACGCTGCAGCGTCCCTCTATAAAGATACTGCCGGGCTTGTGCTCGCCGGTGTTGGGATTCCCGTAGAAATCGCGGTAAAGATAATAAAAATCCTTACCGTTCTGGGCCACTTCCCCGGGTTTGTGCATGACCGGATAATCTATCACCGTTCCATCGATCTTGATCCAGCCCGCAAGATCCGGATTTATATCGTACAAAGGCTGATATTCCGCAAGGATCACCGCTTCTGTAGGGGTTGGCGAAAGAGTCGGTGTAGGGGTAGAAGTAGGTGTTGAGGTAATGCCCGGCACCGGAGTTGCGGGAACTTCCGTCGGGGTTGGCGTAGGCTTTGGAGCCTTTGTAGGTGTCGGCGTTGCAGAAAGCGCGGCCTCCTGCTTCTTACGCCTTAATTCCTCATAATCCCTTTCCGCTTTCGCGCGGTTTACAAAGTAAAATATGATAAAGATCAGACAGCCCACAAACACACATGCTGCAAGTATCTTGATCCAGTTTTTCTTCATGAGCGGTCTCCTTTCTCTTCCTTTTTGCGCTTTAACGCAATAAAGCATGTTTATTCTACCTTGTATCTCTGCTTCTGTCAAGTAAAATTGAGTCAGTGGGGTCGTTTCCCGGTGACTCATTTTTTGTTTTCTGTCGGGATGCCCCGCAGCACGGCCACGAGCGAGGCTTTCGTTATGAGGAGCAAGTTCGCAGCGGAGGCGACGCGCGTTCCGCGAAGCGGACGAGGGCTATGCCCCGAGAGCGCGGGAAGCTCCGCAAAAAGCGACTTGCGACGAGTAGAAAACGAGCCGTAGTGCAAGGCGGCATACCGCAGAAAACAATGTGAGTCAGCCGGAAACGACCCCACCGGCTCAACCGGCAAAAAAATGAGACGACCTTGGTGTTGTTCGCTTGCATGGGTTTCGTAAGTGTGCTAAAATATATGTTAAAGCATTCATCAAATGTCCGGCATTCTCCCGGATGTTTCTTTAATACGTTTTTGAGCGACTGCGACCGTTCCCGCCGGCAGCCGCGCAGAGAGGGTAAAAATGCAAGGTGAGAACAAAAAAAGCCAATATGTGATCACTATGGAAGACCAGATGGGCGTCAAGCTCGTGACCGTAAACCTGCGCCGCGTGCTCTATACATCCCTGATACTCGTCATCTGGCTCCCCATCCTGTTCCTCATATATCTCATGTTTCCCGTCGGCGAAGAAGTCCGGCTGCTGTTTGAAGGCACCTTTATAAGCTTCGAGCTCGTTTCCGTAGCGTACTTCATCATAACCACAAAGATCGCAGGCAACGCCGACCTTATCACGACCAGCTTCTCAATCTACTCGTTCTGGGCCTTTTTCGAATTCTTCGGCCTGCTGCTGAGTTTCGTGCTTTACTACGAGCAGCGCGACCTGACCGTCTATTACATGACTATCGCAGCCATAACCATTGTTGCGATCATGTACACAAAGGCCCTGCTGATCTACATCGGTGTTGAGCTTGTCTTCACTGTCGTCATGATGATCTTCCTTAAGATGGAGCCCTACCACATTGTCGGTGCGGCTATGATAAACGGCATGTTCGTCCTGCTTTCACGCGTGCTGTTCAAGGCTCAGGTCTCAACGCACCTCATGAAGGAAAAGGTCAAGAACATCTCGCAGGACTCCGAAAAGGATCCCCTTACAGGCCTAATGAACAGGCGCGGCCTCGAAAGGAACGTCAAGCGCGCATGGCCCCAGGCTTCGCGTAACAAGCACATCTTCTCCATCATCATGATGGATATCGATAATTTCAAGAAATACAACGACCACTTCGGTCACCCGCAGGGCGATGTGTGCCTTAAATCCGTTGCCAGTGCGATCAAATCCGCTGCTGCCCGCGAAACCGACATCCCTGCCCGTGTGGGCGGCGAGGAGTTCATAGTATGCATCCCCGAAGCCGGCAACCAGGCCGAAGCCCTGCGCCTCGCAGAGAAGATCCGCACAGGCGTTGAAGCCCTTAAGATCCCGCACAGCCCGCTCGTAAGCAACCCGTATGTCACCTTGAGTATCGGTGTTGCGTCCGTCATCCCCGGCGAAGGCGACTCCTTCGAAAAGCTCTATCAGGAAGCCGACAATTCCCTTTACAAAGCAAAGAAGAACGGCAGGAACTGCATAGTCTCCGGCAATTACATCTATGGCGGCAATACAGCCCCTAAACTGAAAGAAAAGACCGAAGAGATTCCTGTTACAGCTCCAAAGAAGCGACAAACCGCAGAAACAAGAAAAGACAGCTGATCAGATTTACTTATTGAAACACAGTGTTGAATCAATAATCTGTCTTCAAAAAAACTCCGAAAGACCATACTCTTTCGGAGTTTTTTGATCGTTATCCTTCCAAATGATAACGGATTGCTTAAATCTTTCCTGTAAACCGTCCGGATGCCCCGCACGGGAGCACAAGCCTGCTGTCTCTTACCGGAAGCCCTATCTCGGAAGCTTCGGTAGCGCCTGCATGCTTAGACTCTATCTCCAGTTTTATCATGTAAGTCAGTACGGAAGGCGCAAGGCCTGTTGTATACGAATTCAGCAGGAAGAACAGCGGATCGTCCGAAAGGAGCTTTGCTGCCTGCTTTACAAACGGGTACAGTGACTCTTCTATCTTCCAGATCTCACCCTTCGGTCCGCGGCCGTAAGACGGCGGATCCATGATGATCCCGTCGTATCTGTTGCCGCGCCTTAATTCCCTTTCGACAAGCTTTACGCAGTCA
Organism: Lachnospiraceae bacterium; assembly: GCA_016280395.1. Taxonomy (GTDB): domain Bacteria; phylum Bacillota; class Clostridia; order Lachnospirales; family Lachnospiraceae; genus SZUA-448. Next base: position 45,471 of record JAEEGQ010000007.1, on the reverse strand, counting down.
TCAACAAAAAAGCGGATGGGCGCGTTCTCAAGCCCTGAAACTGCAGCATTTTCTTTAGCCCACTGGACCATGCCCTTTGAAGCATCCACATGCACGACTTCGGCTCCCGCTGCAGCTGCGGCAAGCGTTGCACCGCCGGTGTATGCAAAAAGATTCAATACTTTTACAGGCTTCTCCGGGTCTTTCTCTTTTCTCTTGCGTATCAGCCCGCCAAACCAGTCCCAGTTCACGGCCTGCTCCGGGAAAAGCCCCGTATGCTTGAAGCTGAAGGGCTTGAGCCTGAATTTCAGGCTTCCGTACCCTATCTCCCAGACATCCGGAAGATCGATAAACTCCCACTCTCCGCCGCCTTTTGTGCTGCGGTGGTATATTGCGTTTACCTTCTTCCAGTCCTCGCCGTCCCTGCCTGTCTGCCAGATAACCTGCGGGTCCGGGCGCTGCAGGATGTAGTTTCCCCAGCGCTCAAGCTTTTCGCCGTTATCCGTCGAAAGTACTTCATAATCCGTCCATTTATCTGCGATCCACATCTGAAATGCTCCTTAAAACCAAGCCCTGCAGTTCCCTGCAGGGCTCGTAAACACTGTAATCCTTAATTATTCTTCTGAATCGTCTGAACCGGGAGCTTCTTCTTCGTCGAAGTACTGCTCGTCTTCATACTCTTCATCCGGATCTTCGCTGTTGAAATCGATGTTCTCGTCTTCAGTGTAAAGACCCGATTCATGCTCCTCACGGAACAGCTCCTCAAAACGCTCGTCGGTATCGAGCTTGATGTCTCTGTAGCGCTTCATGCCTGTACCTGCAGGGATCAGCTTACCGATGATAACATTTTCCTTAAGACCGATAAGCGGGTCAACCTTGCCCTTGATAGCGGCTTCGGTAAGAACCTTTGTGGTCTCCTGGAAGGATGCTGCCGACATGAACGAATTGGTAGCAAGCGAAGCCTTGGTGATACCAAGCATGGTCTGCTTTGCAACAGCCTTCTGCTTGCCCTGTGCTTCAAGCTCGTCGTTGATGTCCTCAACCTCGATGTAGTCAACCATTGAACCTACAAGATAGTCGGTGTCGCCGGCTTCCTCGATCTTGGCCTTCTTAAGCATCTGGCGAACGATCATTTCGATATGCTTGTCGTTGATATCAACGCCCTGTAAACGGTAAACACGCTGAACTTCCTTGAGCATGTAATCCTGAACCGCACGAACACCCTTGATCTTAAGGATATCGTGAGGATTGATGCTGCCTTCGGTAAGCTCATCGCCGGCCTCGATAACCTGATCGGGCTGAACCTTGATCCTCGAACCGTAAGGGATGAGATATGTCTTGGACTCGCCCTGTTCCTCGTTTGTAACGACTACTTCGCGCTTTCTCTTTGCTTCCTTTATCTCGACCTTGCCGCCGAATTCGGCGATGATAGCAAGTCCCTTCGGCTTACGTGCCTCGAAAAGCTCCTCGACACGGGGAAGACCCTGTGTGATGCTGTCGCCTGCGATACCGCCTGTATGGAAGGTACGCATTGTAAGCTGTGTACCGGGCTCACCGATCGACTGTGCCGCGATGATGCCGACTGCTTCGCCGACCTGTACAGCGTCGCCTGTTGCCATGTTTGCACCGTAGCACTTAGCGCAGACGCCGTTGTGGCTGCGGCAGGTAAGCACTGTTCTGATCTTGATCTTTGTTGTGAAAGGATTCTCAACGACATCCTCTTTTGCAAGGATCTTTTCAGCACGTCTGGGTGTGATCATGTGGTTTGCACCGACAATGAGGTTGCCCTTGTCATCATAAATATCTTCGCATGAATAGCGGCCCGTAATACGGTCTTTGAGGCTTTCGATGGTCTCCTTGCCGTCTGTAAAGGCGCTAACCCACATACCGGGCATCTTCGCGGGATCCTTGCCCTCCCAGCAGTCTGTCTCGCGGATGATAAGCTCCTGTGAAACGTCAACAAGACGTCTTGTAAGGTAACCGGAGTCTGCTGTACGAAGCGCTGTATCGGAAAGACCTTTACGCGCACCGTGTGCGGAGATGAAGTATTCAAGTACGTCAAGACCTTCACGGAAGTTAGCCTTAATGGGCAGCTCGATGGTACGTCCCGATGTATCTGCCATAAGACCACGCATACCTGCAAGCTGTTTGATCTGCTTGTCGGAACCGCGGGCACCGGAATCTGCCATCATGTAAATGTTGTTGTATTTGTCAAGACCGGAGATCAGCTTGTGAGTGATCTCGTCATCGGCCTTTTTCCAGGTATCGATAACTGCTTTGTAACGATCCTCTTCGGTCATGAGTCCGCGGTGGAAGTGCTTTGAGATCTCTTCGATAGTCTTCTCGGCATCGGCGATGATCTGCTTCTTTTCCGGCGGCACTGTCATTTCTGAGATGGATACCGTCATGGCTGCGCGTGTCGAATACTTGTAACCGAGAGCCTTGATAGCGTCGAGTGTCTCGGCGGTAACGGTTGCGCCGTGCGTGATGATACACTTCTCAAGGATCTTCTTTAACTCTTTCTTCTTAACGAGGAAATCTACCTCAAGATCAAGGAAATCTTCAGGTTCTTCCCTCTTAACGAAACCAAGGTCCTGGCTGATGATCTCGTTAAAGATGAAGCGGCCGAGGGTGGATTCGATATTCTTTGTAACTACGGTACCGTCCTCAAATTTGATGGAACGGCGTACCTTTATGCGGGAATGGAGTGTGATGACCCCGTTCTCGTATGCAAGCATTGCTTCGTTAACGTTCTTGAAGAACTTGCCTTCGCCGATATCACCCGGCTTTTCCATGGTCAGATAGTAGATACCGAGTACCATATCCTGTGAAGGAACGGCAACGGGACCACCGTCTGAAGGCTTTAACAGGTTGTTCGGTGAAAGGAGCAGGAAGCGGCACTCTGCCTGCGCTTCAACGGAAAGAGGAAGATGGACTGCCATCTGGTCGCCGTCGAAGTCGGCGTTGAATGCTGTACATACAAGGGGATGAAGCTTGATAGCCTTACCCTCTACAAGAATGGGCTCGAATGCCTGGATACCGAGACGGTGCAGTGTTGGTGCACGGTTCAGCATAACGGGATGCTCGCGGATAACATCCTCGAGTACGTCCCATACCTCGGTGTGGAGGCGTTCTACCATCTTCTTCGCATTTTTAACGTTGTGTGCGAGTCCGCGGCTTACAAGCTCCTTCATAACGAAGGGCTTGAAGAGCTCGATAGCCATTTCCTTCGGAAGACCGCACTGATATATCTTAAGTTCGGGTCCTACAACGATAACGGAACGTCCGGAGTAGTCGACACGCTTACCGAGAAGGTTCTGACGGAAGCGGCCCTGCTTACCCTTTAACATATCCGAAAGCGACTTCAAAGGACGGTTGCCGGGGCCTGTAACGGCGCGGCCTCTGCGGCCGTTGTCGATAAGGGCGTCAACCGCTTCCTGGAGCATACGCTTCTCGTTGCGGATGATGATGTCCGGTGCGCCAAGCTCAAGGAGCTTGTTCAGACGGTTATTTCTGTTGATGATCCTGCGGTACAGGTCGTTCATGTCGGAGGTTGCGAAACGGCCGCCGTCAAGCTGTACCATGGGACGAAGATCCGGAGGGATTACCGGGATAACGGTAAGCACCATCCACTCGGGACGGTTGCCGGACTCCCTGAATGCTTCGATAACTTCAAGTCTCTTGATGATCCTTGCGCGCTTCTGGCCGTTTGCGTCTACAAGCTGTGCGTGCAGGTCTTCGGACTCTGCCTCAAGGTCGATAGCGCAAAGCAGCTCGCGGATGGACTCGGCGCCCATGTCCGCCCTGAATGAATCCTTGCCGTACTTTTCAACGGCATCGGTGTATTCCTTCTCGGTAAGAATCTGCTTGTAAGCGAGGCCCGTGTCGCCGGGATCGAGCACGATATATGCCGCAAAGTAAAGGATCTTCTCAAGCACCCTCGGCGAAAGGTCGAGGATAAGACCCATACGGCTCGGGATGCCCTTGAAGTACCAGATGTGGGAAACAGGAGCAGCAAGCTCGATATGACCCATACGCTCACGCCTTACACTGGCTTTGGTGACTTCAACGCCGCAGCGGTCGCAGACAACGCCCTTATAGCGGATCTTCTTGTACTTTCCGCAGTGGCACTCCCAGTCCTTCTGGGGTCCGAATATTTTCTCGCAGAAAAGTCCGTCCTTTTCGGGCTTGAGTGTCCTGTAGTTAATGGTTTCGGGCTTCTTTACCTCGCCCTTTGACCATTCATGGATCTTTTCCGGAGAAGCAAGTCTTATCTGAATTTTATCGTAAGAGCTCTCTCTTACTTCTGTAAATGTATCAAATGACATAATGTCGCTCCCTTCAGGTTTGTTAAGTATTGTCGGCTGTCGTGTCAGTTCTCGTCACCGTCGTCCATGTCCGAGTCTTCCCAATCGCCGTCTTCAGCAAATTCATCGTCACTTTCTATGAGCTCGCCGCTCTCTGTGTCAACTTCGCTGAAACCGTTTCCTAAACCTGAGAAACCGCCGCCGCCAAACTCGTTGCCGTCGTTTACGTACGAAAGGACTTCGCCGTCGCCGTAATCGATCTCCTCTGTCATCTTGACCTCATTGCCCTCTTCGTCAAGGACTGTAACGTCAAGCGCAAGGGACTGGAGTTCTTTGAGCAGCACCTTGAATGATTCCGGAATACCGCCGTCCGAAATATTTTCACCTTTGATGATCGCCTCGTATGTCTTTACACGGCCCGTAACATCATCGGACTTAACCGTAAGGATCTCCTGAAGGATGTGGGCAGCGCCGTATGCTTCAAGAGCCCAGACTTCCATTTCACCGAAACGCTGGCCGCCGAACTGGGCTTTACCGCCGAGAGGCTGCTGCGTAACAAGTGAGTAAGGACCTGTGGAACGTGCGTGGATCTTATCGTCAACAAGGTGATGAAGCTTTAAGTAATGCATGAATCCGATGGTTACGGCACCGTCGAAATATTCGCCGGTACGGCCGTCGCGCAGCCTTACCTTACCATCCTGGCTGATGGGCACGCCTCTCCAGTCATCGCGCTCTGCGCGGTTATCGGAAAGATACTTCATTACCTCAGCGCCAAGCTCGTCCTCGTGGAGGGAGCTGAATGTAGGAGCGTTCTTGTCGTACTTCTCGCCCTTTTCTTCTGCCCACTGCTTTGCTTCTTTTGCATCAAAAGGCAGATTAGCGTAATCGTTGGCAAGTGTGAGCGTATCCATGATGTCATGCTCGTTCGCGCCGTCGAATACAGGCGTTGAAACCTTGAAACCAAGCACCTTTGCGGCAAGGCTTAAGTGTATCTCGAGCACCTGACCGATGTTCATACGTGAAGGCACGCCAAGGGGGTTAAGAACGATATCAAGGGGACGTCCGTTAGGTAAGAAAGGCATATCCTCAACGGGAAGAACCCTTGAAACGACACCCTTGTTACCGTGACGGCCCGCCATCTTGTCGCCGACCTGGATCTTTCTCTTCTGTGCTATATAAACTCTTACGCTCATATTTACGCCGGGAGCCAGTTCGTCGCCGTTCTCACGGGTAAATACCTTTGCATCTACTACTATACCGAATTCGCCGTGAGGTACATGGAGAGATGTATCCCTTACTTCGCGTACCTTCTCACCGAAGATCGCGCGGAGCAGGCGCTCTTCCGCAGTAAGCTCGGTCTCGCCCTTAGGTGTTACCTTGCCGACAAGGATATCTCCTGCGCGGACCTCTGCGCCGATGCGGATTATACCTCTTTCATCAAGGTCCTTGACCGCGTCGCCGACACCCGGAACGTCGTTTGTGATCTCTTCCGGACCAAGCTTTGTATCACGTGCTTCTACTTCGTATTCCTCAATATGTACCGAGGTGTAAACATCCTCGCGTACAAGGCGTTCACTTAAGAGTACCGCATCCTCGTAGTTGTAACCTTCCCAGGTCATGAAACCGATGAGAGGGTTCTTTCCGAGTGCAAGCTCGCCGCCCGCCGTTGAAGGACCGTCCGCAAGAACCTGTCCTTTCTTGACCTTTTCGCCTTTGCTTACGATAGGCTTCTGGTTGATGGATGTACCCTGGTTGCTTCGCGCGAACTTGAGAAGGTGATAATCGTCACGCTTGCCGCCGGAGGTCTTTACGCGGATCTCACGGGACGAAACATTCTCAACCACACCGTCGTTCTTTGCGATAACGCAGACACCGGAGTCGATGGCTGTCTTCATTGCCATACCGGTATCGATAACGGGTGACTCCGTAAACAGGAGCGGAACCGCCTGACGCTGCATGTTCGAACCCATGAGGGCACGGTTTGCGTCGTCGTTCTGCAGGAACGGGATCATTGCCGTAGCAACGGAGAAGACCATCTTAGGCGAAACGTCCATAAGGTCGACTCTTGACTTCGGATACTGGGAAGTCTCGTCGCGGTAACGTCCGGAAATGTTGTTCTTCAGGAAGTAACCGTTCTCGTCGAGAGGCTCGTTAGCCTGTGCAACAACATATCTGTCTTCTTCATCTGCGGTGATATAAACAACTTCATCGGTTACACGCGGTCCGTTGGGATCTTCCTTGTCAACCTTGCGGTAAGGAGCCTCAACGAAGCCGTACTCGTTGATCCTTGCGTAGGATGCGAGCGAGTTGATAAGACCGATGTTGGGACCTTCGGGTGTCTCGATGGGACACATACGGCCGTAATGGGTGTAGTGTACGTCTCGGACTTCGAAGGATGCACGCTCTCTTGAAAGACCGCCGGGGCCGAGGGCCGAAAGACGGCGCTTGTGGGTAAGCTCACCGAGAGGGTTGTGCTGGTCCATGAACTGTGACAGCTGGGAGCTTCCGAAGAATTCCTTGACTGCTGCGGTCACGGGCTTGATATTGATAAGGGACTGAGGGCTGATGCTCTCAACATCCTGAGTCGTCATACGCTCACGTACAACACGCTCCATACGCGACATACCGATACGGTACTGGTTCTGAAGGAGCTCGCCTACGGCACGGATACGACGGTTGCCGAGGTGGTCGATATCGTCCTTTGTGCCGATGCCCCATTCAAGGTGCATGTTGTAGTTTACGGAAGCAAGGATATCCCATGATGTGATATGCTTCGGAACAAGCCTTGCAACATTGTTCTTGATCATGCGTTTGGTCTCTTTAAGATCCTTTGCATGGTCGAGGATATATTTAAGCGCGTAGTAGTAAACCTTTTCCTTGATGCCGAGTTCTTCGGCTTCTTTCTTTGTGATGTTGACAAAGTGGGTAATATCAACGGCGCGGTTCGAGATAACGCGCTCTACCTTTTCTTCGGTCTCAACATCAACATAAGCGATACCGGTGTCCTGGATCGCATCCGCAAGCTCTTCGGTAACGACCGTACCCTTTTCGGCAACGACCTCACCTGTAAATCCGTCTGTCACATCCTGGGCAAGCGTGCATCCGGTGATACGGTTCTTAAAAGCAAGCTTCTTATTGAACTTGTAACGGCCGACCTTTGCAAGATCGTAACGTCTCTGGTCGAAGAACATGCCCCTGATGAGCGATTCCGCGCTTTCTACGGAAAGCGGCTCGCCGGGACGGAGCTTCTTATAAAGTTCAAGGAGGCCGTCCTGATAATTCTCGGAAGGATCCTTCTTGAAGGTCTCCGTAAGCTTGACCTCAGAGCCGAAAAGCTCTTCGATCTGCTTATTTGTAGCAGTGGCAACTTCCTCGTCAACGTTCCAGCCCTTTGTAGGGTCTTCGTTGCGGTCGAAAACACCGCCGTCAAGTGCACGGAGCAGAACTGTGATCGGAACCTTACGGTTACGGTCTACATGTACATAAAAAACGTCGCTGGAATCTGTTTCATACTCGAGCCATGCGCCGCGGTTGGGGATAACGGTGCACGCATAGAGGTTTTTACCAAGCTTATCCTTGGTTATTTCATAATAAATACCGGGAGAACGAACGAGCTGGCTTACGATAACACGCTCAGCGCCGTTGATGACAAATGTGCCTGTCTCCGTCATTATAGGGAAATCGCCCATGAAGATATCATGCTGGGTGATCTCGTCCGTCTCTTTGTTGTGAAGACGAACCTTTACTTTGATAGGAGCAGCATAGGTTGCATCACGTTCCTTGCATTCCTCGATGTTGTACTTGACATCATCGGTACACAGCTGATAATCCACGAAATCAAGACTTAAATGTCCGTTATAGTCTTCGATCGGCGAAATATCTTCGAATACTTCGCGCAATCCCTGTTCGAGGAACCAGTTGTAGGAATCTTTCTGAACTTCAATCAGGTTCGGGATTTCCAAAACTTCCTTCTGCTTCGAATAGCTCATCCTGACATTTTTGCCCACTTGGACAGGATGGATTCTGTTCTTTTCCATTGACGCGCACTCCTTAGATGATAGCTTTTTGCGTTAAAAAAATTTGTTTGCATATCATAAAATATATGGTATAATATTGTATGAATAGGCACACGTAACCACGATAACGCACATTTCAGTATAGCATGGCGTTGTCAAGATGTCAAATATTTTTTTGGATACGTTTGCAAATTTTTTATCAGGGGTTTTTTATGGACGACAAAATACATATCAAGATGCTCGGCGAATTTTCCATTTCTTATAAGGGCAATTCCGTTTCCGACAGCGACAACAGATCAAAGAAGGTCTGGACACTGCTCGAATATCTTGTAGCTTTCCACAACAAAGACGTTTCACAGAACACTCTGATCGACCTTCTCTGGTCGGACGAGAAGAGCGACGACCCTTTCAACTCGCTGAAAACGCTGCTCCACAGGGCAAGAGTCCTGCTCGACGGTCTTGGGTATCCTTCAACGAAGATCATCCTTCACAAGCATGACAACTACTCCTGGAACAATACCCTTCCTTTTGATATCGATACCGAGATCTTCGAGGATCTTTGCAAAAAGGCTTCGCAGACCGGTCTTTCAGACGGCCAGCGCCAGCCTATATATGAGGAAGCCATAGAGCTTTACAAGGGCGAATTCCTTCCCAAGAACAATTCCGACACCTGGGCCGTATCCCTCGCTTCCCACTACCAGTCGGAGTACACCAGGATAGTTTACGACTACTGTGACCTGCTCGGCAAGCAGGGAGCGTATGACCGCGTTGTCGATATCTGCAACAAGGCAATAGGCTTCGATCCTTATGACGAGCACCTGCATTATCTCCTTATAGATGCGCTTTACCGCGCGGGACAGCAGAAGAAGTCGATACAGCAGTACCAGTCGGTCATCTCCATGTTCTACGACAAATTCGGTCTCTCGCCTTCAAAAGAGCTTACCGACCTGTATCAGGAGATAGTCAAGAAGGAAAACGATACCGAAGTCGATCTGAACATCATCCAGAACGACCTTAAAGAGAAGAACGCTGAGCGTTCCGCCTACAAATGCGAATACTCCGTGTTCCAGAATCTCTACCGTATAGAAGCAAGAGCAGCCGCAAGGAGCGGGCTTTCCGTGTTCCTGTGCCTCATAACATTGCAGAGCACGGCGCGCAAGGATGCCGTCTCGCACCAGACAAAGGCAATGAACCGCATGTCCAACACCATTGCGAGCACGCTCCGCAGCGGTGACGTCTTCGCCCGCTACAGCATAAATCAGTTCATCATCATGCTCCCGAGCACTTCCTATGAGAACTGCACGATGATCGGCGAGCGTATCCTGAAGCGCTTCGACGAAGAAAAGCCCAAGCTTTCGGTAAGTGTTTCCTACACGCTGAAGCATATGGAACCGTCGACATTTGTGAATTGAACAAAGCAGGTTCGGCCTGTCTGTGCGCTGACGAATACAGAATAAAGCCATCCGGTTTTTGCCGGATGGCTTTTTGTTTTATTCAAAAACAATCTTTATCTCGGCCCTTACAGGCTCTTTTACAAGCTTTACAAAGGTTTCGCCGTCTTTAGGAGTCCCGACCGCAGTCCCGTAATGCACCGGGATCGCAACCTCGGGTCTGATCGTGTTTACAAGCTCTGCAGCTGCCTTTGCGTCCATTGTGTAAAATCCTCCGACAGGCACAAGCGCGATATCACATTTTACCTCCTTTGCTTCCTTTGTCGCATCGGTATCACCGGCTATATAAATGCGTTTGCCGCCGGTCTTTACGATATACCCCACCCATCCCGCACTCTTCGGATGGAAGGGTTTTAACTTGTTGTAGGCCGGCACGGTCTCAAGCTCAAGGCCGTCCACGGTAATCTCTTCACAGGGCTTTACCGTCACGGTCTTTGCAACATACTGTGCGGCTTCACCCGCTTTTTTTGCCATATTCTCCGGAACCACCAGCACTGTGTCCGCTTTTGCCGCTTTTGCGATCGACCCCGGCGAAAAGTGGTCGTAGTGATCGTGCGTTATAAGTATAAACGCCGCATCATGCGGCTCTTCCCGCATCTCGAAGGGATCGATGTATATATTGCCGTTATCTGACCTTATCCTGATGCTGTTCTGCAGGAAAACATCAATTTTCTCTGTCATACTGCGACCGTCCTTTCTCTTACTCCGTTATCATAATGTCCGTGTTTACGCCGTCTGCAGCCTTAAGGACTATTTATAAAAGTCCTGTGTGTAGTAGATTTCGTAGGTACTTTCTGACTCGTAGCCTGTTCCGACAATCCCGTCAATCTGTCACGATCCCATCCATCATAACATCATACTCATCTACAGGTATGTTTTCCGAAAGTAACCTCGCAAAGCAAAGGCACAAGCGGATGGCCCCGGTTCTCTTTAGAAAAGCGTCGTAAAAACCGCCGCCGTGGCCGAGGCGCCTGCCGTCTCTTGTCACGGAGACGCAGGGTACTATTGCAAGGTCGATGTCCGAAGGCTCGACTATGCGCCCGTTTTCGGGCTCTTTAATGCCAAAGCTTCCCGGAACCAAGCGGGTTTCGTCCGTAAGCTCGACCGCGTCCATAAATGGTTTCTTTATGCAACGCGGTACGCAGATGCGCTTTCCCGCTGCCTTTGCTGCCTTTATGATGCCGTCGGTGCCGGGCTCGCTTTCAGTACCGAGATACACAAACACTGTCCCGGCATCACGAAACTCCTTTGATTCAAGCACCTTACGCATAATCGTATCACGTGCGGCCCGCTTGTATCCGTCGTCAAGCCTTTGGCTCTTTTCATATACGGTTTTTCTAAGTTCTTTCTTGTCCAACTTCTTAACCGTCCAAATCTTTAATTCATGTATTTTCTGCGGCGTGCGGGCTTACGTTGCCCTTCCGCAATCTGCTTTTTTCCGCGTCTGCGTGTCACTGCATCAACTCTTCCATCTCGCCGAGCAGCTCGTCGAACAGCTTCAGGCCTGCGTTTACGGGCTCGGGTGATGCCATATCAACGCCTGCGATACGTAAGAGGTCTATCGGAGACTTCGAGCAGCCGCCCGAAAGGAACTTCTTGTAGTTTTCAACGGCGGGAGCACCCTCGCTTAATATCTTCTCTGCAAGCGCAACCGCTGCCGAAAATCCCGTAGCGTACTGGTAAACGTAGAAATTGTAGTAGAAGTGCGGGATTCGTGCCCACTCCATCTCTATATCGCTGTCAACGGTGATATCATCGCCGAAGTATTTCTTGTTAAGATCGAGATACATCTTGCAGAGCACATCCGGTGTCAGGCTCTCGCCCTTCTCCACTGCTTCGTGCGTCATGAGCTCGAACTCCGCAAACATTGTCTGGCGGTAAACGGTTCCCCTGAAGCTCTCAAGGAAATGGTTAATAAGATATGCGCGCTGAACCTTGTCGGTCGTGTTCTTGAGCAGGTGCTTTACAAGCAGCACTTCGTTGCAGGTAGATGCAACTTCTGCCACAAAGATCACATACCGCGAGTCGATGAACGGCTGGTTCTTCTGCGACAGGTACGAATGCATGGCGTGTCCCATCTCGTGTGCAAGTGTGAACATGCTGTCAAGCGTGCCGGAATGGTTTAAGAGCACGAACGGATGGCACCCGGGAACACCCGCGGAATAAGCGCCGCTGCGCTTTCCCTCGTTCTCGTAAACATCGATCCAGCGGTTCTCGAAGCCCTCTTTGATAATGTCGGTGTAGTCCGTTCCGAGCGGAGCAAGTGCCTCGAGCACGGTCTTCTTAGCCTCATCAAACGGGATATTTACGTCCGCATCCTTAACAAGCGGCGTGTAAAGGTCGTACATGTGAAGCTCATCATAGCCGAGAAGCTTCTTTCTTAAGCGCACATAGCGGTACATCTTGTCGAGATTGTTGTGAACGGCCTCGATAAGGTTTGTATAAACCTCCTTCGGAACGTCGTTCCTGTCGACCGCTGCCTCAAGGCAGGAGTTGTACTTTCTTGCCTTCGCATAGAAACGGTGCGATTTGAGATTGCCCGTATAGATCGAAGCAAGCGTGTTCTTGTAGCTTGCGTAGGTGCTGTACATGGCCTCGAACGCGTCCTTGCGCACTCTTCTGTCGGCGCATTCAAGGAACGGCACATAGCGGCCGTGTGTAAGGCGTTCCTTCTCGCCCTGCTCGTTTGTGATCTCAGGGAATTTGAGGTCCGCGTTGTTGAACATCGAGAAAGCATTTGCGCACGAACCCGTAACGTCGCCTGCGGACGCAAGCAGCTTTTCAAGCTCGGGCGTGAGCATGTGCTCCTTTGTGCGGATGATGTTCTTCAAGTAAACCTTATATCTTAAAAGTTCGGGTTTTTCCTCGTAAAACCTGTCGATGGCGCCTTCCGGGAGCGCAAGGATCTCCGGCTCCATGAACGAAGCCTGCTCGCCTATCTTGACAAACGCAGTCCTCGCGCGCATTACAAGCTTCTGGTTGTCGGAATTGGAGGTGTCGACATCCGATACCCTGGATGCATAACCGAACAGCCTTCCTCCGACAAAATCAATATCCTCGTTGAGGCGCATGACAGCGAAGAGGCTTTCCGCGTCACTGATCTTTCCTTCGTAGGAAGCAAGCTTGTCGCCAAGCTCCGCTACTTTTTTAAGGTCTGCCTCCCAAAGATCGAGGGAAGCGTAAATATCTTCGGTTTTCCACGTGTCTTCTACACGTACTTCACTTCTTTTCGGTAATTCTTTTGCCATTTTTCCTCCTAACTGAGCGTTGCGCGAAGTTGCGCGCGAAAAATCCGCGTAGGCGGTTTTTCGCTGTGCATCATTACATCAATATAATATTTTGTTGCCCCCGGTATGTCAAGAAAAAAACATGCCTCTGTCCGTATCATGTCCGGCTTCATACGCATCCAGAAAATGATGTCTTTCCCCATCGGTATCTTTGTAGCAGATGACGGTATTCAGGTTCACATTCTCCACGCTCCTGAAAATATTGGATTCCACAAAAGGATTTTTCTGTTTCAATTCTGCAATAAGAGCCTTTATCTCTGCTCTTTTGCTGCCCTTTTCCGTTCCGCCGCAGCTCGCACAGCTTTCAGTCAGACGGCAGGCGCAGTTGATGAACACAAGCCCGTTATGATCCCGCCATCTCTTTATATCCTCTTCGCGTATCAGATACAGCGGTCTGATAAGCTCCATCCCCGGGAAGTTGGTACTGTGAAGCTTTGGCATCATGGTCTGCACCTGTGCCCCGTAAAGCATTCCCATAAGGATCGTTTCGATGACATCATCATAATGATGTCCGAGAGCGATCTTGTTGCACCCAAGCTCCTTTGCTTTGCTGTACAGGCTGCCCCTGCGCATCCTTGCACAAAGGTAACACGGCGATCCGCCCGCCTCGTCCACTATATCAAAAATATCCGAATCGAAAACTGTTACCGGAATGTCCATCAAAGCGGCATTTCTCATGATCGTTTCATAATTGATACGGTTGTACCCCGGATTCATGACAACATAGACGGCTTCAAAATTCTTCCTGCCATGCCGTTCAAGTTCCTGAAAAAGCTTTGCCATGAGCATGGAATCCTTTCCGCCGGAAATACAGACTGCGATCTTATCACCGTCCTTTATCAGTTCATACGTTGAGAGTGCTTTTGTAAACCTGCACCAGATCTCCTTTTTGAATTTTTTGACAATACTGTTTTCAATACTCTTACACTTCGCCTTCTGTTCCGCCGGATCAGAATACTCATTTTTTATCAGATACAGGTAATAGCTGTAGATCCCGCCGCTGACACTGTAAATCTCATACCCCTCGGGCGCAAGATCCCCGCATATATCCCTTGAAAGTTTCCCGGAATAACATATCAGATACACAGGGATGTTCTTTTTCAGCTCAGCCTTATGTACCTCAAACTCCTTTGCGGGATAGTTCACCGCGCCGGGATACGAGCCTTTGAAAAACTCCTCTTCATCACGTATATCTATGATCATCTTGTCCCGGTGATCCTGTATCATCTCTTCGATAGTCCTTGAATAGTCCATTTTGTTCCCTCATTTAGCGGCATCATGCCACATAACACCTACTGTTTTGGTAGGTATTATATATCCTCCGCCGCGCCCTGTCAATTTGATCCGGAAAACAGCTCCCACACAGGTCCCGCAACATGATGGATCATATAAAGCCCTCCTGCCCACAAACGCGAAACCGGACCGGGATCTCTCCCGGCCCGGTTTCAGGCGTATTATTGCTTTTCACATGTTATCAATTGCTTCTAAAAGGCGATAATGCAAAAAAGAATCAAAGCAATCATATTCCTCTTTTACACAGCCCTCATAATCCCAAGAAACAATTTTCCCATTATTGCAGTCAATACAAATTAACCACTCATCGTCATTTTCTATAACAACCAGGTTATTCGGCAGACCATCTTTGCGATACTCTTCGGTGCTATCCGCAAATATCATTCGTCCGGTTAAACCTACACCCTGTATTTCGATTCCCCCAATTCCACCATGGCCAAACATTTTCAAATAATCTTTGTATTGGTCGGGTAAGTTGATTGACAGCTTTTTTTCAGCAGTTTTGAGCATTTCGTCTGTTACTGTTGCATAATTAAAATCTCCGGGTTTCTCATATTTTTTGATTAATTCATAATCTTTTAAATCCATTATTGTTACCTCCTAAATATGTCTGTGCGCGCCATTTCCAGTAAAGTCTCTTAAACAATCTGTACTGACTATCAAGTATTTTATCATTTCTAAAACTCTCACCATCTCCCCTCAACCCATGCAAGATTCGTTTATACTCCCTATGTGTTGTTTCATGTATCTCAACCATAGAACCGACTTCTTTTTGCAAAATGTGGTGAAGCTCGATCGGTTTTCCATCCCTTCCGATCGGCGCCACTCCTCTCAACATACGCTGAAGGTTTGTTTCTCCTGTATCTTTGTCTATTCGGTGAAAGTTAATATCATTTCTTTGGTAAACGCGACGGCTTACATCTCTTTCAACTCCTTCAACTTTAACAGTTCCTTTAAACGAAACCGGTGTAAATCGTTTTGGCTTGTACATAGATGTGGCTCGTATGCCCAAAGTGGCACCAAAACCACCATATAATCCTGCTCCCATGATCATTCCCCCTCCTTATGTGAAAGGGAATAATCACTTTCGAATTGTATTATCTTAATTCCAGCATCAATATACTTTTTGAAGTATTTGTCCGGGGCTGTCCCATATACTACGATCACAGAGGGCTGAAGAATGCTAATCACAACATCCAAACCGTTTAAAAAGATCTCTCTGTCCGTTTTATGTTTCATAGTGCCATGAGATCCAACTGCTATAACACCATGTTTTTCAAGACCTTCACAACAGATACGGAATGTTCGCTTATCGCCATATCTAATATTAGGGATTACCTTAATACCGTTACTTTGCAGCCAATGGCCAATAGCTCTGCTGCGATAGATATTCCATAATTGCATCACCAATGGCATGTCTCTGTAAAGGCTAAAATCAGGTAAAATCACTCCTTTGAATTTCTTAAACAAAGAAAGAAATTGCCGGGGTTTTCTCCATACTCGTTCGAACAAGTAATCGTACTCATAAAAGTGTATCCACTGATCATAATCCTTGCAAGACAACGCTTTTGAAAAAGCTATTATTCTTGATGGAACATCAAATGTCGGCCTTAGGCGAGGAAATTCAAAGAATCCTGCGTAAATAGCCCATTTTACTAAAAAAGCGTTAAATACATCTTTGCAGCTTTTTCGCTGCGGATTTGTTCTGCGCATAAGAAGTCCTCCTTGCAAATACAACCGACGGGCGCAGTCTTCCCCCCCGGAGGTGCTCTCGCAGGCACTTCTTATGAATTGTTCAGATTCGAGGCAAAGTGTCCTTGAGATGGTCTTTTCTGAATTTTATTCAGAAATTGTTTCATCGCTATTGTTATTTTTTAAGTTTTGTGATACTATATAAATGTTCAGATTCGAGACAAAGTGCTCGATTGGCATCATAGGATAGTTCCTGCTATCTTGTGGTGCCTTTTCTCTTTTGGGCTTTTCCGGCTGGAAAAGTCGTCCTTCGATTAGCCCTTTCTTTTTGATATACATCGCATTGATAAGAAGCCGCCTCAAATGATACCCCACACTTTTCTGTGATTTCTTCGGCACTCATTTTACTTACAAGTCTGTTATCGATCAGCAATTCGGCTGCAAAACATTTCGCCTGCCATTCCGGATCATTGTATGCTTTTGACCTTTGTGAAAATGTTCTGTTCAGCTTGAAGCCACATGCGTTTATCATTGTGAAGTGACCTATCTCATGAGCGATTGTCATTCGATCCCTTCCCGATCCGTTTATGGCTCCTAAATAAACGCTTTCTTTAATACGGATATGTCCGTTTTTTACATCCGTATCCGCATGAATCGAGGATTCCATTTCGCTCTCTTCGACAATTTCATACGAAAAGTTATCGAACATTTCACAATAAACATCTAACAAGTCCACAATCGGGAAGAATATCTCTTGTTTCAAGCCCAGCTTGTCTTTTAATTCATGTGCAATCATCCTTAAGTCTTTTCTGGATTTTGATTCTACTGCATAATTCATTATGTCTCCTTTCCTCTTTTATTTGACAGTAACCTTAAAATTTTACGACTCGTTTCTTTATCCATTTTTTCAAAACTACGGGCAAATACAACCGCAAGTTCTTTCTTTTCATCGGTTACATTCTCAATGTTGAGTGATATACTCTTCTGGGATTCCATAGCATACTGCTTCAACTCTTCAATGCTGTCATTATCAAGGTTATACTTCATTTTTAATTTTTTATACCATGTAGCCGGCATCAGTTTTTTCCCATTTTCCACTGCCGATAAAAAAGCCGAGGTTACATCAAGAACATCTGCCATATCCTTAAGTCTCTGGTTGTTTTCCATTCTTATTTTCCTTAAGCAATCGCCTAAACTCGTCCGCATAGTGTTTCCCTTCCTTTCCTTCACTTGCCCATACAGATACTTAAAAAACCTCTCAATCACCTCCTTTTGAAAAATTAACCTCTTTGGGTTGATTTCATAATAACACTTCCCGCTTTTAAAGTCAACCCTTAAAGGTTAATTTTTTTATTTTTTCAAACGCGAAACCGGACCCAGCTGTAGCTCGGGTCCGGTTTCAGGCGTATTATTGGGGTTTTAGGAAAACAGGCAATTTTATGTGCACCCTAAGGCCAAAACACAGACCTTGGCGCAAGGGATCAGTCGAGTGCTTCTTTCTTTGCAACTTCGACTTTTTCCTCGAAGCAGTTGAACATCTTCTGGGATGCCACTGCGTCGGGTTTCTTTGTAAACGCGGTAACGACCGGAACAATCAGCAGTCCTCCGACCATTGCGATAACACCGGAGTTGATCGAAGACTTGAAGATGTAGCCAAGTACCGGGCCCCAAGCCGAAACATTAACACCCGCAAGGGTTACCACAAGCTGTGTAACGGCAATGCCGCAGCCCCATACAAAGGAGGCGGCAACAGAAGCCTTCGACGTCTTCTTCCAGTACAGGCCGTAAAGGAACGGCGCAAGGAATGAACCTGCAAGTGCTCCCCATGAAACACCCATCATCTGGGCGATAAAAGTAAGTCCCGGGAAGGAATCCTTTATTACCGCGATAGCTGCGGACACAAGGATAAAGAACACAATGAACAGCCGCATTATGAACACCTGCTTTTTCTCGGTGATGGGCTTCTTTGCGGCAGGTTTTATAACATCAAGTGTAAGCGTCGAGCTGGATGTCAGGACAAGCGAGGACAGTGTCGACATTGACGCAGCCAGCACCAGCACTATCACTATTGCGATAACAACCGACGGAAGCGTTGAAAGCATTGTCGGAACGATGGTGTCAAACAGAGGCTTTCCGTTAGCGGGATTGTATTTGATCTTATCGGCATAAAGGCGTCCGAAACCGCCGAGGAAATAGCACCCGCCTGCGACAACAACCGCAAAGACTGTGGAGATAACGGTCCCCTTATGGATATCCTTCTCGCTCTTTATTGCGTAGAATTTACCTACCATCTGAGGCAGGCCCCAGGTTCCGAGCGATGTAAGGATGACAACGAAGAGGAGTGCGAGCGGGTCAGGCCCAAAGAACGAAGAATAGGCGCCCTTAGACCAGCCCTCTGCAGAGATCTCGGAAAGCTTCTTTGCAGCCTCGAGAAGACCGCCGTTATCTTTAAGCACCGCAAGGATGACCGTAACGATGCCAAAAAGCATGATTATGCCCTGGATAAAGTCATTTATGGCAGTCGCCATATACCCGCCGAATATAACATAAACACCGGTAAGTGCCGCCATCACTGCAATAACGACCCAGTAAGGGATATCGAACACAAGGCCGAAAAGGCTCGAAAGACCGTTGTAAAGCGATGCTGTGTAGGGGATCAGGAAAATAAAGACGATGACGGAAGCCACAACCTTTAATTTTGCAGAGCCGAAGCGCTTTTCAAAGAAATCAGGCATTGTCTTCGAATCAAGGTGCTGTGTCATTATACGGGTGCGGCGCCCGAGTATGTTCCATGCCAGGAGCGATCCGATAAACGCGTTGCCAAGTCCGGCCCATGTTGCGCTTGTCCCGTAGAGCCATCCGAACTGCCCGGCATAGCCCACAAAAATAACCGCCGAGAAATACGAAGTACCGAAGGCAAAGGCTGTAAGCCACGGGCCTACCGCACGTCCGCCGAGTACAAATCCGGATACGTCCTTCGTACTCTTTCTGCTGTAAAAGCCGACACCTATCATGATCGCAAAGAATGCGACAAGAAGAATCGCGCTGATGATCTTGGTCAACATATCGTTCCTCATCTTTCGTAAAGAAGTACCGCGCGGTTTTCCCAATAAAAAAGCGGAACCTCTTTTGCTTTAATGCGTTACGCTTTAACGCGTTAAAGCCATTCTATACAAGCACACTTCATTTGTCAAGCATAAAATTGCATTTAACCGCATAATTTGTGTTTTTATCCTGCCGTACATACCTCATTTTGTTTGACACCTGCGGCAATTTCTGATAAAAATATATATAGAGCTTTCTGCCCCAAAGGCGGGAAGAAACAACATTTCAAGCAAAGAGCGCAGCATGGACACAGCAATGGAAACCGCATATTCCGATGACGAACTCTACACAGCCTTTCTCAAAGGGGACAGCCATGCTTACGACTCGCTCATGCTGCGCTACGGCGACCGTCTTGTCACATACCTGTCGGGTTTCCTGCACATCCCCGAGGATGCAGAGGACCTTATGATAGAAGCGTTTGCCCGCATCATGGTAAAGCGCCCTCTGATAGGCACGGGCTGCTTCAAGGCTTATCTTTACAAGACCGCAAGGCATCTTGCCGCCCGCTTCCACCAAAAGACCGTAAAAACAGGCACTTTTTGTATCGACGAGTTGCCTGAGGAGCCTTCCGATCCCACAATACTTGAGGATCTTGTCGTGACCGGCGAGGAGACACATATCCTCCACCGCTGCCTTGAGCGGCTTTCGCCCGAATTAAGAGAGCCGCTGTGGCTTATCTACTTTGATGACCTCAGCTACAAGGAAGCTGCAAAGGTTATGGGCGTGACCGCGAAAAGGATCGATCACCTTCTTGAAAGAGGGAAAAAAGCCTTAAAAAAAGAACTTGAAAAGGAGGGCATATCCCATGAAAACAGCTGAAGAACGCATACTTGCCATGCACGGGCGCGCAAAAGAGCTTTACGAAAAGAAAAATGCAAACCGTCTGCTTGCGGTACAGATCGTCTCTGTGGCCGTATGTCTGGCCGCTGCCGTGGGCCTTGCGCTCTTTATACCGTCTGTTGCCGTGAACAACGTCCCGTCAGACATTTCCCCCGCCATGAACGCCAGCATCTTTTCGGACAACAGCGCTCTTGCGTATATAGTAATCTCCGTTGTCGCGTTCCTTCTTGGCGCTGCGGTTACCGTTTTCTGCTTTTCCCTTAAAAAATGGCAAAAAAGAAAGGACCAACATCATCTGTCATGACCGAGTTCATAACAAACGGATTCCAGATCACCGTGGCCGCAATATGCGCTGCCGTTTCGCTGATACGCGGAGCCGGCCTCAAAAGCCGCTCCTATATCCTGTTGACTCTCTTTTTTGGCACCTTCCTGCTCGGAGACCTGTACTGGCTGCTTTTTTATCTGTTTTATTCAAAGACCCCAAATCCGTCTTTTATCCCCGACCTGAGCTGGTATTCATCATACCTTTTTCTGATCATCCTTCTTGTAAGGACAAAGGACCGGAAGGCCGGTGAAAAACACTCCGTCCTGCTTTTTGCGGCTCCTTTGTTCACCGTTGCAATGTGCCTCTTTTTTATGCAATACGGGGAATACCTCAGCAATATCGTGATAGCCCTTCTTATGGGGCTTATCATCTGGCATGCCCTCGACGGACTGCTGCTCTCGTTCAAAGGCAGCATGTCCCCTGCATTTCGCCCTCTTTTTATACTTGCGCTTGTCTTTTGCGGCCTTGAGTACCTTCTTTGGGTATCGTCCTGTATATGGGAAAGTGAAACCTTTGCAAACCCTTATTACTGGATCGACATCCTGCTTTCCTGTACCTTTTTCCTTTTTGTCGCAGCCGTCGGCAGGATCTTAAAGGCAAAAGAAGACTGCGGGAAGGAGGTTAACGCATGACCTACATCGAAAATGTCTACATTTGCCTTGCAGCCCCTCTTCTGGTTGCGATAATCGCGACAAAAAACAGGGACCGGAGGATGGTTGTCTTTTTACTCAGCGGAATGACCGCCTGTATCCTTTCCTCCTATATAAGCACCTTTCTTGCGCTCGTCAACGGGCTCGACAAGCTTATGGCATCCCTCACGATATCTCCTATCGTTGAGGAGTTCATGAAGCTGATCCCCGTGCTCTTCTTCATTCTCGTTTTTGAGCCTGCTCCCGAGCAGGTTCCGGGGTGCGTTGTCATTACCGCTGTCGGTTTTGCCACCTTTGAAAACGTATGCTATATGGCGCAAAACGGCACGACACAGCTCTTACGTCTTCTGATACGCGGCTTCGGGACCGGTGCCATGCACGTTGTGTGTGCGTCTCTTGTAGCCCTCGGCATGCTGCATCTGCTTGACAAGCTGTGGCTGAGGGTGGCCGGGACCTTCGGGCTTATGGCCGTGGCAATAACCTATCACGGCATCTACAACATGCTCGTCTCACAGGAAGGTATCGCCGCCTATACAGGTTATGCCGCACCGATGCTGACAGCCGCTCTGTATTTCATCCTGGCGCACAAAAGACCGGCAAAAAAGCCGGACAGCCCCGGCACAAAGGCCTCTCCTGCCTGACAGCCGCCTCCCCGGCCTTTTGCCGGACATTATGCATGAAAAAAACTTTTAAAAATTCTCTGCTTTTTTTAAAAAGGCGGGGAATTTTTTTATTTTATGTATCTATGTATACAGAAACAGATATTATGTTTCAAAAACAAAAAGGAGGTAAAAGGATGAGATCCGCGGAAGAACGCATCAGATCGCTCCATAAGAGGGCAGACTATCTAACACTCGAACGCGACAGGCGAAGATTGGTCGTATCGGCTATAGCTGCCGCGCTTCTTTTGACCGTATTGTCGGCCGTACTGACTCCGCTTCTTATCCGGTCAGGGCCGTCCGTATGGGACGCTTCCGAAGCATCTTATGCCGGTTCCTCCCTGCTTGCAGACAATGCCGGAGGATATGTGCTTGCCGCAGTGGTCGCCTTTATCCTCGGTGTCGCAGTAACGGCGGGCATAAAGCTCTACCGCGACAAGTCGGAGCAGAACAGGACCGGCGCCGGTGACGGGAACACCGGACAGGAAAACCCGGAAACCACAGAAAATGTCAACAAATGCAACCATTAGCTACTCGCTGCGCTCGCAGCATGGAGGTTAAAAAATGAAAAGGAACAGACACCTTGCACGATCCTTAAGTTTCTTCCTTACCCTGATCCTTATCACAGGGTTCTTCAACAATTCGGGAATGGAGGCGGTTCATGCCGCCACAGAAATCTCCCGCAGTGAACAGGAATTGTTCAACGCAGTCATGAACGAGCCTATCCCCAAGGACTGGTCAAGCAGCATAGACCCGTACGGCCACGGAGAGGACAACCCCTTCTTCCTGTTCAAACAGGACGAGCTTATGGTCCTTTCGGGAAAAAGCCTGAGTGACGGAGTTCATATGACTTCATACGATACCCTGAAGTCAGGATACACGGGTATTCCATACAAAAACGCAAAGAGTACCTGGAAGAAGGATCTTGGCAAACACTATGCTCTGAGTTTTGCCCGTACCGTTGCCTTTGACCCCACAGGTAGCGGCCGTAAGGACCATATCGCTGTAGTGGGCGTATATGCATCCGATTCAGGCGACGGCGACAAATATCCTCCGTACATCTATGTCTGGGTCATGGACAAAAAAGGAAACACCAGTGAATTACTCAAGCTTTGCGTTTCAAAGTGGATGGGTAACGACAGCACACTGAACAACGATAACATGTGGGATTTCAACGCCGGCAACTTCCTTGGGATCACCGCAGGCGATTACAACGGGAACGGACGTGACACGATCGTTGTATGGGCCTGCGCGAGCACTCCCACTCTTAAAGAGATCAAGGTTTCATCCAATGACGGCAAGATCACACTTTCAACAATGAGCGGCGACGGATACCCCGGAAAAGACGGTGACCTTTTCCACCCCAGCTACACCGACACCGACGATCGCTGGGTAGATAACCGTATGCACGCAGCAATAGACACCGGCGATATCAACGGCGACGGCATTGACGACCTTGTTGTCTTAAGCTATGTAAACCGTGTTACCAGCGTTCACCGTGAGTATTTAACCAGATTCTATATTCCCTGTCTTTCGGTAAGTTACGGTATAAAGGACTCAGGTACTTCTATCGTAAAGGGCACAAAAGCCACCAGAAAGCAGTATGTTGTCAAACACAACAAAGCAAATGTCGGAGACTCCGAATGGCATGAGGCGCCGCTTGCAGCGGGTCTTGCGGTAGGTGATGTTGACGGAGACAGGATCGATGATATTGTTGTTTCCGGTTTCTATCACTACATCAAGGGTTACATGAATTCAAAAGTTGAAGATCCTTACAACAAAGTCGACTCCAGCAAGACCATAATCGCCATATACGGCAACAAGCTCAACCTAAAGGCGATGAGGACCGATGTCGAGACCAACAAGTGGACACGCGGCGGTGCTTCAAACGGCGGCCTCTACCGTGCCGACGATACCACAGGTGACCAGTCCTGGCAGCAGACAGGCGTTGAAACGGTTGCGATCAACGGTCCGGGCAAAGCAGAGCACATTTTTGTAAACGGCGAACTTTATGTGCTTAACGGCAACAGGATCACATGTGTTTATATGCCGGATTTCTTCCAGGCAGCCGATCTGAGCATGGGTACCCACGATAACCAGGAAACCTATATCCGTTCCATGGCTGCAGGAAACTTCGACGGAAACGAATACGGCCACGAACAGATAGTATTTATCCTCGGTGCAGCCGCTTCGGGTGATACCGGGAACGTAACCTATACCATGGGCATGATCGGCGGAAAATATGACGATAACAGTACAAATCATGATGCCACCGATTACTTTATCACCGCCTCCGATTCCATAGAAGACACAAACCAGTACTATCCCAGCAAATACAGCGGAAGCTGTGAGGTCGACGACTGCCTGTCCTATGATATCTGCGCATGGGACAACGATTCCGACGGATACCATGTTAAGTATTTCGGTAAAGAATATAATTACACGGATCCCGAGGTCAAAGCAATACTTCAGGCTGCTCCTTTCTTTAGCGAAACCTCTGCCTACATGACGGATTACTCGACCACTTTTGACATAACCACCTCCTACGAATACGCAAAGAGCAATTCGACAAGCGTTTCCTTCGGTGCAAATGTCATATTTGCAATAGACACGGACCCGTTCAAGATGAACATAGAGGCCGGATATGCAATGGACTGGTCCAAGACCTTTACCAACAGTCTGACCACCACGGATACTTATACCGCAACCGCCTACAGCAAGGACCAGGTGCTTGTCTGCAGGACGCCTGTCACAACATATATCTACAAACTTGAGAAAAACAACGAATGGCCGGATGACAGCTTCATCACGCTGTCCTTCCCGGGCGAATCCACAAAGACAATGCTGAGTGTGGATGATTACAACCGCTTTGTAGATTATTATAATGACAAGTGCAGCAAAATGGCTGCTGAGAAGCATATCGCTGCCGATAAGACACCACATCTTGACAAGATCAACGACTCGTACCTCGGTCACGAAGGAGATCCTTTCTCCTATATTTCCGCCACAAACCAGCCTGCGGGCATGACAACGCTTCAGACCAGCACAAACCATTTCGGCCTCGGTTCAAGTTCCACGGGCTATTCGTGGTCAACCGAGCATGCCCATAGCGAAGAAGAATCAATGGCACACGGTTTTAACTTTGATTTCAGTGCAATGGGTGGTTTTCATGTATACGGCGGTGGGCACATCTCTCTTACATACATGGAGGAAGAGTGCGTATCATACACAGATGTCAACGGTAAGGGTATAAGCTGTACCGTCGGCAATATGGATGAGGACTTATTGGATGATGCCGGTATCTCCACCCTCTCGGCAGGCGTTTACAGCTTCGATTACCAGATGGTAACCTGGAAGTCAAACGTAAAAGACATGAGCGAAGGAGAATACGCTCCCATCTATGGTTACATGCTCTCAAACGTCCGTGCCGGAGCACCTCTTGTAAAGGATCTTACGGCGGCCATTGGCTTCAACGCTGCAACAAACGATCCGGAGATCACCCTCGAGTGGTCAAATCCCGCAACACCCGAAAGACCCGTTACCGGATACAAGCTCCTCTATGTTGATGACAACGGCGATCTGGTGCCGGTAACAGACCTTAATGTAGGAACCGAGAGCTATGTGTTTACGGCTCTTGACGGAAGACAGTACTACAATTTCGTTATCTGCTGCAAGGATGACCTCGGGATCACAGGCATACCTTCAAAGAAAACATATGTAAGGACCTCGCCGAGTTCGGTATATGAGATCAAACTCACCGACACGGACGACAAGTACGAGTATTATTCCGTAAGATATATAAACGGTGAAACATCCGAGATCAAAATTCCGCTCATCTCCGCGGGTAAAGACGGAAAAGAGATAGAACTCCAGGTATCCGACAACAACCTTATGTACCGCTATTCCGGCGACAGGGACTGGAACAGCATCCTCGACCTTAAAGGCCTTAAAGGCGAACAGGGTGCGCAGGGTGAAGCAGGTCTTGACGGCAGGAATGTCGAGATCCATGTTGACGAGGAGACCGGAATGATCCAGTGGGGCTACGAGAATACAGACTCCTGGACGAACATTGTCGATATCGCATCCCTTAAAGGCGAAAAAGGTGACAAAGGTGATGCCGGTGAAAAGGGCGCCAAGGGTGACAAAGGCGACGCCGGTGAAAAGGGTGCAAAAGGCGACAAGGGTGATCCCGGTGAAAAAGGTGAAAAGGGCGAAGCCGGCGAAAAAGGCGATCCCGGCGAAAAGGGTGACCCCGGCGAGAAGGGCGCTCCCGGTGAGAAAGGCGACAAAGGCGACAAGGGTGAAACAGGTGCCCAGGGTATACCGGGCATCGGCATAACCAATGTACGCCTTGACGGCGACGGCAACCTTATCGTAACCTTAAGCGACGGAAAAGAGATCAACGCAGGCAGCGTCCAGACAGGCGCAGCCATAACGCGAAGCATCCAGGAAGCAGGTGAAACACGCATCTACTACTTCAACGTTCCTTACGAAGAGCTTTCAAGAGTAGTTATAGACGGTAAAGAGGTCAATACCGACTCCTACTCTGTACAGAGCCTTGGCGAAGGCATCATCATCAGCATCGATGACGACGCACTGCCCCTCGGCATGACAGAGATCAAGGCTGAAGGCACTCGCACCGCAGACAAGGCTGTGATCACCGCAAAGGCAGCCACAACCGATACAAAGGTTCCTCTCTGGCTCATCCTCTGGTCCTCCGTTCTTACGGCATGGACCCTCGGCCTCACAGGTGTAGTTATCTTCCAGGGCAAAAAGATAAAAGGATGACAAAAGCCGATCCTGATCATGTATGCTTTTCATCGCTGCAAAAGGCGCTCCCAATCCGGGAGCGCCTTTTCAATTTTTATTCAGCTGTGTTTTTACGCCACAGAATTAGCAGTCACAAGGTCGTAGTAATGTCCCTTCTTTGCCATCAGTTCATCATGGGTTCCGGCTTCAAGGATCCTGCCGTCGCCTATGTACATGATCTTGTCGCAGTTCTTTATTGTTGAGAGCCTGTGCGCGATAATGAAGGATGTCCTGCCCTTCATGAGCTCGTTCAAGCCGGTCTGGAGCGCACGCTCCGTGCGTACGTCGATGCTTGAAGTGGCTTCGTCAAGGATGAGTATCCTCGGGTCCGAAAGCAGCGTCCTTGCAAAGGAGATAAGCTGTCTCTGGCCCTGGGAGAAGGTACTTCCGCGCTCGCTTACTTCGTGCTCGTAGCCGTTCTCGAGTTCGCTTATGAACTCGTCCGCGCATACGACTTTCGCGGCTTTTTGTATCTCCCCTTCGCTTGCGTCAAGCTTGCCGTAGCGGATATTGTCGGCTACGGTCCCGGTAAACAGGAAGCTGTCCTGCATCATCACGCCCATCTGGGAGCGGAGCGAATGCAGTGTCACGCCGGAGATATCGTGCCCGTCAACGCGTACCGTGCCGCTGCCGATGTTGTAAAACCTTGAGAGAAGGTTGATGACCGTCGATTTTCCGGCTCCGGTAGGTCCTACGAGAGCAATGCTCTCTCCTGCCTTAACACTGAAGGAAACATGGTTGAGGACAGGCTTGTCGGCTTCATACGCAAAGCAGACGTCATCAAATTCGACATCGCCTTTGATGGGCGGAAGCTCGGTTGCGCCGGGTGCGTCGTCCACAGTTACCGGCTCGTCAAGGGTTTCAAAGATACGCTCGAGATATGCCACGTTGTTGATAAAATCATTGAAGATGTTTGCAAGGTTCATTATCGGCAGCCAGAAGCGGAAGGCATATGTTGACATTGCAAGGATCATGCCTATGCCGACGGCCTGAGGCCCAAGGACCACAAGTCCGACAAGGTAGATGGCCGCGCGCACACATACGGAAATATTGTCGGTTGCGGGCCATACAAGGTTTGACATGCGTACTGCCCGCATCCATGCCTTGCGGTGATCATTGGAAAGGCCGTCATAGATCCCGGCGTTTTCTTCCTCACGGGCAAAGATCTTCGTTACCTTCACGCCTGTCAGGTTTTCCTGCAGGTAAGCGTTCATGTTCGAGCTCTTGTTGGAGACATCCTGCCATGCCTTGCGCTGGTACTTCTTGATGATCAGCATTACAGCCGCAAACACGGGCACACCGGCAAGTACCACCAGCGAAAGCCTTACATGGAGAGTGAACATATAAACCAGGATTATCCCCATGTTGATAAACTCAAGGATTGCATTCAAAAGCCCGTTTGAGAGCATGTTTGAGACCGAGTTTACGTAGTTGACCACGCGTATCAGTATCTTGCCCTGGGGCCTTGAATCGTAGTAATCGAAGGGGAGCTTCTGCAGATGCTCGAAAAGATCCTTGCGGATATCGTAGATTATGCTCTGCCCGACCCTTATCATTATTTTTGAACGCAGCGTTGCAAGCACTATTGCGACGGCATAGCATCCGACAAGCGCAAGCACGAGCATCAGCAGCTCGTTTACGCGCTTGTTCGGGATCGTCACGTCAAGCGCGTACTGCGTGATCCTCGGCGTGAACAGCTCCACCGCTGCCGCGATGAACGAGATCACAAGGGCGATCGTCATGCGGTCCGCGTATCTTTTTATGTATTTCCCGGCGCGCTTAAAGCTCTTAAAGTCGAAGGACTTTTCAAGCTTTTCGTCAACCGAATAGGTATTTCTTGCCATGGTCCTCCTCCTTTCACGCGCTCTGCTGAAGCGAGTATACTTCGTAGTAGTAGCCCCGCTTTGCAAGCAGCTCCTCGTGTGTTCCCATCTCTTCGATCCGGCCGTTCCTAAGTATCATGATCTGGTCCGCATCCTTTGTGGACGAGATGCGCTGCGCTATGATTATCTTTGTGCACTCGAAATCGAGATTCCTAAGGTTTTCCTGTATAAACTGCTCCGTTTCCGTATCGACTGCGGATGTGGTGTCATCAAGTATCAGTATCGACGGGGTGATCGCAAGGGCGCGCGCAAGCGAGATACGCTGCTTCTGGCCGCCCGAAAGCCCGACGCCGCGTTCCCCGACTATCGTGTCAAAGCCCTGGGGAAGCTGGTAAACAAAGCTTGTAACGGCGGACTTTTCCGCGTACTTCTTGACGGTTTCGAGAGACATCCCGGAATTGCCGTAGGCGATATTTCCGTCTATGCTGTCCGAATAGAGCAGGACATCCTGCGTTGCCATGCCGATATTCCGCCTCAGATCCGTAAATTTCATATCTTTAACGTCTGTCCCGTCGATCTTTACAGTACCGGAAGTCGGGTCGTAGAAGCGCGGGATCATGTTTATCAGCGAGGTCTTTCCGGACCCTGTATCGCCCATGATGGCAAGTGTCTGTCCGGGTTTTATCTTAAAGGAGATATCGTGCAACACCTCCGCGTTCGGAGCATCATCATAGGCAAAGCTTACATGGTCGAACTCGATCTCGCCGTTAAAACGGCCGGGGTGCGATATCGCATCCGCGCTCTCGCTCATTGTCGGCACTGCGGAATCGATCTCCATTATCTTTTTGGCTGCGGCAGAGAACCTTTGAAGCTCGTTCAGAACGCTTCCGAGATTGCGTGTGGGGTTCGCAAGAGTCCAGATCATGCCGGAAAAAGCAACATAATCGCCCATCCCGATCCTGCCGTTTATAAGAAAGATACCGCCTGCAAGCAGCATTACGACAGCGAGAGCATCAGCGCAGCCTTCTATCGCAGGGAAGAACTTGAGCCATACAAAGGCCGTTTTCATATTGGACTCGGAAAATGACCTGTTCTTTTCGTCAAAACGTTCTATCTCGTAATCTTCGCGGGCAAAAGCCTTTACAACGCGGTTTCCGGAGATATTCTCCTGCGCTGCGGTGTTGAGTTCCGAAAGGCGTTCACGGAGCGCTCTGTGCATCGGCGCAACCTTTTTCCTGAACATGAACATAAGCGTGAAAATAATCGGACAGAGCGCAAAAAGGCATATCGCAAGAAGCCAGTCCATCGTAAAATAATAGACTATGGCTACAGAGAAGAGCACAACGCACTCGATTATCATACGACATACCCATGCGAGCATGTGGCGCACTGCCTCAAGATCGCCCGTAAGACGCGTCATAAGGTCGCCTGTGCGGTAGCGGTCGTAGAATTCCATGCTCTGGGCCTCGATATTCCTGAAAAGCTTTGCGCGCATCCTGACCGCAAAAGACTGGGAAACCCGCTCGTACGAGAGGTTTCCGGTATATACGATCACGGTGCGGACAAGGGTCACAAGTATCATGCCAAGAAGCAGCATATAGAGCGTCTGCTTATTTTGGCCGATATATTCCGCTGCCGTGGCCGCGTTGTCAAAGGAAAGGAAGCGGTCAACTATGGTCTTTGAGAAAAAAGGAACCGTGATCTGCAAGATGTTGGCTGTTATCGTACAGCAGATCGCGAAAATGAACAGGGCGCGTTTGCCCTTTAAGTTGGAGAATACCCACTTGATCTGTTCGTTCATACAGAATACCTATAAGATTGTGTGTGCCGGTCGTTAATATGGTGTAGCTAACATATTAGCATTTTAAATGATTAAGTCAATCTGTTTTTTTAAAAATATGATGTTTAGATCCAAATTTTTATCTGTTTGTTTTCCGGATTTTTGGCCGTGACAAAACAGCGGAAACAGCCATTTACTTTTTGAAAAAAAGCATTTATAATCTCTCTGTGGAAATCATCTGTAAAAGCAATCTCTGTGAAAAACCGAAAAAATTTCCGACATTTTCGGAAGTTCATTCGTTATATCAGGGGAAAGGATAGAAAATGTCTGCTGTCAAGCCGTCTGCGGAATTTGAAGCATTTTACGAAAGACACTGGCGATATGTATATCGTCTGTGTTTTACTTACATGCGCTCGGAGGCAGACGCGGAAGACTGTACGGAAGATGTCTTTGTGAAGGTGCTGAACGGCGGTTTCACCTTCACGGATGAGACACACGAGCGCAAATGGCTGACAGTGACTGCTTCAAACCTATGCAAGGACCGGCTTAAGAGCTTCAGTCGCAAGAATGTCGACTCACTCGATGCCGACGACGCAGAAGAGCCGGCAGCTCCTCCCCCAAAGGAGGATTACAGCGATGTAAGAGAAGCCGTCCTTGCACTTCCCGCAAAGCTCAAAGACGTAGTCTGGATGTACTATTATGACGGTCTCCGGACAGACGAGATCGCAGCCGCGCTCGGGAGCCCGCCTTCAACCATCCGCAACCGGCTGAAAGATGCAAGAGAGCGGCTAAGGCACTTACTAAGAAACTCCGGCTATGGGGATGCATTCAACCCGTGACCGGCAGCAAACGGAGGTTCTGCAATGAACAATATACCGGATGATCTCAAAAAAACAGTTAATACCACAGACAATGCCGGTTCCGAAAGGGACGGGGCTCTTATCCGTGATGCCTTTGATTCCATAGAACCCCGCGAAGGTGCAAAATCCCGCATGCTGGCAAACATCCTTGAAAAAGCTGCCGCGCAGGAGAAACCTGCGGAAAAGAATACCCGCAAGCCGCTCCTTTCGCGCATAACCCTCATAACACGGTGGGCACTTCCCGTTGCTGCCTGCCTTGCTATCGTAGTTCTTGTCGCCTTAAAGTCCCGGATCCTCCCCGGTACGGGCACTCCCGTTCCGACGGGTACAGGCGGTACTCTGTCTCCGATCCCGGATACAAACCCCTTCAAGGAGTACCCTTCTTCTGAGGCACTCCGGGCCGCTACCGGCCTTACGATATCCGCACCGCAGGGCTCTGAAGACATCCTCTATGCTTCTGTCTGGGACAATATTGCGGAGGTTTCCTTCACGATCGACGAAAAACAGTATGTCCTCCGCGCCTCCAAGCTTTCCGACGACTTCTCCGGGCTTTACGGCATGGAGATCTCGTCAGAGACCGCAGATACGGAAAACGGTGCAAAACTTGTATTGCTCCGGGATGAGGGTATCGACTTTCTTAAGATCGTCTGGGCAAAAGACGGTGTCAACTATGTACTTATGAATACGGACGGTGCGGATCGCGATGCCCTCCTTGCCATATACAGATCCTTAAAATAAATCCGACATTTTGCGAACCTCATTCGTTATTAAGTCAGAGGGCGATGAACATCACCTGAAAATAACGAATCGAGGTATTCAAAATGAAACGACTTGTATTTCTGATCTCTTTATCACTTCTCTTCCTGCTCGCTGCCTGCGGCAAAAAGCCCGGTAACGATCAGAAGACTGCTACGCCTACTCCCACTTTGTCCCCCGACAACGGTAATTCCGAAAACAAAGGAAACGGCAATAACAGCGGCAAGCTTCCCGACGGCATCACACCGCAGTCTGTCGAAGCCGCTATCGCAAAAGCGCTCGGCAACGGATATGTTGCGGATATCGAAGTTCCCGAAGAGGAACTCTATCTTTGCCCGCTCGGCGATATCGACATGGAAAAGATCGATGCGTATGTAGCAAAGCAGAATGCAGTTCCTTCCGTTCACCAGGATTCCGTTATCGTCGTTAAGTGCAAGGACGCGGCTTACGCAGACTCCGTTGTACAGGGCTTTAACGTGTTCTATGTCCGTTCCAGAAAATACGCGGCCATTTACCCCATGGAACCCTTCAAGGTAATGGGATGCCGCATTTATAAGGCAGGCGATATCGTTATGTACATCGTGGCCGGTGCCCCGCGCCCCGATGATGTCCGTGACGACGCAGCCCAGCTTGCGTTTGCAACTGCTGAGTATGAAAAGATCGACAGTGCCGTTAAGAACCTTTTGGGCTTCCTTCCCGATAATCTCCTCGACGAGGATACTGCGATCCCGGATGAACAGGATCCCGGCAACGGCTCGGGAGAATCCTTCGAAGGACCGGTTTTTCCCGGCACATATGTCCCGGAAGGATGATCTGCCATGGTATTCTCCGGACTGACATTCCTATTCTGTTTTCTTCCCGCGGTGCTGCTTCTCTACTACGCTGCGCCGCGGGCCGCAAAAAACACGGTTCTCTTCCTTGCAAGCCTCTTTTTCTATGCCTGGGGCGAACCTGTGTATGTCGTGCTGATGATCTTTTCCACAGTCCTTGACTACACTTGCGGCCGTATGGTTGAACATTTCCGCGGAACGCGCCTTCAAAAAGCGGGGCTTGTCCTTTCGCTGTGCGGGAATCTCGGGCTTCTGCTGACCTTCAAATATACCGGCTTCTTCATTGAAACCGTCAACAGCCTCTTCTCCGCCGGAATCCCCAAACCCGGATGGACGCTGCCGATAGGCATCTCCTTTTACACCTTCCAGACAATGAGCTACACCATAGATGTGTATCGCGGAGACGTAAAAGCACAGCGCAATTTCATTGCTTTCGGGGCATATGTTTCGCTGTTCCCGCAGCTTATCGCAGGCCCTATAGTGCGTTACCGGGACATCGCGGAACAGCTTGAAGGCCGCATTCACAGCGCAGACAGCTTCGCAGAGGGTGCCCGACGCTTTGTAACAGGGCTTGCAAAGAAGGTACTGCTTGCCAACAATATCGGTAAGCTCCATAACACGCTCACCGCCGTGCCCCTGTCCGGGATGACGACTCTTTCTGCCTGGCTTGCGGCTCTGGCCTTTGCCTTCCAGATCTATTTTGATTTTTCCGGCTACTCAGATATGGCGATAGGGCTTGGCAAAATGTTTGGTTTCTCCTTCCCGGAGAATTTCAATTATCCCTACCTTGCAGCAAGCGTGACCGACTTCTGGCGCCGCTGGCATATTACCCTCGGCTCCTGGTTTAAGGACTATGTCTATATACCGCTTGGAGGCAACAGATGCCGTATCCCGCGCAGGATCCTCAACATTGCCGTTGTCTGGCTTCTGACGGGCTTCTGGCACGGGGCAAGCCTTAACTTTATCATGTGGGGCGCCTGGTACGGCGCGTTGCTCATCCTCGAAAAATTCCTGCTTTTGCCGGTCTTCTCCCGCCTCCCCGACCTTGTGCGAAAACCGTTAAGCCGCATTTACACGCTTCTTGCGGTGCTTATCGGCTGGGTTTTCTTCTCCCTTGAAAGCGTTTCGGACGGCTTTATGTACCTTAAGGTCATGTTCTGCGGAGGAACGGCTTTTACAGACAACGCGACCATGTACAGCCTTCTTTCGTTCCTTCCGCTGCTCCTGCTCTGCATCTTAGGCTCCACGCCTCTTCCAGCAAATGTCCTTTCAAAGCTTCGCACGTATGCGGTGGGAGAGCCGGTTAAAGCCGGAACGCTTCAGACAGGGACGGGACTTGTCTGCAGGAAGCACCGTATGCAGGGGATCGCGCTTACTGCCGCGGAGCTTACCGGCATAACGATCATAACGGCCCTTTCGGTCGCCTACCTTATCAGCGGTTCCTACAATCCTTTTCTGTATTTCCGGTTTTAAGCGGCGATATTCCGATCATTATGACTTTTTTAAGGGGCGTAAAGCCCTGTCAGGAGGCATTATGCGAAACATACTGACAACTGTGCTTTTCTGCCTTTTGCTGCTGGCGGGAACCCTCACCGGCATCTTTCTTCCGGATAAGGAGTTTTCGGTAAAGGAAAAGCGCAAACTTACCACCTTTCCGAAGCTTTCCTCCAAAGAAATCTTCTCCGGTGATTTCTGCCGCAGCCTTGAAACCTACCTTGCAGACCAGTTTCCCGCGCGCGACAGCTGGGTGACAGTCTCCACTTTGGCCGAGCGGGCGCTTGGCAAGAAGGAAAACAACGGGGTTTATTTTGCAAAAGACGGCTATCTTATCGATATACACAAGCATTTCCCGCTAAAACAGCTCGATGCGAACCTCGATGCCGTAAAAAGGCTCTCAGATGCGGTTGCTCCTGACGGGATCCCGGTCACGCTGATGCTTGTCCCCACAGCAGCCTTTATCCATGCAGACAAGCTGCCTGCCTTTGCACCGAACGCAAACCAGCGTGCAATTATCGACTATGCGAAAAATAAAGGCATTAATGTTACGGATGTTGCCGATGTCCTGCTAAAACACCGGAACGAAGCCCTCTACTACAAGACCGACCATCACTGGACTTCACTCGGAGCCTATTATGCGTACGCGGAATGGATGCTTTCCCACGGAAGGGACGCGGCCCCGCTCTCAGAGTGGACCGTGGAGACGCTGTATGACGGCTTCAGGGGCACGACCTATATAAAGACCGGAGACCCGTTCGCAGCCCATGACACCATAGAGGCCGTTTACCGCGTTCCCACGCACCGTGTGGATTACAACAACGGGTATTACATCGCCGATTCCATCTACGAAAGAGACCTTCTGCAGGGAAACAACCCCTACGGTGTGTTCCTTAACTCAAACCAGGCCACAACTGTTGTGTACGGCGGCGGCACCGGGAAGCTCCTGATCATAAAGGATTCCTATGCCAATACCTTTGCCCAGTTCCCTGTTGATGACTTTGAGGAGACACACCTTATCGACATGCGCTTTTTCCGCGGCTCGGTGCAGAACTACATCCGGGTAAACGGCATTACGGAGGTGCTTGTACTGTACAACATCCCAAACTTCACGGAAGATACGGATGCAGCACGGATAGGGCGATGACTTCGGATAAGAAAAAGGCCAACAGACAATCTGTCTGCCAGCCTTTGTTTCGTTGTGTGAAGTTATATCGGGATATGTGCCCCTGCGTGATGTTAGTGGCAAAATTACTTAAGAGTAACCTTTGCGCCAACTTCTTCGAGTTTCTTCTTGATCTCTTCAGCCTCGTCCTTGCCGGCCTGCTCCTTAACCATCTTAGGAGCGTTGTCAACAAGATCCTTAGCTTCCTTGAGGCCAAGGCCGGTGATCTCACGAACAACCTTGATAACCTTAACCTTCTCAGCGCCTACTTCGGTAAGCTCTACATCAAACTCTGTCTTCTCTTCCTCAGCTGCTGCTGCGGGGCCTGCTGCTGCAACAACAACGCCTGCTGCTGCGCTTACGCCGAACTCTTCTTCGCATGCCTTAACAAGATCATTAAGTTCAAGAACGGTCATGCCTTTGATTGCATCAATAAATTCCTGTGTAGTCATAATTTCCTCCAATTTTGCTGTTTAGCATTTGTTTTTCATGCAGGTCTTCTTACCTGCTCCATGCATAAGCACGGGTGCAACTGTTTGCTGACGATCAGGCTGCGTCGCCGTTCTTCTCTGCGATCTGCTTGAGAACGCGTGCGAAGTTGGTGATCGGGCTCTTCATGCTGCCAAGAAGTCTGGAAATAAGAACTTCCTTGGACGGAATGCTTGCGAGCTTCTCAAGGCCTTTAACATCATAAAGCTTACCTTCTACAACGCCTGCTTTGAACTGAAGTGCGGGAGCTTCCTTCATGAAGTCTGCAAGGACTCTTGCGGGAGCTGTGGCATCTTCAAGCGAGAACGCAACTGCTGTGCCGCCGTTAAGGCTTTCATCAAGCTGTGCGAAGTCACTTCCTTCAAAACCGCGCTTTAAGTAGGTGTTCTTGTATACCTTGTATACAACGCCTGCCTCGCGGAGCTTGCGACGAAGTCTTGTGTCCTGCTCAACCGTAAGACCATGGTAGTCTACAAGTACGGCAGCGACTGCTTTGTCTGCATAGCCTTTGATCTCGTCAACGATAGGTGCTTTGATTTCGACTTTTGCCATTTTAAGATCTCCTATCATTTTTTCCGTGCCAGAAAAAGAAAAGCCTCTGCAGTGCAGAGGCGAGAAATACAAATCAAATAAATGATCAACCCGGGAAACCCCGGAACATCCTCGGCGGGCGGTTGTCCTTACGCCGGTTCTCCGGCACCTGCTTTCTTCGGCACGAGTGGTATAATAACACGTACCTTGGGATATGTCAATAGTTTTTTAACTGTTTTGAGTAATTTCTTCTTCTACGGCTGCAAGTACCCTTTCGATGGGGATGTTCAGGAACTCCGCGACCTCTTCCGGGGTTTTGTTGTTCTTTATTGCGGCACGGATAGTTGCTGAGACACCCATATCGATTCCCTCAGCTTTGCCTTCCGCTCTGCCTTCTGCCAGCCATTCTTCCTTGTGTTCCTGTATTTTCATTTCCAGCGTCATATACTCAACCTCAAACTTTCTGTTGCCAAGTACTGTCGTTACAGCATCATCCAGAGCCTTTGTATACTCGCTTGATGCTTCTTTGCTCCTTAAATACTTAAGAAAATCATACAGTTTTGAATCCTGTTCGGTTTTGCCGTATGCATTGATGAAAACCGTTGTCCGCTCATCTCCGAGTTCAAGATCCCGTTCTTCCACACATCTGTTTCTGAACGAATATACCGCCCGTCCAAGTTCAAACGGGTCAAACATGCAGATGAATATCACAAAAGACTTTCCAAGAGCTGAATAGGTATGTCCCTTTTCAAGCATGTCAAGATCCATCATGCTTTGATAATAACGGCTTCGTTTTGGCAGATGCCCTGTTTTTTTCACCTGCATTTCAATGTCATAAGCAGAATTTTCGTCGCCTTTAACATACACATCAAGCCGAACGCTTTTCGAATCCGGCTTAAACGTAAGGCTTTTCTGTGATTCCGGATACTCGATACGCAGAATACTGATGTTTAAGATCATCTCCAGCAGTTCTCTGCACAGTTCCGGGTCTTCCATCACCTTTGAAAACACATAGTCATTCGTAAGATCCAGATCTTTAAAGCTTTTTACCGCATCGTTGCTCATTTCTCCTCCTTCATAATATCATATAACCATCATATACGCAATGATATTATTGTATGTAGTGTAATTATTTTACATTATTGTAATCGGAGGATCGTGATTAGTAAAGCAATATTTTACATTTTATTTAATTTTCGTCATTTTGTTCAAAATATCCCTGTCGGATTATCGGATCTGTCAAAGAGTCAGAATAAGCAAAGAAAAAAGCGGAGGCTCGCGCCTCCGCTTTGCTACGGATCTGGATTTGTGATTAAGCAAGCTTTGCAGTATTGAGCTTTACGCCGGGGCCCATGGTGGGTGCAAGCGTTACGCTCTTTAAATACTGGCCCTTTGCTGTAGCGGGCTTTGCTTTAATGATCGCGCCGATCAATGCCTGGAAGTTGTCAGCGAGCTGCTCTTCGGTGAAGGAAACCTTACCTACGATGCAGTGAATGATATTTGCCTTGTCAAGTCTGTACTCTACTTTACCTGCTTTGATGTCTGCAATAGCCTTTGCAACATCCATGGTAACGGTACCTGCCTTGGGGTTGGGCATTAAGCCCTTCGGACCAAGGACACGGCCAAGACGGCCTACAACGCCCATCATGTCGGGGGTTGCTACAACAACGTCGAAATCAAGCCAGTTGTCGTTCTGGATCTTGGGGATGAGCTCGTCGCCGCCTACGAAATCTGCGCCGGCTGCTTCTGCCTCTGCTACCTTGTCGCCCTTAGCGAATACAAGAACTCTTATTGTCTTACCTGTTCCGTGAGGCAGTACGACCGCACCACGAACCTGCTGGTCTGCATGACGTCCGTCAACGCCCAGACGGATATGGCACTCAACCGAACCGTCGAACTTTGTTGTGGAAGCCTGCTTTACTAACTTAACTGCCTCGTTTACATCATACGTTACAGTCTTATCGAATGCCTTAACGGCATCACTATATTTCTTTCCTCTTTTCATCTTGCCTTAGTCCTCCAATCAATCGTCTACAACAGTGATACCCATGCTGCGTGCGGTACCTGCGATCATGCTCATCGCGGTATCGATGTTAGCTGCATTAAGATCGGGCATTTTGAGCTCTGCGATCTTGCGTACTTCCGACTTCTTGATAGAAGCGACCTTGGTCTTGTTCGGAACGCCTGAAGCCTTATCGAGGTTGCAAGCCTTCTTGAGAAGAACTGCAGCGGGCGGTGTCTTGGTGATGAAGCTGAAGCTTCTGTCCTGATATACAGTGATGACAACAGGGATGATCATGCCGTTAGCGTCTGCTGTACGTGCATTGAATTCCTTTGTGAACTGTACGATGTTTACACCGTGCTGACCAAGAGCGGGACCAACGGGCGGAGCGGGTGTTGCCTTGCCGCCGGGGATCTGTAACTTGATGTAACCAGTAACTTTCTTTGCCATGATTAATTACCTCCTAGATGTGGTGTTATCGGAAGGATCCGGTGCTACGGTACCCGTGCGGTTTCTGGCAAAAACCGCTGTTCCTCCCACAAACTCCTGTAAAAGCATAAGGTCTATTTTACTACTTTTACATCGCTGAAATTGATCTCAACCGGAGTTTCGCGACCGAACATATCAACATTGATAGTAACGGTCTGTTTTTTAGTATCGATTTTCTTGATGACGCCTTCCGTGTTTTCCCATGCTCCGGAAACAACGGTGATAAGGTCGCCCTCCTTGAATTCCGTGTTAACGGCTTCAAGGGTTTCTTTTGTTCCGAGGTATTTGTCTACTTCCTCCTCGGTAAGCGGCACGGGCTTGCTTCCCGGGCCCACGAAGCCTGTAACGCCCCGTGTATTCCTTACGACATACCAGGTATCGTCATCCATTTCCATGTTGACAAGTACATAACCCGGATATATCTTTCTGGAAATCTTCTTACGGACACCGTTCTTAACCTCGATCACGTCCTCGACAGGTACCCGTACCTCGCGGATCCGCTCCTCGAGCTGGCGGTTGATCACCGTCTGTTCGATGTTCGTTTTCACTTTGTTCTCATACCCTGAGTAGGTATGAACAACGTACCATCTGATATCTGCCATAGTCTCTCCTGTTCGGTCCAAATCAGACTATAAGCTGAAGTCCGCTCTGAATAAGGAAATCGATAAGGACTATCAGCGCGCCGAGAATAACAGAAACAACAACGACCGCAACGGATTCCTTGGCAACGGTTTCCTTGTCGGGCCAGATGATCTTCTTGAATTCGGCTGCCATACCCTTGAACCAGCTCTTCTTGGTAGCTTTTACAGCTTTTGTTTCATTATCTGCCATATGTTACCCTTTCCGAAACCGATCACTTGGTTTCCTTATGCATAGTATGACGCTTGCAGAATCTGCAGTACTTCTTCGTCTCCATCCTGTCGGGATGGTTTTTCTTTTCTTTCATTGTGTTGTAATTTCTTTGCTTACATTCGGTGCAAGCCAGTGTAATCTTAACTCTCACAATATCCACCTCCGTTTTTCGTAATTAGGCATAAAAAAAAGACCTCTTCCATAGCCTACTAACTTTATCACGGTTCTTTCGTTCTGTCAAGAAAAAGTTGTAAATATTCTTGTAAAACCATTCCCACTGTGATAGAATGCGGTTGCGGGATGTATCCCGCACGAGGTTTGATATGAGATCTTCACGTCCGAAAAACCTTAGAACTGTCATCCTGATATCGGCATTACTTCTTGTTTTTGCCGGTGTTCTTATTGTTATCTTCATCGGACCGCCGCGCCGTCTCTTTGCAGGCTCCGGGCTTTCGAACGCCGTTTCGTCGGTTCGTCCGGACAAGGACCTTATCCCCGCCGATTCGATCCATAACAGTGAATATATCGCAGTCTGGGACGAGGATGTCCCAAAAGACGAAAGAAAGCGCCTTATAGAAGACCTTGAAGCCTTCAGTATCACCGAAGAATTCGACGATATCTACATGATCCTCCGCTGCACTTCCCTTTCCCCCGAAGAAGCCGTTGAAATGCTCAACAAAGTCGAAGGCATTGATGCTGCCGACCCGAACTACATCATGTATCCCGAGTCTTTGGAGGACGATACCTACGGCAAGGCTCTCTGGGGCCTCCATAACACCGGCTACTACGATTACTTCGATTTCACCGGAGGGACTTCCCTTACACTTCCCATACATACCGATATCGACATCAATTATCCCGAAGCACTCGACCTTTACGCCACGCTGGTCCCCGAGCCCGAGCCCGTTGTGGTCGCGGTCATCGACACCGGCATCGATATAAACCATCCCGACCTTAAGGACCATATCTGGGTCAATCCCGGCGAGATCCCGGGTGACGGCATAGACAACGACAACAACGGATATGTTGATGACATCTACGGCTGGGATTTCTACAATAACGACAATACCATCTGTCACTATGCCACCGACGTTGACGGTGTCTATATCGACAACGACATACACGGAACAAAGGTTGCGGGCATAATCGCCGCTGCCGCCGGAAACAGCGAAGGCATCGCAGGCGTTGCTTCATTTATACCCGTTCAGATCATGTCTGTCAAGATGAACGGAGGTTCACGTTCCTACGGTACTGTAGCCAATGCCATAAAAGCCGTTAATTACGCCACCTCGATGGGTGCCGACGTCTGCAATATGAGCTGGGGCATCCAGAAATCCGGCAAAAACGAGACTTCGACCACGCTCGAATCCTTAAAGACCGCCATGCAGCGTTCCGACATGCTTTTTGTGTGCGCAGCGGGCAACACCGGTACAAACAATGACGAATATCCTGTTTATCCGGCAAGTTTTTCCCTTGAAAACAGCATTTCCGTTACCTGGTGCAACCAGTTCGGAAAGCTTATCGCCCCTACGGAAACAAGCAACGAAGGCAGCTGTTTCGGTATCGGATCCGTTGACATCGCGGCTCCCGGCGTTTACGTCGTGAGCACGGTAGTTGGCGGCGGATATGCGGCCGACAGCGGTTCCTCCCTTGCAGCTCCTTATGTTTCGGGCATTGCGGCCGTGCTTATGTCAACCGGCAGGAACCTCTATCCTTCCGAGATCAAAAACCTCATCTTAAGTACCCGTAAGACAGTTCCGGCAGATGGTATCGACTATACAGAGGAAGGCAATGAGAACCCGTTCCTCGAAATGGCCGGAAAACTGCGCTATCCCGGTATCCCGGACCTTTACGCGGCCCTTTTGGCTGCAGGTACCCTTAAGCAGGATACCGATACTCCTGAGCTGTCCTTTAAGCGCACCTTTGAGGGCGATCTTCTGATCCTGTCGGTAACCGGAAGAGACATCCTCTCCGGGATCCGTACGATACGCTACACGCTTGACAGGTCCGAATCGGACGCAAAAGATGCCGCATACTTCCTCAGAGGCATCCAGGGCAGTGCCTACACAGGCGCCCTGCGCCTCGGATCGGGCGGTATCTATACCTTCTATGTGTCGGATTATGCGGGAAACGAGGCTGTTATCAGATATACGCTGATGGATGACACCACCGCTCCAAAGATCGATCTTCTGGACTACTTCGTCTCGCCCTCGGGCACTACCCTTGCGGTCCTTGATGTGAGCGATTACGAAAGCGGGCTCTCGAAATTCATGCTTCGCGCAGGGGTCTTTACTCCCGCCGAATTTGCCGATGATATCGGGGCCGCCGCAGAGCTTGCTCCTATTGACGGGCGTCTGCTCCTTAAGCTTTCCGGTACAGGCACCTACACGCTCTTTGCGGAAGACCATCGCGGGAATATAGAAGTTTACTCGATAAAGCTTGACAATATGCCCGAAAAGCCCGCTCCCGAGGATCCAAAGCCTACAGGTGAACCGGGACCAAGCCCCACAGGTGAGCCGGGACCAAGTCCTACGGGTGAGCCGGGACCCAGTCCTACAGGCGAACCCGGGCCAAGTCCTACAGGCGAGCCGGAGCCAAGTCCTACGGGTGAACCGGGACCAAGCCCAACAGGTGAACCGGGACCAAGCCCCACAGGTGAACCCGGGCCTAGTCCTACAGGTGAGCCGGGGCCCAGCCCTACAAATGAGCTGGGGCCAAGTCCCACAGGCGAACCCGGGCCAAGTCCCACAGGCGAGCCGGGGCCAAGTCCTACAGGCGAGCCGTGACCGGCATGATAGCAACAGCATACAAAGGCCCGGCCGGGCATACAGGTTGTTTTATTAACCCCCTGCAGCTTCTGCAGTATTCATAAGACAGTAACGCAAAATGAGCACTGTCGCGGTGGATTGGCAAAAAAAGAAGAAGTCTGAAAGGAACATACCTTCCAGACTTCCTTTTCTTATTAAAATAATGAGATGGTTTATGTTTTTACATCCACCCTCTATCCGGGAGGGTGCGCGTGATATCATAAACTGACGTGGGACAGCTCCTTAAAGGCAAGTCCCGAGTCAAAGTAGCCCATCATTCCGTAGGCGGGACCGGTGAATCTCTTTCCCATGGTCCCGCCTTCGTCTGTTAATATGCTGCAGTCCTTCAGCAGACAGACCATGGTCTCAAAACCGTCTTTTTCATACAGAAATTCCTTGGAGATCCCGCGGGTACGCACGATCAGCTTCAGTTCGGATGGGATCCTGTAGATGTTTTCGATACCTATGGTCATCTCCTCGTCTTTCTTTTCCCTGTTGAAAACACGTACACTCAGTTCCAGATGCCCGGCGGCGGGACTTATGCCGAACTTCACATAGCTGTTCCTGTCATAGTAGAAGATAAGTCCGATCTCCTGTGTCTTGATGAGTTCGGGAGCAACGGTGAGGCTTGTTATGTTGTCTATGAAACGCTGACGGAGCAGAACGTATCCTTCGGCAAAAAGAAAATCCCCGGGAAGTCCGTTAACATATTCGCCGGGTCTCAATATGACCGAAGTCACGGGCGATGCCGGTACGGGATAGTCAGAGGGAAGTTCAACGGTGGTGAGCGCACCGCGGCCATCATTGATCACAGGCCAGCCTTCGCTGTCCCAGGTGAGGCTGGCTATGGCCGTCTCTCTCCCGAGAAGAGAGTATCTGCCTCCGCGCTTACGGGAGCAGAGATATACTATCATCCAGTCGCCTTCTTTGGTCATAAAGGGGCAGCCGTGGCCGGTACGCTGCAGTTCCGCCCCGGGATCTGTCTGAGTGAGCAGCGGATTGTGAGGGCAGGGTTCAAATTCATCTTCAAGGCGTTTTGCCCTTGCGACCGTGATCATATGCCCGTCACCGGTTCCGCCCTCAGCCATGAACAGGTAGTAGTAGCCGCCCTTTTTGACAAGGTGAGGGCCTTCGGTCTTATGCTTGTTCCAGCCCTCATAGAGCACCCTTGCGGCCCCGGCGGGAGCAAGGCAGTCATCGGTCAGGGGGATAATCTTTACCTGCGGGTTCATTATAAGGTAATGGCGTCCGTCATCATCATGGAAGAGAGAAGGATCGATCCCCGGTTCGTTTATGTAGACAGGTTCGGAGTAAGGACCCTCGGGTCTATCCGACCATACTATCATCTGACGGCAGTTGCCGGGGTATTCCCCGTTGCCGTATAGCGTTGCTGTTATATAATATCTGCCGGTGGCGGAAGAATAGGAGATATCGGGAGCCCAGAAACCGCGTCCCGCATCAAATTCCGACATGTCGATATAGGAATGGTCGGTCACGGCATGCCCCACGGTCTCCCAGTTCTGCAGATCCTTTGAGGCAGAGATGGTTATGCAGGGAAAATATACAAAGGTGGAATTGACCATGTAATATGTGTCTTCCACGCGGATCACGGAAGGGTCCGGATAAAAACCGGGAAGGATGGGATTGGATAAAGAAGGCATTTGTTTTCTCCTTTCAGAGCGCTGTAAGGATATCTTATCACATTACATGAATTTTTGCATTAATCATTGCGATGTGTTAAATTTCAGCTATG
Organism: Lachnospiraceae bacterium; assembly: GCA_016280395.1. Lineage (GTDB taxonomy): Bacteria > Bacillota > Clostridia > Lachnospirales > Lachnospiraceae > SZUA-448. The sequence continues at coordinate 1,427 of JAEEGQ010000007.1, read as the reverse complement.
ACAACTGGTACAGTTGTAAAGTATTTTTCCACAGAAGTGTTAAATAAAACTGCACAAATATGTTAAATAAAATTGCGCAGAAGTGTTAAATGGTATTGCGCAGAAGTGTTAAATGGTGTATAATCAGCCATGAGGTGATTTCTAATGGATAAAATAGAAAAAAATTATCGCAATCGGATAACCGATACCGCATTAAAACTTAAACTTGAGGCTTTTGGGGCTACCTTGATCGTAGGCCCTAAAGGTTGTGGGAAGACAACTACTGCAAAGCATTTTGCAAATAGTTACATAGAATTTCAGGATGAGGATGCCAGAGAAAGGCTATTGTCAGTTGCCGAAAGTATGCCTTCGAAACTTCTGATCGGCGATAAGCCAAGGTTGTTCGACGAATGGCAGGATGCCCCGAAAATTTGGGGGGCAATACGTAAAAATGTAGATGACACCGGATTAAAAGGTCAGTACATCCTTACCGGTTCGTCTTCGCAGAAAGTTGAAACGGCACATACCGGAACACTCAGAGTTTCAACACTTCGCATGTTCCCTATGAGTCTATACGAAAGCGGGGAGTCGTCCGGCAACGTCTCTCTTATGGATCTTTTTGATGGAAAGGATATCGAATGGGAAGAGTCCAAACTAACGATAGATGACCTGATCTTTGCAATCTGTCGTGGCGGCTGGCCACAAAGTATTGATATCAAGAATAGAGAGGCGGCGCTTTCCATCGCATCCGATCTCTTTTATCAGACTTGTCATGTTGATATTTCTAACATCAGTCATGTAAAAAGAAATCCATTATGGGCAGAACGTCTTTTAAGATCCTATGCAAGAAATATATGTACTTTGGCAGAGGCAAAAACTATTTTTTCGGACACCTCATCAACAACAGAAATATCGAAGCCTACTTTCTATGATTATTTTCATGATCTTGAAGATTTGTACATAATAGACGAACTACCTGCGTGGTGTCCTGCAATACGTTCAAAAGATGCAATCAGATCCGGAAACAAAAGAAATCTTGTAGATCCATCTATTGCAGTAGCAGCACTTGGATTATCACCTGACTACTTTAATACCGATTTCAAGACCTTAGGTTTCCTTTTTGAGTCATTATGTATCAGAGACCTAAAGATTTATTCCTCCGGAATGAACGGAGAAGTCTCATATTACCATGATCGCTATGGTTTGGAAGCGGACGCAGTACTCCATCTTAAGGATGGGCGATATGCTTTGATAGAATTCAAACTCGGAAGTAAAGAAATTGATATGGGCGCCGAACATCTATGCGAGATAGAAAGACTCATTGGCGAGTACAACAAAAAGGAAAAACAGGTCCCGCTAAGACTGCCGGATCTTAAGCTTGTCATAACCGCGACTGAATATGGTTATAAGCGTGAAGACGGCGTATATGTCATTCCTATCGGATGCCT
>JAEEGQ010000102.1 GCA_016280395.1 Lachnospiraceae bacterium | reverse complement strand
CTGCGAGATCATTGATAAATACAAGCCTGCATTGCTTTATTTTGACTGGTGGATAATCCACGAGAGCTACAAGGAACACCTTAAGAAACTGATGGCGTATTATTATGACCGTGCAGCTGAGTGGGGCCGGGAAGTAGCTATCATCTATAAGCACGATCCGGTGCCGTTCGGCTCGGCCGTGCCTGATGTGGAAAGAGGAAAATTTGGCAGCACCCAGCCCTACCATTGGCAGACGGATACAGCGATCGCGTACAATTCCTGGTGCTATATAGACGGGCTTGATTACAAGAATGCGGATGAGATAATAGCATATCTCGTGGACGTCGTTTCAAAGAACGGAAACCTGCTTCTGAATATCGGGCCTAAGAGCGACGGAACCATTCCCGATGAGGACAAAAAGATCCTTCTGGAGATAGGAAAATGGCTTGAAACAAACGGCGAAGCGATATACGGCACCAAGCCCTGGAAAATTGCCGCGGAGGGTCCCACGAAGGAAGAAGAGGGCAAGTTCTCCGATGTAAAAGGCAAGGCTTATACTGCCGAGGATTTCCGCTTTACCTGCGGGAACGGAGCGGTTTATGCCATATCCCTGAACTACCCGGAGAACGGGGAATTACTGGTCAAAGCGCTTGGAAATCATGACTTCAACAGCCTTGGCTTCCAGGGGATCGTAAAACGTGTGTCCGTGCTCGGACATGGCGAGGTTCCCTACGAATATGGAAATGATGGGCTGAGGGTACACGGCCCGAAGATTGGGACTACAAAGCCCGTTGTCATCAAGGTTGAGACGGACTGATCTCAAGAAAAAGAGTTTTTTGTATATTTGAAAGTGATTGGTAACACGAAATGAACTGGTTTTTGCAACTGATCTCCAACCGGGTCCTCATTATCGCAATCATAGCGTGGTTTGTGGCTCAGGTGTTGAAGACGATCATCAATTTTATCGTAAATAAAGAATGGAAGCTGGAGAGGCTGGTGGGCTCGGGCGGAATGCCGAGCAGCCATTCAGCGACGGTGTGTTCTCTGGCAACTGCCACTGCGTTCGCATATGGGCTCGGCTCGTTTGAGTTTGCCATTGCGGCGATCCTCGCGATCATTGTGATGTATGACGCGCGTGGTGTGCGCCGTGAGACCGGAAAACAGGCCGTGGTGATAAAGCAGATCACAGAGTATCTTGAAGCTATTCAGCAGGGTACGCTCACCCCGGAATTTGAAGAGGAAAAGCTCAAGGAGCTCGTGGGACATACACCGCTCCAGGTGGGTATGGGCGCGATCCTCGGAACGCTGATCGGTATCCTTGGCGGGATTTTCTGGATGTAAAAATATGGCACAGATTCTGAAAAGGAACCTGTGCCTGTTTTTTTACGTTTTTTAAAACTATAGAAATAAACCCCTTTGAATACCTTGAATATTGCAGAATCTGTGCGGTGGTCGGCTCTGAACGCCGACCTTGATGTACGCGGATTATAACATGAAACATCACTTCAGTAAATGAAAAACAAGGCCTCAACGTGTAGAAAATCGGGGCCTTTTTTTGTGCAGGTTGCACAAAAAACAGGGGGTTTGAAAAAAGGAAATTCCGGGAATCCATATAAACAGAGGCACCTGCTGAAACAATGGGAAGCAATTTTATCTGTTTTTTAACACAAATCACAAAATAACAATAATCACAATGCGAATCATGCTTCTTTATAAAAATTTAACTACACCCATCCGGCTTTCTGTGATATATTAAACATATGCTCAACCTTGAAAAACCGCATATTTCTGCGAAAAACTTACATAACTCTAAAAATTGTAAAGCATTCTTGCACAATTGAAATAAAGCTGAACAAACAAGAAAAACATTGTTAAAATTGCATTAAGAAACAGTAACTTAATTATAAACATATATTTTACCACGGGAGAACGAGACGCATGGCTGTGATAAGACAGAAAAAAAGACTTGGAGACATCCTTATTGCCGCAAGAGTCATAAACGAGGACCAGCTGCAGAGAGCCCTCGAAGAGCAAAAGACCACTCACGCAAGGCTCGGTGCCACGCTCATACAGATGGGCGTGATCACGGAGGAACAGATAAGAGATGCACTTCACAGCCAGATGGGCGTTGAGATCGTAGACCTTTCCGGTATCAAGATCCCGTCCGACGTGGTATCCCGCATAAAAGAGAGCGGAAACCTGAAAAAGCATGTGATGATGCCTTATGCGTTCGATAAATACGATCCGCAGACGCTGATGGTCGCAATGGCCGACCCCATGGATCTGAACGCCATCGACGACATCTACATGATGACGGGCTTCCAGGTGCATCCCGCACTTTCGACACCCACCGATATCATGGCCGCCATCGACAGATATTACGGATCGGTCGAAACACAGGCAGCGGCCGACATGTACGCCAAAGAGCGTGAGGAAGAACTTGGCACCGCAGGTGAAGAAGAGAGCGACGCAAACGTAGAAAACGCGCCCATCGTACGACTCGTAAAGAGCGTCATCGAGCAGGCAGTCAGAAGAAGAGCCAGCGACATCCACATTGAGCCCACAGTGAGCCGCATACGCGTGCGTTACCGCGTGGACGGCGTGCTGCAGGACAACGACACGTCCTATCCACTGTCCACACTCCCTGCGATCATCACACGTATCAAGATCATCGGCGGCATGGACATTTCCGAAAAGCGTAAGCCTCAGGACGGCCGTATCACACAGGTGGTCGACCGTGTGGAATATGACATCCGTGTATCCGTACTTCCCACGGTGTTCGGTGAAAAAGTCGTAATGCGACTCACCGCCAAGATGAACCTCACAAGAGAAAAGAAACAGCTCGGCTTCAGCGATGAAGAGCTTAAGCGCTTTGACAATATATTTGCAAACCCGAATGGCATCATCCTTGTAACGGGCCCCACAGGTTCCGGAAAATCGACAACGCTCTACACCGCGCTTTCCGAACTAAACACAGAAGACGTGAACATCATCACCGTTGAGGATCCTGTCGAAGCAAACATCGACGGCATTAACCAGGTACAGGTAAATCCTAAGGCCGACCTCACATTCGCATCGGCGCTCCGCTCCATTCTCCGTCAGGACCCCGACATCATCATGATCGGTGAGATCCGAGACAAAGAGACCGCGAGCATCGCCGTAACGGCATCCATCACAGGTCACCTTGTCGTGAGCACGCTCCATACGAATTCCGCGGCGGCAAGTCTTACAAGACTTGAAAACATGGGCATCGAGAGCTACCTCCTTGCGGATTCCACAGTCGGCGTCATCGCACAGAGACTTGCGAGAAAACTCTGCACCTGCAAAAAGAGAAAGCTCGCGGACGCAAGAGAAAAGAAACTCCTCGGAGTTCCCGAAGACCAGGAACTTGTGATCTATGAGCCCGGACACTGCAACGTCTGCAATGAGACAGGATATCTCGGACGTATCGGCGTTTACGAGATAATGCCAATTTCAAACAGGATAAGGTCCATCATCGTAAACCACGGTTCGACCGATGACATAGAAAAAACAGCGATAGAAGAAGGCATGAGCACGCTCCGCATGAGCTGTGCGAGACTTGTAAAAGAAGGAGTGACGAGCATCGCGGAAATGAGACGCATTGTTTACTCCAACGAAGACGAGGTTGAATAAGACAGGAGAAGGGACATGAATTCCGAGATTGATGATCTGCTCATAAAAGCAGGAGAACTTCACGCATCCGACCTTCACATCACGGTCGGAGTGCCGCCAAAGGTAAGAATCTACGGTGACCTCAAAAATATCGACAACACACTTCCCGTGCTAAAGCCCGATGATGTGAGCCGCCTTGTCCTCTCGGTGGTGCCCGAAAAGCTCCGTGCCGAATTTGAAAGAGAAGGCGAAGTCGATTTTTCCTATTCCATCCCCAGAGTGGGACGCTACAGAGTGAACGCTTACAACCAGCGCGGTAGCATGGCCTGCACTGTAAGACTCATAAGCGAAGAGATACCCACACCGCAGAGCCTCGGCGTTCCCCAGTCCGTAGTGGACCTCATCCATAAAAAAAGAGGCCTCGTGATCGTGACCGGCCCCACAGGCTCAGGAAAATCGACCACACTCGCAAGCCTCATCCAGATGATAAACCAACAGTATGAATACAACATCATCACGCTTGAGGACCCCATAGAGTACCTCCACAAGCACAACAAGTGCATCGTGAACCAGCGCGAGATAGGAACTGATACACACAGTTACTCAAAAGCACTGAGAGCGGCGCTCCGTGAAGACCCCGACGTTATCCTTGTCGGCGAGATGCGTGACCTTGATACCATTTCCATTGCGATCACCGCGGCGGAGACCGGACACCTGGTATTCTCCACACTTCACACGATAGGAGCGGCCTGCACCATCGACCGTATCATCGATGTGTTCCCGCCTTACCAGCAAAACCAGATAAGATCGCAGCTTGCGCTGGTCCTGGAAGGCGTCATATCGCAGCAGCTCATCCCCATGACACAGGGAAGGGGCAGAAAAGCGGCATTTGAGGTGATGCTCGGAACGCCGGCGATAAGGAACCTCATCAGAGAAGGAAAAACACACATGATCACCGGCATTATCCAGACCAGCAAAAAGCAGGGCATGAAGACAATGGACGATGCGATCTACGAACTTTTCATAAACCGCCTGATAGACAAAGACCAGGCACTGGGCTATGCGCAGGATGTATCCGCGCTGTCGGCAAAAATGTTTTTGCAGTAACTTTTAGCAGAGCCACGGGGTTCGCCGTGGCAGGGCCACGGAGGGAATATGGATTTTTCTTACACCGCCATCAACAAAGACGGGAAACAGGTCAAAGGCAGTATAAAAGCAAATAGCGACGTCGAAGCAAGGACGCAGCTGAAAAAGGATGGGCTGAAGCCAATCACGGTCAAAGCGCAGAGTGTTTTCACAAAGGACATCGATCTTGGTATCGAGACCAAAGTAAAAACGAGAGACCTCGCGGTTTTCTGCAGACAGTTTACGAGTATCCTCAGCGCAGGCGTTACGGTTGTGGACGGACTTCGAATGCTGGCCGAGCAGACGGAAAACAAAACCTTGAAAAAGGCTTTGAATCTTACGAGAGAATCCGTACAGCAGGGCCTGTCACTCTCGGAATCGATGAAGAGGAGCCCCAAGGTATTTGACGAGATGTTCGTGAATATGATAGACGCGGGCGAGCAGTCGGGTTCACTTGAGATCTCCATAGACAGAATGGGGAAACAGCTCGAAAAGAGCGCAAAGCTTAAAAGCATGGTAAAGAGCGCCATGATCTATCCCATTGCGGTGCTGGTCATTGCATTTGTGGTAGTAATGGTGATGTCCATCTTAGTCATTCCCAAGTTTGCGGAAATGTTTGAGAGCATGGGGACCGATCTTCCCTTTGCAACCCAGGCGGTGGTAAATTTCTCGGGATTTATCATGAGAAAATGGTGGCTGCTTATCATCATTATTGTCGGTGTCATCGTGCTGCTGAAGCTGTTTGGGACGACTATCACGGGTAAAAAGGTCTATGGAAAGATAGCGATAAAAGCTCCTATCTTCGGAGACCTGAATCTCAAAAGCAATTCGGCAAGCTTTGCAAGAACGATGTCGACGCTTGTGAGCTCCGGCATGAATATCACGACCGCCATCGAGATCACGGGAAAAGCTATGAACAATATCCTGTACAAGCTGGCGCTTCAAAAGGCCAAGAGCGAAGTGGAACAGGGAATGCCGCTTTCGGTGCCGATAAGGCAGGCGGATGAGATATTCCCGCCCATGGTCCACAACATGCTTGCCATTGGTGAAGAGACAGGTAATGTGGAACACATGCTGGACAAGGTCGCCGATTATTACGAAGAGGAGACCGAAGCCAAGACCAAGAATCTTGCCGAACTCATCCAGCCCATAATGATAGTGGTACTGGGCGGCATCATCGGATTCATGGTACTTGCGATGTATTCACCGATGATCGGAATGTACCAGAATATCAACAATATATGATCAAAACGGATTTTTCTCCCTGCGGAAGCGTGGGAACTTCCACATGGAGCAAAAGATAAATAAAACAATAACATTTCTCAAAGGAGCACAATTATGAAAAAAAATACTAAGAAGAACAACAAAGGCTTTTCACTTGTAGAACTTATCGTAGTAGTACTTATCATGGCAATCATCGCTGTAGCTCTTGCGCCTCAGGTAATGAAGTGGGTTAACAATGCTAGAATTGCAACAGACAGGCAGACGGTGGATTCTGTTAAGGCAAACATTCAGTTGGCTTTGGCTGATGAAAAGGCTTTTTCTGAAACAAAGGGAAAAAAGATAACTGTAACGCTTAAGAAGTCACCTGCTAACGCTACATTGGCTATTCAAGACGTTACAGATGTAGATGGTTCATCTTTTGGGAAACAGTTTTACGAAATTTGTGGTTCTAAAGAAGGATTCGAAAAGACTTATGCTAAGACATATGCATCCGGTAAAAGTGCTATAACAATTGAATACAAAGATGGAGCATTTACTGTTGATGGACTTGATACGTCTGCTGACCTTGACTAATCCACACATCACATGCCCAATTTACTCTACATCTTAATATTCCTCTATGGCATAGTCATAGGGAGCTTTCTGAACGTAGTTATTCTGCGTGTTCCTGAAGGAGAGAGTCTGATAACGAAAAGATCACATTGTACCAGCTGCAGCCACGTGCTGCACTGGTACGATCTGTTCCCACTCTTTTCTTATATCTTTCTCAAAGGACATTGCCGCTACTGCGGGGCAAAGATCTCTGCGCAATATCCGATCATCGAGGCATCAAACGGTATCCTGTGGGTACTGATGTTTCTGATCTGCGGTTTTTCACTTGACACCGTGCTTGGGTGCTTTGTTGTATCTGCCTGTCTTGCGCTTTCCGTTATCGATGCCCGTACTCATGAGATCCCCGTCGGGATAAACATTTTTATCGCCGTATGTGGGATAGCAAAACTCGTTTTACATGTTCGCGAATGGCCCGGATATCTGCCCGAATACCTGTTCGGAGCCATTTCCGTTTCACTTCTTCTCCTCATCATTTTTCTGGTTTCACAGGGACGTGCGATAGGAGGAGGAGACATAAAGCTCATGGCGGCTGCGGGCCTGTTTTTGGGATTGAAGCTCACCATAGTGGCTTTTTTACTTGGCTGTCTGTATGGATCTGTTATCCATATAGCACGCATGAAAATATCAAAAAAGGACCATGTACTCGCAATGGGACCCTACCTTTCGGCCGGGATCCTGAGTGCAATGTGGTTTGGAAGATGGATCGTTGACTGGTACTTATCCTTATTCTGACCGGAGGTTGAAGGAGATCAGATGGCTGTTTCAAAGATTGTTAGCATAGAAATAACAGACAAGGTCACAAGAGTTTGTTTTGAAAGCTATAACAAAAAGACCACCACTGTTTACAAGAGCTTTATGTTCATAAATCCCGAGGGGACCGTAAGCGACGGCTTCGTTACGGACCGCGGTGTTTACGGCGCGTTTCTCAAGGAACAGCTCGCGGAACAAAAGATCAAGTGCAAAGACGTGGTCTTCGTGATCTCAAGTTCAAAGATCATGAGCCGTGAGGCCGTGATCAGCGATATGAAGGAGGATAGTATAGTTCCTTTCATCACTGAGAACCGTGAGGATTATTTCCCCATGGATACCAGTGATTTTGTGTTTACTTACAGCCTGCTCGAAAAGAACAAGGCTGAAAAGACAATGCGCATCATGATATATGCTGCGCAGGATGTTCTTCTTAAAAACTATGTGGCTCTCTCGGGCGAGCTTGAATTAAGGCTCCACGCCCTTGATTACTCGGGCAACGCCACCTATCAGTGGCAGAAGAGCCCGCAGCACGAGCCCATTTCCATTTATCTGCAGATCAACGAACACAGTTCATCGCTGACGATCCTGGATAACGGTATCCTGGCGTTCCAGCGCAACATGGCGTTCGGCATCGATATGCTCGCGGAACCGCTCATTGAGTCGGGTTATTACGATGACATCGACTTAAAGGGCGCATATGACAGGCTTACCGAAAAGGAACTGCTCTATTCGTCCTATGACAATATGGCTGCCTTCTATCCGGAAAACGATGGTGACAACGCACTTCACAACGTCAAGTGCATGCTCAACGGTGCGGTAAGACCTCTCATCGAAAACATCACACGTGTCCTGGAATATTACAATTCCAAGCACCGCGATTCCCAGGTCGAAAAGATATACATCGGCGGTGTCGGTGCACGTGTAAAGAACTTAAGAAAACTACTGGCCTCGGAATTCCTCGGCATCGAGTTTGTCAAGGTGCTTGAGCTTCCGGGCGTAAAAATATCAAAGAACAATCCTCTGAATCCTCTTCAGGGTTCGGAATATACGGCTCCTGTGGGCGCTGCCCACACTGTCATCAACTTCTATGAGGACAGGAACAAAAACAAGATCGGCGCTACGCTGGTGCTTTCCATTCTCGGACTTCTCGCCGTGATCGCTGCGTCTCTCATGATAGTACAGAACGGCTGGGTACAATATGACGCGGCGGTAAAGGAAAGAGACAAGTTGAAAGCGCGTCAGAACCAGCTTGAGGCAGAAGACATAGAGGCGCTTGAAGCAAAAGCAAATGCGGCAGTTACGGAAGCTCAGGATATCATGGCATTTGACGCTCAGACCTTCCGCTACAACGAGATGTTCAACGAAGTGTTGAAGGAGCTCGAAAAATATTCGGTCCAGGATCTGCTGGTAAGCTCCCTCACTTCCGGCGAGAACGGTCTTACGATGAACGTCACCGTAAACACAAAAGAGGAAGCCGCAAAACTCATCCAGCAGCTGAGATATATTCCATATTTCTCCAATGTTCAGGTTTATTCCTTTACGGAAAACGAAGACAGTGAGACTGGCCTGAAGACCATAAGCTTCACGGCACTCTGTACCTATAAGGTGCCGGAGACCGACGACTCCGGAGACGGATCGGATAAGGCACAGTAAGGGAGGAGAGACAATGAACAAGAAAAATCAAAAAAGGATCGTATACGTGCTGCTTCTCCTGATCGTTGTCATCGCAGGTGTCGCATATTACTACGGCTACATGAGATACGTCGATATGGCGAAAGCCACAAAAAACGAGTCAAAGACCATACAAAAGAGGATAGATGTCCTGAATGAAAAGATCGCAATGAGACCCTTGTACGAGGAGGCGATCGTTGATTCAAAAGCATCGATAGATGCTGTGACCGCAAAGTACGGTCCCGGAAACACTGCTGAAAAGGACATCATGTTTGTCCGTGATTTCGAACTTGAAACAGGCGGCTCGGTATCATCAGCATCCTTTACCGATGACGCGATAGCCTTTGTTTCGTCGGGAACCGATGAAAACGGACAGCCCACGGTGGCTGCTTACACGTCGGCGCTCATCATGAACTACGAGATAACCTATGAAGGCCTTAAAAAAGCGATGGAGTTTATCACATCCTATCCAGAGCGCATGACAGTGGAGACCTTCACCACGGCTGTTAACGAAGAAACGGGGCTTCTCACGGGAAGCATCACAATGAACCTTTACTCGATGAAGACAGCGGACAAGACATACAAGGAGCCCGAGATCACGGATATCATCATCGGTACCGACAACATCTTCGGCGCGTACGGCGTACCGATGAACGGTGAAAACGAAGAACAGTGAGACAGTGCCGTGAAAAGCACACCGGATAAAAGATGAAGCTTAGGGAAACACTTAAAAAACTGAATAAGAACGATCAGGGTGTTACCCTTGTGGAAGTAGTCATCAGCCTTCTGATCATAGCGGTGATCTTTACTCCGCTCCTCATGACCTTTATACAGGCGACAAAGGTAAACCGCAGGACCAATACAAACGCTTATGCCCAGGATGTTGCGGAAAACATCATGGAGCAGGTAAAAGCGATGGGCGTGGAAGGGTATGCACGGTATATCCACGACTATTATCCCGGTGTTGAGAATGAGTACATTAAAGACGGAGAATTCAAGCCTGTTATAGGTAAAGACGGCAGTGTAGATTTCTTTTATGAGATCACCGGATTAAAGCAGGGTACACAGGAGTATGACGCAAGGGTCTACATCCAGTCTTCTGTTTACAAAAACATTACCGGAACTCCCACTCCCACGTCTGACCCTAATGCAGATGTATCACCCACTCCGGCCCCGACACCGCTCGGGAATCTGAATGATTATGTTTTTGCCGATTTTTCAGCGTTTTCAAGCGAAAAGACGGTGCTTGTATTTCCAAAGACGAACGATACATTGTACCGGCCCGAAGTCCAGGCGGGAACTCCCACACCTACACCCAAGATCTATGCAGGCTTTGATGACAAGGCAGTGTCATATTTCATGGACTTAAACGAGGATTACATCGAGACGCTTTATATCGCCGACCGTGACAAAGTTGATGCGCGTAATGCAGAGATAGAAGCCTGGAACGAAAACAATCCGGGACTTGAGCCCACACCGCTTGTACCGCTCCCTCCGAGAGGGACCATCAGGAAAGAATCCGAGATAAGAGAGACTGTCGAGCGAAAGACACACATAAAGCTTGAAAGGCTTAAAAACGGCTCGAACGAGACTACAGGCTACAGGATCAATTCCTGGGTGGAGTATACCGCTTCAAACAGCAAAAATTATTACGGCGGTAATTCCGCAGGCCCGTTCAGCGTGTCCTATAAAGGTTACTGCACAAACGTGGAACTCGCGGACATACAGTCGGTCTTCCTGTTGTACAACGTAGCAAAGCCTTCTCTTACCGGTGAAAAGATGACCGAAAAGATCGAGGTCGAGTCAGATATCGGAAAGGAACTGGATCTCTATATCGCGATACAGGTCGAAAACATAGACGATGTCGAGGCTTATGACAAATATCCCGAGCTTGACATCAACGAGACCCTTACGGGGACCGATACAAAGATCAATTATTATTCACAGGGCAAGATCAAGATAAACGGCGGACTCGGAAGCGATGAGTCTAAACATGAGAACAGCCTGATCAAAGACATGGCATCGGCGTCAAACAGACTGTTTCTGATAACTGTCGAAGTGTACGAGCATATAGAACCCGGACTTGAAGCAGGTGAAGATGAAGAAGAACCCCCGAAGCCTTTTTCAAACCGCATTACGGTCATAACCTCAGCGTATGTCAACGACAGTGAAATAAAGTGATATAAATATCCGCCACGGAGCAAAGATGAGAAATATTAGCAGAAAACCGAATAACCAAGGTTCGACTCTGGTCATGGTCATCGTGATCTCGCTGTTTGTCGGCATTATCGCCGCTCTTGTGCTTGCGCTCACGATGAGGAATTTCCAGTCGCAAAAGCTCAAAAAGGAGTCGGCGGGCAATTTCTACAGTGCCGAAGAAGTGGTGGATGAGATAAGGACGCAGCTTGAGCGTTATGCGGATCAGGCAGCTCAGTCAGCCTATACTACATGGCTTGCGCAGTACAGCTACATGAAGAACAACGACGAGAGAAGGAAGCTGTTCTTTGATGTATACGAGGAAACGTTCAGAAAACTGATCACCATACACTTCCTTGAGGAGGGCGGTGATTATTACTACAAAGACTGGTTTGACGATGTCAAGACCGCTGACGGCGCAAGGATCACCTGGAACGAGGCCGAAGGAGTGATAAAGCTCGGGATCAGACCCGACACGGATGAGGACGGTAATCCTCTGATGGATCCTTTTGATCCCGAAAAACCGGTCTATATAAGCGACGGAGAGGTGACTGTTGAGGGCATTTCCATCACCTTTACGGGACCTGACGGAAAATCAACATCGATCACCACGGATCTCACCTTAAACATCGAATATCCCGGATTCAGGCTTTTCTCCGCATCGAATGAGAATCCCGCATTCAGGTACATTCTTATATCGGACGGAAACATCTACAACTCCGGCGCCAACGACAAGATAAACCTTATCGGAAATATCTACAGCGGCGGCGATTCACTGCTCCCCGGTACAAAAGGCATCCGTTTCAGCAACGGCGCAATGATGCAGCTTTCGTCCGACAGGATTATAACGCGTGAGACGCTTGCTGCAGATGACAAGGCTGCGGTCACGATCAATGGATACAAAGAAACGAGCGTACCGCTTGCAGATGGTGGAACTTATTTTGTTTCTGATATCTGGGCAAACAATATCTCTCTTTCAAAGAGCGCCGGCGGAATGGGTGGTTCATCTATCACGGCATGGGGCAAAGCATATGTTGCTGATGACCTTACGTTGAACGCAGATAACAGTAGCTTTACTCTTACCGGAGAGTATTACGGCTATTCCATAAACAATGCATTGTCTACGGATCTCGACCGTAACGGAACTCCGGACGGAAGCTCGGCAGTAATCATAAACGGCAAAAATGTAAATCTCGATCTTTCAAACGCAGAGAAGATCTGGATATCCGGAAAAGCATTCCTTACGGTAACAGACAATGAGTTTGAGTCGGACCTTAAGGTGGTCAATATCGTTCAGGGTGAGTCTCTTACCTTCAGAAGTCTGCAGGCCGCATATCTTCTCCCCGGTGAATGCATGAACACCTACGGCCACAACCCCATCGACAAGGATGAGATCACAACGCCTGTTACTGTGTCGCTTTCGGCCTACAGAGACAAGACGGGAATAGACTTAAGTTCATACCTTGATTACAGCCAGCCGTACAAGACGGTCACGGTCAGGTATAAAAAGGGCGGAAGACTTCACACGCTGATCTATTATTACATGAACTTCAGAAACCACAATGCGGCGCGTGAGTATTTTGAAACCTATTACAATGCCAACAACGAGCTTTCGCTGAACCGCATGGCCATGTTTGAAAACGGAACGATCCTTGTAAACGAGGACGGTCTTATCAATACGGGAAACGTTATCTCCTACAACTCTGTGGACGGACGTAAGACGTTGAAACTGAACAGTGGAAACGCCAAGTATTCCGATGAAAAAGTAGTCAGCAATGAAAGCGAGCTCAATACAAAGTACGAGGCGCTTGTTACGACGTTAAACGAGGACAACTCGGGAACCACGCTGGACAACAAGCTTACGGAATCGATAGTTCTCTTTTCCGAGGTGGAAAAAGACCTGAATGGTTCCAACATGAAGATAATCACTCCTGCAGGTGAGGATTATTTCAGCGTTACCTTACCGGGAACAACAAACCATGGAATTACAAAACATTATTATCTCATTCTCGGAAAAGATGTGAATCTTAATGATAGTAATTATGGCCTTGACAGCACTGGCGCGATAGTCCTGGCAACGGGAAATGTCAACATCACCGGCGGTATTACGTTTAACGGTCTTATCGTTGCGGGTGGTGATATCTGCATGAATGGACATAACATGACACTCAAGAATGATGACGCTTTTATCTCAGCACTTTTGAGTCAATATCCTGACGAGGTCGGGAAATATTTTGTGGAAACGGATTCCTTTAACAGCGGTGACGATACCGTATTCTCGTCAGATCTGATCACGGTGGATTATGACAACTGGAAGAAGAACTAAACTGAATAACCGCGGTGTCTCTCTCGTGGAGCTGGTAGTGGTGGTGCTCATCCTCGGCATTCTGGCTGTGGGGACAGCTGTTTCCATGTCCATAGTGTACAATGCAAAGGTCAGCAACGCCGCAAAACGCCTGACTTCGATGCTGGACAGAGCACGTGAAGAGGCAATGGCTCATATTACCGGGACCACCTATCTGGAAGTGAAAGAGGAAGACGGAAGCGTGTATGCAAGGGTGTACATGCAGCCGAAGTCCGGCGAAGCTGTTCAGACGGTAGCTGAGGAAAAGCTTGGAAACACCAATATCACTTATACGTTTTATGCATACAAAGACCGCGATGACTCTGATGAGGTGCCGGTTTCCGTGGAGATCTCGGGAACGGATGAGGTGAGGATACTTTACAATCCGGCAAGCGGAGCATGCTACGGACTCAGCAAGAACGAAGATTCGCGTCCCGATGCTTCGGAGGATGCCGAAGAACCCGTCTATTACCTGCCTTTTAATCCGTCAAAGTCCGGCAGATACCATTTTACGGATGTGAAGATAGAAGGTAATGAGACTGAGTGGATCATGATCATTCCCGAAACGGGGCGTGTGTTAAAGAACACGGAAGCAGTGAGCAGAACAGAAGAACCTGAAGGTTAGGAACCCGGAAAATATGCAGGGACAAAAGAGATGCAAACTGAATAACAAGGGTGTCACTCTGATAGAACTGGTGGTTGTCATTCTTATGATGGGACTGATAAGCATGATGCTCGTCGTGTTTGTTTCCACATCAAGAGTGAGCTACCAGAGTGTTTCCACCGAGATACAGCTGCAGGACGAAGCTTCTTTCGCGATGAGCTACATTGAGGAGATCGCGGTGGAGGCAAAGTATTGCAGTCCTGAAGTTAAGACAGTGAATTTTGAGGACGGCAGTTCCATGGATGTTTTTTACATTCTGGCACCGGATACCGAGACCGTGATAACCTCCGAAAAGAACTACTATTACTTCATCGCACTCGAAAGAGAGACGGGTACACTCAGATTTATAAGGCTTCCCGAACCTCAAAAGGGCGAGGAAGATCCGGCTGTCATCTGCGATCTCAAAGGCGATGTCAATATCAAGGAGACTCTTGAGGGACGCAGGCTTTACGGAAATTCCAGGAAGCTGCTCGCAAAGAATGTCAAGGTCTTCAGAGGTGAGGACGGGACGATAGAAAAAGGCGGACTTGACGTAAATGTCAAAGACAACCTTATAGAAGTCAAAATAGTGTTTGAACTCATGGATAAGGAATACACTTCTGACAAGATCTTCCTCGGAAGGAACATAAAGACCGAGAAAGAAAAGAAATAGAGAACTGTTGTTGAAAGGTTACGGGTGAGCTATATGAAGACCGGAAAGAAAATTTTGATCGGAGTTGTGGTGCTGGCAATGCTGGTGACGCTCCTTTCCAATCTGGGACAGGTGTTCGACTTTGGAAAGGTTAACACGGCGTATGCTGCAAGTTCCGTATGGACTGACGACGGAAAACCCAAAACGATCAAAACGGACACTAAGGGATCATTAGGCTCTGCGTCAAACCCTTTTGTTGTGCTTGAAGTGGTTCCAAGTTACAGGCAGGCTCAGTTCGGCTATCTTTCAGGCGGAAATGAGCCTATTGATATTTCTGAGGTTTCAAAGCTGCCCGAGGGCGAAGAGAAGACAAAGATCGCGGAAAATGTTTCCGCATGGCTTAAAAAACAGCAGACCGAGCTTAAAGCCAAGGGCTTTAAGGAAGATTTCACCGATGCCGAATGGAACGACTATACTGCAAATTACCTCTACAAAGAAGGCGGTGTCGAGACCGCAGACAGATACGGGTATTATGAGCGCATTCCGGCCGGAACAGGCGGAGATTATACACTTAAAGTCACAGAGCAGATGACACCTGTGACCTCGACAGAGGATACCGATAGGGATTATTATCTCAAGGTCAGCGAAGCGCCAGCGCTCTATGTGTACGCGGATAGTATTGCAGTTACTTTTAATCCCGCCATTTTTGAGTTTTTTCCTGACTATAACATCAGGGAACTCAGAATGTTAGAAGATGGCAGGATGCTTTTCGTATGGGGCGGGGGCTACAGGCTTGTAATAAACGACGATGGCACATATGGTTATGCATATGCCGGAAGATACGAGGATGAAACTTATCTGTTTGAAAATGATGATGAATTCCCCAGGGGGCTGCCAAAGGGATTTGTTTATATAAGGGGTGAGGAAGGAGCCGGCCCTAAAACGGCAACATTTGGCCGTTACCGCATAGACGATGTTGATCATCAGAATATGATCGGGACACCCTACAAAGCGTTTGCAGGTGACTACTTTGATCTAAAGGATACCAATAGCCTTACAATGTACGGATACAGTGCAGAAGAGGATAGAGATATCACTGAACAGGCTGTGTGGGAGAATGTTCGTGACGCACTTAAGAAGGTCGGTGGAGAATATTACCTCAAGGTCAACGATGATACCCTGCAAAACCGGATAGCAGAAAAGGACGCAAAAGGCAATACATTCCAGTACTATTGTTTGGAATATGTCTGCAAGGTCGAGCCGACAACAGTAAAAGGAGAGGGCGAATATCGCCTTGTAAGCTATAGCTACGAAGATTCGTTAAGAATAGCCAACGAAGAAGACATTTCGACCTACAACGGGACCAAGGTTCTTTCACAACTTGAATATGATTATGAAAGAGAGGATCTGCTGCGGGTGATCAATGCAAAGCCTGCAAAGGATACTACCGTTTTTGCGTTTTACAAGTGGAAGCTTGTAAGTGAGGAGTTGTTCAAGAAATATGCTCTCGGACTTATCTACACCGGAGAGGATTATATAAACAACGAGGATATCTCGGGTTATGAGTTCCTTGGCTGGTATTATGACAAGGAAGGCGTGAATATATTCAACGTCAACAGTGAGATAAAGCGAAATATCACGCTTTATGCCAAGTGGCGCGCCATTTATTCCGACGAGACCCGTAACAAGACCTGTAACGTGCGTTTTAACAAGAATGTGGCGGCAGATGAGATCGTTGAGGACTTTGATTTCAGTTCGGTGATAACCGGCATCGCACCCGGAAACAAGATAGTCGCGCCTAAAGGCACACCGCATCTGAAAGACAAGCTTTTCACGGGATGGTATGAGGACAGTGCCTGCACCAAGCCTGTAACATTCCCCTATACCGTTAAGGAGACCGTGACTTTATATGCAGGCTGGGCAAACATAAACGAGAGTGACAGGACCTACAAACTGCGCTTTGATGCAAACGCCTACGACTACACTATTTCCGGCATGCCGGGTTCAGTGATCGAGGTATATAAGAATAACAGGGACATAAACAATAATGCAGCATCTTCGCTGATCGGCACCCCCACAAGAGACAATTATGATTTCGGCGGATGGTATCTCGAGACAAGCTGCATCCATGAGTATGATTTTGACGCAAATGCGACAAATTACAGCGCATATGCTGATGAGAGCGGAACCATAAATCTCTATGCACTGTGGATCACCAGAAAGAATGAAAACAGGCAGTACACCGTAAGCTTTAACGTGAACAAGCCTGACACAGCCGTGGCTGAGCCAAAAGGCAACACGACGTCTTTCAGAGTGGCTCACGGAAAGAACGCTTCGGAAAAATACAACACCGACGATCACATCCTTACGCTTGCGGGAAACATTCAGACAAAACTCAATTCCTACAATGTCAAGGTCGTTACCGTGACACCGAAGGAACTTACGGATTCTAACCTTTCACTTATAAAACAGGCGAACCTCATCGTCTTCTCGCAGCCCATCATGTCGGGATCGTTAGAGAGCATGACAGCGGAAGGCTTGAACAATGCCCTTAAGGACCGGTTTGACAAGTACAGGAACAAGGATCTTTTCCCCGACAACCTGGGAAGAAACTATTCATCGACAAAATATAAATTCACAGATTCGGACAATGACATTTCGTTCAATGCCGCGAAGTATGTCCTGATGAAGTCTGCAGGTAACCAGACAGGCACCTACGGTGATGCCTGCCCGATCATCTATGACTACAATATCTACAAGACTGTCGTTTCGACTTCCGGAAAGAGCGCGCCTTACGAGGGGACGCTTTCCGACGGTACCGCGCTCAACCTTTCATCCGCTGAGAAGAAGGGCTGGAACAACAATCTTTACAAGCTGTATCTCATGACACAGCAGATGAACGCAAACACTCTGTACAATGCGTATTTCACCGCTTCCGATGTAAGCCCGATCAAAGGTTTTTCTATCGGAACGAACGGAGATTTCAAGACTTCGGCGGGCAGTTACGGATACTGGAACAAGTATACCTTGATCCCGTGGAATTCGGTCTCTCCCGCGGATTATGAAGATTACAAGGCTTTCGGAAGCACGAAGGGCTTTGATCTTTTGGGCGTTACTATCGATGCCGAGCTTCCTTCGGACGATTCCGCGGTGGTTTACAGCAAGATCAGCAACCGCATCCTTATCTTCAACAATTACAACAAGAAGAACGATTATTTCAGCGTATCCAGGTCATTCTGCGTGACATCCGCTTTTCCTTCGTCATCCGCAGAAAATAAGGACATGGCTGAGATACTTGGCGCGCCTCATCAGGGAGATGCCTATTCTGTTGCCGACGGCATTCATTTTATGCTGAACGATACGACGGAGTTTGAGAATTACAACAAGGATATTTCCGTGCTTGAGCTTGAGCCTGCCGGAAAATACAAAGAAAGCGGTCACGCCGAGTCATTTAAGAGTGAAGAATACTGGTTCTGGATGATCTCTCGTTATGTTCCAAACTATACTGGTACCACGAGCGTTACACGTATGAGTACGGAGCAGTTTATCGGGGATATCAGCAATCTCAACAGTGATTACGACGTTATCTATATCGGAGGCAACGACAAGGGTATTGTTCCGGATGGCAGCGGCAAGGCACAGTACATGCCGGATTCGCCGAAAAAGGCGTTATTTAAGAGCGGACAGGCGAACGCCTTTGTTATCGGTGTAAAGGCCGCATCGGGACAGAAAGTAAAGGATTACTATGAATGGATCGCCGGAAAGACAGAAGTCACACAGTCCGGCGAAAGCAACAACGTTGCAGAGCATCCGCTGAAAATGTATTATGATTCAGATGCCGCCAAACTGAGATCTGACAGCGGAGTAAGTATCGATTCCAGGATCGCTATAGGTTTCTACCATCATTCTGATGTTGATGCGTTGCGATTTACTGGTGTCACATTTGAGTACGAAGGTAAAGCTCTTACCGCTTCTTTCAGACAGTCGGATGAGGGCAATATCTACATCATGGTCGATGGAGAGTGGGTCAAGGGTGATTATTTTATTTCCTACAATCTGACCTCCACGCCCGGCAAATGGTCCGATAAAAAGACCGGCACCGTTTACGCAGGACAGAGGATCTATCTCCAGGCTGACCAGGAATTAAAGACCATTCACGATACTTATGTTTATGCGCATACAGGAAAACTTGTAAAAACAGGTACAGGTACCAACGTGGGCAAGTCTGAGACCCTGGCGGGACGCTATACCTCAGGATATCTTCTCACCGGTTCCCTGACGCCTTTGGAATATGCCGCTTCCTCGGGAAATGACATTACCAACGTCAAGGAAACGGAGCTGATGGATTTTGTCAATGCAGGCTATCCTGTCATCATCGGAAGCGATCTTCTGACAAATGAAAAGCAGCTGGATACCTCTATAGTGGACACCGCGTCATATATTTACAGGTTCCTTAACACGATATCTGCAGGTCATGACAATGTTTTCTATGAAAACATCTATGAAGTGGCGCAGGAGGATGCTTTTGTCAAGGCTCTGAACAACAAGAGCTTCAAGATCAACCTTCTTGCAAAGCCCGTGGAATATCATGACAGGACCTATAAGGACAGCAATCTGGATTACACTAAGTATACAGAGGCACAGATCTACGTAAACGGCGTTAACAGGCAGAACAGGACTTTGAAATATGTCTTCACCATTGAAGGCGATGTTTCGGATGACTATTCACTGAACTTCTATATTGATTCAAATGCCGACGGACGCTTCAACGAAGAGACCGAGAGGGTGGATTCGGCGGAAATAGCGCTTGCCCGCTATACGGGAGACGAGAACAATGCCTCACAGAAGGCGGATCCCGATAAGTATGTCAGGGTATCAGGAAGCACGAATCCGGACCAGACATCTCTTAAAGCAAGCTCGAAGAAGGATAAAAAAATCTATCTCCTCATGGTGCCTACAGGCGACACAATAGGCGGAATACCTTGGAAGCTTGAGATAGAGAGCAACAGTAACAGGCGTGTCACAGACGAAGAGAGCGGACTTTGCGCGATCAAGGCTCTTGAAAGCGGCAACAAGGCTGAGGCGTATGTGCTTCAGATCCTTCCCGATTATAACAAAGACGCGACTGCGACAGTAGTTTTCCCTGACGCAGCGGATATCAAAACGGCAAAAGGCACCAAACTCACATCCGTATCGGATCACTGCAGGAATCATACGAGCTCAGGCGACGTGATCTTAAAGACTGCGCAGATGTTCTATGATTACACGAGAAAGCTGAATGATTTCGAGGTCGAGTTTTTCAAGCTTACCGCTAATGAGTTGCAGGTTCTCGTGGAAGAGAGAAATGCAAGGATGGAGCCCGGCATCAACGGAGAATTGCCGGAACTCAATGAGCTGACTCCTTTCTGGATCAAAGTTGTAAGTTCAGCTCAGAACGTTAATATGACCGAGGAGGACCTTGCAAGATTCAGGGCGAGATACCCCGACCGTGAAGGCAATATCCTTGTTGAGCATGGTTCGACTTATGATTCAAATACAAAGAAATACAAGCTGTATTACAGCCTTGTTCAGGTGGGAAAAGAGCTTGAAGGCGCTACCGTAGGTTTTGTTGACGGTGTTCTTACCTGCAAGAGCAACGGCGGAGAAGGAAACGTTGAAGATATCAACATGATGTTCGTCGGATTTGCCGATGTTTACGGATACGGAGATATCGATGATGATGTCTGCAACGTTATCAACGAGTTCATTTCCTCCGGAAAAGCCGTACTTTTTACACATGATACCACTTCGTACTGGAGTCATTACACAGACGGTTCCAGTCTGGACTGGGGCGTAAATATCAACAGGTATTTCCGTGACATTCTTAAACTCGACCGTTACGATGTTTTGCAGTTTGCCGGATCGGCAAATGCCAAGGCGGGAGACCTGCCTTACAAGACAGGAGGAACACTCGGAAAGGATTCGTCAGTCCTGCTTTCCAACATGGTCACCGCAAAAGCGGGATCCACCGACTATGCGATGACTCAGGGATACACCAAGCTCGCCATGACGGGTAAGGTAGGTTCGAACGGGACCACCAGAGTCACCAAGTCAAACGAGGGCCAGCTCACAAGCTATCCTTACTATATCCCGGACGAGATGGATGTTGCGAATACGCACGCCCAGTACTGGCAGATCGACTTTGAAGACAATGATATAGTTGTATGGTATTCACTTGCCAACCCCAAGAACAACATTGAAAAATGCAAGTGCTATACGACACTTAATGACGTAAGAAACAACTACTACATTTACAGTGCCGGAAATGTTACATATTCAGGCGTGGGACATGATCCCAATCTCACCGCGAATGAGACCAAGCTCTTTATCAACACGATGGTTGCGGCGTACAAATCGATCGCATCGCCTGCAGAGCCTATAATAACCAATGCGGACAAGTCTTCGGTCTACAACAAGAACCAGTATCTCTATGTGAGCTATGATGAGACCGAAACGGTTGCCGTAAATGACAGTACTGTCGATGCGGACGGAGCGGAACCGATAGGCATGGAGATAAAATCCTCCACATTGGGTGAGGTCGGTGACGTATACTACCAGAGAGTATTTTTCAGAGTAAAGAGCAGCTCACTTGTTACCAACAAAAAGCTCACGGTCCATTTTTATCCTGAGTATACTGATCCCGTGACAAACGCCACCAGAGTATTCCAGGAGTATCAGATGCATCTGCCCGTATACAGGGTAAATCCCGGCGATCCGTACAACGGCACGGGTGTACTTTGCAAAGAGAGCGACAAGTTCAAGGTGAACTTCAACGACTCCATGGGAATAAACGTCAATGCAAACCGGGTATGGGGCTACGAAGTCGAGGCCAATACGGACTACTACGTGGACATCCCGATCTCGGACTATTATTATTTTAATCTGTTCCAGACAAGTCAGGCGGGTGAGCTGGACATCGAAAGAACCAGCCCGGGACCGTATCCGGCAGATGATTTTGCGTTTCCGGTAGCTAGATATCAGGGCTTGGACGGAAACGAATATGAGGTGCAGGTGGATCGAGCCTTTGCACTTGATTCAAATTCGAACTTCCGTATCAAACTGGAAGTGATCATGCGATACGGTAAAGACATTACCGCGGGCGCGGATGAAGAGAAGTTCAAGAATACGCTTACCGATTCGGTAAACATCATTTTCACAAAGCGCGGTTTGTTCATGCTGGATTAAGCTGCACAAAAAATGAGCCCTGTTTAAAGGGGCTCATTTTTTCGTGAAGCGCTTGCTGTCGAGTTTGTCGGCGGTTTCCTTTGGAAGGGAGTCGATCAGCGGATTTCGTGTTGATGGCGTTTTTTCGGATATGATCTCGCTTATGTTTTTGCTTGCGATCGCTATTTCTTCACGTAGTTCCCTTGCGCTCATACGGAGGGCTCCGGTGCCGAAGATTATCACCTGCTCGGCGGAGTCGGATGTGGCAACGGTCACATGCCCTTTTTTTGCAAGCGTGCCTGCGGTCTTTTCTATGTAGCTGTCGGCGGTTTCAGCTTCTTTGGTGTAGACAACGTGGATGTTGTGATATTCTTCGATCTTTTCCACGCCGCCTTTTACCTTATAGGCGTCAAATACGAGGATCAGGGTGATGTCCTTGAACCCCCTGTAATTACTGAGGATGTCCATGAGGCGG
>JAEEGQ010000101.1 GCA_016280395.1 Lachnospiraceae bacterium | reverse complement strand
TCTTCGCATGATGGAGGGCACTGAATGAGCAGCATTATCGACAAAATCAGTGACTGGTTGCATGATCTGCTCGTTGAAGGTGTAATGAATAATCTCACCGGAATGATCAATGCTGTCAACGACGAGGTTGGCAGCATTGCATCCGATGTGTCGCTGACTCCGGCGTTCTTCTCGCCGGCGGTCTTCAACATGATAAAAAGAATATCCGAGACGGTCATAGTTCCCATAGCCGGGCTGATACTCACGTTCATCGCATGCTATGAGCTTATCCAGCTGATCATAGAGCACAACAACCTCGCGAACTTTGAATCCTGGATATTTTTAAAGTGGATATTCAAGACCTTTATAGCAGTAACGATCATCAGCCACACCTTTGATATCACGATGGCGATATTTGATGTCGCGCAGTATGTGATCGCAAACGCAGGCGGCCTGATAAGAGGAAGCACCGCGATAAGCGAGGACCAGGTGGCAGCTATGGCTTCAAACATCGACTCGATGGGAAACGGAGCACTGTTCGGGCTGTACCTGCAGTCGGCAGTGGTACAGATAACACTGTACGCACTCAGCAAGATCATTTTTGTCATAGTATATGCCCGTATGATCGAGATATACCTGATGACGAGCCTGGCGCCCATCCCGCTTTCTACATTCGGCAACAGGGAGCAGAGCCAGATAGGACAGAACTACTTAAGGAGCCTTGCGGCACTCGGCTTTCAGGGATTCCTCATACTCATATGCGTAGGCATCTACTCAGTACTCGTGCGGAACATAGCATTCGCATCCGATGTTATCGGGACGCTCTGGGGGATCGTGGGCTACACGATACTCCTGTGCTTCACGCTCTTTAAGACAGGAAGCCTGGCAAAATCGGTATTCTCGGCAAGATAAAGAGGTAATGAAATGGCAAACTACATAGCGATACCGCGTGATCTGTCGAAGGTAAAGACAAAAGTATTGTTCAACCTCACAAAGCGCCAGCTCATATGCTTCGGATCGGGAGCCGCCGTCGGCCTTCCGGTCTTTTTTATAAGCAGATACTTTAAGGCTGACATAAGTTCTGCGGTGATGTACATGATGGTGGTCATGATCCCGTTCTTTTTGTTCGCGATGTTTGAAAAGAACGGACAGCCGCTTGAAAAACTGCTCCGGCAGATCATACAGTGCAAATTTAAAAGGCCGAAGATAAGGCCTTACAAGACAAACAACTACTATACATGCCTGCTCCGCCAGGCTGCTTTAAGGAAGGAGGCAGAGCGGATTGTTTCTAAAGGATCTGTTCAAAAACAAAACACAACAAAAGGAGGCTGTTCCAAACACGGCGCAGGAATCCATCCCGTTCCTGCAGATGTACAAGGACGGCACCTGTAAAGTCACAGAAGGCTTTTACAGCCGCACGATAGAGTTCGGGGATATAAATTACCGTCTGGCGCTGGAAGACGACCAGCATGCCATTTTTGACGCATGGTGCGCATTCCTGAATTTCTTTGACAGTTCGGTACGGTTTGAACTCAGCTTTTTAAACACCGTTGCAGACGAAGAGGAATACAAAAAGCAGATAGATATACCGAACCGCGGTGATGGCTTTGACACGGTCAGGGAAGAATACTCTGGGATGATACGTTCACAGCTCGCAAAGGGCAATAACGGGCTTGTGAAGCGGAAATTCATCACGTTCGGGATAGAGGCCAAGGACATAGCTGACGCAAGATCAAAACTCTCAAATGTCCAGACGGGGATCATAAACAATTTTAAGAAGCTTGGGGCCGACATCAAAGTGCTTAACGGCAAGGAAAGGCTTGAGGTTATGCACGCTTTGTTCCATATGGGAGAGAAACAGAAGTTCCGTTTCGACTGGAAAAAACTTCCTGAGAGCGGGCTTTCCGTGAAGGATTACATAGCCCCGTCGTCGTTCACCTTCAAAAAGAACAGACAGTTCATGATGGGCGCGACATACGGAGCGGTAAGCTTTCTAGCTATAACCGCGCCGGAGATATCCGATGAGATGCTCGCCGATATCCTCGAGCTTGACTCGGATATGGCCGTCACGATGCATATCCGCTCAATAAACCAGACCGCGGCAATCAAAGAGATAAAGCACAAGATCACAGAACTTGACAGGTCAAAGATAGAGGAGCAGAAAAAGGCAGTCAGGGCAGGCTACGACATGGACATCATCCCGTCAGACCTTGCGACTTACGGTACGGATGCAAAGTCTCTCCTCAGAGAGCTTCAGAGCAGAAATGAGAGGATGTTCATCGTTACTTTCCTTATCCTGAATACCGGAAATGATGAAAAGACGCTTGAAAACAACGTGTTTCAGACGACATCCCTCATCCAGAAGCATAACTGCGGCCTTATACGACTTGATTACCAGCAGGAACAGGGGCTTATGAGCTCACTTCCGCTCGCGCTTAACCAGATAGAGATCGAAAGGAGTCTTACCACATCATCCACCGCAATCTTTGTTCCTTTTACCACACAGGAGCTTTTCCAGAGAGGCGAAGGCACATTGTATTACGGCGTAAATGCCATGAGCAACAACCTCATCATGGCAGACAGAAAGAGGCTTAAAAATCCTAACGGCCTGATACTCGGTACTCCCGGCTCCGGTAAATCGTTCTCTGCAAAGAGGGAGATAGCAAATGCATTCCTTTCAACCGATGACGATGTGATCATATGCGACCCCGAATCGGAGTATTCGCCGCTTGTTTCAAGGTTTAACGGACAGGTGGTAAAGATCAGCCCTACCAGCGGGGACTATATAAATCCCATGGATATCAACATGAACTATTCGGAGGAGGACAGCCCGCTTGCTCTTAAAGCTGACTTTATCCTTTCTCTCTGCGAGCTGATCCTGGGAGGTAAAGACGGACTGCAGCCGGTCGAGAAAACAGTGATAGACAGGTCGATACATGAGGTCTACAGAACGTATTTTGCGGATCCCGTGCCTGAAAAGATGCCGCTTCTTGAGGATCTGTACAATGCGCTCCTCCGCCAGCCGGAACCTGAGGCAAAGCGTGTTGCGACAGCCCTTGAGATATATGTTTCAGGCTCACTAAATGTCTTTAATCACAGGACGAACGTGGCACTGAAAAACCGTTTTGTGTGCTATGACATCAAGGATCTTGGAAAGCAGCTTAAAAAGATCGGAATGCTTGTTGTACAGGACCAGGTATGGGGCAGAGTCACGGAAAACAGGGCACAGGGAAAGTCAACAAGGTACTATGTCGATGAGATGCACCTTCTTCTGAAAGAAGAGCAGACTGCGGCTTATACGGTGGAGATTTGGAAGCGATTCAGAAAGTGGGGCGGAATTCCTACCGGGATCACGCAGAATATCACAGATCTTCTTGATTCAAAGGAGATAAAGAACATCATCGGAAACTCTGATTTTGTGTATCTCCTTAACCAGGGAGCCGATGACAAGGACGATGTCGCAAAGGCGTTTAACCTCAGTCCGAGCCAGATGCTTCATGTGACGCATTCAGGTCCCGGCGAAGGCCTCATCATCTATGACAACGTGATACTCCCGTTCGTGGACAAATTCCCCAAGGACATCGAACTATACAGGTATCTCACCACCAAGCTTGAGGAAGTGGCGGAAAGAGAAAAATAAAAAAGCACTGGGAACTCACAATTGATGCAATGGGGTTGCACATATACCGGGCAGGGTTTCTGCCGGAGAAGGTGGGGTGTGAGTTTCTTGGTGCTTCTTTATGTGTGCGGATTTTATCATGTGAGAGCAAAGGAAGAAACAAATATGTCAAAAATGTTATCAAAAGAAAATGTTAGAAATCCTACCAAGACGGATCCTGATATCAAAGCCATAGTGCGAAAAAAGACGTACAGACAGCGTACCATGGAGGAAGTCGCAAAGCGAGTGCAGTTTACTGCAGAGAACGCGACTGACGGGGAGGACGGTGATCCCGCAAGGGAAACGGCGGATACCACGATAGATGTCGTGAGCACCGTAGGGAGACAAGGCTCTGATACTGTCAGGCTCTATAGCAGCAAACTTAAGAGCAGGCCCGTATGCGCTCAGGATCATGGGCAGAGAGATCCTGAGAAAGCCAAGGCAAGGTCAAAGAAACTCCAGAAGGAAAGGATAAGGCGGAATTATGCCAGGTCTGCAAGGGAAGCACAGCAGGGAGCCAAAACTGCGGGAAAGAAGACTGCAGAGGTCGGAAAGAAGACAGCGGAGAATGTTGAGAGCATGGTCATGACTGCAATGAGAAAGATTGCGGAGTTTGTGGCCGAGCATCCGATAGGAACGCTTATAGCACTGCTTCTGATCATCATTCTTTTGGCTGTGATGTGCATGGTAAACACCTTTGGCATGATGTTTGGAGGTATATCAGGAGGAAGCGTTTCGGCATCATATACTGCCGAAGACAGGGAGATCCTTAGGGCTGAAGCTGCCTACAAGGCCAAAGAACAGGAACTTCTTGAAAAGGTGAGAAGCGTAGAATCGCTCTATCCCGACTACGATGAGTATGTTTATGATACTGACGGTGTATGGCATGATCCGTGGAGCCTGATATCGGCACTTACCGTAGTACATGAGGACTTTACGGCATCGCAGGCGCAGGAAACGATAAACACGTTGTTTCGTCTGCAGTATGAGTTTAAGACGCTTGCTCATACCGAGGTGCGCTACAGGACGGAGGAGCGTACAGGCTATTCCCTGGTTGAGGTGATAGACGAGGAAGGAAACGTCGTGGATTCCTATTACAGGGCGTATACCTACTATGTGCAGGTGCCATACTCCTACAGCATTTTGTATGTGACTCTCGTTGACCATGGAATAGAGGAGGCTGTCGCAGGACTTGGCTTTGATGAAGATGAAGAGGAACTGTATGAATATCTTAAAACTACAAAAGGCGGGAAAGAGCATTTGTTCTAGAACTGCCGGACAGGAGGAAGAATGGCGGATTTTACAAGGCTAAACAGGTACAGGGCCGAACTCAGCCGCATGAGGGACAGGCGCACGGACATAGATAACAGGATCCGTGAGATGGAACGTAAATGCAAGGAAGAGGAAAACACGATGATCCGGGACATCGTGCATGAGGCCAAAATGACACCGGAGCAGCTGGCCGCGCTTATCGGCATGAACGGAGCAGAAAAGCTTGGTGCCATAAACGGCGTAGAGGAGAATGACGAGGAGGATGAAACAACAGATGAAGAGATTATTTAAGACCGTTTTTGCTGCGGTCACGTTTACGGGGATGCTGTCGGCCGGCATTCCCGTTTTTACATTCGCGGAAGGCTTTACCGAGGAGATAGCATTTGATCCAAACGAACTTCTGACAGAGGACGAACTTCCTGATGATGCGGAGATCAGGGAGGAGGAGCGCATAGAGGACGTGGTATTTACCGAAGATCCCGGTGATCCCGGAACTCCTGATGGTTCTGATGAGCCCACTGATCAAGATGATCACGACGGTCCTCTCACGCCGGATGGAAATATGTCTCTTATCGATGATTACGGCGACACCCAGGGCAAAGGCAAACAGTTCATCACTCTTCAGACAAAGAGCGGAGCGGTATTCTATCTGATCATCGACCGTGATGACAGAGGGATGGAAACAGTGCACTTCCTGAACAAAGTCGATGAGGCTGACATCCTCGCATATATGGAGGATGAGGATGAAAAGGCTTACGAAGAGAGAAAAGCACAACTTGAAGAGAAAAAGGCGGCTTTGCTTGCGGAGGAGGAAGCACTTAGAGAACAGGCTGAAAGAGAGAGAACTGAGGAGCCTGATCCCACACCGGTGATCACGGTTACGCCGGAAGGACAGGCAAAGCAGCAGGATGTACGTACCAAGGCGCCGCTTCTTATTGTTGTGGGTATCGCAGGTGTTGTAACAGCGGCGTTTTTCTATCTTCTTGTTGTAAAGAAAAAGACGCCTGCGAAAAAGAACATGGAGGAGCCTGATCCCGATGACTGGGAAGACATAGAGGAAAACGACAGGGCCGAAACAACCGATGAAAAGGAGGACATAGATGAATGAAGGACTTGAAAGGATCCAGACTGAAGAAGCTTCTCTTAACAGTGATTCCGATTTTGCTGTCCTTAGGAAGCTTAACCGTGATAAAGAAGATCCGGAGGAAGCGTTACGCGCACGTGGGTATCTCAGGGCGGTAGAGGATGCCGTGGAGCAGAATGATAACTCCTTTGACGGGATCATCAACAATCTGCCCGATGAAGCACAGGGTAGCGTGAGCGGGATGCAGGACGACAGGAAATCGCTTGTGGATCAGATCAGAAAAGAACATGAGATGAATACACAGCCCGTTCCAGCTAAGCCCGTACAGAAGATCTATTATACCGACGGAGAGGAGCGGGTGCTCTGATGAGGGAATATGACAGAGACATCCATATGCGCCTTAAGAAATCGGACATCGAAAAGATCAGGAGAAGAATGGACGAGGCCGGGGTTCGGAACATGAGCGCTTATATACGCAAGATGGCGATAGACGGCTTTGTGGTGAATCTTGATCTCAGCGATGTCAAAGAACTCGTAAGACTGCTCAGGTACTGCAGCAACAATTTGAATCAGTACGCCAAGAAGGCAAATGAGACCGGTAGCATCTTTATCTCTGATATCGAGGACCTGAGACGCAGACATGACAGGCTTTGGGATACGGCAAATCATATCCTTGAAAGACTGTCCGCGATTTTGTAACTTGACATCCTTGCATCTGTTTTGAACGGGATAATATAATGTTCTCGCAACGAGAAATCGAGAAACAGGCGGTGATCCCGCACGAGGTATGGCGATGAAACTTATAAAACTTCCGTTTAAGATACTGGTACTTCCTGTGATAGCGCTTATCTGGCTTGTATGTCTTATCGCAAAGGCGGTGACGCATCTTTCATGTTATGTGATCGCTCCTTTCATGCTGGTCATAGGCATAGTGCTCATCTCAATGCTTTTTAAGCACCGCTGGACTGATGTCGGCATTCTGGGGACTGTTGAAGTGCTATGCCTGGTCCTGCTCTTCGGAGTCACATGGATGATCGCAAATATGGAGGATCTGAACGCGCTTCTCATAAGGTTTGTACGATCATAACCAATCAAAACACGGGCTGCCCACAGCGGGCAGCCTATTATTTTACCTATTTTTGGAGGAGACACATGAATATTGCTATCAAATCATTTGAAAACGCGGATCCCGATTCCGCAGTAAAGGCACACGTAACCATGACTATAGACAACGCATTTGTCGTAAAGAATCTTGCGGTTGTCCAGGGCAAGAACGGCCTGTTCGTAAACATGCCCCATCACAAGTCCAACGAGGTCGGAGAGGATGGCAAGGCAGTCTACAAGGACGATGCATTCCCTCTTTCAAAGGATCTTCGAGACAAGATCAGGGATGCGGCTATCGAATCCTATGAGAACGGTGGCAAGGAAGTTTCTTTCGAACATGAATCGGCTAAGGGTGCAAAGGAGAGAAATCCCTTCACAGCCGAGAAGGAGGGAGCCCGGCAGGACAAGCCTTCCGTTCTGAAAGAACTCTCCACCGATAAGCATACCGATATGGACAAGCCCATAAAGATCACCCGTGGATCTGTCAAGGATGTCGTAGGAGCGACGAGATAGCCGTAATATGAAAAGTCCCACCCCGTGATACACACAGGGTGGGAGAAGAAGCTCTGCCTGGTGAAAGCACGCAGGGGAGGGAAACGGACGACAGGACTTGCACCCGCAACCAACCGCCTACATGACAGCCGCTCTACTAATTGCGCTACGTCCGTATATGCGACTGTTATGTTAGCACAGCAAGTGGTCATGGTCAATTGTTAAATGGATTTTACGCTTGTGGCGGCCGAACAGAAATATGGAGGCAAACATGAAGAAAGAAATAGTGTTTATTGACGAAGAAACCTTAACCAAAGAGGAATTGGAGGCGATAGCAGATGAGCAGCAGACCGCAGAACAAGAATGAATACCGTGAGGAGCTCGCTGAGAGCTTCGCTCATATCTTGGAAGAAAAAGGTCTGAACTGGAAGAAGGAATGGAGGGGCGCCGGCGGTGGCGCCCCTTTTAACGGTGTTACAAAGGCAAACTACAAGGGCTGTGGTATAAAGGTGGTATAAAGGTGCTAAAAAAAGAATGGTAAAAGCTAAAAAAATATCTTTACATTATAAAAGGAAATTTTTATACTATAAGATGGAGGTTTGTAGAATGATGACAATATCTGAGCAGATCAAAATCTTATGTGTAAGACAGAATATAAGCCTGGCAGAATTGGCGCGCAGACTTGGAAAATCGCCACAGAGTTTTAACTCAAAAATGAAAAAAGAAAGTTTTACTATTGGCGAGTTAGAGAAGATTGCGGAAGTTACAGGCTCTAGTTTTGCACGGAATTTTATTTTAGCGAATGGAGAAATAGTATGAGAAAGACCACTAAAGTGTTTAAATTAGGAGAACTTTTTTGTGGGCCTGGTGGTTTGGCGCTAGGGGCAACTCGTGCAAGTATAGATGATAAGAATTACAGAATAGTACACTCTTGGGCTAATGATTATGATCAAAGCACTTGTGATACATATACAAGAAACATATGTCCGGACAGTCCCGAAATTGAAAAGCCTACATCAGGAAAATATATGGATAAGATAATCATGATCCTAAGTAAAGCCTCTGGTGCAGAGGATTTCAGAATCTGGTGCCATATAAAGGACGATAGGCTGGATTTCGTAGTTAAAGATT
>JAEEGQ010000100.1 GCA_016280395.1 Lachnospiraceae bacterium | reverse complement strand
TTAAGTATATAACTATCCGCGGCAAATTTCAATTGTTTGGGAAAAACTTGATAAAATATCTTGTTTTTTTGGAGGATTTTGTTATAATCAAGAGTGGGTTTACTTGAAATTGACAAAACAAAGAACAACTTATTAAGGAAACAGGCAATGATGATTAGCAACCGCTTGAAAAATATCATAATGATCTACTGTCTTGCGTTGTTGATCGGAGTATGCACAGTTATTTTTATCGTTGATAGCAGGAATAACCCGGACACAGGTACAGAAGACATAACGCAGGCCGTACTTCCCGAAGATACTCAAAAGGACGGCGGCATGACAGAGAACTGGAAGGCATTTCTTGAGGAATTCGGAACAGATTTTGCTTCGATCGACGCGAACAGCTCCGTCCTTATCAAAAAGCCCGAAGCAGCCGCAGGCAAGACGGTATCGGCTTATATCGCAGGCACCGAACAGAATGCCATGACATTAATTATCGACGGCTGCGCGCTTACTTCTTTCGACTATTCGAAGCTTGAAAGACGCGCCGGCAACTTCTACTATAACGCCGAACCGCCAAAGGGCAGCCTTTATGCCGACGGGGAGGACGACGATATCGTTAGTACACTCGACCGTAACAATATCGCCAGCGATATCTATGGTGATCCTTTAAGAGGCCTTATGTCAAATGCCATATCGATGCAGGACGATTCCTACCGCATCTCCGTTACAATGACGTTTGACAGGGAATATGCGGGGACGGTTTACGAAACTCCCGGTTATATCCTGGTTTCACTGAAAAAAGTGCAGTAAGATGAAGACGATAATATTTGCAACATCAAATAAAGACAAGATGCGTGAGCTTCGCGAGATCTTAAAGGATTGTCCTTTTGAGATCAAGACCATGAAGGAAGCGGGGCTTGCGCCGGATATCGACGAAAACGGCTCAAGCTTTGAGGAAAATGCCATGATCAAAGCAAAAGCCGTTATTTCGCTTTGTAAGGGGCTTGAAGGCGATATCATCGCCATGGCGGACGATTCGGGACTTGAAGTGGATTATCTTGATAAGGCTCCCGGTATCTATTCCGCAAGGTTTCTCGGGGAGGATACCTCCTACGATATCAAGAACGGTTATATACTTGATAAGCTCAAGGGCGTGCCGGACGAAAAGCGCACCGCTCGTTTTGTATGTGCCATAGCCGCCGTTGACAAGAACGGCCGTGAAGCCGTTGTCCGCGGCACCATAGAAGGCATTATCGGCCACAGGATAGCGGGAGAGAACGGTTTCGGTTACGATCCGATCTTTTATCTTCCAGAAAGAGGCTGCACGACCGCAGAGCTTCCGCGCGAAGAAAAGAATGCCATAAGCCACAGGGGGCGCGCTATAGAGAAAATAAAAAAAATAGTGTCCGAGTGGTAAAATAATTGTTGACAACAGCGGTTTGCTATTATATAATTGCATTTGCGTCATGCGGACGAGTGCCTTGCCGCGAGGTTCTTCGGGGTGTAGCGCAGTTTGGCTAGCGCGCTTGATTTGGGATCAAGAGGTCGCAGGTTCAAGTCCTGTTACCCCGATTTCTTCATAAGTATGCGGGTGTAGTTCAATGGTAGAACACCAGCCTTCCAAGCTGGACACGTGGGTTCGATTCCCATCACCCGCTTAAAGCTTACGCTTTAGCGGTTGCTTGCTTGTGCCAGTAGCTCAGTTGGATAGAGCAACGGCCTTCTAAGCCGTGTGTCGGGGGTTCGAATCCCTTCTGGCACGTAAAAGGCATTCAATAAAGCCTTGTATATGGTGGATATAGCGCAATTGGTCAGAGCGCCAGATTGTGGTTCTGGAGGTTGAGGGTTCGAGTCCCTCTATCCACCCGATTGGCTGTTATTAAGCGCGGAAACATCCGGTCTTTTGTCAATCGGCAAAAGACATTTTTTTTATCATACTTTGGGCTGTCGCCAAGCGGTAAGGCACAGGACTTTGACTCCTGCATCCGCCGGTTCAAATCCGGCCAGCCCAGTTCAATGCCTGCTTTCCGCTCTTTATAACAGCTTTTTTGAAACAGATGATTTCTGCTTCTTGCAGACATACGGAGGATGACGGTGATTAGATCCCTATACAGGTTCAAAGAAAGTGTTGACAGGCTCTTAAGATGCGCAAGAGCTGTCATTTATCCGAATATGTTTGGGTGCTGCGAGGAAGACGACACCATCGCCGAAAGAGCAAAGGATGAGGTGTTTGAGCTTCTCGAGGATATCCTTCCACAGGTCCTTGAAGAAAACGACGGGCGTGTGCCGGGAGAGATAGCCGAGGCGTTCCTTGCCGAGCTTCCGCGTGTAAAGGATATGCTCGATACGGACATAAGGGCTGCTTATGAAGGCGACCCCGCTGCGCGCAACATCGAGGAGATCATGCTTGCGTATCCGGCGTTTGAAGCGATCAGTATTTTCCGCATTGCCCATGTTCTCTATGTTCTTAAGGTGCCGACCGTTCCGCGTATGATGACCGAATATGCGCACCGTGAGACGGGTATCGACATCCATCCGGGTGCAACGGTGGGGAGCCATTTCTTTATAGACCACGGTACCGGCGTTGTTATCGGAGAGACCACAACAATAGGCGATCACGTTAAGCTTTACCAGGGCGTTACGCTCGGTGCGAAGAGCTTCGCGGTAAATGCCGACGGAACGCTTGTTAAGGGCATTAAGAGGCATCCGGATGTGGGCAACAATGTTGTTATCTATGCCGGCGCAACGATACTCGGCGGCAACACACAGATCGGAGACAACTGCGTTATCGGCGGTAATGTATGGCTAACACACAGTGTAAGCGCAGGTTCGAGGGTTTTAGGGCCTCGGCCGAGGAATTCGATCTTTCGTGACGAAAACTCAAATTAACAGCGATATATCGCTTCACGCGGTTATGGTGGAATTGGCAGACACGCCAGATTTAGGTTCTGGTGCGCAAGCGT
>JAEEGQ010000099.1 GCA_016280395.1 Lachnospiraceae bacterium | reverse complement strand
TCTTGTGATCACAAAGCCCGAAAAGGCATCGACCGCAGATTTTGCTCTCAGTGACACACCTGATTTCGGCTACACCGTAACTGTTGACGAAGAGGGTAACTTCTGGTTTGTTACCACAAGCGGCACGGGAAGAGGCATCGCACTTTATCAGAGCGATTTCAGGACCTATGCAAACAAGAATACGCTGAACCTTTACAAGCTTGCCGGCGCAACACCTGTTCCCACGGAAACTCCCACTCCTTCGCCTGTACCTACCGAAGAGGCAAAGGGCGCATTCGTTCAGATCATGACAGCAGAAGAGATCGGCGAAGAGGGCAGGTTCATCCTTTACGGTATCAACGGGGAATACAAGCTTGCACTTGGAAATACCTACGCAAAGAACAACGGCCAGATGGCAGGCGTTGAGGTTACCTTCAATGAAGACGGCACCATCACGACCGAAGATGAGAACATCATCTGGACTTTAACACATATCTCCGGAACCGATGTTGACGGAAACGAGATATCTTATTACACGCTTTACAACGAAGCTGTTGCGAAGTATCTTGTGATCAAGGCGGCCGGTGGGGTCAAGTCTTTCGAACTCAGCGACACACCTACATTCGGCTATACTGTAAGTGTTGATGAGAACGGAAACTTCTTCCTTGTTTCGACAAGCGGAAGCAAGAGAGGCATCAGCATCTATCAGAACGATTTCAGATCTTACACGGCTAATGATGCGAAGGTGCTCAATCTCTACAAGTATGTAGAACCCGAGAAACCTCAGAACCTTGTAAAGGGCTTCACTCAAGTAGTTGATGCTGAACTTGAGAACGGTGAATATGTTCTTTTTGGCATAAACGGTGAAAACAGCGGAGCTCTCGGAAATACCTTAAAGAGTGGCAGAGCAAATGCTGTTGCTGTTGAACTCACAGAGGGCATGATCGTGGATCCTTCCGAGGATATCATCTGGAAGCTTGAAAAGGTTTCGTCCGAGAATGCTGTATATTACACACTTTTCAACGAAGCTATCGCGAAGTATCTTGTGATCAATGCTTCAAAGAATACAGCTGCATTTGAACTGAGCGATAACGCAGCATACGGCTATACAGCTGCAGTTGATGAGAATGGCAGCTACGTTCTTGCTACCACGAGCAGTAGCGGCAGGATCATCACTCTCTATGAGAATGATTTCCGTACTTATGCCGCAAGCAATGCAAAGACATTGAATCTCTATAAGTTCACCGTTATGGTAACACCTGTTCCCACTGTTGAGCCTACAGCTACACCTACCGTGACTCCTACAGCGACGAACACACCTACGCCTACGGCAACCAATACACCTACGCCTACGGCAACCAATACACCTACGCCCACAGCGACGAACACACCTACGCCCACGGCAACCAACACACCTACGCCTACGGCAACCAATACACCTACGCCTACGGCAACCAATACACCTACGCCTACGGCGACCAATACACCTACGCCTACGGCGACCAACACACCTACGCCTACAGCGACCAACACACCTACGCCTACAGCGACCAATACACCTACGCCTACGGCAACCAACACACCTACTCCTACAGCAACAAATACACCTACACCTACGGCTACGAACACACCTACTCCCAAGCCTACAGCCACAAATACGCCTACTCCCAGACCGACCAATATACCCAGACCGACACCCGGAGCTACGTATGAAGAAGTCGTGGAATATGTTGCACAGGAGATAAGCAATTTCCTGAACTGGATACTAAAGAATATTTTCGGGCCTTTCCTTTCGCCCAGAGGCTATTCGAACAGTAGGACCTATTACTACTACAACGGTAATTACTACATTTACGATCCATATTCAGGACGCTTTACACTTTTAAGATGAGATGATATAATCCTCCACGTATAGACTTACGTGGAGGGTTTTTTATGGAAAAGGACAGGAGCGATGCCCTGTGCGAACTGTTTTCAAAGGACAGATTCGCCGCCATGTGCGGGATTCAGATAGATACGATAGAAGACGGGCTTACACGCTGCTCGATGGAGATCACCGAGAACCACAAGAATGCGATGGGAAGACCAATGGGCGGCGCCATTTTCACACTCGCCGATTTCACCTGCGGCCTCCTTTCAAACTCCGGCGGAAGGTCTACCGTATCACTTGAGTCACATATCGCTTTTCTCGGCGTCGCAAAAGGAACAAAGCTCATCGCCGAGGCAAAGACCGTAAAAGAAGGCCATACGACATCATTCTATGAAGTTAACGTTACCGATGAACTGGGAAATAAAGTGGCCTTTATGACCGGAAGCGGGTTTGCGCTTGGAAATTAGACGTCATATCTTTGGGAGCAAAAGATGAAATATTTCAGCAGGATCGTGAGATCCGCGTTACCTGTGATCCTCTTGTGTTTAATTGCAGGCTGCGCTTCTAAAACCAATTCCGGAGGGACCGGGACATATACATGGGTGACAAAGCCTGCGGCCGTTCCTTATGAGGGAACGCCAAAGGTAGCCACTGCCACGCCCGGAGGTCCCTATCCTTCAGCGACTGAGGCACCTGTTACACCGACTCCCACACCCACGATGAAGGTGTACGGACCTATCGAAAAGGAGCGTTACGGCATTCGCATTGATCTTGACGGTGAGGATTACGAAGAAGCAAAAAAATATTCCATCGTCGTGATAGATGCCGAAAAGTTCACATGGGAGCAGATAAGAGAGATCAAAAAGGAAGGCGTGACCGTCTATTCATATCTGGACATCGGGGCGCTCGAGGAATTCCGCGATTATTACAAGGATTACAAGAAATATGCCCTCGATCCCTGCGAAGACAGTGATAACATCTACTGGATGGATGTCACGCAGCCGGAATGGAAAAAACACCTGCTCGACAAAGCATGGAGCTTCAAGCGCCGCGGCGTTGACGGCTATTTTGTCGACAATGTCGATGTATATTCAAAATACAAAAGCGATAAAGCTTACAATGCGATAGAAGATATACTCACAAGACTCAGACGTACCGGAGAGGATGTCGTTGTAAACGGTGGGGACGAGTTTGTTACGGAATATATCTTTAAAAACAGCTCCGTGAGCTATATCCTAAGCGGCGTCAACCGCGAATGTGTTTTTACCGTGCCCGACCTCAAAAAAGGCACATCCGATGTGACATCCGAAGAAGATCATAAACGCGCGATGTTTTACCTCCGCCTTGTGGACGAATTTGGAGCAAAGGTATATCTCACCGAGTTTACCACGGACGAAAAGATCATTGACAAGATCAAAGAGGCATG
>JAEEGQ010000098.1 GCA_016280395.1 Lachnospiraceae bacterium | reverse complement strand
GTAACGGGCATATCCCATGCACTGCACGCCGCGAACATCGACCTGCTGTCCTTCAATGGTGACAAGTCTTAAGCAGTTGCACCCGGAACTCGGATCGAGAGCGCCCGCGACACAGTTCCTGTTGTCGTCGTGACAGGTGCAAGCTCTGCCGTTCTGTGAAAAATAGTCTCCGGGTCCGTAAAGAGAAAAAGCGAGATCGAGGCGCGACGAAATATAGGCATCTTCAGAAAGATACCAGCTGTCCGCTTTTACGACATGCTCCTTTGAAAAGCCGAGGGAGGCCACTATCGATAAAAGCAGTGACAGTATCATGATTTTCGCAATCCTTGCCCGCATTCGTACTCCGTTACCTGTTGATCCGCTTATATGCACTGTTTTGTTTTCGGAGGATAAATCGCTGTTATCCTTAATACTACTATTGTAGCATGATTTTCGCGGGATTCAATAACTATTTTCTAAATTTTCGGGAATGTTTTTCCTATTCCTTCACGCTCACATTCCCGTTGCTGAGGTACGCTCTGTCGATCTGTGTCGCTGTATCGATAATCATCGCCGCCTCGTCAAGACCGCCCCTGTACAGCACCTGCACCAGATCTCCTGCTTTAAGCATTCCTGAGTTTACATACCGGGTGAGGCGCTTATCGTTTAAAAGTATCTTGTATGACAGTCCTTTTTTCGGATCCCTGCATATCGCGGTATCATCGACCATGATATATGTTTCATTTATCTCGGTGACGGTTCCCGCGACTGCATTCAGATACGGCTCATATTCCGTCCCGGATGAGTTTTTCTTTGAATACTCGATGATCTTTGACGCAGCGTCACGCCCGATCTCAAAGAAGTATTGATAGTCAAAAGCATTGGTCCAGAGATATCCGTCGGCAGTGACATACATTGCGTTCTTGTATACGCCAAGCGCTTCGGAAGTAACAGAAAAACATATATAGTCACTACCCCCGGCAAACCAGTCCTGATCTTCCACAAATGCGGCATCAGCGCATTCTGTAAGAATATCCCAGATATAACGGTCATCCTTTAATTCGAAATGTTTTGTGTCGGGCCCATCACCGTTTTCGCTGAACTGCCTGAGTTTAATGACCTTGGGGAGATCCGCCATGGCAAACAGTTCTCCAAGAGTCATGGGAGGAATATAGCCTTCCCGCCTGAAAACATAAAGGTCTCCGTCAAGCTGTACCGCAACATACTCGTTTGAGGAAACGTCCCGTATCCTGTACGCATCAGCCTCGATCTCATATTCTTTGTCCCCGATCTGATCGTATCCGCTTATGGTATACGTTCCGATCTTTTCTCCCGTAAGCGCTTCAGTTACAGTTCTCATCTTGCTGTAATATGTTCTGCCATCGATCTCTGCTCCGGTATATTTCTCGCCTGTCGTAAGCTGCTCCCACGGCCAGATGATATTTGATTCCGATACCGCCACATGGTATTCCTTATAGCGCCCGGCATCAGTCTTTGCAAACAGTTTCGGCACGAACACGGCACCCGCAGTGACGAGCAGCACCAGTCCCGCGGCAAGGCTCCCCCATCCAATCCACGTACGCAGTCCTTTATTCTTTTTCGTTCCTTCCGCTTCGGCGATAAGGTCTTCATCCAAATATCCTACAGCCTTTGCTGTCCTCGATATCTTCATATCTCAATGCCCTCCTTGATAAGGTAGTCCTTTAACCTCTTTCGGGTGTTGAACAACATGTTTTTCACTTTGCTTGTCGTAAAGGAATAGCGTTCCGCGATACTTGCAACAGGATCGAAATAAAAATATCTCCGAACAAAAACGCGCCTCGCATCGGGCTTTTCCATACGTAAGAACGCGCTGATATGCTTTCCGACTTCTTCATCCCCGATCCCGGGAGCATAGCGTTCATCCGGAAGGATGTCCGCAAGCTCGTCCAAAGGCACCGTATTCTCCGCGGACCGTTTTTCCCTGGTAAGATATTCCAGGCGTTTTAACGACAGGTTTCTCGCTATCTTTGCAGCAAAAGCCCTGAAATTAGCGGGTCTTGTGGGCGGGATTGTATTCCAGAGTCCGTTGTATGTATCATTTACGCATTCCTCCGCATCCTCACGAGCGTTCAAAACGTTAATGGCTATCTGAAAACAGAGTTTTCCGTATTTGTTCTCAGTTTCACGTATAGCCTGCTCATCCCTTGCAAAATAAAGCTCTATGATCCTTTGATCATCCATGCTGTTCACCTCCTTTCCGGTGTAATGAAAGCTTTCACTTATCAAGTACGTTTTTTTATGAGTTCGTCTCAAGATCTTACCACATTTTTCTGATCGGCCAAAAATCAATTGCTCGTATGTTGAGAAAAAACAACCGGACAGAGGAAGCTGCCCGGTTGCGTTATCTCTGTTTTTTATCATTCATCTTTTTCCGAAACGCAGCGCATTCTACGTTCCACTACTGTAGAAGTTCTATTTCGGCCTGCACATTTCTGTATATTCCTTTAACAAAACCCGGCTTGGAGTGCGGACTCACAGTTTCAAAGAGGTAGTACTTTTCTCCGTCTATGTCAAAATAGTCTCCCGAGAATATCCCGTATTTATCCTGGACCGCGACCAGCATATGCGCAGTAAGTTCCCCG
>JAEEGQ010000097.1 GCA_016280395.1 Lachnospiraceae bacterium | reverse complement strand
TAAAATGCACAGAACCTGCACAG
The DNA here is from genome assembly GCA_016280395.1 of Lachnospiraceae bacterium. Classification (GTDB taxonomy): domain Bacteria; phylum Bacillota; class Clostridia; order Lachnospirales; family Lachnospiraceae; genus SZUA-448. The sequence continues at coordinate 37,068 of JAEEGQ010000097.1, read as the reverse complement.
GATAGTTGCTGTGACTTGAAGGAGGAGAGAAATCATGAATCTTGAATACAAACGCGAAATGCCTACAGCCAGGGTTATAAAAGAGATGTATCCGGTGTCGGAGGAGCTTGCTGCGGTCAAGGCAGAAAATGACGAAAAGATACAGGCGGTCTTCCGCGGAAAGAGCGATAAGTTCCTGCTGATAATCGGCCCCTGCTCCGCAGACAGGGAGGATTCCGTAATAGAGTACATCTCAAGGCTGAGGGACTTGCAGGAAAAGGTTAAGGACAAGATCGTCTGTGTCCCGAGGATCTATACAAACAAGCCGAGGACCACAGGGGACGGCTACAAGGGAATGCTCCACCAGCCGGATCCCGAGGCGGCTCCGGATATGCTGAAAGGCCTTATCGCCATCAGGAAGGTGCACCTTCGCGCGCTGTCAGAGACAGGCTTTTCCTGTGCGGACGAGATGCTCTACCCGCACAATCATCCCTATCTTTCAGACCTGCTTTCGTATGTTGCGGTAGGAGCGCGCTCTGTTGAAAACCAGACGCACAGGCTTACGGCCAGCGGCCTTGATATCCCTGTGGGGATGAAGAATCCCACGGGCGGCATGCTTTCCGTCATGATGAATGCCATAACCGCGGCAAGACATCCGCATACCTTTGTTTACTCCGGATGGGAGGTTAAGAGCAAGGGAAATCCGCTTTCACACGCCATTCTTCGCGGCTATACGCATAAACAGGGGAATACCGCCCCGAACTATCATTATGAGGACCTGCGATTCCTGTACGAAATGTACGCAAAATCCGGCCTTGAAAACCCTGCGGTGATAGTGGATACAAACCACGCCAATTCGGGAAAACGCTTTGAGGAGCAGCCCCGCATAGCCAAGGAAGTGCTTCACAGCATGCGGCTTTCGGGCGATATCGCCTCAATGGTCAAGGGACTTATGATCGAGTCCTACCTTGTTGACGGCTGCCAGGCACCGGGAGGCGGTGTTTACGGCCAGTCCATAACCGACCCGTGTCTCGGCTGGGAAAAGACCGAAAAGATGGTGTGCGAGATCGCAGATTTGCTGTAAAAAAGGAGTAACGCGTTTATGATCATAGGAATAGTCGGCCTTGGACTGATCGGGGGATCCTTTGCCAAGGCATATAAAAGAGGCGGACATACCGTGCTTGCCGCCGATACAGACAAGAAAATACTGCAGTTTGCTGCGATCGACGGCGATCTTGACGGGGAACTTGCACGGGAGAATTTGAAGGATTGCGACCTTATCCTTCTATGCGTGTATCCTGGAGCAGCGCTTACATATCTTAAGGAAAACGGGCCTTACTTTGGCAAAAAGCCCGTTGTTATCGACTGCTGCGGTACAAAACGGGTGATCGTGTCGGATGCGATGAAGCTTGCGCACGAGTACGGTTTCACTTATGCCGGCGGACACCCCATGGCGGGGCGTCAGTACTCGGGCTTTAAGTATTCAAGGGCAGATATGTATGACGGCGCACCGATGGTCATAGTGCCTGAAGATTTTAACGATATTGCGTTTTTAAGCCGTGTGAAGACGCTTCTTGAGCCGGCGGGGTTTGGGAGCATTTCCGTGACGACCGCGGAAAAGCATGATGAAATGATCGCGTTTACCTCGCAGCTTGCCCATGTTGTCTCAAATGCGTATATTAAAAGCCCGACCGCAGGGCTTCACAAGGGCTTTTCGGCCGGCAGCTACAGGGATATGACGCGTGTCGCATGGCTGAATCCCGATATGTGGACCGAGCTTTTCTTTGAGAACAAAGACAATCTTCTGAAGGAGCTTGATATCCTTATGAACGGCTTGCAGCAGTACAAGGATGCGTTGATCTCAGATGACCGGGAAATGATGAAAAAACTGCTTGCCGACGGGAAGAAGAGAAAAGAGGAGATCGACAGCGAAAAAAATATTTAAAAAAGTTCTTGACATCACTTTAAAACTGTGATACTTTAACTCCATAAATTGAATCGCAAAACCGTTGATGAAGAGTAAGTAAGTTTTGTACTTGTCTCAAAGAGAGCCGCAGGTGGTGAGAATGCGGCAGATAAAGGCTTGACCGAATGGACTTCAGAGGGCGATCGGAAACGGAGCCGGAGGCTTCGGAGTATGTGAGACGGGTATGGCTTTCCGTTACAGAAGCCGGCGTATGAAGTACGCACTGAGCGGGTGCATTAGCACCAAGCCGGGTGGCACCACAGGTTATGTATATCCTGTCCCAGCAGTCTATGCTGGGACTTTTTTTATGTCCGGTTCCGGAAAAAAGAGCTCATTCCGGAAAACATGACTGCGGCCATCCTGAAAACCCAAAAGGTAAGCGGATAACGATTCAAAGAAAACAAAAAGGAGAAAAATCATGAAAAAAATCTTAGTACTCATTCTTTGCGTAACTCTTGCCATTTCCGCTTTTACTGCCTGCGGCAAAAAGAAGGAAGGCTTCACCGTCGGTATCTGCAACTATGTTGATGATGCCTCCCTTAACCAGATCTGCGACAATATCAAGACACAGCTTGAAAAGATCGCTAAAGACAACAACATCACCATCAATGTAAAATATGACAACTGCAATGCCGATGCCAACGTGATGAACCAGATAATCTCAAATTTCATCGCTGACAAGGTTGATGTAATGATAGGCATTGCAACACCTGTTGCAATGGCAATGCAGTCCGCTACGGAAGATAACAAGATCCCCGTTATCTTCGCAGCAGTTTCCGATCCGCTCGGCGCAGGCCTTGTAGACAGCCTTGCAGCTCCCGGACACAATATCACCGGTACTTCCGACGCACTCGACACAGATGCTGTCCTTAAACTCATCACCGCTGCAAAGCCCGATATCAAGAAAGTCGGCCTTCTTTACGACCAGGGTCAGGATGCTTCCACAGCAGCCATCAAGGCAGCAAAGGAATTCCTCAATGCAAAGGGTATCACAGTAGTTGAGCGTACCGGAACCAATAACGACGAAGTTATCCTTGCCGCACAGGCACTTGTTGCTGACGGCGTTGAAGCAGTGTTCACACCTACCGATAACACCATCATGACAAGCGAACTCGCTATCTATGAGATTTTCGCAAACGCAAAGATCCCGCAGTACTGCGGCGCAGACTCCTTCGCACTTAACGGCGCGTTCCTCGGATACGGCGTTAACTACGCAAACCTCGGCGTTGAGACCGCAAATATGGTAAAAGAGCTCCTTGTAGACGGCAAGAAGCCTGAAACACTCGCAGTTAAGACTTTTGACAACGGTACCGCAACCATCAACACAGAGACTTGCGAAAAGATAGGTTTCGTGTATGATGATATCGTAAAGGCATTCACACCTTTCTGCTCAAAGATCCAGACGATCAAGACAGCGGACAAGTTTGAATGATCCGGCCTTAAAGGCACAGGGCTAAAGAGCCCCCAACGTATTATGGGTTAACAGGAGAAATGAAATGGATGCTATCGCTGCAGTAGTCCAGACCGCACTGGAACTTGGACTCATGGGCGCGCTTACTGTACTTGCGCTGTTTTTAAGCTACAGTATGCTGAATGTATGTGATCTTTCCACCGACGGCTGCTTCACCTTTGGAGCAGCGGTCGGTGCTGTTGTTGCTATCTCGGGACACCCGTTCCTGTCCATTATTGCCGCCATGGCTGCAGGCGCCCTTTCGGGCCTTGTTACGGCGGTACTGCAGACACGGATGGGTATAAACAGCCTGCTCGCGGGCATCATAGTGAATACCGCGCTGTATTCCGTCAATATCGCGGTGATGGGGCAGGCCTCGCTTCTGAACATGAACAAGACCGAGACGGTCTTCACTAAGGTGAAGGATATTCTGAAAAATACTGTTTTTTCGGGGTATTACAAGCTTTTCGTCGCAATGGCCGCAGTCACGCTGATATCCATCATACTCGGCCTGTTCTTAAAGACGAAGCTCGGACTCGCGATAAGAGCCACCGGCAATAATCCGGACATGGTGCGTTCCTCCTCGATCAATCCCGTATTTACAACAACCATCGGTCTTTGCATCGCAAACTCGTTCACGGCCCTTTCGGGATGCCTTCTTGCGCAGGCTCAGAAATCCGTGGATATAAACATCGGCCAGGGAATGTTAACGGTAGCGCTGGCATCCCTCCTTATTGGGACCACGTTCCTTGGTAAGAAGAGCATGCCCTGGAGGATATTCGGCATGACAGCGGGCGCGATCATCTTCAGGCTTGTATATACGATCGCTTTAAGGCTCAACATGCCGGCGTTCATGCTCAAGCTTGTTTCGTCCGTGATCGTTATCGTCGCGATCTCCTTCCCGTATCTTAAAGCGCAGCTGCCGCTCTTAAAGCGGAGGTTTGCGGGCAGAAAGGGGGCTCGTGAAAATGGCTGAGAACAAAGTAATGAACGGGAACGGTGCAAAATCCGCGAACACCGGAAATAATGATGCTTCGGTAATGCTTGAAGCGGACAATATCACAAAGGTCTTCAACCCTGATACAGTGGACGCAAAAAAGGCTCTTGACGGGCTTTCGATAAAAGTAAAAAAAGGCGATTTTATATCCATAATCGGTGCAAACGGCGCCGGGAAATCGACATTGTTCAATGCCATCGCCGGAAGCTTTATAACCGATTCGGGAAGGATAATGCTGGACGGGGAAGATATCACGCTTTTGCCGGAATATAAGAGGGCAAAGCAGATAGGAAGGCTGTTCCAGGACCCTTTAAGAGGAACGGCACCGGGGATGACCATCGAAGAAAACCTTGCCCTTGCGGCAGGCCACGGCGGCTGGCTGTCGCGCATAAATAATGCTGACAAAAAGGCCTTCAGGGAAAAGGTCGCGCAGCTTGGGATGGGTCTTGAGGACCGCATGAACCAGCAGGTAGGACTGCTGTCCGGCGGACAAAGACAGGCCCTGACACTGTTCATGGCAACCTACACCATGCCAAAGCTCCTTTTGCTTGACGAGCACACGGCTGCGCTTGACCCGGGAACCGCAGAGAAAGTCCTTAAGATCACAAAGGAAACAGTAGAAGAAAACGGCCTGACCTGCCTTATGATAACCCATAACATGCAGTCGGCTCTTGAGCTTGGCAACAGGACAGTCATGATGCACCACGGGAGGATCATCATGGATACGGAAGGCGAGGAGAGGAGCAGGCTTACGGTGCAGGATCTTCTGAAACGTTTCAAGCAATTATCGGGCGAAGAACTTGACAACGACAGGATGCTGCTGATCTGAGACGAAACAGACCGTGAATGTGACCCCGGGACAGATGCCCAGCGGTAATGCCAAAAAAGTATTTTGCGCGCGCTTTGCATTTCGCGCCCGGATACGGAGGAAAAGATGAGGTTTTATGCAACTGACGAAAAGGTGAAGAAGGAAGGCAGAATGTACAGCGCCGGAAATACGGTATATCCGGGCTGGTCCGGCAGTAGGGTTTCGTTTCGCGTGACCGGGACAAGGGTAACCGCGAGGCTTAAGAGCGATGCCTCGGCTATGGATGAACACCTGTATGCCCGCATCGCGGTCTTCATCAACAACGAAAAGACTCCTTCACAGGTTGTCATGCTTACGGACGACGAAACAACGCTTGTACTCTTTGAGTCAAAAACGAGAGAGACCGTAACGATCACTCTTATGAAGCTTTCCGAGGCTGCTTTTTGCTACTGCGGGATCGAGTACTTTGAGGTTGCCGGGATCCTTGAAAACATGCCGGAATCTGACAAGACAAGACTGAAAATAGAATTCATCGGCGATTCCATCACCTGCGGATACGGGGTTGAAGCCGAAAACGAGCTTTGTGATTTCAGGACCGACACCGAAAACCCGCTTAAGGCCTATTCGCTGTTGCTTGCGGACATGCTGGACGCGACGGCGAATATGGTCTGCTGGAGCGGCAACGGCATCATCTCGAAATGGGTTGAGGAAACAGCAACAGAGCCGCTTACCGACGATCTTATGCCCGTGCTTTATCCATATACGGATCTTTCTCTTTGCAAAAGACTCTACGGCGCGGATGAGAGCCGTTATGAAAAGTGGGATTTTTCGGCTTTTGTGCCGGACATCATAATAATTAATCTTGGGACAAACGACTGCAGCTGGTGTAAGGACATCGCGGATCGGAAACAGGAGTTCAAGCGTCTTTATGGGGATTTCCTTGCGCAGGTAAGAGCCTGCAACCCGGCTTCAAAGATCGTTTCCGTATTCGGGACAATGGATGACAGGCTGCTTGATGAAATAAGAACCGCGGTTGAAGAGCGTTCAGCGGTTGACGACAATGTCTTTTTTATTCCTCTGCCCATGCAGGACAGCGCAGCGGACGGGCTTGGGGCAAATTACCACCCGACCTTTGCTACACACCGGAAGACAGCGGAATTACTGGCAGCTAAATTGAACTGACTCACCTTTGACTCAGCCGGGATTATGTGGTAGTATAAAAAGTGCGTGTAAATATACCAGCAAACTGAAGCGAGGGTTTATGGATAACAAGAACTTCACAAGATTTGATATGTCAAAAGCACCTGTCCGGACGAAATGGTACCTAAGGCCGTTAACTTTTTTGTTAAGCTTCCCGGATGTCTTAAAGCATCGCAGCAAAATAACAAAGACCGGGATGGAGGGCATAAAACCGCCCTACGTGCTGCTTTGTAATCATAATTCATTTCTTGATTTCAAGGTTGCGACAATGGCTATCTTCCCGAGTCGCGCAAATTACGTCGTTGCGATCGATGGGTTTATCGGCAGGGAAAAGCTCCTGCGCGATGTCGGCTGTATCTGCAAGCGCAAGTTTACGAACGATACCGTGCTTGTGCGCCAGCTGAGCAGGGTAATAAAGAACGGTGATATTGCCGTGATCTATCCCGAAGCGCGTTATTCGCTGTGCGGGACAACAGCGGTGCTGCCGGAGTCCCTCGGAAAGCTGTGCAAGGTCCTTAAAGTTCCCGTGGTGACTTTTGTCTGTCATGGGCATCATGTCACAAGCCCTTTCTGGAACCTGCACGAAAGGGGCATTAAGCCCACAGAGGCCGAGATGACGTGCCTGCTTTCCGCAGAAGACGTAAAGACAAAGAGTGTCGACGAGATAAACGATGCCATCGTCAGGGCTTTTCAATATGACGATTTTGCGTGGCAGAAGGAACGCGGCATCCGTGTGAAATACAAAGGACATGCCGAAGGACTGCACAAGGTACTTTACAAATGCCCTGCCTGCAATACGGAATTCCGTATGAACTCAAGAGGAAGAGAGCTTTTCTGCGAGGCTTGCGGGAAAAGATGGACGATCTCGGACCTCAGCGAATTGTCCGGAAACGATGGGAAAACAGAGTTTTCACACATCCCGGACTGGTATGAATGGGAACGCGAATGTGTAAGAAAAGAAGTCGAGGCCGGCACCTATTCCACAGGCGATCTTGAAGTACATGTGGACTCGCTTCCGAACGCGAAGAAATACATCAGGCTCGGAAACGGCATCATGCGCCATGACATGAACGGCTTTAACGTGAACGGAACGGATGACGAAGGAAATCCTTTTTCGATGGAGATCAAGGCACAGGGCCAGTATTCCGTGCACATCGAGTATGAATATCTCGGAAAATACGGCGATTGTGTGGATCTGAACACACTTCAGGACACATGGTACGTTTACCCTCATGGTAGGGATTTTGCGATAACAAAGATGGCCCTTGCAACAGAAGAGCTGTATTTCTATTATCGGAGACAGGCCGGCAGGGAGTGCAAACCGGGACTGGCATAGAAAATATTAGCCGTACGGCTAACATTTTTCAACAGAAAGAAGTGAGAACATGAAGAAAACATTCAGGACGATAGCGATATTTCTTGCAGCGGTGATGCTTGTTTCCTGCGGGAAGCCTACAGCCGCTCCAACAGATCCGGCAAACGGAACGACGCCCACAGGTTCACAGACGGTTTCTCCGTCGCCCACACAGGCGCCTGCAAGAGACCTTATCTACTCAAAGCAGGACAGGACGGCAAACAGTGATTCCAAAGAGTTCAAGAAGACCTTTGAGGCTGAAGATGCCACGCTATCCGGAAACTTAAAGGTTGCAAAGAGCAGAAAGGATTACAGCGGCACCGGCTATGTCACGAACTTCAACCAGGCTGCCGCAAACAGGCTTTCCCTGCCCGTTGAGATACCCTATTCACAGTATTACACCATAACCGTGCGGGCTGCAGCCGATCAGCAGAAGATCAATTATCTTACGGTAAACGGCGCAAATACCTGCGAGATCGCCTGTGACGGCAATACCTCAAAGCAGTTCACGGATTACACATTCTATTCGGTCTATCTTGAGGCCGGTACGGTGGAGCTTGGGATAAAAGAGTCCTGGGGCTGGTTCGATCTTGACAGCATAACCATCGAGAACGGAGGCGGAGTGGATTCTTCTGTATATAACGGGGTATCGTCAAAGCTTGCAAACCCCAATGCAAATGATGACGCGGTAAAGCTTATGGAGTATCTTGTGAGCGTTTATGGCAATTACACGCTTTCGGGGCAGTATTGCGCGCATAACACGGATACGGAGATAAAGGGCATTTACAATGCGACAGGCAAATACCCTGCGGTCCGCGGGTTTGATATGATCTTTATTTCGCCAAACTCCGGCTACAGTAATATGGGCGAGATCACACAGTGCATGAATTGGGCAAGAAAAGGCGGTATCGTCTCCTTCTCATGGCACTGGCACGGTCCTGTCGGAGCGCATGATTTCTATACAAAGGGAACTGATTTCAGGATCCCCAAGGCGCGCACAGAGAAGGATCTTTCTCTTGTGAGCGGTGCTGATCTCAAGACCATGTACGAAAACGGCGAGCTGAACGAGGCCCAGTACAGGCTGCTGTATGACATTGATGTTGTTGCTTTCCAGCTTAAGCGGCTGCGCGACAATGGGATCGCTGTTCTCTGGCGCCCGCTTCATGAGGCGAGCGGCGGCTGGTTCTGGTGGGGAGCTTCGGGAGCCGACGACTACAAGTGGCTCTGGAAGCTGATGTTCAACCGCATGACCTATGTCCATGAGCTCAACAACCTCATCTGGGTATGGAACGCACAGGACAAGGACTGGTATCCGGGTGATGAATATGTTGACATAGTCGGCGAGGATATTTATGCCGATGCCTATGACTACAGCGCGCAGACCACAAAATTCATGTCCGTGCTCAAATATCCCGATACGCCGAAGCTTACGGCACTTTCCGAGAACGGCGTCATCATGGATCCGGATATCTGTGCAAGAGACAATGTATGGTGGCTGTGGTTCAACGTATGGAACGGAGATTTTCTCTTCGAAGGCACAAAGACAAACCAGAAGTACACTTCTGACGAAATGCTGAAAAAATGCTATAATTCCGAATACGTGATAACGCTTGACGAACTGCCCTGGAACAAGGATAAATAAAAATCCCGCAACAACCGGACAAAAGATTTTCTTTTGCCCGGGAAGTTGTTTTTTGGCAGACCGGGAGTACATATATCATCGCAAAAAAAGTGCGGGGAGCAGCATGGAGGTTAAAAAGATGAAACACAGGTTGACGGCGGCATTAATGGGGATTTTCGCAGTGCTGCTGCTGTTCGGATGTGGAAACAAGACAACGGTAACTCCTACCGGGAAGCCTTCGGACATTTCACCGTCCGGCAGTGTGACAGATACACCGGCTACACCGACACCTGACGGGGAAGCTGTTGCAACTCCGACAGACGCGCCCGATCTTTCAAAGTATATCACCAAGCACAGCCGTGTCTCGGTGCACGATCCCTCCGTTGAGTACGATAACGGAAAATATTATATTTTCGGCTCGCATCTTGCCGCAGCGGTATCCGAAGACCTTGCAAGCTGGAAGTATATCCAGAGCAGCAATAAAGGGTACTCGAAGAGCAACAAGCTTTTCAACACCTACGACAAGGTGTTCGCGGAGCCCGGCAAATATGTGGGCGGCACGGACCAGCTCTGGGCGCCTGATGTTATCTACAACAAGGCAATGGGCAAATACTGCATGTACATGAGCGTTAGCGGGACGACAACCACTTCCTGCATAGCCCTTGCGGTTGCAGACAGTATCGAAGGCCCGTACGAGTATGTCGATACCGTCATCTACTCCGGCTTTACCGCAGAAACCGTCGGAATGACCGATGTTTTCGAGGTTCTCGGGATCAAGAGCCTTTCGGAGACAAAGTATGATTTTGACGGCAGGTCCAGCAATGCGAATTATCCGAACTGCATCGATCCGACCGTTTTCTACGGTGCTGACGGGAAGCTCTATATGGTCTACGGTTCAATGTCCGGCGGTATCTTCATGGTGCTGCTTGACGAAAAGACGGGGCGTCTTGACAGGACATATAAATACACGGATCCGAAAGACGATCCATACTTTGGCGTAAGGATAGCCGCCGGCCAGCGCAAGACCGGCGAGGGCTCGTTTATCATGTATGATGATGAGAGCGGTTACTACTATCTTTTCGTGACCTACGGCTACTTAAATGCCCACTGTGGCTACCAGATCCGCGAATTCAGGTCAAAGGATGTGTTCGGGCCGTACCTTGACGCTGCGGGACAGCCCGCGACCGTTGAGCCCGGCGGCACAAACGTTGACAGGGGCATCAAGATGTTCGGCGATTACGACTTGACCTGTCTGTCAAAGGCCTATGTTTCACCCGGCCACAATTCGGCTGTCAAAACACCCGACGGAGGCTATTTCCTGATATATCACCAGCGCTTTGACAATTCCGGTGAGATGCATCAGGTAAGGGTCCACAGGATGATAAAGAATTCAGAAGGATGGCTTACAGCTCTTCCCTACGAATACAGCGGCGAAGAGGAGCTTAAGGAAAACATCCCCGCAAAAGAGGTGGAAGGCTTCTACGAGTTTATTGACCACGGCATAGAGGTTCAGACAGCAGCAACTCCGATCTACCGTCCTAAAGTCCTTCTCCTTTACGAAAACGGAACTGTCAGCCGTTTACAGGCAGGCGATATCAGCGGGACATGGTCCTATGAGGGCGATAACGGTCTTATCAGGATCGAGATAGACGGTGTGACTTTCCACGGCACACTTGCCCGTCAGCTGACCGAGGACGGAAAAAGGGAAACGATAGTATTTTCCGCCGTTGCAGACAATAACCATGTTGTATGGGGAAGCCGCCTTGAAAAGTACGACGCCGTGACGGCTGTTAAGAGAGACGCGGATATTGCGAAAAAGTTCCTGATCCCCTCGACGACCAAGGAATCGATAACTTTTGAGAAGTGGGGGGATTTTGCGTCATCTTATACATGGCAGAGCAGTGATACCTCTGTCATCGAAAATGACGGGACTCTCCACAGGCCGCTCAAGGATACCGAGGTTGAGATTACGGTAACGGTAACAAACGGTACGGCTGTTGAAAAGGTTTCGAAGACCGTCAAGGTAGAAGGCGGCCTTGAGCCGAACTCTGCGCGCGAAGACGGCGTAGTGGCGATCTACAGCTTTAACCCCGGCGAGGAACTTAAGGATTCTTCCGGAAACGGATATGATCTTACAAACTTCGGCGTAACCTTTGAAAACGGCATTGCGGTGTTTGACGGAAAGTCGTATCTGCAGTTTCCTGCTGCGGTGACACGGAGCGAGATACAGTCAGTTATCATAAGATTTGCCGTGGATGACTGTGCATCCGAGAACCCGATCCTTACCATATCCGATGATGCATCGCATTATTTCAGGTTCTTTGTGGACGGGGAAGGCAGGATAAACGGCGTTGCAAAGGCAGCGCACATAAGCGGAACACAGAAGACTTATCCGATAACCGGAACCGGCGAATGGCAGCGGTTTGGCTTTAACAACGGCGGAACCGACAAGATCGACAGTTACACCGGCGGTTCAATAGCGGCTCTTAACGGTGACAGGGCATGGAGAGGCGAGACTTTCAAGGGTTTCATCGGCTTCGATATTGAGGGCCTTTGCAATTACATCGGCAGGGATGCCGCAGGCGGCGCATTCATGCGCGGAAAGATAGACGAGATCATCTTCTACAACACATACATAGGCGAAACGGGCTTAAAGACCTGTTTCGAAGATCAGTAAACGATCATCCGGAACACACATCCCGACAGCTTAAAACAGAAGAAAGCGGGATATGATACCGCATACACAGGAAGGGGTACATCATGACACTTAAAGGACGTTCATTTCTGACACTCAAAGACTTTACACCCGAAGAGATCGGATATCTCCTTGATCTTGCGGCAGACCTCAAAGCAAAGAAAAAGAAGGGGATAACCGGCGAGAGCTTAAAGGGCAAGAACATCGCCCTGATCTTTGAAAAACCCAGCACCCGTACGCGCTGCTCCTTTACGATAGGCGCAAGGGACGAAGGCGGATTCCCCGAGTACCTAAGCGACAGGGACATACAGCTTGGCCACAAGGAAAGCATTGAAGATACCGCAAGAGTCCTCGGGCGCATGTTTGACGGTATCGAATTCCGCGGTTTCAAGCAGGAGACCGTAGAGAAGCTTGCTAAATACAGCGGTGTGCCGGTATGGAACGGCCTTACCGACGAGTATCATCCCACGCAGATCCTTGCGGATTTCCTTACCATCCGCGAGCAGTTCGGTCACTTAAAGGGCATCAAGCTTGTATTTGTGGGCGACGGACGCAACAACATGGCGAACAGTCTTATGATCGGCTCCGCAAAAATGGGGCTTGACTTTACGATACTTGCGCCGAAAGCCCTCTGGCCCGCTGAAAGTCTTGTTGAGCTTTGCAAGGGATATGCTGCCGAAACAGGCGCAAAGATCAATGTTACAGACGACCTTGATGCCGTTAAGGGCGCTGATGCGCTCTATACCGACGTTTGGTGCTCCATGGGCGAGGAAGACAAGGCAGCGGAGCGTATCGCCCTTCTTTCACCGTACCAGGTAAACGAGGAGCTGTTTGCGCGCACAGGCAACGAGAAGTGCATCCTCCTTCACTGCCTGCCCGCGGTTAAGGGCAAAGAGGTTACATACGAGACATTCGAAAAGCGTGCGGAAGTAGTCTTTGACGAGGCTGAGAACCGCATGCATACGATAAAGGCCGTTATGGTGGCCACGCTCGGGAACATCTGAGTTCATATGGACAGTTCACTTGAGTGAACTGAACATCTGAAAAACTTTCCACTTGAGTGGAAAGTTTTTCGGAAAACAGTCTATCTGAATAGACAATAGAAAGGCTTTGCAATGGATAATGTAGTTTTATGCGGCAGCAGCGCATACGAGAAGAAATATTATCTGAACCCGGATTATGAGGGGCTCCCAAGAGAGGTCAAAAAGGATCTTAAGATGATCTGCGTATCGTACACGGAAGAGATCGGCGGAATCTTTACAATGGAGTACAGGCCTGACGGCAGGCTGATCCTTAAAGTTGAGAGCAGAGACGGGGATTTTGACTTTGATGAGATCGGAAGCGACCTCAAGATCAAGCAGATAAGGACGAAATATGGCGAGCTTATGGAAGCTCTCGAGCTGTATCACAAGATAATCATCGAAGCAAAGAAGGACAGCTGAACGGAGGGAATGCTTTTTCCTATGGGAACGAACAGCGGGAGCTCCAACAAGGGCTCTGTCAACATCGGAAAAGTGAAGATCGAAGGGTTTACGGCCCTTGGACCTATGGCGGGTGTAACAGACCCGCCTTTTCGACTTTTATGTAAAGAGCAGGGGGTGTCGCTGCTTTACACCGAGATGGTGAGCGCAAAGGGCATACATTACAACAACAAAAACACGAAAGACCTTCTGTTTACCGAACCGGAGGAAAGCCCGGTTGCGCTGCAGCTTTTCGGAAGCGAGCCGGAAATAATGGCGGAAACCGCAAAACGTATAGAGGAGCTGCCTTTCGACATCCTTGACATCAACATGGGGTGTCCCGTGCCGAAGATAGTGAACAACGGTGAAGGCTCTGCACTGATGAAGGATCCCGCGCTTATCGGACGTATTGTGGAGGCGGTTTCAAAGGCAACGGTAAAGCCTGTTACCGTGAAGCTGCGAAAGGGATTTGCCGCCGACATCGAGAATGCTGCGGAATGCGCATATATCGCGCAGGAATCCGGGGCAGTGGCTGTCGCCGTCCACGGCCGTACAAGAGAGCAGTATTACAGCGGAAAAGCCGACTGGGACTGCATAAAACGCGTAAAAGAGAGGGTTTCCGTTCCTGTGATAGGGAACGGAGATGTAAGATCCTTTGAAGATGCCGCAAAGATGCTTTATCTTACAGGCTGCGACATGGTAATGATAGGACGCGGAGCGGAAGGAAACCCGTGGGTATTTGCGGAGATCAACGCGTTTGCGGAGTGCTTTGAGAGTACGGATGCTGTACGCGAGGCCGGAAGACGGCTTGCAGCGGGCGAAAGCCTGGGATCGATAATCGGGCGCGACCCGAATGAGATATACAGGAAGCCTTCATGGGAAACGGTTCGCACCATGATAATGCGTCATGCAAAGGAGTTATGCAAGTTCAAGGGCGAGGACAGGGCCATCCCCGAGATGAGAAGGCATGTCTGCAGCTATACCGCAGGTTTCCCCGGATCTGCAAAGCTCCGTGCAAAAGTGAGCTGTGTTACAACGTTAAGTGAGCTTAACGAAATATTGCCCGTATTTTTTTAAAAATATGCTTGCACTTTTGAATTGTAAGTAGTATTATACGTAGAAAAGACAAATGTGTTTCGTGGAAAGACATTTCACGGACTGCCAAAGGGCAGGAAACATGTGAAACGGAGGCTATTTATGGATAAGAAGTTAAGAGTAGGCGTTCTTGGCGCCACAGGCATGGTTGGACAGCGTTTTGTATCGCTCCTTGAGAACCATCCCTGGTACGAGGTCGTTACGGTGGCAGCAAGCCCCCGTTCAGCAGGCAAGAGCTATGAAGAGGCTGTGGGCAGCCGCTGGAAGCTTGACAACGCTATGCCTGAAAACGTTAAGAACCTTATCGTAAAGAATGTTAATGATGTTGAAGAGATCGCAAATGATGTTGATTTCGTATTCAGCGCGGTGGATATGACAAAAGAAGAGATCAGAGCCATCGAAGAAGCTTATGCAAAGGCTGAAACACCTGTTGTTTCCAACAACAGCGCGCACCGCTGGACTCCCGATGTTCCCATGGTCGTTCCGGAACTCAACCCCGAGCACATGGAGATCATCCCGTTCCAGAAGAAGCGCCTCGGAACAACAAGAGGTTTTGTAGCTGTTAAGCCCAACTGCTCTATCCAGACCTACACACCCATGCTCCACCCGCTCCGCGATTTTGGCATAAAGACCGTTGTTGCCTGCACTTATCAGGCTATTTCCGGTGCCGGCAAGACCTTTAAGGACTGGCCCGAGATGGTTGACAACATCATCCCCTACATCGGCGGCGAAGAAGAGAAGAGCGAGCAGGAGCCGCTTAAGATCTGGGGAAGGATCGAGAACGGCGTGATCGTAAAGGCTGAGGCTCCCATAATCACCACACAGTGTATCCGCGTGCCTGTTACAAACGGCCACACGGCTGCGGTTTTCGTAGATTTCGAGAAGAAGCCTTCGAAGGAAGAGATACTTGAAAGATGGGCAAACTTTAAGAGCGTTCCCCAGGAGCTTGAGCTTCCGAGCGCTCCCAAGCAGTTCATCCACTATTTTGAAGAGGACAACCGTCCGCAGATCGCGCTTGACCGCAACTGTGAGAACGGTATGGCAGTATGTGCCGGCCGTCTGCGTGAGGACAGGGTCTACGACTGGAAGTTCATCGGCATGTCCCACAACACCTTAAGAGGTGCAGCCGGCGGTGCAGTTCTTTCGGCAGAACTACTTACCGCACAGGGGTATATCAAGGCTAAATAAACCGGAACACGGCCTGATCCGGTCATATACCGCAAGATGCCGTGAAGATGCCGCAGGAGGCCAAGATGCAGCTTGGAACAGAAGGAAAGCTTGCCGTAACAACGCTCTGTTATGTTGAAAAAGACGGTAAATATCTGATGCTTCACAGGGTAAAGAAGAAGCATGACATCAATAAAGACAAGTATATCGGGATAGGCGGGCATGTTGAAGACGGCGAGAGCCCGTTGGAATGTATAAAGCGCGAGGCCAAAGAGGAGACCGGCCTGACACTCCGGGATCCTAAGCTCCGCGGGATAATCACTTTCCTCATAGACGACCTCTATGAGCTGACTTTCCTGTACACCTGTTCCGATTTTACCGGAGAAGTTGGCGAGTGCAGCGAGGGAACGCTTGAATGGATAGAAAAGCCCCGGGTTACGCAGCTTCCCATATGGGAAGGCGACAGGCTCATGTTTGAGCTGCTCGATACAAGGCAGGATGTATTTTCGCTGAAACTCACATATGTAAAGGATGTCCTGACCGATGCGGTCGCGGATTGAAAAAAATGAGTCACCGGGAAACGACTCCACTGACTCACGGCGATCCAAAAAGAATTGTGAAAAACCATAATATGTGGTATTCTGAATGCAGACGTGTTCTAAACGCCTGCATTCGTTTTTTCAGGAGAAAAGTTATGGGTAAGTTTGTTGCAAGGATCATGCCTGATTATGAGTTCTCACAGGCAAGGATGGAGCTTCTCGGCGCACATTGGGAAGAGTTGAAAAAAGAGATCATGGAAACCGATATTGGTACAGAGATGGTGATGTACCGCTTCACCTTTGCGGTTTATGTACTCGAAGCGGAAACAAGGGACAGGTGCAGGGAGATACTGTCGCAAGCCTTTGCAAACGTGTTCCCGGGTGAGTCCGCGCCGGATATCGTTATAATGCCCTACGACGGGGAAGAGGAGATCAATACGATGCTCCGCCAGGTACTTACGCAGTATTACGGCGTGCCGGCATACCAGCACCTTGTGGAGGAGATTGCAGAGAGCATTCCGGAGCTTGAAAAGAATAACGCGAAAAATGTGCTTTTACATCAGAATTATCTGTTTGCCGTTGACAGAGGCTGCGGTTTTACCACACTTTTGTCTTCGCTCGGCGACATACTTCATAGATTCAGGATATATCCGGAAGATGAATATGGCAGCAGGACGCATTATACGGAGATGGCCGTGGGCAAGGAAACCTCCAATGCCTGCGGGACGGTCGATGACGCGATAGATTTTCTCAGGAATCATGAAGATGCGAGGGAATATAACATCGCAGCTTTTGATATCTCGTATTTTCTAGAAGGGAACAGGAAGAACGACCTCAGGAGCTTTATAAAACAGCTTGAAGCGTATCAGGGCGACTATGTATTTGCGTTCAGGATACCGTTCCTTGAGAAAAAGGCGCTTGACGAGATAACAGACATCCTGTCGGATACGATGCTCTTAAAGGTCGTTGCGGTCCCGCCGATACACGATACCGTAGTCATGGAGGGTATCTGGAACGTAATCAACGAGAGCAGATATACGCCCGAAACAAGCATCCAGGAGGTGGCACTCGACAAAATACACCTTGAGAAGATGGATGGCCGCTTTTACGGCTTTAAGAGCGCTGAAAAGGTCGCATATGAGATAATACTCGGAAAAACAAGGTTTGATGCGAGGACTCTTGCGGCGGGAGAAGAGGTTAAGGACGCCGTTATCCATGGGTCGGACGTGGAAGGGCTTGTGGACAGGAAAAAACAGAAAGCCACGGGATATGCGGCTCTTGAAGAGCTTATAGGCATGGAGAAGATCACGGAGCGCATCCGTGAGATAATCGCACAGGTAAAGGTTGCGATCACTAACGAAAAGCTTGACAGGCCGTCGATACACATGCGCTTTACGGGCGCACCGGGAACCGGAAAGACTACGGTTGCGAGGATCGTCGGACAGATAATGCGCGAAGAAGGGATACTCAGAAAAGGAGGCTTCTTCGAGTACACGGCCAGAGACCTTATAGCAGAGTATGTCGGCCAGACAGCGGTAAAGACTGCGACTATCTGCCGCGATTCCTACGGTTCCGTTCTTTTCATAGATGAGGCGTACGCACTTTATGACGGGGAAAAGCAGTCCAACGATTACGGCAAGGAGGCGATCACGACGCTTGTTGCCGAAATGGAGAATCACAGGGACGACATGCTGATAGTTATGGCCGGTTATACGGACGAGATGGATACCCTGATGAAGGCAAATCCCGGCCTGCGCAGCCGTATGCCGCTCCTCATAGATTTCCCGAATTATACGAAGGAACAGCTTTTTGAGATCTTTATGCTGATGGTGAGAAAGCATTTTGACTATACACCCGAGCTTGAGGCCGAGGCAAAACGCTTCTTTGATGAGCTTTCCGACGGGTATATGGCATCAAAGGAATTTGCTAATGCGAGATTTGTCAGGAACCTTTACGAGAGGACCTGGTCGAAAGCCGCACTCCGCGCATCTCTTGCCGGGAAGACCGATTTTGTCATCACAAAAGAAGACTTCATTGCGGCAAGCGGTGACAAGGAATTCAGCGAAAAGCTTGAAACAAAGCATAAACTGGGCTTCTGACGACATCGGGCAGTGTGTCCGGTACAAGGAACGAAGACTTCCGGAGTATTAATATTTATGTATTTCGGAGTATTAATATTTATGTATTTAGCTTGAATTATAAAATTTTATGTAATATAATGTTTTTATGCATAAAATTTCATTTATATCGTAAAAATCGACTGAGATGATCAATACCTCCGTTGCGGATTCGCTGCGGATCATCGACATAATCCGGGGGATCGTTCAAAGGATGAGGACAGGATGAATTTTAACCAGCTGAGATATGTTATAGAGACGGCAGCCTCGGAATCGATGAGGGAAGCCGCAACAAAACTGTATGTTTCGCAGCCTGCGTTGTCGGTGAGCATACGCGAGCTGGAGGAAGAGCTCGGGATCCGCATATTTGAGCGTAATAACAAGGGGATCGTGCTGACATCCGAAGGAAGCGAGTTCCTGACATATGCCAAAAAAGCCGTTAGCCAGTACGAGATAATAGAGGACAAATACCTGAACAGCGGGCGGAACACCGAATCCTTTTCCGTATCGACCCAGCATTACAATTTTGCGATAAGATCCTTCACAAATGTGATCAAACGCTTTGACCTTCCAAGATACAGCTTCAGCATACACGAGACCAAGACAAACAAGGTCCTGCAGCATGTCCGCGATCTTAAAAGCGAGGTAGGGATAGTTTCGTATTCCGGCGCCAATGAAAAGATCATCAAAAAGCTGTTCCGGGAATACGGGCTTGAGTTTGTACCGCTCATGCAGCGGGAGACCTACGCTTATTTCTGGAAGGATCACAAGTACGCGGGATGTTCCGAGATCTCGATAGACGAGCTTAAAGATTATCCGTGCATAATGTTCGATCAAAGCGAACAGGGCTCGTTTTATCTGAACGAGGAGGCAATGGCCGATCACGTATTTGATAAGGCGATAAAATCCGATGACAGGGCGACTACGATGGAGATGATCGCCGAGCTCGGCGGATATTCGATAGGTTCGGGAATGCTTGCAAAGGATGATGCGGTGCTCAAAGGAATGGTGTCCGTAAAGCTGAAAGAGGAAGATCCGCTGATAATAGGCTATATCACGCGGAAAAACGGCAGACTCTCCAGATACGGAGAAGCCTATATAGAAGAATTGCTTAAATACAGGGAGATCCGGAGCTGAAAAAGCTCCGGTTTTTTTGCGATAAACGAAGACCTGCGATGCAATAACCGCAGGTTATCATGGACGATAATAACAGTGTAATTTACACATCGGGCACGCAGTGATAACATTAACCCCAACAAAAAAAAGAAAGGAAACACGTTATGAGAAACATCAGTCTTTCAACAAACATGTGTATGCATCGAATGCTTTACTCCCGGACATATGAATGGCAGGGTGCGGGCTGTTGTTGCCGTGCACGCGTATAAGATCATACCATGATGCCATTGGTCCGGGAGAACAGATGCTCCGGGGTTTTTTTTATATCTTTCATACAAAAAATACAGCACCGAAGTTGCAATAAAGACAGACAAAGGAGACAACGATATGAGCAATACAGCAAATGCATGCAGCCTTGAAGCGCACAGAGAAAACACTGAAACAAAGAGATTCGGACTTCCTGAGGAGCTTGCCGACAAGCTTGCGGCCGAAAGAGGCGTAAGGGTGAGACCGAACGAGACTATCGACGAGATCGATGAAAGAGGCGTTTTTGTAAGACAGCCGAACACCTTTATAACACCCTTCGGCGACAAGGAAGGACAGTTTAAGGCCGAGGCCGGACGGTACAAGATATTCTGGGCACACGGCTGCCACTGGTCCAACCGTCCCGTGATCGTAAGAGATATCCTCGGACTCGAGGACGTGATCGATGACATCGCAACGACAGGCACCGGCAAATACGGCCACGGCTTCGTTGACCAGAAGGATTATCAGGATCCTTCGACCGGCGCTTATTTCCTTTCGGAATTCTACGAAAATGCAAAACCCGGGTTTACGGGACGCGCAACAACACCCACCCTTGTGGATGTGATCGAAAAAAAAGCCGTAAACAACGATTATCACAGGCTTTCAAACTACATTGAGGTGCAGTTCAGGAAGTTCCAGAA
This sequence comes from Lachnospiraceae bacterium, assembly GCA_016280395.1. Lineage (GTDB taxonomy): Bacteria > Bacillota > Clostridia > Lachnospirales > Lachnospiraceae > SZUA-448. The sequence goes on along the minus strand of JAEEGQ010000097.1, from coordinate 16,557 downwards.
AACAGACATAGATCTCTATCCGAAGGAATACAGGAAAGAGATAGACGAGTTCAACGACTGGCTGTTCCCTACCGTAAACAACGGACATTACAGGATGCATTTCTGCCTCTCGTGGGCAGCATATGACGAAGGCTACAACGACTTTTTTGATGCCCTTGAAAAGCTTGACAAACGTCTTGAGACCAACCGCTTTCTTTTCGGCGACTATATCACCGATTCGGACGTAAGGCTTTATGTAACGCTTGTAAGGTGGGAAACATCCTATTACCACAACATCGGGCCGATGAAGAAGAGGATTACCGAATACAAGAATATCTGGGGTTATGTGAAGGATCTTTATGCAATCCCCGAGTTTAAGAAATACACCTTCTTTGAATTCCCGAAGAACGAGTTCAAGGGACACAGAGGCTGGAACGGTTCCTTCAGGGAAAGGATCGCTTCGCAGGTTCCCTATGATGAGATATGGAAAGCGGACGGCTCAAGAAAGCTTGTCTCATCAGATCCGGAGAATGTTTACCTTCATACGGATATCTCGCCAGAGGATTACCAGAGCGAGATTTCCTACTCAAAGTGGAATAACGCATCCTGGGAAGACAGACAGCCGAGAAACGTTTCAATATCCGTCGACCCTTCGATCAACCCGTTAAAGGGACTGCTTAAGAATAAGAAAAACTGAAAGACAACCAAACGAAAAGAGGAAAAAACCATGAAAAAAAGGATCAAACATATATCACTTCTGACTGTAGTGACCATTCTTCTGATGACGGTGCTCGCGGGCTGCGGCAAGACAGAGGGCAGCAAGAAAGTCATAAAGATCGAGACCAGAGGCTCGCCCGCGCCGTTCCTCTACACTGTGGATGATGCAAAGGATGCGGTCTATACGACAAAAGACGGAGTACATCTTGCAGGCTATGATGTTGCCGTGCTTGTTGAGCTTTTCAGCCTGCCGGCATTTGCGGAGTATGAGCTTGAGCTCACGGTAAGCTCAAATGCCCTTGTGGATGCGCAGCAGGGCGTTATAGACGCGACTATTAACAACTGGAGCTACAACGCGGAGAGAGCGGAATCCTACCTGTTCTCGTTCCCTTATACAAAATCCCGTTATACCATAACTTCAAAGGCCGGGACATCCATCAATTCCTTCGAAGAGCTTGCAAATTCCGGGCTTATCATCTACGGCGGAGCAGGCGGAAATACCACAAACGCGATCGAGCGCTGGAATGACAAGAGGACGGAGGGCCAGTCGAAGATCAATCTTCAGTATACTTCAGTTGATATCACCGTTCAGCTCCAGGAAGCGATAGAGGGGAAAGTGGCGCTGATACATGACCAGCCTGTTATCCTGAAATATAAAAACGCATATCCGACACAGTTCGAAAGCCTCAACATTACCGTTCTTTCGGACAATGAGACGGCTACCAACATCACCGCAAACAATACCTCGCACATCCTGTTCGGGAAGACGGGGACACATTCGAAGGAGTATCAGAAGCTTATCTCGGAGGGGATCAAGACACTGTTTGAAAGCGGAAAGCTTGAAGAACTCGGGAAAAAGTGGGTGGCAGAAGCACTCGGTGACAGCTCGGTTACCGTACTTCCGCTCGCATCTGATCTTATCTACCTCAACTAAATCACAAGGTTTTGAACCGGGGAAACATCATGGAGACTAAATTTTCGGATTATTTCAGCTTCAAACTCGTCTGGCAGAGGATGCCGGAGCTTATAAAGAAAATACCGATAACACTTGAACTTGCGGGGCTTGCATTCCTTGTATCGCTTTTTGTCGGTCTGCTGCTTGCGGTTGCAAGATATAAAAAGATCAAGGTGCTTGGCGCGGTAGCGACAGGATTCCTTTCGATCGTCAGGGGAACACCGATGCTGATACAGCTGTATGTGGCATATTACGGCATTCCTGCCGTCTTAAGGATATTTAATTCGCTCGGTGCAAACATAGATGTAAATATCATTCCGAAGATCGTTTATGCCTTCATAGCGCTGGGGCTCTACCAGTCGGCATTTACAAGCGAGACCATAAGGGCGGCGCTTGAATCGGTTGACAAAGGCGAGATAGAGGCGGCCTACGCAATGGGGATGACCTACGGGCAGATCCTTAAGCGCATCATCATCCCGGAGGCGCTTGAAAATGCGCTTCCGGGGATAGATAACTCGATAATCGGCCTGATCAAAGGGACTTCCCTGGCATCGACATGCGGAATAATCGAGATCACCTATCAGAACCAGATCCTTGCGGGGAGAGATTACAGATATCTTGAGGGGTATGTGGCTCTCGCGATAATCTACTGGGCGATAACCATTATCCTTGAAAGGATATTCAAGGTTGTGGAAAAACGTGTGAGAGTACCTGACAAGCCGGCGGATGCGACCGCTGCGGGGCTTTCGGCACAGCAGCCGGGAATTTCGGTATCAAGGGCGTAAATGACATGGAGGTACGTAACGTATGAGTATCCTGAAGATCAAAAACCTTCACAAACGGTTTCAGAACAATGTTGTGCTCGACGGGATAGACCTTGAGGTGAACAAAGGGGATATAATCGGGATCGTAGGGCCTTCCGGGACAGGAAAATCAACGCTCCTGCGTTCCATAAACCTCCTCGAAAAGCCCGAGGAAGGCACGATCTCCCTGGATGATATCACCGTGGAACTTCCGCTTCGGGGCGGTAACAGGAAAAATATAACGGAGCTTAGAAAACGCACGGGCATGGTGTTCCAGAAGTTTTACCTGTTTGAGCATAAGACGGCTCTTGAAAATGTGATGGAGGGTCTTGTGACGGTCCGGAAGAAAACAAAAAAAGAGGCTGAAGAGATCGCGTTAAAGGAGCTTGAGAGTGTCGGGCTTCTTGAATGGAAAAACCATTATCCGAAGCATATGTCCGGCGGACAGCAGCAAAGAGTTGCCATTGCGAGAACGCTTGCCATGAAGCCTGATATCATCTTTCTTGACGAGCCTACTTCGGCGCTTGATCCCGAGCTTGTGACAGAGGTGCTCGGCACGATAAAAAAGATAGCCGACGAGGGCTACACCATGCTCCTTGTATCACACGAAATGGATTTTATCCGGAAGATATCGAACAGGGTGCTGTTCCTTGATGGCGGAAAGATCATAGAGGACGGCACACCCGCGGAAGTTTTTGAACATCCGAAGACAGAGCGTGCAAGGGAGTTCTTTAAGAAGATGAACACCTTAAGGGAACCGGATTACTATATCTGACGGGGACTTTGGAGAAAGAGATGAGTCTTGAATTTACTAACGATCCAAACCGCATAGAGGCCGGGGAACTTGCTTCCCTGTATGACGGCAGGGAAGACATTTTAAGCCTGTTTTCAAAAAGCATGCATAAAATGTTCGTGCTTGACGGAAAAAGGCTTGCCGGGGCGGTAAGAGTCATCAGCGAGGGCGTTGAGACGGCGCTGCTTGTGGACCTTAAAGCGTTTCCGGAATACGGAAGCGATGTCCGCCTGCAATTGCTCGGAGAGATCGAAAAAGAGCTGTCGGACCGCAGGGTGATGGCCTTTGGAAGCAGGGAAGATCTTGAAGTATACGAAGATGCCGGCTATGGCAGGTGTAAGAATGCATGGACACTTTTCAGGGAAGGCTTTGACGAGGCAGACTACCTTCCGTGGGGATTCCGTTTTGAGAACGATTTTTTTCCGCTCAAACGGAAAAAACGGAGCGGAGGAACGGAGGCTTCGGATGATGCACATGTTCCGGGCGGAAAAAAAGGCATAACATATTCTGAAGGACTCGGCCGTGCAAGCTTTGAAGAAGTGAATTCGATACTTACCGAAGCATTTTTCGGAAGGCCGCATGATGTCTTCAAAACCGAAAAGGCATTTACAAACAGCAGTTACGTGGTCTCGGCTTTTGACAAAGATAAGCCTGTGGGCGTCGCAAGGGCCGTATCGGACGGAAAAGACTATGCTACGATCCTGAATGTTGCGGTCCTTCCGGAATATCAGGGGATGGCGATAGGAAAAACGCTGGTGCTGCGGCTGAGTTCCGTCATAGATGCAAAAACGGTGGTCCTTAACACGCATGCGGGGGCCGTGGGTTTTTATAACAAGCTTAAGGAATACAGGCGCAACAAGTATGTCTTTGAAAAACACATACCAGGGGAAAGGACGGAAAACCCGCTTCCGCGGAAGGAAGAAACGGGAAAGGAACGGGAGGATCCCGAGTTTACCGCCTTTTTTAGAAGAAATATGATGTTTACGCCAAAGGGGTTCAGATTTCCGGATGAATATTGCTGAAGAAGAGAGACTGTGGTTGAGGGAAAGGAGGATGACAGATGGAATTCGAGACGCTTTGTTTACATGCGGACAACAACAGGAAAGACGAGTGGGGAACATTATCGATGCCCGTGTGCCAGTCCGCCACATTTGTTCACAAAGGCGTTGAGGTGCCGTCGGACTACAGCTATTCAAGGCTCTCAAACCCTACAAGGCGGCATCTTGAAAAGACTGTCGCAGCACTCGAAGGAGGAGCGGATGCTTTTGCTTTCTCTTCAGGCATGACTGCCATAACGGTGGCAATGATGCTCCTTAAGCCCGGCGATCATGTGATAGCCACGGATGACCTTTACGGCGGTGCGCTGAGGCTGTTCAACAATGTGTGCGCCTGTAATGGCATAGACTTTGATTTTACCGACACGTCCGATACCGAGGCCGTAAAGGCGCTCATCAAGCCGAATACCAGGCTCTTTTACGTAGAGACACCTTCAAATCCGCTGATGCAGGTCACGGACATCAGGGAGATCGCAGGGCTTGCGCATGAGGCGGGAGCACTGCTCTATGTGGATAATACGTTCCTGACACCGTATTACCAGAAGCCGCTCTCGCTTGGCGCAGACATTGTGCTCCATTCCGGGACAAAGTACCTTGGGGGACATAACGATACGCTTGCGGGATTTGTGGTAACAAAGACAAAAGAGCTTGCGGACAGGATACTTTACTGTTCAAAGACCATCGGCGGGCAGCTGGCACCGTTTGACGCTTTCCTGATCGAACGCGGGATAAAGACGCTCCCGGTGAGGATGGACAGGATAAGTGAAAATGCCCGGAAGATCGCGGAATATCTTCTGACGGAACCGGCAGTAAAAAAGGTTTATTATGTCGGACTCGAAGGAACAAAGGGGAACGGGATCGTTAAAAGGCAGGCTGCGGGTTTTGGAGGGATGATATCGATAGAGGTTGCCGACGCGGATCTTGCAAAGCAGATACTTGCAAGGGTCAAAGTATTTCAGTATGCGGAATCGCTCGGAGGAGTGGATTCGCTGATAACATACCCCATGCTCCAGACACACGCGGATGTGCCGAAGGAGGAACGGGATGCGCGGGGTATCAACGACAGATTCTTAAGGATATCCGTCGGAATAGAAAACATCAAAGATCTGACAGAAGATCTGAGGCAGGCTATACATGGGGAAGTATGATTTTGACACGATCACGGAAAGACACGGTACAAATTCGATAAAGTATGATTTTGCGGTAAAACGCGGAAAACCGGAGGGAATACTGCCGCTCTGGGTGGCTGATATGGACTTCCCCGCGCCAAAGGAAGTTATCGAAGCTCTTATCAAAAAGGCTGAACACGGGATATTCGGGTATTCTGAACCTTTTGACGGATATTTTGACGTGCTGTCCGCCTGGACAACAAGTCATTTTGGGTGGACTCCCGAACCCGGCAGCATTGTACTGACCTGCGGAGTAGTCTTTGCGATATGCTGCTTCATAGAGGCGCTTACAGCCCCCGGGGATGCCGTGCTTATTAATCCACCTGTCTACTATCCTTTTTACGAAGCGATAGAGGATAACGAAAGGAAGCTCGTATGCAGCGACCTTGTTTATTCCGGCGGGCGTTACGGGCTGGACTTTGAGGATATAGAAAGAAAGATAGTCGAAAACAATGTTAGGCTGTACATCCTCTGCAACCCGCACAATCCTGTGGGGCGCGTTTTCAGTGCGGAGGAGCTTAAAAGACTGCTCACGATCTGCGAAAAACACAATGTATTTGTGGTGTCGGACGAGATCCATGCGGATTTTATCTACAGGGGAAAACTGTTTAACTCGGTTGCGGCGCTTAAGACCGGACGGATAGGATATGCTGTATGTACATCGCCGTCAAAGACCTTTAATCTGGCGGGGCTCCATAATGCCAATATATATATCCCCGACCCCTTTACCAGGGAAAAATTCGTGAATATCCTGAACAGAAAGGGCTATTCACAGTCCAACATCGTGGGGATAGTTGCCTGCGAAGCGGCTTACAGATACGGCGGTGAGTGGCATGAGGAGCTTCTTGGGTATCTTGAAGGGAATCTTTCTTTTCTTCGGGAATTTCTTGAGGAAAACATCCCACGGATAAAACTTGTGGAACCGGAGGGCACCTATCTTGTATGGCTTGACTGCAGGGGACTCGGGCTCTCCGATAATGAACTGAACAGGCTGATTGTTGAAGAAGCAGGGCTCTGGCTCGACCCGGGAAGTATTTTCGGCAGGAGCGGAGAGGGCTTCGAAAGAGTCAATATAGCCTGCCCGAGGTCGATACTCCGGACAGCGCTCGAAAAACTTCGCGATACATTCGGAAAGGGACGATATGGTCAATAAAGAACGCATTCTCGATGAATACAGGACTCTGGTCTCTTTTGATTCGGAATCCTTTCATGAAAAGATGATCGCAGCATATCTTTTCGACAGGCTTACGGAACTGGGTCTTGAAGTGAGCATTGACGGGGCCGGCAGACTGTTATCCGCAGGGGAAGACGCTGCGGGGAACATATATGGTTTTTTGAAGGGAAATGCCAAGGGTGAGCCGGTCATTCTCAGCGCACATATGGATACGGTCGCACCGGGACGCGGGAAAAAACTTGTGCGTCATGACGACGGAAAGATGACATCGGACGGGACGACAGTTCTTGGGGCGGATGATGTTTCCGGGATATGCGTGATACTTGAGACACTTAGCGTGATAAAAGCCAACTGCCTGCCGCATCCGGATATCGAGGTGGTGTTCTTTGCCGCGGAGGAGCCGTATTGCAGGGGATCTTCCGTCTTTGATCATTCGGTGCTTAAGGCAAAGCATGCGTATGTTTTTGATCTTGACGGGGAGATAGGGACCGTTGCGATAAGCGCACCGACGATACTGCAGTTCAGGGCTGAGTTCAAAGGGGTCAGCGCTCATGCGGGCTTTGAACCGGAAAAGGGAATATCTGCAATAGCTGCCGCAGCACAGGCTGTCACAAAGATACGGACAGGAAGGCTGGATGACCATACAACTGCGAATATCGGCCTTTTTAGCGGGGGTACAGGGGTAAATGTCGTTCCCGGAAAGGCAGTTGTGGAAGGCGAGGTCAGGAGCAGCATCGACGAAAGGGCGCAGGAGGTTGCGGATCTTATCGGACAGACATTTAAAGAAGCCGGGAAGGAAGCAGGTACCGAAGTTGTTTTTTCAACACAGAAGATGATAAAAGCGTATAGCATAAGCCCTGATTCGGGGGTGGTAAAACGCTATGAAAAAGCGGTAAAAGAGGCAGGTGTGACGGGCTTTGGGACGGTTTCGACCTTCGGAGGCTCCGATGCAAATCCGCTGAACGAGCACGGAATAGAGGCCGTTGTGGTCTCAAACGCGATGCACAATGTCCATACAACCTCCGAGTATCTGTACGAGGATGAGCTTATACGCTGCACCGGGATCGCGATAAAACTTGCAACGGAAACCTTATAACGGGATATACAAAACGCACGGGGATATACAAAACGTGCGGGGATATATAAAACGCACAGCATGACCGCTGTGCGTTTTAGTTTACTTGTTTTTGTAATAACCGTCAAACAGGAACTTTATGAAGTCGGCTGAGGTTTCCTGTGCCTTCGAGGTTCCGATCACGCCCGCAAAGGGGATATTTCCGTCGTAGATGTACTTTTCGAAGAATTCGATATCTTTAAGATTGACGCCGTATGCCTTCTTTTCAGCAACGCTTAATACCGTGCCGTCGGGGGCTGTTTTAGTTACGCTTGCGTACAGGAGCAGATCGTTGCTCTTAAGCTTTTCAAACAGGTCGGCGTCAAGCACCTCATCAAGAGGGACCATCAGGTCGTTTGTTGCATAACGCTCAAAAACTGCGGAAGGGCTTATGAGCATGTCGAGGTCGCCTGCGAAAACATAGACGGTGAAACGCTGCGTGGAGTTGTAGTCCGAATCAAGAGCATAGCCCGTATCTATCTGCATTGTGGTCTTTCCGTTGTTTAAGCCTTTTGCCTCAAGGTAAGCATCCGACACCGGATTGAAGTTGATGTAGTTGAAATTGCTTACCGCAACGCGCAGCAGCGGCTTTGGCTTCGGTTTTGCGATACTGTAGATAAGGCTTCCGAGGAGCACAAGTCCGAGGAGCACTGCGAGGACTATCTTGAGATAATAGGTCTTAAAATAGTCCCAGCGCTGTTTTCCGTTCATTTCCGCCCATTTTTCGCGGTCGGTCTTTTCGGGGCCGTGGTTGTAGATGGCGGCATCATCATCTAATTTTGCTTTTTTCAGATCCATGGTAAATCCTTGTATAACATGTTTTGGCAAGCGCCTTCAGATCAGGCGCTCTTTCTTACCCAAGGATCGCTTCTACGGTGTGCACTCCGTTGTCTGTAAAGGCCGGAACAGTGTTCCCGTTTGCCGGTTTGCCGTCAACCGTAAGTTCTTTGATACCTGCCTGAACATGGGAAGGATTCTTTACGGTGATCTTGTAGGTTGCGCCGCGGAACTCGCGTGTTACGGTGTAACCGTCCCAGGAAGCGGGGATCGAGGGATCGATCTCTATTCCGTCGTAGTCGGGCTTGATACCGAGAATGTACTGGGAAATAGCCACAAAGTTCCAGGAAGCAGTACCTGTGAGCCAGGAGTTCTTTGCTTCACCGAAACGCTTTGCGTCTTTTCCTGCGACCATCTGCGCATAGCAGTACGGCTCAAGGCGGTGGATCTCGGAGTACTCTTCGGTATATGCGGGTGCGATCCTTGTGTAGTAGTCAAAGGCTTTATCACCGCGTTTCATGACAGCTTCGGCGATCATGATCCAGGCGTTGTTATGGCAGAAGATACCGGCATTTTCCTTGTAACCGCAAGGATATGTGGAAATCTCGCCGTATTCTACGTAGTAGTGTGTAAAGCCGGGGTTATTGAGTACAAGACCGTATTTTGTGCCAAGGTATTTATCGCAGGAATCAAGGGCTTTGAGGGCTTTGCCGTCTTCGAGACCGCATTTTCCGAGGATACAGAAGCCCTGTGATTCAATGAATATCTTGCCTTCTTCGTTTTCTTTGCTTCCGACCTTCCTGCCGAAATCATCATAAGCGCGGAGGAACCATTCGCCGTCGTAGCCGTCCTTCATGATGGCTGTGCGCATCTTTTCCACCTCTGCCATGATGCGGTCTGCTTCAGCGTTGTTTCCGGTCTTACGCATGAGGATAGCATATTCCTCACCGATATACGCAAACATGCCTGCGATCATAACGGATTCGGCAACACGTCCGTCCTTGCTGGTAGTGGTCTGGAAGGATTCGCCGGACTCCGTGGAGAAGCAGTTGAGGTTCAGGCAGTCATTCCAGTCTGCACGGCCGATAAGAGGAAGGCTGTGCGGGCCGAGGTTGTTGATGACATGGTCGACAGAACGCTTTAAGTGGTCCGAAAGCGGAGTTGCGGTCTCGGGCTTGTTGTCGAAAGGTGTCGGAACATCAAGGATCGAGTAATCGCCGGTTTCCTTGATGTATGCAACAACAGCGAGCACGAGCCAGAGCGGGTCATCATTGAAGTTGCCGCCGATCTCGTCGTTGCCCTTCTTTGTAAGGGGCTGGTACTGGTGGTAAGCGCCGCCGTCGGGAAGCTGTGTGGACGCAAGGTCGATTATACGCTCTCTTGCACGGTCCGGGATCTGGTGAACGAAACCGAGGAGATCCTGGTTGGAATCACGGAAGCCCATGCCGCGTCCTATGCCGGATTCAAAGTAGGAAGCACTCCTTGAAAGGTTGAAGGTGACCATACACTGGTACTGATTCCAGATGTTGACCATGCGGTCCGTCTTTTCTTCGGGAGTCTTGCAGCTGTACTTTGAAAGCAGCGTGTTCCAGTAGTCCTTAAGCTCTTCGAGAGCCTTGTCAACAGCCTCTGTTGTGGCGTATCTCTTAAGCATCGCGTAGGCTTTTGTCTTTTCGATGACATTCTCACCGTTTGGAGCGGAATAGGATTGGACAAGAGCACCTGCTGCTATTTCGGAAACGGGCTTCGGCGAAGTGGTATCGCCTTTGTTTGCTTCGCTTAAGGTACCTGTCTGGTAAGCCCATTTCTTATCATGTTCGTTCTCGATATAGCCGAGCACGAAAACAAGCGTCTTTTCCTCGCCGGGAGCAAGCTCGATATCTACGCAGTGCGAAGCGCAGGGTGACCAGCCGTTTGCGACCGAGTTGCCGGATTCTCCGCGTACAACAGCCTCGGGAGCTTCAAAACCGCCATAGGTGCCGATGAAGGCCTCACGATCGGTATCAAAGCCCGAAACGGGAGCATTTACGCCAAAGAATGCATAGTGGTCACGACGTTCTTTGTACTCTGTCTTATGATATATCACCGAGCCTTCAATTTCAACTGCTCCGGTGCTGAAATTTCTCTGAAAGTTTGTTGAATCGTCCTGGGCATTCCAGAGACACCATTCGATAAAGGAAAAAAGACGGATCTTCTTAATCGATTTCGTTTCATTTTTCAGCGTTACTTTGTGAATCTCGGCGTTATCGTTAAGAGGCACAAAATAAGTAACTTCGGCGCTTACTCCGTTCCTTGCGCCTTTGATCTTTGTGTAGCCCATACCGTGGCGGCATTCATAGAAGCTGAGCTCTTTCTTTGCGGGTGCCCAGCCAGGTGACCAGAAATCATCGCCGTCACAGATGTAGTAGTAACGCCCGCCTCCGAGATCAAGGGGCACGTTGTTATAGCGGAAACGCGTGATCCTGCGGAGCTTCGCGTCTCTGTAAAAGCTGTAGCCTCCGGCTGTGTTGGAGATAAGGGAGAAGAAATCGTTTGATCCGAGATAATTGATCCAGGGATAAGGAGTCTTCGGGGAGGTGATGACGTATTCTTTGTCATTGTCGTTAAAGTAACCGAACTGCATGCTGTAAACCGCCTTTCTTGTAGTTTGACGTGGAGTTTTCGTTAATATCCGATACTTGCCGGACGACTTACGAAAACGATTAAGTTTATTATAGAACAGAATTTGAAAAAATGCAACCCAAAACAAAAGGAAATCTTTTCTTTTTTTTGAGTCAGTGGGGTCGTTTATCGGTGACTCATTATTGTATTTGCCTTTTTATGTATTTTTGTGGTATAATATTATACCGAAGTGTGCTCGGAGGTTCAGGATGCAAAATTTAGTCAACTTCATAAAAAATCTGTTGGACAACGGGGACAGAATACCTGAGAAACGCAAAAAGGTCCTGATCGTCCGTTACATAATACTCCTGGTGCTTTATATAACCGCCGTATTGTGTGTTTCGACTGTCTCGCGCTTGAATAAGACTGTGCTTTTCTTCGGAACCGAGGTCAGTGTTTCGATATTTGCGGGCGTTCTGTCTTCCATTGCGAATATTTGCATATTTCTTTTTGTTGTCTTTTTTGGGAAGATCGGCTTTATCACCGCGGTGGTGCTTCTCCTGACCCAGTTCCCGATGCTCATCGTAAATGTTTTTGTTCGTCATAATCCCGGCAACATCCCCGGAATCTTCACATCTGTCTTTACCACTATTGCCGTGATCCTTATGTATACCTCCAACAGACAGTTGAAGCAGTATCAAAAGGATGAAGTCGAAAACCTGATTTCAAGACAGAAATTCTCCCAGCGTCTTTTCGAACAGACGGCGACAGCTCTTGTCAATGCAATAGATGCGAAGGATACCTATTCCCACGGCCACTCGCTCCGTGTTGCCGAGTACTCGGAAAAGATCGCAAGGATGCTCGGAAAGGATGACGAGGAATGCCAGAAGATCTATTACGCGGCTCTTTTGCATGATGTTGGAAAGATCGGCGTTTCGAATGATATCATCAACAAAAAGGGAAGGCTGACGGATGAGGAATTTGCCGAAATGAAGCAGCATCCCGTTATGGGAAACCAGATACTTTCAAGCATCACCGAATATCCGTACTTAAGCATCGGAGCGCATTACCACCATGAAAGATATGACGGCAGGGGATATCCGGAGGGTCTGAAAGGCGAAGATATCCCGGAGATAGCAAGGATAATCTCCGTTGCGGATGCTTATGATGCCATGTCCTCTTCAAGAAGCTACAGGGATGCGATACCCCAGCAGCTTGTGCGCGAAGAGATAGTGAAGGGAGCCGGGACCCAGTTCGATCCGGAATTCGCAAGGATCATGCAGCATCTCATCGACCTTGATACCGAATATACGATGAAAGAAAAGAATAATGTGAACGAGCTTGCGGGAAAGAATACCCTTATCCTTGAGGAACACAGGAGCGATGTTTCCGACGGTATCCTTGTACAGCAGAGCATAACAAGGCTGCATCTTAAGGCTGATGCCGACATAAAGACGGATGATGCCGGAAAGTATGCATCGATCATCCTTTTCGATTCCCTTGACGGACGTGTCCATGATGACAAAACGACAGCCAGGGATCTCAATTATTTCGAATACGGCGAGATATGGTTCGACGGGCACGCTGTGAACGAAGGCGTAAGGGAGATCAGCTCGAGAACAGAGATAAAGAGGAATGCTCCCGCGAAGAAGGATCCGTGTGTATTTGACATAGAGGCCGTAAGGGTCGACGATCATGCGCAGATAAAGATAAACGACGGCTCAAAGGTGACGGAGATAACCGTTGCGCTGCCCGACAGCTCAAGGTATCTGTATATAGCGCTCACCGGCGAAAGGTGCAGCATCAGTGATGTCAGGATAAGCAGGGATGACGAAAACGTTCCGCCGGACTATATTCCGAGGATAGCCGAAAAGATCTCGTACATAGGCGGGAAAGCCGGGAACATTCCGAATGTCCAGATAGACGGACAGAGGACCGCCGCAACAGAGGGAGTACCCATTGACGGCAAGATGAAAGTCGGGTTCCATACAATGAGCCTGCCTACCGCACGCCTTGTATGGCACTGTCCGTATATAGTCATCTTCACGTCCAAGGACGGAAAGGTCAACGGGGAAGACTACAGGGAGTATGCGCTTATACGGCTTGACGGCGAAAACAACATCCAGAATCCGCATGTCGATAACAGGATGATCCTCAACAAGCTTGATGAATTTGCGGGTTGGGATAACTGGAAGGCGGAAAACAAGAAGGGTTACGACTGCGAAGCCGTTATTGTGCGGCAGGGCAGCAGGATAACCACGACAACCGAGAATTTCGGCCTGCAGATCAAGAATATCACCACAGTCCTTGATGATGTTGAGGATCTGTACTTTGCCCTGACAGGCGATCAATGTGCCATTACCGGCATAAACGTGACAAAAACGGGAGACAATGAATAGGAGGCTCTATGGTCCATGTAATTGACGAGGCTAACCGCTGTTTACAGTGCAGGAATCCGAAATGCAGGCAGGAGGGCTGCCCCATCGGAACAAACGTACCCGAGATGATACGTCTCTTCAAAGAGAACAAGATGATGGAAGCAGCTCAGATGCTGTTTGAGAACAATCCGCTCTCTGTCATCTGTTCGCTGGTGTGCAACCACGAAAACCAGTGCGAAGGACATTGCATACGCGGGATAAAGGAAAACCCCGTACACATCTCATCTATCGAGAATTATATATCCGATGCCTGCTTTGAGAGGATAAAACTCGATCCCGCTCCGCCAAACGGCATGAAGGCCGCTGTTATAGGCGCGGGGCCCGCCGGCATCACCATTTCCATTATCCTTGCGCTTAAAGGCTATTCGATAACGGTTTTCGAGACAAGGGACAAGATAGGCGGGATACTGCGCTACGGGATCCCGGAGTTCAGACTTCCGAAGTCTATACTTGACAGGTACTACCGCAAGATGCGTGAACTTGGGATAAAGTTCCGTCCGAACTTTGCGGTTGGCGGTTCCACAAGCATACAGGACCTGCTTAACGACGGCTACAAGTCGGTATTCATCGGCACCGGTGCATGGAGGCCGCGTAAGCTTAACATTCCGGGCGAGACCTTCGGCAACGTTTTTTATGCGATAAACTATCTTAACAATCCCGATGTTTACGAGCTTGGCGAAAGAGTTGCCGTTATAGGTGCGGGGAACGCCGCAATGGATGTGGCAAGGACTGCGATAAGGCACGGCTCGCGCGAAGTTACGGTATATGTACGCGGTGACGAGGTAAATGCGTCAAAGAGTGAGTTTGAATACGCAAAGGTTGACGGTGTGCACTTTGAATACAGAAAAGAAGCTGTACGCATTGAGGACGACGGCCCTGTTTTCTGCGATATAGAGCCTGTTATGGTTGAAGACGGGAAGGTTGAGTTCAGGGTACTTGAAGATACCGCGACACTTGTAAAGGCCGACAGTATCCTTGTCGCGATCTCCCAGGTACCGCAGGACAGGCTTGTGACAAGGGATAAGGAGCTTAAGCTCAACGAAAAAGGGAATCTTGCCACAAATGATGAGGGCGAAACCACCATCCCGGGAGTCTTTGCTTCGGGTGACGTTGTTACGGGCGCAAAGACCGTTGTTGCTGCGGTTGCCGTGTCGAAACGGATAGCCGAAGACATGGACCGCTATATGCGTGGAGTGTGACAGCTGCTTAAAAATGCGGGAAAATACTGCATTTTGGGACATAAAAAACAAGTTCCGAATTTTTTGTGTTTTTGCTTGCCTTTTTTTCCTGCAGTCTGTATAATAACAAAAAAGTTTATCGCAAGGGGTTTTTGAAATGGACGGCGCATATGCTGAGAATTCCGTAAAGGTTGTTAAAAACGGCAAATATACTTTATATAAGGCTCTTATGATACTTGGGGATATTCTGCTCCTCTTTCTTTTCTTTGTATTCGTAAAGGCATTCATCGTGCTCTTGTTTATTGCGGGTATCGTTGCAACGATCATGCTTTTCCCGTACTTAAGCCATCTCGAATACGAAATCATCTATGTCAACGGACAGTTTGATTTCGCAAGGATACTGAACGGCAGCAGCAGAAAGAGGCTTCTGCGCATGGACCTTGACAGCGCGGATGTGCTTGCGCCCGAGAATTCGCATGAGCTCGATTCCTTCAGGAACAATACCAAATACAAGATCAAGAGCTTTGTTTCCGGCAGACCGGAGGCAAAGAATTACGCGATCGCAGGCAAGGACTCCAAGGGTGAGCTCTGTATTGCGTTCTTTGAACCGTCCGAGAAGATGCTCGGACTTGTAAGGAGCAACCCCACCTACCGCAGGAAGCTCAAAGACAACCAGTATTAATAGTGAACATGCATAAAAGGAAGTAAGCGCTTTGCCGGGCTTCCTTTTAGTGTATAAAAAACCTGCCGATAGACTCGGCAGGGAAGCAACAGCAGGAAAGGAAGGTCACACATGGGAACAATCATAGGTGAAGGCATCACATTTGACGACGTGCTCCTTGTTCCGGCATATTCCGAAGTAACTCCGAATATGGTGGATCTGACCACGTACCTCACTTCGAAGATCAAGCTCAATATCCCCCTCATGAGCGCAGGGATGGACACTGTCACGGAGCATCGCATGGCTATCGCGATGGCAAGACAGGGCGGTATCGGAGTGATCCACAAGAACATGAGTATTGATGAACAGGCTGCAGAGGTCGATATGGTCAAGCGTTCGGAAAACGGGGTAATAACCGATCCGTTCTCGCTCGGTCCCGACAACACCCTGAAAGACGCGGACGATCTTATGGCAAAATACCGCATCTCCGGTGTTCCGATCACAGAAGGCAGAAAGCTTATCGGTATCATCACCAACCGTGACCTTAAATTTGAAACGGATTTCAGCAAGAAGATCCGTGAATCCATGACATCCGAGGGGCTTGTTACAGCAAGAGAAGGTGTGACGCTTGAAGAGGCCAAGACCATCCTTGCAAAGGCCCGTAAGGAGAAGCTGCCGATCGTTGATGAAGAAGGCAACCTCAAGGGACTTATAACTATCAAAGATATCGAAAAACAGATAAAATACCCCGCATCCGCAAAGGATGAACAGGGAAGGCTCCTATGTGCCGCTGCTGTCGGCATCACATCGAACGTGCTTGACCGTGTGCAGGGCCTTGTAAACGCAAAAGTAGATGCAATAGTCATCGATACTGCCCACGGGCACTCGGCAAACGTGCTCCGCACCGTAAGAGAGATACGCGACGCATTCCCAGTTCTTTCGATAATCGCCGGAAATGTCGCTACGGGAGAGGCTACAGAGGCACTTATCAAGGCAGGCGTTGACTGTGTCAAGGTCGGTATCGGACCCGGTTCCATCTGCACGACACGCGTTGTTGCAGGTATCGGCGTTCCGCAGATCACAGCTATCATGGAAGCTTCGGCAGTTGCTAAGAAGTACGGTATTCCGATCATCGCCGACGGC
>JAEEGQ010000096.1 GCA_016280395.1 Lachnospiraceae bacterium | reverse complement strand
GGACGGCTCGACTGTCCTTGCGTACACCCAGGAGGCCATTGACGCGCTCGATCCCGAGAA
Source organism: Lachnospiraceae bacterium (assembly GCA_016280395.1). Lineage (GTDB taxonomy): Bacteria > Bacillota > Clostridia > Lachnospirales > Lachnospiraceae > SZUA-448. Next base: position 2,450 of record JAEEGQ010000096.1, on the reverse strand, counting down.
GATGTTCTCCTCAATAGCAGGCGACTCAAACGGGACAGTAATGCCCGGCTGGGAGCCCGAAAGAATGGCGCACGTAAAGGAGCTTTTCGAGCTGTACAAAGATATAGATGAAGAAAAGCTGTTTGAAAATATCGTGTATTTCCTTAAGGCGATCATGCCTGTCTGCAACAAATACGACATAAAGATGGCAATCCATCCGGACGATCCCGCGTGGTCGGTATTCGGGCTTCCGAGGATAATCAACAACGAGAAGAACATCTTAAGGCTGATGAAGGCTGTTGATGACGTTCACAACGGCGTTACCTTCTGCTCCGGCTCCTACGGCACAAGCCTCGACAACGACCTGCCCCACATGATAAGGGCGCTTAAAGGGCGCGTGCATTTCGCCCATGTAAGAAACCTCAGGTTCATTTCGCCCACAAACTTCGAAGAATCGGCACATTTGTCGTCGGACGGCACCTTTGACATGTACGAGATAATGAGGGCGCTCTACGAGACAGGCTTTGACGGGCCTATCCGCCCCGACCACGGCAGGATGATATGGGGCGAAAAAGCAATGCCGGGCTACGGTCTCTACGACAGAGCACTCGGCGCAGCATACTTAAACGGCTTGTGGGAAGCCATCGACAAGGCACACAAAGCCTGAACCGGGAGGGTATTTAAGGACCGGAAGACACTTTATCGGGAGGAACAAAATGAAGCTTAATCTGGAGAGTATCACAAAAGCAAAGGAAGAATGGACCAGGAAGGGGTATCATCTCCCCGGATACGATATTGAAAAAATGGCTGCCGCAACAAAAGAGGCTCCCAAATGGATCCACTTCGGGGCGGGCAACATCTTCAGGGCATTTCAGGCAAACCTTTCCCAGCGCCTTCTTGAAGAAGGGGCGGAAAACACCGGGATCGTTGTTGTTGAAGGCTTTGACTACGAAATAATCGAGAAAATGTACAGGCCTCACGATAATCTCTCGCTCCTTGTCACATTAAAGTCCGACGGCAGGATCGACAAGAGCGTCATCGGCAGCATTGCAGAGTCCTGCATATTGGATTCCGGGCGCAGCGCAGAATTTGACAGGCTTAAGGAGATCTTCGCAAAAGATTCGCTCCAGCTTGCCACATTCACAATTACCGAAAAAGGCTACAGCCTTACATCCGCTAACGGCGAATACACACCTCAGGTAAAAACAGATATGGAGCAGGGGCCAAAAGCCCCCGGTTCCTATATGGGTAAAGTTGCGGCACTCCTCTACGAAAGATATCTGGCCGGCCGTAAAAAAATAGCCATGGTAAGTACCGACAACTGCTCCCATAACGGAGACAAGCTCTATGATGCCATTCACGCTTTCGCAAAGGAATGGGCAGCAAACGGGCTTGCAGACAGCGGCTTCCTTGCATATGTCGAGGACCCGTCGTTTGTAAGCTTCCCGTGGTCCATGATCGACAAGATCACACCAAGACCCGACACATCAGTGAAAGACCTCCTTAAGGCAGACGGGACAGAGGATCTTGAACCGGTCGTGACCGCCATGAAGACCTGGGTTGCTCCCTTTGTAAACGCCGAGGAAAGCGAATATCTCGTGATCGAAGACAGATTCCCAAACGGCCGGCCGGCACTTGAAAAAGTCGGAGTAATCTTTACGGATAAGGAACACGTTGACAAAGTCGAGAGGATGAAGGTCTGCACCTGCCTTAACCCTCTGCACACCGCTCTTGCCATATACGGCTGCCTTCTTGGATTTACAAAGATCGCAGACGAGATGAGAGACGAGGATTTAAGAGCGCTTGTAAACGAGATCGGCTATGTTGAAGGACTTCCTGTTGTAACGGACCCCGAAGTAATGGATCCCAAGGACTTCATCGACACGGTGGTAAACGTCAGGATCCCGAATCCGTTTATGCCCGATACGCCGCAGAGAATCGCGTGCGATACATCGCAGAAGCTTCCGATAAGGTTTGGTGAGACCATCAAGGCATACCGCGACGGCAGGTTTGCAGACGGGTACAAAGACGTAAAGAAGGCCGTATCCGACCTGAATTTCATCCCGCTTGTTTACGCGGGCTGGCTAAGATACCTCATGGGAATAAACGATAACGGCGAAGCCTTTGAGCCAAGCCCCGACCCGCTTCTTGAAGACGCTAGGAAATACGTTGCGGGCTTAAGCCTTGGGGAAAAGGACGCAGAAAAGGTAAAGAGTGCCGTTCTGCCGCTCCTTAAGAACGAAAAGATCTTTGGCGTTGACCTCGAGACAGTTGGGCTTTCGGATAAGGTTGTGGCGTTTTTTGTGAAGGAACTTGAAGGAGACGGCGCGGTAAGAAAGACGATAAAAGAAGCGCTTGAGCTTTATGGGGCGTGAGGCGGGGCATCACTTGCACTTTACGGGGCATACGCCCGGCATATTACCTGTATTTTGCGAAGCGTGACCCGGCACATTACTTGTGTTTTGCGAAGC
>JAEEGQ010000095.1 GCA_016280395.1 Lachnospiraceae bacterium | reverse complement strand
TCCGTCCTCCCTGCTCTGGTCAACAACATTGCCGATCTCGCTTACTATCCTTACGGGGCCGCCGATGTCCTGTGTTGAAAGCTTGCCGGTAAACAGCTGGCCAAGGCTTCCGACAGTTGCTTCGATCCAGTATTTGACCTCGAAGAAGCTGTATTTTATTACGCCGAAAAACCCTGTTTTTTCCCTGTATCCGGTATTGTATTCAAAGCCGAGGGAATACCCTTCCGTGGAATACATTGGAGTCACCTTTACTGTCGTTTCGGTTCCGTCCCTTAAAAACGTAACATCGATCTCCTGTTCCGAAAGCGGATGCCTTGCAAGGTATTCAGCAAGCCCCTGGCTGTCCTGTATCGGATCCCCGTTAAGCGCCGTTATGATATCGCCGGGCTTTAATCCCGCTTTTTCCATCGGGTAGCCTTCGATTATACCGTTTACCTTTGCGGGTCCCTGCTCACCGGGGGTATAGTTAAACCCAAGGAGATACTTTTTCACATACTTTGGCTTATAGGTAACGGTACCTGTCGTCTCTTTGCCGCTTTCGTCAGTACGGACATATTCGACGGTGACTTCGGAATCATCAAGGGTATGGAAATAGAAATATGTCAGGATCTCGCGTCCGAGCCTTATCTTTTTCCCGTTTATCTTTGTGACCCTGTCAAGTCGCATAAGGCCCTGTTCTTCCGCAGGCTCGCCCATGTTTACGCTCATAACGTACGCAGGGTCATAACCCACGATACCGATCACAACGAGAGCAAAGATGAATGCAAGGATAAAGTTGAAAACAGGACCGGCAAAGATAACCGCGATCCTCTCCCAGACATTTTTATTGTTGAAAGCGTGCTCGTCTTCCGACGGCGCCGTATCGTCTTCTCCCATGGCACAGGAGCCGCCTATCGGCAGCAGTTTCAGGGAATACCTGGTGCCGCCTTTCACAAAGCTTATGAGCCTTGGCCCCATGCCTATGGAAAACTCGCTGACGGTGATCCCTCTGGCCTTTGCGATGATGAAATGGCCGAATTCATGGAAAGCGACGATCACTCCGAGGAGCAAAAGCGCGATCAGTATGTTTAACAATGTGTGAAGCATGATCTATCTGTTCCTGTCCCGGACAAAAGCCCGTGTTTCTTTTTCTGTTTCAAGTATTGCCTCAAGAGAAGGATCCGGAATAAAACCGATCTTTGACATGGCATCCTCTATTGAGTCCGTTATGGTGCCGAAAGATATCCCGCCTTTAAGGAAGGCTGCTACAGCCTCTTCGTTTGCCGCATTGTAAACCGTCGGCATGTTGCCGCCCTGTCTTAAGGCACGGTATGCAAGAGGCAGCGCGCGGAAGGTTTCGGTATCCGGCTTTTCAAAATAAATACTCTTTAATTCAAAGAGATCCACCCTCTTGTCCGAAAGGTCGCATCTTTCGGGATAAAGCAGCGCAAACTGTATCGGCAGCTTCATATCCGGGATCCCCATCTGGCCGATTATCGCGCCGTCCGAGAACTGGACTGCGGAATGCAGTATGCTCTGGGGCTGGACAACAACCTCGATGTTATCCGGATCCACGTCAAAAAGCCATTTTACCTCACATACCTCAAGCCCTTTATTAACAAGAGTAGAGGAATCTATGGTTATCTTGCTGCCCATTGACCAGTTCGGATGCTTTAAGGCATCGGCAGCCGTCATTGTTTCAAGCTCTTTTGCGGTCTTCCCGCGGAAAGGCCCGCCGGAAGCGGTAAGGAGTATCTTTTCGATCTTTGACGACTCTTCACCCCTGAGACACTGAAAGATCGCTGAATGCTCGCTGTCCACAGGAAGGAGCTTTACGCCCTTTTCCTTTACGAGAGGCATGATGATATGCCCTGCGGTTACAAGGGATTCCTTATTTGCAAGGGCTATATCCTTGCCGGCTTTTATGGCTTCTATCACCGGCCTTACGCCGATCATACCGACAACCGAAACAAGGACTGTGTCGGCAGGCTCTGTGCAGGCGCACTCAATAAGACCGTCCATGGCGGTAACGACCTTCGTTTTAAGGTCCTTTATGTTTTCCGCAAGCTCTTTTGCCTTTTTTTCATCAAATACGCACACAAGAGCAGGAGCAAATTCACGAATCTGCTCCTCAAGTAAAACGATATTGGTGGATGCCGCAAGTGCGCACACGGACAGCCTGTCAGGATTTCTCCTGACTATTTCAAGGGCCTGACGCCCTATGGAGCCTGTTGACCCCAGGATCGATACGTTTCTCATTATGTCAGATATCTTATCTTAAAATTTTGCAATATGTGTGAACATGATATCAAGAAAATAAACAAGCGGGGCAACAAAAATGATCGAATCATATCTGTCAAGTATACCGCCGTGTCCCGGCAGGCATTTGCCGTAATCCTTGATATCGCACTGCCTCTTGATCGCGGATGCCGCAAGATCGCCAACCTGGGCTACAAGGGAGCTCAGTCCCGCAATGAGCGGGCAGGTAAGGTAAGGCAGGTTGATGACTATACGGTTTCTGAAGATGAAGGCATAGGCAAGACCGAAAAACAGTGCCGCAACTATGCCGCCGACAGCGCCTTCAACAGTTTTCTTGGGACTTAAGTTCGGAACGAGCTTATGTTTGCCAAAGAGCTTTCCAAAGGTAAACGCACCTACATCGGAGCCCCATGACCCCGCATAGATCATCCACAGGAAATAGATCCCGTTGTCAAGCCTGCGTATGAGATACACATACATCAGCATTACCGAGATATAGAACACACCCGCAAAGCAGACAAATACCTGTGTGAACCTGTATTTGGGGAACTTAAATACATATATCGTCATGTAGAGTAATATGCTCACCATGAGCAGATAGATCATCAGATGTTCACGGTTAAAGAACATGAAGGTATAGATCGCAACGGTATTTAAGTAGGAAATGACCGCAAAGGTGCTTTTTTCGATCCCGCTCGCCCTGTAAAGCTCAAACAGTGCCTGAAGCGATATCAGCATCATTCCGAAGCAAAGCCACGGACCGCCGAAAAATCCGGTCAGGAAGGTGAACAGCACGATAAATCCGGCCGTTATTATTCTTTTTTTAAGCATTTTTCTTCACCTTGTTCAAGGCACTACCTTTCCGTATTTTCTGGTTCTGGTCGAATAGTATTCCACAGCTTTCTTCAAGTCGTCAACAGTAAAATCCGGCCACAGCACATCCGTAAAATAAAGCTCTGCGTATGAAAGCTGCCAGAGCAGATAATTTGACAGCCTCTGTTCACCGGCAGTCCGGATAAGAAGGTCCGGATCAGGGATGCCGGAGGTATCAAGCTTTTCCGCAACAGTCTCTTCCGTAATATCCTGAGGGGCCAGATCGCCGGCGGACACTTCTTTCGCAATCTTCCTTACGGCACGGACTATCTCGTCTCTCGATCCGTAATTGATCGCAACCTGAAAATTCAGTCCGTTGTTGTTCTTGGAATCCTCTTCAAGAGTCGCTATCGACTTCCTGATATCTTCGTCAAGACGGCTCTTATCCCCTATGATCCTGACACGCATGTCATTTTTCCGGCTGATCTTTATGCAGTCCTTCATATAGGAACGGAGCAGGTTCATCAGCGCCGTCACCTCGTCATCCGGCCTGTTCCAGTTCTCGGTTGAAAACGCATATACCGTAAGGTATTTTATACCCATGCGCCAGGCGTCTTCACATATCTTTTCGACTGTCTTGCTGCCCTGGGCATGTCCCGCCTTGCGAGGCAGATGGCGCCTGCTTGCCCATCTTCCGTTTCCGTCGAGGATTATGGCGACGTGGGAGGGTATCTTTGTTTCTTTTTCTGTCATACTGCTCCTGATAAACTAAAGGGACGCAGGTTTACGTCCCTTTAAATAAAATATTAAACGGTCATGATCTCTTTGCATTTCTCGTCGCACATCTTATCGATGTTATCTACGAATTTGTCTGTGAGCTTCTGGATATCTCCTTCAAGCTCCTTTAATACGTCTTCGGAGATCTCGCCGGCCTTTTCGGCTTTCTTAACGTTATCGTTTGCATCCCTGCGGATATTGCGGATGGCAACACGCGCCGTTTCGGACTTCTTCTGGATATCCTTTGTAAGCTCCTTACGTCTTTCCTCGGTAAGCTCGGGGAATACAAGGCGGATGATCTTGCCGTCGTTACCGGGGGTTATGCCGATATCGGATGCAAGGATTGCTTTTTCGATCTCTTTTATCATTTTCGGCTCCCAGGGCTGTATCTGGATGATACGGGCTTCGGGAACGGAAACGTTAGCTACCGACTGGATCGGAGAAGGAGTTCCGTAATAATCCACTCTCAGCTTGTCAAGAAGGTGGGGATTTGCGCGCCCTGCGCGGATAGATGCAAAGTCTTCGGTAAGACTTGCAATGGTCTTTTTCATTTTTTCTTCAAAAGGTGTTATTCTCTCGTTCATAAATACCTCCCCTTTAAGATCAGTCCACCGTAACCACGGTTCCGGTGCAGTGATCGAATGCGTTTATGTAGATGCTGTCTTCTTCGTTAAGCGAAAATACAAGAAGAGGCATCCTGTTTTCCATACAAAGTACGGTTGCTGCTTTATCAAGTATCTTAAGGTTTCTCTCAAGGACCTCGTTGTAAGATATGGTATCGAATTTCTTTGCATCCGGATTCGTCTTCGGATCCGAATCGTAAACACCGTCAACCGCACGTGCCATAAGGATTATGTCTGTCTCGAGCTCTATCGCGCGAAGTGCGGTTGCGGTATCCGTTGAAAAATACGGATGTCCCGTACCGCCGGCAAGGAATATCACTTTCCCGGCATTAAGGGCTGCAACAGCTTTATCCTTTGAGAAGAGCTCCGTAAAGCTCCCTACCTGAAATGCCGTGAACACCTCCGTCTGCATGCCGAGGAACCTGAAAATATCGGAAACGTAAATGCAGTTCATAACGGTTGCGAGCATCCCGATCTGATCGGCCTTTGTACGGTCGATAGTCTCGGAACTGCGGCCTCTCCAGAAGTTGCCGCCGCCGATAACTATGGCTACCTGTACACCGTCATCCGTAAGCTTTTTAACCTGTTTTCCGACCGCAAGGCAGGTCGCCTCGTCAAAGCCTGTCTTTTTATCGCCTGCAAGCGCTTCGCCGCTGAGCTTCAAAAGAATACGTTTATATTTTTTCATGACATCCTCCAAACTCTGTATCCTTATCCTAAAACCCCGGTATCATTCGAATACGTTGTCGATATCGAGCGAAGCGTAGGATGTGAGCGAGCAGAAGCCTTCAAGTACGGCTCCGTTGTTCATCTGGATGGATTTTGCCTTTACGTTGCCTTTGATGATGGCGGTGGAGTCGATAACAACAGGACCGTTGATATCGATCTGCCCTTTTACGGCGCCGGCAATGACTGCGGAATTACCGGTCACATCACCCACAACCACGGTTCCGAGGCCGATCTTTACTGTGCCTTCGCTGCTTAAGTTGCCTTCAAGGCGTTCTGTGTTGACAAATATCTCGGATGCCATTGAGGAGCCGACTACTGTTCCCGAAATAGTAAGCTTGCCGAGACATTCGATGTCGCCGTTTATCGTACCCATAACGTCAAGGGAACAGTCGGAGATTATGCTTCCGTTGATCGTTGTTCCTTTTGTGATGACGGTTACGGAATCCTTGTCTTTTTTGGTAAAGTCGATGTCACTTAACTTCTTTTCTTCAGACGGGGTCTGGGCAGGCTGCGTATCTGCCTTCTTTTCGAAGATGTCTTCGCTCTTGAGCATGCTGACAAGCTCTGCGTTTACGGCCTCTTCGGGCTCGTCTGTTTCTGCTGCATCCTGTGCGATCTCGGAATTGACCGATTCATTGTCATCAGCCACTTCGTCCTGAAAATCCTTGAAAAAACTCATAATACCTCCGTTGCGGTCTCCCGCGCTTTATTTGTATAAGCCTTTCGGCCCTAAGTTATATAATACCCATAAACAATATAAATGTAAAGAAAAAAATCAGTCCCTGATACCCGGTATCGGAAGCTCTTCTTCTATCGCTCTTTTGGCCAGTTTATCGGCTGTCTCGTTATAGGTGACGCCGGTGTGGGCCTCGACCTTTTCAAAAGAGATCGCAATGCTTTTGCCCCACTCCCGCATCGAAGCGGAATACTTCTTTGTAAGCTCGTTTTTGGACTTCCATTTCCCGGTTACCCAGTATTCTATCCCGGTGTAATCGTAAAAGATCCTGATGCCCGAAAAGCCTCTTGCCATAGCCCATTTAACGGCATACATCGAGCCGAGCATCTCTCCCGTTACGTTCCTGAGCTTTGCGGATTCCTCGTTCACATTGCTTCCGAGCCTTTCTGTTACGGTACCGTCCGGCTCTATGAACACACATCCGAACCCGTAGCGGCCGGTGCCAACATTAAAGCTTCCGTCCACATAAGCAATGAGCTCTTTTGAATTTTCTGCATTTCCGTTATTCACAAAAACCTCTCATCTTCCGGCTTTTCTGATCTTTTTTACCCTGTAGAGCATCTTGTCCGCCCTGTCGATAAAATCGGCAATGGTACCGGTAGTGTCGTCATATTCCGCATAACCGATGCTCATCTGCAGCTGGTAATCATTTCCCGCCTGGTTGTTCTTCTCGGCAAGCATGATGTTAAGTTCCTTTGAAAAGGCCTCTGCGCTGTTGGCGTCATACAGTTCCACGACCATGACGAATTCATCCCCGCCGTATCTTGAACAGAAACAATTGTATTTGCCGCTCATTTTCTTTAACGTATCAGCGACAAGGCACAGCGCCTCGTCACCTTCGATGTGCCCGTAGGAATCGTTGATCTTCTTGAAATTATCAACATCCATGATGAACAGGAAAAGGCTGTTCTGGTTATCGCTCCGCATGGAATAGCTGTGCATCTTGCCTTCAAGGAACTTCACAAGCTGGTTGCGGTTGTTGATGCCTGTAAGCTCATCCGCCGTCACCATCCTTGTAGTCGAGGAAAGCTGCGTTACGAGCACAAAGAGCATAAGTCCCATGAGATACGCCGGATGTCCGAACAGGAAAAGCTGTATCAATGCCGACGAAAGCAGCGGTATCGAAAAAAGGACATTATGATAATATCTGTCTTTAAGGGCGATGCTGTTGGCATCCGTCTTGTACATCCGGTAAAGCATCCGGGTAAAGATCACGGCCGCGTAGGCGATTATGATGATGTAATGCACATGGTAAAGCTGCCCTTTTACGACTGCCTTTCCTTCAAGCCTGTAATACAGGCCTGTTAGCGGCGTAAGTAAAACAAGAATCACATCAATGCCAAGGGGCACTGCCGCAAGAAGGCACTTGCCCTTTATCACGGAGAGCTTCCTTGAGGTCAGGAATTCCGCGTAGATAACCCATACGTAAACTACAACGGAGCCTGCTATGTACACGAATGACGAGAAGAAATAAACCGCAAAGTCAAGGAATTCTATATCCGCGGAGTCAACAACAGCGCATCCCATATCACAGACAACGTAGATAATGGATGCGTAGACTATCACGGACGATATGATCTTTTCAGTGTTATTGTTCAGCCTGCGGTTGCGGTAATGCAATATTATCACGAGGGCGATAAGACACCCAAGCGCAGCCTCACAATAGATCAGCACTTCTCTGCTCAAAATACCCATGACAAAAAACTGTATCCTTCAGGCAACAAGCCTGATCACATTCAATACTATCCTTACGGATGACTCCATTCCTTCAAGAGTCACATGTTCAAAAGGCCCATGGAAACCGTATCCGCCGGCTCCGAGGTTAGGGCACGGAAGCCCCATAAAGCTTAAGCGTGCGCCGTCCGTACCGCCTCTTACGGGATTTGAAACAGGTTCGAGCCCCTCTTCTCTTATAGCCTGCTTTGCAAGCTCAACGGGATAGAAATCCTTCTCGATGATCTCGAGCATGTTCCTGTAGGATTCTTTTACGGAAAGCTCACAGGTGCCGGCACCGTATTTTGTGTTTACGGCCTCTTCTATTTTCTTAAGTTTTTCGACTCTTCTTTCAAAATTGACCGCATCATGATCCCTGATGATGTAGTGGAGCTTTGCGCCCGAAACATCACCCGATATATCAGTCAGATGGAAAAAGCCTTCACGGCCTTCGGTATGGGCCGGAGTTTCATCGAAAGGAAGCATGTTTGCTATTTCCGAAGCTATAAGGGCGGCATTTTTCATTATCCCCTTAGCGGAACCCGGATGAACGCTCACGCCGTTTACGGTGAAGGTTGCGCCAGAGGCGTTAAAGTTCTCATAGGCAACTTCGCCTTCATAATCACCGTCGATGGTATAGGCAATGTCCGCGCCGGCCTTTTCAAGCTCGAAGTTGTCTGCGCCTTCGCCTATCTCCTCGTCCGGTGTAAATACAACGGATATCGCACCGTGAGGGATATTGTCTTTGACAATCTGCCTCAATACCTCTGTTATAACGGCGATGCCGGCCTTGTCGTCTGCTCCGAGAAGCGTTGTACCGTCAGTCGTTATAAGCGTGCGTCCCTTTAACGAGGGGAGTTCCGGAAAATCAGCCACCTTCAGGATATCTCCGGTGCCTTTTAACACAACATCTTTCCCGTCATAATCCGGGATTATCTGCGGCTTAACATTTTCCCCGGAAAAATCCGGAGCCGTATCCATATGTGCGATAAAACAGAGTTTCTTTTTGCCTTCAAGGCCTTTTGTCGCAGGAAGGCGTCCGTAAACATAACCCGTATCTGAAAGAGTAACGTCTTCAAGGCGAAGCTCCTCAAGTTCCTGTTTTAACATGCGCGCAAGAACAAGCTCACGCTCTGCCGAAGGGTGTGTGCCCGATGTTTCGTCCGATGTTGTATACACCGAAATATATTTAAGAAAATGATCTAACAGACTCTGCATCCCGTCCTCCAGACTCAGATCACATAATCTATGCATACTCTGCTTGCAACGAAGGGTCTTACTTTTTCGTTTGCAACGGCAACATGCAGCGGATTGTTCTGGTAAGCTTTGAGAGCAGGCTCATCTACGAATGTAGAAACAAGCATAAGATCTGCATTCGACGAGTTTAGAATGCCGTCTGTCTGAACTTTTATGTCAATAAGCCCGGGGATCTTGCCCTGAAGCCCTTCAAGCCCCTCCTTTATGCCAAGGCGCAGTTCGTCTATCTGCGCTCCGCAGTATGTGTCTTTGAATGTCCATAAAATAACGTGTTTAACCATGTTTTCCTCCCTGCCGGCGTTCCGGTCGGATATCCGTAAGGAATATCCCGCCTTAAGCGGTCTGCTTTCAGACGCCGGCAACATTACAAAAGCTATTTTATCATTTTCTTTTTTAGAATGCCACTTTTTTTTGACATGTTAAATTAAAATCATTATAATCATAGATGAGGGTTTATATTGAGACTTTATAAAAGTCTTTTGAGTATTTTTTTACGGAGGGTCAGCATGAAACTTAATTACAAACGCACCGCTCTTATAGGTTTTGCCTTCTTTGGCATTCTCCTGCTCTGGCAGGTCTATGATTCCTGGTGCCCCACATTCCTCACAGACATTTTCGCAAGAAGGATGTACGGCGAGTCATCGCAGGCTTTAAAGTCCGGTGATCCGTCAAAGCTCCTTAACGTGCAGTGGCTCGTCGGCATAATAATGGCCTGCGACAACCTTGCGGCACTTATCCTTCTCCCCATCTTCGGAAATCTTTCGGATAAGACGAAGACCCCTATCGGAAAGCGCATGCCTTATATCCTTACCGGTACATTCGTTGCGGCTGTTGCCTTTCCTTTCATCCCGCTTTTCTTCCACTACAACAACGTTTTTGGAATGGTTATCACAATGGCCATCGTCCTGATGTTCATGATGATGTACCGCAACCCCGCTGTAGCGCTTATGCCCGACATCACGCCTAAGCCTTTGCGCGCAAAAGCAAACGGCATAATCAACATCATGGGCTACTTTGGCGGTGCTGCCGCAACGGTTCTCGGCATCTTCCTCAAGCTCTCGGATTATATCAACTCCGAGGATGCCGCAAGAAAACTCTGGATAATCGAGATCCCGTTCATCGTCGCTTCCGTACTCATGGTGATCTCTGCACTCGTTCTTTTCTTTACTATCCGCGAGAACGAACTTGCTGTAGAGATGAAGGAGCAGATGGAGGAAGGCGAACGCCTTGCTGCGATCGAAACGCCGATTGATGACGACAAGCCTATGTCGGACGCAAACAAGCGCATGCTCCTTGCCATCCTTGCCGCAGAATTCTTCTGGTTCATGGCTGACAACGCCATCGGCACTTATATCGGAAACTATGTTATCTACTACCTGAAATCGGCTTCGAGCGCAACAATGATCTTAACGATCATCGGCGGCCTTGCATCGGTCCTCGGCTTTGCGATCGCAGGCATCATCGCGGACAGGATCGGCAGAAAGTGGACCATCACTTCAGGCCTTTCCCTTACCGTTGTCGCAATAATCGTAATGTGCTTTGTAAGACCTACCGGAAATGCCGTCGGAACAAACGGGGAATTTTCCTTCCCTGTCCTCCTCTATGCCGTATGGGTTCTTAAAGGCTTCGGAATGGCGCTTGTCCACAACTGCTCTTTCCCTATGGTCGTAGAGCTCTGCTCTTCAAAGAAGATCGGCCGTTTCACAGGGTTCTACTATGCTGCGAGCATGTCTGCACAGACGGTCACTCCGGTGCTCCTCGGTCTTGTGTTCAACATGACCGGCGCATGGGTTGCGCTTCCGGTTTATTCATCCGTACTTTTCCTGGTAAGCTGCATAGTATTTACACTGCTTGTTAAGAATATCAAGGCTTCAAAAGTAAAAAATGTCTCCGGTCTTGAAGCAATAGACGGTGACTGAAAAGGATCTTTATCATGTTACAGAATGATGTTTTGAATGAAGAAATACTTTCAAAGGAACTTGCCGGTCTTACCGGCAAGATTTCTTTTGAGTACTTTGATGAGATCGGTTCCACTAACGATCATCTGAAGGAAAATGCCGGCAAGTTTACGGATTTTCATGTGGCTGTAGCCGGTTCCCAGACTCTTGGCCGCGGCAGGATGGGACGTTCTTTCTTCTCACCTGTCGGCACCGGCGTTTACATCAGCATTCTGCTTAAGGACAATATCCGTACCTCGGATACGGAAAAGCTCACAACCGCGGCTGCGGTTGCTGCCTGCAGGGCCATTCACGATTCCTGCGGCGTTGCTGCAAAGATCAAATGGATAAACGATATCTATGTTGACGGAAAAAAGGCTGCCGGGATACTTGCTGAAGGCCGCATAGATCCTGTTACGAAGGATTTTGAATACTCCGTTGTCGGGATCGGTATAAATGTCTATGAGCCTGAAGGCGGCTTTCCCGACGAGATAAAAGATGTGGCAGGTGCTGTCGTACGTACCGGATCAAACGCAAAAGACGGTTTAAGAGCAAAGATAGCCGCAGGATTCATTAAAGAATTCCATTCCATCCTTACGGATCCAATTCAGAACAGCTGTTATATCGATGAATACAAGGAACTCAATTTTATCCCCGGGAAAAGGATAAATGTTATCAGAAACGGAAAAACAACTCCTGCCGTTGCTCTTGGCATCGACAAGAATTGTCATCTTATAGTACGTTATGAGACCGGAAGCATGGAAGTCTTAAGTTCCGGGGAAGTATCGGTAAGGGTTGTATGAACAGGTCCGGATTTACCCCGATGTATCCGGCTTATCGAATGCGTTAGCGGCCGGGTACCCTTGATTTTATCCGGCCTTTTGAATGCAGGAGCGGCCGGGTACCCTTGATTTTATCCGGCCTTTTGAATGCAGGAGCGGCCGGGTGCCCCCGTTTTTTCGAACCATTGCGTAGCACTTAGGTTGTTCCGAGCTGAGTAGGGCTTGTGCGTCTTTGACGCTAAAAGCCCGTTAAGCGAAGCGACGGAAGAACCTTAGTAGCGGAGCACGTTGGGTTCGAAAAAACGAGGGCACCCGGCCGCTCGTATATTTCCTAAACGAATCATCCGGTTGCTCAAATATTCCAAATCCGGAAGTACACCCGTTCATTCCCCACAGAAAAGAAATAACAGACAGTTCACACTCCATTGTTTGGAAGCATATCATTCTGTCTCCAGTGCTTTGATCTTGTCCGAGAAAACACCCCAGAAATAATCAGTGATATATTTGCCGTAAAGCTCTTTTCTTACAAAGATCTCAATGTTTTCGGGCGCACCTGAAAGCATCTCAAGAGAAACCTCCGGAAGCGATCCCGCAAGGATCGTTATCGAGGAAATATCCCCGGCGTCTTTAAGTATCCCTGCAGAAATATATGAAACACTTTGCGGAATGGTAAGCGTTACTGCCTTTGAACCGTCAAAGGCACCGCTTCCTATGCCGTAAACCCTGTAGCCGTCTATCTGATCCGGGATTACAAGTTCTTTCACTTCTTTTCCCGAATCGGTAAGCCCCTTTATAAGAATGCCCTTCTCGGACAGGGAATAAATATAAGTCTCATCACTCTTTATATCCGAAGGCTCCGTTGCAAATATCTCCAAAGGCTCCGGAATCGTCGCCGAAACCTTTGTCATATCGTTCTTTACACGCTTGATGTCATTGATAAGCAGTATTGTATTGCATATCGTTCCCGGATCGTTTGTATGAAAATTCGAATCATAAAAATATCCGGCATCAAGGATATGGTCCTCTAATGATGAAAGCACCGTACAGTCAAGCCTTTCCGACAGTTTTTCGTTAAAGGACTTTATATCGTCAGCGCTCCATCCTGCAGAAAGCCCGTTCACAGGCGGAAATCCGAAATATACTTCGGCGCCTTTTGAAAGACAGTATTCGGTATATCCGTTGATCATGCCGAAAAACTCATCTGTCAGGATATCGCCTGAAATGTCGGGCATGTCGGTATCAAGATAGCCTTCCGCCATTACATTTTCTTCACGCGGATAGATTATGTCCCCGTATTCATCAAAGGAACTCTTACGGTAGATGCCCGAAAGCTCCAGCCCGTTCTTCTTTATTTTTGCACGCTTTGCAAGGTATTCCGGCAATATAGCTATAAACCCCCTTGCGTATTCTTTTCCGAGGGAAAAAGCCATATCAGGCCTTTCTTCCATGGAATCCATCAGGTATTCGTAGCCTGTATATCCAGAGTACATCTGCGAACTGAGTTCCGGCGCAACGACCACTATATCTCCATTCTTTATAAATGGCTTTGAAAAATCCAGCATCGGCTTCATTCCGATGGCTGCATAAAGTCCGAAATTCACGCAGGGCATCCCGGTCTCCTGCTCAACCAGCTTGCTGTCTATGCCAAAAGCCACGGAAGAACCGCCGATAACAACTATCTTCGGCTTGTCCACAGAGGCTATGCGGTCGTATTTGATCTTTAACGCAGCATAGTAGGTATCGCCGTACACTCCGTCCATCCTGCAGATATACCCGTATGCGATATACAGTATCACTGCAAGATAAAGCAGTACCGCGCCTATAAAAAATATGAAATTGACAAAGCTTTTTTTCTCTTTCATACCGGTCTTTCAGATCAGAAATCAAAATATATAAAGTTGCTTGCGGCGTTCACACCCGGGAAGAAAATGAGCGAGGCCGCGATAAGTACCGTGTCCGCAATGCCAAATACGAAAACATGCAGCTTCCTGCTGTGTTTTATACAGAATCTCTCTGTAAGTTCCGTAAACACAAAGCCAAGTATTATCATGATCCCTGTGGAAACGCTCAGATTGCAGAGCTTAAGCGAATCACGCAAGGGAGCCGTGTTGTGTACGACACTTGTTATCCAGACGGGAATATCCTTAAGGGAAGCGATCCTGAAGAATATCCAGGCAACGGTCACAAGCAGGAACGTAACAGCGGTCTTAAATACTTTTTTAGGCCATTTCTCGGTTCCGCGGCTGTTTCTTTCAAAAATGTTCTCTATAACCTGCATTGCTCCGTGCATAACGCCCCAGATCACGTAGGTAAAAGAAGCTCCGTGCCAGATGCCGCTCACCGTAAAGGTGATCAGCGTATTTATCTGCTTTCTCGCAAAGCCTTTTCTGTTGCCGCCAAGCGGGATATAGATGTAATTTTTCAGCCAGTCGGAAAGACTTATGTGCCATCTTCTCCAGAAATCCTGTATTCCTGTTGCAAGATACGGTTTGTTGAAGTTCTTTGTGAGATTTATCCCGAAAAGCGCCGCGGACCCTACAGCGATGTCCGAATACCCCGAAAAATCGAAATATATCTGGAACGAATACATGAAAGCCGCGAGTATTATGGATGTCCTGTCGCTTGTTCCAAGGGATGCGTAGACTGCATCGACGCCTGTCACAAGGTAATCCGCCACAACCATCTTCTTCACGAATCCGAGTATTATATACGAGAACGCCGTCAGATATTGTCTGTAGGAGACTTCCGCAGGTTCTGCGATATTTTTCAGGAACCTGTCCGGCGGCTCTATGGGACCTGACATTACCTTCGGGAAGAAAAAGATGTACAGGAACACATTTAGCGGCTCATTTGCCGACAAAAGCTTTCCGCGGTATATTTCCGTAAGGTACGCGATGCACTGGAAAACGATATACGAGATGCCTATCGGTGCGATCAGTTTTATCGTTCTTGATACCTTAAACACAGACAGCGTAAAGTTGAGATATTTGAAGGTAAAAAGGAGAAGAACGCTGAGTACGATACCGGCTGCGAGCGGCGGTTTTGTTTTCTTTTTTTCCAGTATCTTTCCGAGAAAATATACGATCCAGACATAGACCATCATGAAAAGCGTCTGCAAGGGACGGACCGATCCGCAAAAGAAAACACAGCAGGCAAAAAGCCAGAGCCTCTGCCATGTTTTCGGGATGAGCCTGTAAACCGCAAACGCTGTAAACAGAAATATTATGTAGTAAAAAGAAACAAAACTCATATTAATTACCGGTATTTGAAAGATATGCCATTATGTCCTCTATCAGCCTGCCTGTACGGAGCTTTGCACCATCCCTTGTCATGTGATAGCAGTTATCGTAAAAATAAACCGTGTCAAAAAGGTAGTCCTTAAAATCCGAGATCACAGTGCAGCATTCCTTGTCAAGCTTCTGTGAAAGCCTGTTGATAAAAGGCATTGCATCGGACTTTGCGCCTTCCCTGCTGTAGGAGCCGAGAGACAGGGAAGGAAACGAGAACGTGCACTTTGCCCCCTTCTCCGTCATCATCCTGCATGCGGCATTGATCTTGTTCATACCTTCGTCCGTTATAAGAGATACAAACGGGATAAGAGGCTCGATAAGACCACCGTTCCGCCTGTTCGTAACAAGATCCCCATACGCATTGAACCCTGCCCTTGAATAGGCCGGATTTGAATTATAGACCTTTCCGGGTGAATACAGCCTCTTGTTGTATAGATACATCATCAGGGTGTTTAAGACAGCCTGATTGTTCCTGATATCGATATCCTTTAAGATATCGGGATTGCAGTCTATGTATTCCCAGTTGTGGAAGGACTGTGTCTCTTTTGCGCAGTACATCTGGTAATAATATTCCGGCGCAATGACCACTATATCGCCTTCATGCACATTACGGCTTACAATATCGAGCAGCGGCGAAAGGCCATAAAGGAAAGTTGTACTGAAATTGACAACATCATATTCCGGGAATGCTTCAAGAAGCATCTCTGAATCAATGCCAAAACAAAGGTTTGAGCCTCCGACAAGGATTATCCTCTTCCCTTCCGAACACTTTAACCGCATGTATTTATCCGCAAGCGCGGAATCATAATCAAGATCGTATATCCGGTCATAGGACTGGAGCATGCGCAGGTCCGAAAATCCGCTGCATCCCCTGAAACAGTTGTCACCGAGCGATGTCAGGGTTTCAGGTATATAAACGGTCTTAAGGTCCTTGCAGTTTTCAAAGGCCCCGTCCCCGACGGAATTGATCCCGGGTGCGATTATCACAGTTCTTAAACCTTCTGCGCCTTTAAACGCGCCGGCCTGTATAGCGGTGACCGGCAGGCCGTCTATCATATCCGGTATGCAGAGCGTGCCGTTGCTGTAGCCTTCTGGAAGCGCACCGCTTATAAGGATCGCGTTTCCGCTCTTTTTGTATTTAAGGGTGTCGGGACTTGCTGCCTGAACCCACTCGGGATAAAAGACCATATCGCTGTGTTCCATTCGGAACATCGAGCCTACACCGTAGGACTCGCCGCTCATGTCCGGTTTTGTGTTAAAGCCTGTAAGCACAAAGCCGTCCCTTAAAGGAACATCATAATAGATCGGAAGGGATCCGTACTCTTCCGGACTTAATCTGGCAAATTCGGTTTTCTTGCCTGTTAAGGGATTCGATACGAAGAAGGCCGAATAGGTATTCGTGTCTACAAAATTGGCGAATATCTCAGTGTCTTCCGTCAGAACGAAACGATACTCCGTGTCTTTGCTGACAAGGACCCCGCCATCATTAAGATATGCGTCCTTTGACCATCCTTTAAAGATTATGCCTTCGGACTCAACAACTGATAATACAAGCTCGTCGCCGTAAAGGAAATGACCGTCGTTGGAATTGCCGTTGATCTCGATATTTCCGATGTTTTTCTTGCAGATTATAAAGTTCTTTTCAACACCTGTGAAAACACCCTGAACCGTACAGTCGTCAAGGACCGTAAAGGTGAACACTCCGTCGTTTTGAACAGGATGTACTTCGTTATTTATCTTTATACCGGTGAGGATGTAATTGCTGTCCGGAGAAAGCGTTATCTTTGCGGCATCACCGGCGCAGAAAAGCGCATCTCCCGAAAGATACACAGAACCGCCTTTTGCTTCTTCTATGGTAAGCCTGCATTTTTTGGCGGTCTTTATGTAATAGCTCCTGTCCGAAGTCGCATTGTCGATGATTATAGTATCTTCGGTACACTTATACAGATCGGTATCAACGCAATAATAGTTTTCGTTGATACTGATCCTGAACTCTGCCCTATTTCCTTTTTTAACTGTCAGCGGATTATCCGATAATATCGTAAATTCGTCAGACGGGACTATTGCGACTGTAACCGAATCCTTAATAAGGGCGGGTTCGTCGTTTTTAACCGGGACCGGACGAAAATACAATAAAAGCAGGATGAGCATTGCAGCTCCGACCGCAATATACTGTATCTTCTTCATTTTTTAACCATGGATTCAAGAATAAAGAATAAAGATCACAATAGTGATCTTTATTCTTCATTATACCCAATATGGATTTAAAATGCTATAATTTGTGCAGATTTTTTGATAAAAAAAGTGTGAAAAGCAAAAGCCTTTCACACTTTAAGTCTTTTATTACCGGTCAGGCCTGACCCATCTGCTTTGCAACTTCTTCTGCGAAGTTCTCGCTCTTCTTTTCCATTCCTTCGCCTACTTCGAAACGAACGAACTTATCGATAACGATGGAAGCATCAACGCTCTTAAGATATGCTGCTACGCTCTGCTTGCCGTCTTCTGCCTTAACATAAACCTGGTCAAGGAGGCAGATCTCTTTAAGATGCTTGGAAATACGTCCCTCAACAAGTCCTGTGAAGATCTTGTCTCCGGAGATCTCAGCCTTGTCAGCAAGTGCAAGCTGTGCAAGCTGTGCCTTTGCTTCATCGGAAAGGAAGTTGGGAAGATAGTTCATGTTGGACTTCTTTTCTTCGTAGATTGCCTTGTCGGAATCGCTCCATACACCGTTAAGAGCCTTCTCGATAAGCTTGTTAAGGATAGGCTTAGGCAACGAGAAAGGATCGTTCAAAGCGCTCTCAAGGGTGATATCCCTTTCTTTTGCAAGAGACTCAGCGGAAATGTCGTTTCTGGAAATGTACTGAGGGCTCATTGCCGCAACCTGCATTGCAACGTTGGTAAGAGCTTCCTTTACGGCATCGTTTGCTGCTGCACACTTTGCTGCAACAAGAACACCTATCTTTCCGCCGCCGTGGATATAGGAAACTACGCAATCGTCTTCAACTTTCTCAAATCTTCTGATGGAAAGCTTCTCGCCGATGGTAGCGATCTTTTCGATAAGTACTTCGGATACGGTCTTGGAGCCGTCCTCGATCCACTTGTCGTTAAGCATTGCTTCAGCATCGGCTGCGGAAGTGGAAAGAGCCTGCTTTGCAACTGCTTCTACAAAGTTCTGGAAGGTTTCGTTTTTGGCAACGAAGTCTGTTTCGGAGTTAACCTCAACAACGGCTGCCTTCTTGTTTCCATCAAGAGCTACACGGCAGAGACCTTCAGCTGCGATACGGCTTGCTTTCTTCTCAGCCTTGGCTGCTCCGCTCTTTCTGAGTACATCAACAGCAGCGTCCAGATCGCCGTTGGTTTCGTTAAGTGCCTTTTTGCAATCCATCATGCCGGCACCGGTCATATCTCTTAATGTCTTTACCATTTCAGCTGTAACTGCGCCCATGATAAATCCTCCTTTATTTTCTCAATTATTCTTCAACAGGAGCTTCTTCTGCTGCTTCTTCCTCAACGGGAGCTTCTTCTGCAAAGCTTTCGCCCTGGTTAGCTTCGATAACGGCGTCAGCCATCTTTGCTACGATAAGCTTTACGGCACGGATAGCATCATCATTGCCGGGGATCACATAGTCAAGTTCCTCGGGATCGCAGTTTGTATCGGCAATACCGAAAAGTGTGATGCCGAGTGTCTGTGCTTCCTGAACGCAGATCCTTTCCTTCTTGGGATCTACAACGAAGATCGCATCGGGGATCTTCTTCATATCCTTGATACCGCCAAGGTTCTTCTCGAGCTTCTCCCACTCCTTCTTGATCTCGATAACTTCCTTCTTGGGAAGTACATCAAATGTGCCGTCCTCGGACATGCGCTCGATGTCTTTAAGTCTCTTGATACGGGACTGGATGGTCTTGAAGTTGGTAAGCATACCGCCAAGCCATCTCTCGTTTACATAGTACATACCGCAGCGCTCTGCTTCGGACTTGATAGAATCCTGAGCCTGCTTCTTTGTACCAACGAAAAGTACTGTGCCGCCTTCTGCAACAACATTCTTAAGAGCTTCGTAAGCTTCGTCGATCTTGCCTACGGTCTTCTGAAGGTCGATGATGTAGATGCCGGATCTCTCGGTGTAGATGTAAGGAGCCATCTTGGGGTTCCATCTTCTGGTCTGGTGTCCGAAGTGAACACCTGCTTCAAGCAGTTGTTTCATTGAAATAACGCTCATTTTGTTTCCTCCGTTTATTTGGTTTGTCTTCCGGATGCATAAAACAGACAGACGGGAAACCCGCACCATGTCTTACAATAAACATCCGTGAATAGTTTGAGGCCTGTGCCTTTGCACAAGCCTCAAATACTTTACCATATCGATCTTCAAAAAGCAAGTTTTTTTTTGAAAAAAACCCGAAAAACAAAGCATAAACGTCCGTTCCGTCTAAACATCGGCCTATTCCATCCTCATAAGCCTGCGTGCAAGCTGCAGATAAGTCATATCGGAACTTACTGTATAAGTACCTACGTTGATCCTTCCGTCAAAGCCGTTCACGGTAAGATACTGATCGAAATCAAAAGCATCTTTTATGATCCCCAGCTGCTGCAGCCTTACCGCAACCATCTGTGATGCCATACCCGGTGTAACGGTAATTGTTGCGATAACCGGCTGGTCAGGCCCCTGCGTGGGTTCCTGCGTGGGAGCCTGTGTAGGTGTCGGTGTATTTGTCGGCGTCGGAATGTTTGTCGGCGTAGGCGTGTTTACAGGCGCTGTCGTCGGCGTAGGTGTATTGGTGGGTAAAGGTGTCGGTGTATTTGTAGGTGCTTTTGTAGGCGTCGGTGTATTCGTCGGCGAAGGTGTAGGCGTCGGGGTATCTGTCGGTGCCTTTGTCGGTGTCGGCGTGTTTTCCGGCGTCATCGCCGGGGGCGTAGTCGGTGTCCCCGGGATTTCCGAAGGTGTCGGGGTATTTCCTGCTACCTGTGTCGGCGTGGGAGATACCTTCTGCGTGGGTGTAGGCGTTGCGGGCTTGTCTGTCCCCTTTGGTGTGGGCGTATTGTTCACTTTGCTCAGGTCCGTGGTCGGAGTCGGCCTCGATTCGACCATCCCGAGCTCTGCTGCGCGTTTCTTCACTTCTTCGTCCGACATTTTGGTTTTTCTGGGTATTACCACAAACGAAAAAATCAGCGCTGCAAAGAGAATGCCTGCACCAATCCCTCTTAAATAATACTTTAATTTCATATCTTCACACTTCCCCCAAAGATCAGCCTCTGCCGTACAGGTCTATGACAAGCTTAACCTCGCCCTGTCCGATCCCAAGCTGTTTGGAGATATCAAGGACAGACCTGTTCTGTTTATAAAGTGCAAGGATCTTCTGTGTGGTATTCTCTTCCTCGTCTCCGGCAAACTCCGAAGCATCCGTAAGAATGGGCTCATTTTCCATGACTGCGGGACGTACTTCCTGAGCAGCCTTTTTAGCCTGCTTTTCGGCACTGCTCTTCCTTCGCGCCATTTCGATGCCGGATTCCTCGGGTACGCGGGGACTTAACATCGCTTCAAGCTCTTTCTTCTGCTGCTCGACCCTTTCACTTTCAAAGGCAAGATTGCGCTCAGCGGTCTTCAGCTCTTCTTCCTTGGTCTGGAGCATATTGTACATGAACACTACTTCGTCATGATTATGCTGGATGCGCTCCAGAGTCTGCTTCGCAAAATCATCAACAAAAAGTATGGTCTCGTTGGACATCTTGCTCAGCTTGTTCTCGGCATCGATAAGCGTATTTTCCGAGGTCCTGCTTATCTCCTCCGATATCTCCCTGTTTGCCTTGTCAAGCTCCTCCTTAGGGAAAAGGAAAGCTTCCCTGTCGTCAGTCTCTTCCCCGGAATTGTTCCCGACAAAGAAGCTTACGATAAGGAAGGCAGCTCCTAAGATAAATAACAGTATTTCAAACAGACTCATGTTCTTATCCCCAGTTTAGACGCGGATGTCAAACCCGTGTCCGAATTTTTTCTCCTCTTCCGTTTCTTTCGGAAGTTTTTTCTCAACCTTTTTCTTCTTCTTGTTCACAAGCTTTCCGTGGTCGGATTCATAATACATTGCGCCGTTGCCCTCACGCTCCCCGGTATCGTATTTGAATTCCGGGGTCTCGCTGGCATCGGGACGGATTATGATCTCCGCGCTGTCGTGAATATTTTTCTCTACCTGTGCGAGAGCGTTGAGATTGTCTGTCACAGGTTTCTGCAATTCGGCCGTCTTTATCGGCGCCGTTTCATTTGCTTTCGGCGCTGCCGTAACGATATCTATCTGGTTTACAGGCGGCATAGCTTCTCCTTAAAGTGCTGCTACACGCACATCAGCGCCATCTCTCACAAGACGGCTGTGCTGGGTAGGTGTTTTGATATATGTGGTGGCACTGCCAATAGAAACCTTGCATCCCGGATAGATAACATCGGAGATCTTAAGGCAGCCCGTGTTCGAGTTGGTAGCTATCTCCTCCTGCAGTGCCTCAAGCCTGTTCTTGCTTTCGCTTATCTCGACGGCAAGCTCGTTATACTGGACTTTAAGCTGCTTGACGTTATTGATTATCTTCTCGTCAAGCTTCTCGCCCGACTGTATCTTCTTTGCAAAGGTGGTAAGGATCGTTGTCAGCTTGTCGTGCTCCTTCTGCATCTGAGGGATCGAAAGCTCAAGACTCTTGCACTCCTGCATGAGCTTGGGATCGCTTCCGACTTCAAGCTCTGTCTTTGTTTCCATTTCGTTTCCCGCTATCTTCGCGCTTATGCAGTTGCCCGCATGAACGTATCCGCCTGTGATAAAGCCTTTTCTTCCGGCAACGGTCACATCATTTCTTGCTATGACACGGCTGTGCATGATGGATTCGGTCTGAACATAACCGCCGCTGTTTACTTCAGCGCTTTCAATGAATTTCGAAGTGATATTGCCGTTTGCCTGAAGCATCCCCTTGTTTCCGCCCTGGATACCGCGTTTAAGGATTATCTGGCCGTCGGCTATGATATTTGCGCCCTCAACAACGCCTTCGACAATGATATCGCCCTTGGCTTTTACGGTATAGCCCGAAACAACGTTACCCTTTACGGTAATGCTGCCTTCGTACTCAACATCGCCGGTCGACGGGCCGACATCACCCGGGATCTCATAAACATCTGATACAAAGACTCTGTCCTCAACAAGAACGACATGGCCGTCAACCTGTGAGAAAATCTGGGTCTTTTCGTCGTTAATATCGATCTTGTTGCCGTATTTGAGCTGTTTGTGTACAACCTTCTGGGGTTTCAATATACCGCCGCAGACATCCGTTCCGTTCGTGCCGTCGTCTGCCGGGATCAGCGTTGCAAGCAGCTCTCCTTTTGAAACATGATTGATATTGTCAAGATTGTGGAAGTCCACGGAACCGTCCTCGTTCACACGGGGTCTGGTGTTTGTGGATGTATTGAAATTATATATGATCTCCGCAGCTTTGCCTTCACGCGGCATCTTTGCGGCAGCCATCACAAGATCCGCACAGTAGTCCTTTTCGAGAGTATGACGCTGGATCTCCACCATGTCGAAACCGAAACGCACACCGCAGTTGCGAAGCTTCTGAAGGATATCATCCACGGTGAGATTCGCGCCGCCGTCTGCCGGAGGCCAGAACATACAGGTCGCTTTCAGCTTGTCGGGAGAAAGCGAAACAACACAGTATTCATCCTCCGGGAACTTCAGTTTCCCTTCGGCAACCTTCATCTCAACACGCTCGGTAAGGCTGCCGATAGCTGTATTTACGGCAACTTTATCATAATCGACGTTCATATAGTTCATATAAAGGTCGACATCACGGAATTCGAGCTTTTTTCCGTTTTCAACAGCGGGAACAAGGTATAGGTAGAGCCCGTCACTCTTACTTGTTAAACCGCAATACGCACTTTTGGCACCCATCAATATCTCCTCCGAAATCACATCTGCATAAATATTTCTATGTTCCCACCCAGTTTTACGCGTAATTTCTGCAATGCTTTTGTATGAAGCTGTGAAACACGGGATTCCGTGACTTCAAGGATCGCACTTATCTCCTTGAGTGTAAGCTCCTCGTAATAGTAAAGCACTATTACCTTCTTTTCCTTCTCTGTAAGAAGCTCAAGTGCATCTACAAGTATCTGCTTTAAGGCAGCCTGTTCCACTACCTTCTCAGGCTGGGCATAATCCTCGGAACTGGGGATGTCCACACGGGATTCGCCCTGTTCCATATACTCATCAAGAGATATGATATTGGAGGACTTGGCCTGTCCCTGCCAATCGTCAAGCTCATCAAGAGATATCTCAAGTTCTCTTGCGATCTCTTCATCCGTAGCGGGGCGGCCCGTCTCAAGTTCTATCTTTTTATAGGCATTGTCTATCTTCCTCTGCTTCTGACGAAGTGTCCTCGGGATCCAGTCCATCTTACGGATCTGGTCGAGGATGGCTCCTCTTATACGCACAGATGCATAGGTTTCAAACTTAACGCCCTTATCGAAATCAAATTTGTCTATGGCATCGATAAGACCAAAAGTCCCGTAGCTTACAAGATCCTCGTATTCAACATTGTATCCGAGGTAGATACTGAGCCTTCCGGCTACGACCTTAACAAGGCTCGCATACTCGATGATAAGCTTTTCCCTTAAGTCTGCGGTCCTGTTCTTTTCGTAATCTTCCCAAAGTTTTTGACGATCAACAGCCATTGTTTATGTTCCTTTTGTCTTTATTCGGCCCTGTCTTTTGAATTGAACTTGGCGCTGACACCTGCGGCGATAACGTCATTTATGCGGTCTGTTTCGCGCCGTTCACTCTCTTCGAGATCTCTCTGCTTCCTTGCCTCGATCTCTTCTTCCCGGGCTAATCGCTCGGCCTCTTCTTTTTCGGCTTTAAGCCTTGCTTCTTCCTTCTTCCGCTCCTCTGCTTCCGCAGCAAGACGTTCTTCCGCTTCCTTGTTCAGCTTATCGACTATCGACTGAATGAAGAAGCCGATAATCATGAAGATGAACATCGAAAGAAATACGGAAACAAGCATTGCATCAAGGCTTGCTCTTTTCAGCAGGCAGACCGAAACGGCCACGCTCCCGGCCAGGAGCATTATACCTGCGGCAACTTTATTTTTCATAAAAACTCCGATTGGCTTTTGACACTCAGATGGTTTTTGACGGCTTGCCAACAGCTGTGATGACAAGGTTTCCGTTTTCCGGATAGAAAACGATGGTCCGTCCGAAATTCAAGCCCGTATCCTCGGCAACCAGCCTGATCCCGAGCTTTTTGAGCATTTCCTTTGAAGCTGCAACATTTCTGTCTCCGACACGAAGCATGTCGTTATTGGAGCCGAATGCGAACATCTGGGCTCCGCCGGCGATCTTTGCCACAAGCCGTGACTTCTGGGCTCCGAGCTTCAAAACCCTGTCAAGTGTCTCCTTAATACCTGTATCGGCGAATTTAGCTATATTGTCGTTATTTCTTATCTGTGTACTGTCGGGGAGCATCACATGCGCCATCCCGGCGATCTTGGCCACACTGTCCCAAAGACATATCCCGACGCACGAACCGAGTCCCAAGGTTGTAAGTGCATCAGGTGCTTTGCAGACATTGAGATCGGCCATTCCTACTTTTATAACCGTACCCATACTATCTCCGTTAAAAAGCCTTACGGCATATTATTGTCTGCCCTGTCACATAAGCCCGAGGGACGAAAATATAAGTTCAAATGCTTCAAGTGTGGGGATAAGGATGAAATAGCCGTTGATGATGGTGTCCTTATCGCCGAACTCGGATTCGATCATGAGCGCCTTATCGCTTATCTTGCCAAATTCTATAGCCGGTACCGAAAGGATCGCACCCGCCATGTCAATGGAAAGATACGGCACACTTGATGTTATGGTCATGTTTGTAAATGTTGATATAGCCGAGAGATACGACCCTGCGATGATATTGCCGATCTCCTGCAGCGCCGAAAGATCCATCTCGCTGAATTCGTCAAGACTTCCGCAAGTCCTTCCCATAAGGGAATTGACGATCTTCTCGGCAGAATCGCTCTCAAGGATGAACATCATCATACCGTCGATGCCTGTATCAAGCGTGAGCAGGATGCCCACAACGACATTCTCGGCTCCGCCTATGGCTTCCGCAAGATCTTTGAATTCCATGAATTCAATGTTGGGAACATGCATATCGACCTTCGCGTCAAGAAGCTTTGAAAGTGCTGTCGTTGCATTTCCGGCGCCGATATTTGCGATCTCTTTCAAAACATCGAAATGGATGGAATTGATCTCCTCTAATCTTAAATCAGACATTTTGCCTCCAAAAAGTCAACTGTTTTTAACGAACAAGACTCTTCTCCCTTAAAGCGGGAGAAGAATCCTGCAGATATTATATTATTTATCCTGTGCATCTTTGTCAACAATGACATTCTGAAGATTCAGGAGAGTTACAAGGCCTTCCTCATGTTTGCCCACGCCGTTCATATACTGGGTCTTTTCGGGATCGGTATTGCTGCTCACCCTGTCGATCATCTCTTCGTCAATGGAAACAACGTTCTTTACTTCATCAACGATGATGCCAACGGCAGCCTGGGGCTCGATCTTAATGATAAGGATCCTTGTTGCGGAAGTGATAACATCGGGTTCAAGGCCGAAACGGACACGAAGGCTCATAACGGGGATGATCTCACCACGGATATTGATAACACCGGGGAAATAGTCCTGTGCCTTGGGAATCCTTGTGATACGCTGCATCCGGACAATGTTGTCCACATACTGGATGTCTATGCCGTAACGCTCGCTGCCGATATTAACAACTATGTATTGTTTAGCTTCATTAATGTTGTTTGCAACTGTCTCGCTCATAATTTTCCTCATTTCCTTATGGTTTATTTGAAAACGTATCGATAGTCCCGATTGTTACAGCAATGCGTTCACATCAAGGATAAGTGCGATCTCGCCGTCGCCGAGGATCGTTGCGCCGCTTATCATCTTGCTGTTGTTGATATACTTGCCTATGGACTTGATTACTATTTCAAGCTGCCCTATCAGGGAATCTACAACGAGGCCGGCCAGCTTATTGCCTTTCTTTACGATTACCACAGTTACGCTCTCGCTCGGACCGCTGTCTTTGGGAACATCAAGAAGGTTGTCGAGATTAACAAGCGGGATAACGTTGCCGCGAAGGTTGATAACTTCCTTCTGCTGAACGAACATGATATCCTTTCTCGGAATATCTTCGATGGTCTCGATCGAGCCAAGCGGAATAGCGTATTTCTCTTCGCCGAGCTTGACCATGAGTGCCTGGATGATAGCCAGGGTAAGAGGCAGTCTGATTATGAACTGCGAACCTTCGCCGCGCTTCGAATGTGCTTCGATGTCACCGCCGAGGGCTTCGATCTTCGTCTTAACAACGTCAAGGCCTACGCCGCGGCCGGATACGTCTGTGATCTGGTCTGCGGTTGAGAAGCCGGGTTTGAAGAGAAGGTCGATGACTTCCTTCTCGGAAAGGCCTTCAGCCTGTTCTTCGGTGATCTGGCCTTTTTCGATGGCTTTCTTCTTAACCTTTTCGAAGTTGATGCCGGCACCGTCATCGCGAACCTCAATGACAACATTGTTGCCTTCCTGGTAAGCGTTGAGGAAAATGGAACCGACTTCTTCTTTTCCTGCGGCGATACGGTCTTCGTTCTTTTCGAGGCCGTGGTCTGCGGAGTTACGGAGCAGGTGCTGTAAGGGATCGCCGATCTCGTCAACAACGGTACGGTCGAGCTCTGTATCTTCACCTGTCATGTACAGTTCCATCTTCTTATCCAGCTTCTTGGAAAGGTCGCGGATCATACGAGGGAACTTGTTTACAACGGACTCGATGGGAACCATTCGAACCTTCATTACCGACTGGTGAAGTTCGGTAGTGATCCTCTCGAGGTATTCCATCTGCTCGTTGAAGCCCTGCTGGTTGGAAAGGTTGGATTCTGTCGCGCTTATGGAAACAAGACCGTTCTTTGCGATAATAAGCTCTGATACGGAGTTCATAAGGTTGTCGAGTTTTTCGATATCGACACGTACCGAACGGCTTACCACAGGCTTTGCTGCGGCAGGCTTCTGTGCGGCCTTTGCGGGAGCACCCTGAGCTGCTTCCTGTGCTGCGGGCTTGTTTTCCTTTGCGGCTTCGGTATGCTCTGCTTCTTCGCCTGCGCCTTCCGTCTTCGGAACATCGATCTCGCCGATCTCACAGCTTTCGATCTCGGAAACATTCATGATCGCTTCTTTTATCTTATCAAGACTCTCGGATGTGATAATCAATATCGAGAATTCAAAGTCAAATTTATCGTCTTCAATATCCTGCGCGTCAGGCGAAGACTTTATAACATCACCGAGGGGCTCTAAGTTCTTGAATACAAGGAATGCCCTTGCAGCCTTGAGAACGCAGCTCTCTGCGATGTGTACCGTCGCACCGAAAACGTTCTTGCCTTCGGAAACGGCCTTCTCTGCAGCCTTCTGCTCATGCTCTGCAAGCTTTAATTCCTTGTACTTGGGCTGTCCCTCTGCGGATTCTTCCTTTGTATCCTCAGCGGGTGCTTCTTCTGCAGCTGCTGCGGCGGCTGCCTTCTTTCCGCCCTTCTTGCCCTTCTTCGGAGCTTCTTCCTTCTTCTCTGCGGGTGCAGGCGCGGGAGCATCTCCCGACTCTGCTGCGGCAATGAATGCACCTAAGATATCGGGAAGCTTTTCATTTGAAGGCGTTCCTTCATCGGAAGTGTTGATGACATTGTCAAGGAAGCCCTGAAGTTCATCCATACCCTGGAACAGGATATCGATCATTTCAGCGGTAACCTTGATCTTGCCGTTACGCACTTCGGAGAAAACATCCTCCATGGTATGGGTAAGATGCTGCATGCTCTTGAATCCCATTGTTCCCGCCATACCCTTAAGGGAGTGCGCAGCACGGAAGATTTCATTGATACAGTCCGCATTGTCAGGCTCTTTCTCAAGAATGAGGATCTGGTCGTTCATAGCCTGAAGGTGTTCTTTTGTTTCTTCGATGAAAATCTCAAGATATTGGCTTACATCCATTTTAGTGTACCCCTACTATTTTAGTGATGGTTTCTGCTACCCTGTCAAGCGGAACGATCTCGTCACACAGGCCTACCTCGGCGATAACCTTCGGCATGCCGTAAACGGTGCTTGTAGCCTCCGTTTGTGAGATAACATAGATGTTCTTCTTTTCGTTAAGCTGGTTGATACCAAGTGTTCCGTCAGCTCCCATCCCCGTAAGGACTACGCATGTGATCTCGTCGAAATCGCAGTTGAGAAGAGATTCATACATAATGTCCGCACAGGGTTTAAGGCCGTTTCTTGCAGGTTCCTGTTTCTCGGAGATAAAGAATGCCGCGCCGCCTTTTTCGATGCGGAGCTGCGCACCGCCTTTTGCGATGTACACCTTGCCCTTTTCAAGCACTCTGCCGTCCGATGCTTCCACCACATTTACCATGCTCGTCTCGTCAAGGCGCTGCGCAAGGGAAGCGGTAAAGCCTTCCGGCATATGCTGAACGATGACAACGGGTGCATTCAGGTTTCTCGGTAATTTCGGTATAACCTGCTGAAGTGCCTTTGGGCCTCCTGTAGAACTTGCAATAGCCACAAGCTTTTTGGAATTCGGTCCCTTGGGAACATGAGGCCTTCTCAAAGCCTTTCCGCTCCTTATTGACATCGAATTGCCTTCAAGCTTGCCATAGACAGTCCCCGTAGGCTTTCCGGCAGCTTTGGTCTCTTCGATGAAATCGGCTGCAAGCTCGATCCCGCATGCTGCACAGATAGTACGGAGTATCTTGGCTTTGAAGGTATCGCCCTTAGCTTCGAGAACGCTGTCCGGTTTTGTGACGAAGTCAAACGCGCCGAGCTCGAGACAGCGAATGGTCTCTTTCGCCCCCTCCTTTGCAACAGTGCTTACGACAACGACTTTCTGCTTGAGCCTGTTCTTGTTGAGTGCCTCTAAGAACTCAAGACCATTCATCTTGGGCATGTTGATGTCAAGGATGATGCAATCGAAATCCTTTGGGTGGGCAATAACCTGATCCAGTCCCTCCAGCCCGTTTGTTGCGGTAGCGGCAACCTCCAGTCTGGAGTCTGTCGCTATTATATCAGACATGACGCGTCTCATAAGTGCAGAGTCATCAATTATCAAGATTTTTTTCATAATTTTCACCTTATTGAACAGAATTTTTGTAAAATTAGTTATGTTATATCTTTTTTCCTCCGCCTGCGTTCCTCATCGAACACAAAGCGTACTATTGACTCACGTTTCTTGGGTTCGAGCCCCATAAACTCGAGACGGTATTCGTACATTCCGGAGCGGTTTGCCATGTCTGAAATATAAACGATCCTTGCGTACACTTTATAGTGAACCATTGAATTGTCTATCGGAATATCGAATTCAATTTCATATTTACTGTCATTTCCTTTGTACTCGGGACAATTGAACCTCATACCGCCGCCGCTTATATCGATGGCAGTAGCATTCTGCCATGGCCCCGAATCCGGCTTATCACCTTCCTTTTCGGGGAACCTGTCTATACTCCGGTATCTTATCCCTATAAGGCAGCTTATACGGAAGAACTGGCGCCGCTGTATCTTTTCAAAGGCCGAAATGAACCTGAATATGGCAACATACAGCTTGTCCTTCTTAAACCGTTCCCTGACCACCGCTTTGCACTGGTAGAGGCCGTTGTCGGTATAAAAATATATCTTGTACTTATCGTCTATCTCAAGAGGCACTACTTGTGCCCTTTCTATCGGCATCAGCACTCCCACCCGGTTATCATCCAGAAGCTCGCACAGTTTCGAAACATAATACTTACCGCTGTTGTCGTCATTGCCAGCAGCGGTGATCTTTCGTAATTCGACTTTGTCGCCTTCACGGATGATCTTTTCGAGCATTAGTTTTTCTGCCTGTTCTTTCTGTGTCTCGACTTGATAAGGTTCGAGAACAACTGTGCCATACCCTTCTTTTCCTGTACCACGGGCGTGGCGTTGCACATCTTGTCCGCAAGCTGCGAAATGGCCTTAGAGGATACAGACCCCGGGAAGCTAACGGTGATAGGCTGCTGCTGCAGGATAGACTTCGAAGAGTTCGGATCCTGCGGGATAGAGCCTAAGAATTCAAGCGGGATATCAAGGAATTTCTCACTCACGATGCTTAACTTTTCAAAGAGCTCCGGCCCTTCCTGGGGGCTTGCTATCCTGTTCGCGATAACCCTGATCTTGGAATTCTTTATTGAGAATTCGGATTTTCTGTTCAAAGTCTTTAGCAATGCATAGGCATCGGTTATCGAGGTCGGCTCCGGGGTCACCACAAGGAGCACCTCGGAGCTTGCCGCAACGAATTCTATAACGGAATCCGCAATGCCCGCTCCTGTATCGATAATGATAATGTCCGCAAGCTTATCGAGCTGGAACAGCTTCTGCGTAAGGTAGATGATCTGGTCCCTTGAGAGCATCGTAAGCTCCTGGATACCCGATCCGCCCGAGATAAAGCCTATCCCTTCCGGCCCTTCGACTATTATGTCTTCAAGGTTTTTGCCGCGGAACATAAGATCAGCAAGATTGTAGGGAGGTCTTATCCCCAGCATTATCTCAATGTTTGCAAGACCGAAATCCGCATCAAAGATGATGACCTTCTTGCCGAGCCTTGCAAAATCAATGGCAAGGTTGACCGCAATGCTCGATTTTCCTACGCCGCCCTTTCCGCTCGTGACAGTGATCACCCTTGCTACGGGTCTGGAGGTCTGCGCATTGTTCTGCTGGACTAATTTTCGTAATTTTTCCGCCTGATCCATCAGTCGCTCCCTCCTAACAATTGTTTCGTAATAGCCTGTGCATCCGTCTTTGCGATGTCATCCGGCACCGCCTGCCCGAAGGTCGAATAAGAAAGCGGCGCGCCCGTGAACATCCTGATATTCAGGATGTTTCCTATCGTCCCCGTCTCATCGAGCTTGGTAAAGATGAGCTTGTAATTGGATATCTCGGAATAAGCCTCGGTGATCTTCAAAAGATCCCTGTATTTTGTCGTAACGCTCAGTACGAGGTATATCTCTCTTTCCTCTTCAGGGATGGAATTGACAAGCTTTTCGATATCGTCGCGCTGTTCCCTGTTCCTGTGGGAACGTCCCGCCGTATCGACAAGGACAACGTCAAAATCCTGGAACTGCTCACGGACTTCGGCCATATCCGAAAGCTCGATCACTGTCCTTAACGGGATACCAAGGATATTTGCATATTTTGTAAGCTGCTCTACTGCCGCGATACGGTATGTATCGGAAGTTGCGAGCGCTATCTTTAGCTTTTTGTTGAGCACAAGGTCGGAAGCAAGCTTCGCGATCGTCGTGGTCTTTCCGACACCTGTCGGCCCTATGAAGAAGATGAACTTTGTGGCACCGGGCTGGATATCGAAGCCCCTCGAAGGCCCGAGCTTAAGAATGATCTTTTGATAAACGGCCGCAAGGATCTGGGGAAGCGGTGAATCCTTCTTTAAGGTCTGCTCCACTTCCGAGATTATCTGGTTCGCGTATTTCTCGTCAACTTCGTTATCGACGAGAGTATTATAGATGATCTTAAGATACTCGAAGTTCTTGTCTTCTTCCGTCGTCTCTTTGGCGGTCTCCGACTTCACTTCTGCTTTTTCCTCGGCCTTCTGCTTTTCCTGCTTTTCAAGAAGGCTCTCAATGTTCTTGAGCCTTGCTTTCAGTAACTCCTCTTCACTCTTTTCCTCCGGCTTTTTTACCTCCGGCAAAGGAGTGGTAAGGGAAGCATTCACAGGAGCAACGGGCACCTTGTTTGCCGTGTTCTTTTTTTCGGGCGAATCGTCAACTGCGGCGGATATTTCCACCACGGGCTTCTTAAAGAGCTTGAATATCCCCTTTGGGGATACGGTGCGGATGCTCATCACCACCGCATCCTTTCCGAGCTCGTCGTAAGCCTTCATGATCGCTTCGTTTTTTGTCGGCGCGCTATATTTTTTAATCAGCATATGTCACCATCCCCACCGATTGAAGTTCAACATCGGACTCAATTTCGTTGTATGAGACGACAATAAGTTCTTTGAAATAATCGTTTGTAAGACGCTTGAAGTACATCCTGACGATAGGCGAAGTCACAACTATAGGATTTGCCCCTACGGCTTCAAGCTTGTCTGTTTCAGCCTTTACGGAGCGCATGATCGACTGGCTCTTTTCCGGATCGAGGGTGATATACGCACCCTGCTCCGTCTGCTTTACGGAAGCCATGATATCCTGCTCGACCTTCGGATCGAGTGTCACAACACTCGTCGTTTCCGTTTTGCTGAAATACTTGTTTGTTATTGCTCGCTTCTGGCTCTGTCTCGCATATTCCGTGAGCACGTCCGTATCATGCGTCGTCGGCGCATAATCCGCGAGAGTTTCAAAGATAGTAGTCAGATCCCTTATCGAGATACCTTCACGAAGCAGGTTCTGCAGTACCTTCTGGATCTCGCCGACTCCAAGGAGTTTCGGAACAAGCTCGCCGATAAGGGCGGAGTTGTTCTCCTGGATATTGTTGATAAGGTTCTGGACATCCTGGCGTGTTAAGAGCTCGTCAAGATGCGACCTTATGACTTCCGTAAGGTGTGTTGCTATGATTGAAGGCGGATCGACTACCGTATAGCCGTAGGATTCCGCTCTCTCACGCTGGCTCTCCGTTATCCAGATAGCGGGAAGATGGTATGTAGGCTCTTCGGTAGGGATACCGGTTATCTCTTCCTCTACATATCCCGGATTCATTGCCATATAGTGATCGAACAGGATCTCACCCGAAGAAACGGGAACATCCTTGATCTTTATCAGGTACTGGTTCGGGTTAAGCTGTATGTTGTCGCGCAGACGGATAGTGGGCACGATACATCCGTATTCAAGCGCTATCTGACGTCTTATGAGTACGACACGGTCAAGAAGGTCTCCGCCCTGGTTAACATCCGCAAGGGGTATTATTCCGTAACCGAACTCAAGGAGGATCTGGTCAACCTGGAGCAGCGACACAACATTCTCGGGCCGTCTGATCTCTTCCGCGCCCGTCTCCTCCTTCGTAACCTCTTTCTCCACCTTTTCCACGCTCTGCCGCTGATTGAGCATAAAGCCCATGATTATGAACATGATACCCAGCGGGCAGAAAATGTACCACGGCAGCGGCGTAAAGCCAAGTACGAACAAAGTCCCGCCCGTAAGATACATGACTATAGGCATCGAGAACAGCTGGCTCATGAGGATGCCGCCGATATCGGCTTCCTTCGAAACCTTTGTAACAAGGATACCTGTTGCGAGCGAGATCATAAGGGAAGGCATCTGGCTCACAAGACCGTCACCAATGGTGATTATGGCATAATGGTTGAGCGCCTCCATAGCATCCATGTTTTCACGCATCATTCCCATCACGACACCGCCGACAATGTTTATCAGCGTGATGATAATACCGGTGATCGCATCACCTTTTACGTACTTTGTGGCACCGTCCATGGAGCCGAAGAAGGTTGCTTCTTCCTGTATCTTGTCACGCCTTGCCTTTGCTTCGGCATCCGTTATCGCGCCGGTATTCAGATCGGCGTCGATAGCCATCTGTTTACCGGGCATTGCATCGAGCGTGAAACGCGCCGTTACTTCCGCAACACGTTCGGAACCCTTGTTGATGACAAGGAACTGGACAAGTACGAGCACGATGAATATGATAACACCGACTATTGCATTGTTTCCGCCGACGAAACTACCGAAGGTCATGATGACCTTACCGGGATTACCGTATGTAAGGATAAGCCTTGTTGACGAAACGTTAAGCGAGATACGGAACACTGTCGTAAAAAGCAGCAGTGTGGGGAAAGTCGACATATTGAGGACTTCCTTTGACAAAACCGATGTAAAGAGGATTATCATGGCAAGCGACATGTTTATCGCAACAAGAAAGTCAAGTATGCCCGCAGGTATAGGAACGATCAGGAAAAAGATGATCGCAACAACATAAATACCGACACCGTAATTTGACAGCTTCTGTCCCATGACTCCCTCCTTTCTGAGCAATTTATTGCGAGCAATTTATTGCGGATAATTTATCATCCCGTCTTTAATCCGTAAACATAAGCCAGCACATCCGCAGCCATCTGGTAAAGCTCCGGAGGTATCTCCTCTTCGAGCTCAACATTGGCGTAAAGCATTCTTGCAAGCGGCTTATTTTCAACTATGGGCACAAAATTCTCGCGCGCCACTTCTTTGATCTTTTCGGCTATATAATCCGCTCCCTTTGCAACGAGAACGGGAGCCTGGTTGACTTCACGGTCGTATTTGATCGCGCAGGCATAATGCGTAGGGTTCGTGATGACAACATCCGCTTCGGGTATCCTCTGCATCATCCTTCGCCTTGAAGCCTCACGCATCTTCTGTTTGATCTGCCCCTTTATCTGGGGATCGCCTTCTGTCTGCTTGTATTCGTCCTTGATCTCCTGCTTGGTCATCATCATGTCTTTGCGGAATTTCCTGCGCTGATAGATGTAATCCACAAGCCCGAGGACCATGTAAAAGGCACTGATCTTAAGCCCGAGCCCGATAACGATATCGCCGATCTGGGCAATTCCCTGAAAAAGCGAAGTTTCGGGCAGGTTAAAGATTATGCCGAACTGGTCGCGAAGCGTTGTATAGGCGATTATGCCGATAACAACGATCTTTGCTATCGCTTTTATAAGATCGAATATCTTGTCCTTCGAGAAAAGACGCTTAAACCCGCTTATGGGGCTTAATTTGTTAAGCTTTGGCGCAAGCGGCTTTGCCGTCGGTTCCCAGCGGACCTGGAAAACGTTGAACACAATGGCTATGACAAGTGCCGAGAGCAGGTACGGGAGCATTGCGACAAGGGTATTCAGGATGGTGTCGTTCATCACCCCGCTCATCATGATATCGTTGACATTTTCCGGCGCAAGCGTGCTTATCAGCCCAAAGGAATACCTGAAGCTCTGCAGTATGGAATTCATCGTGATCGTCAAAAAGATCCTTAAAGCAACAAAAAGGATAAGCAGGGAACCCGCTGTGATAAGCTCCTGGCTTCTTGCGACCTGCCCTTCCTTTCTGGCATCCTGCAGCTTTTTGGTGGTAGGCTCTTCTGTTTTCTCACCGCCCTCGCCATCTGCGAAGAACTGAAGATCGAGCCCAAGCAGCCGTTCAGGATAAAGGTATATGTCTTTTTCTCGTGCTTCAAAAACCAACTCAGCCGCCCCCAAGATAAACTGCCGACATGCTTAACAGCTTCATCATCTCATCATAGATCATCTTTGCGACACCCGGCAGCATCCGCACCATGAAATACAGGGCAATGAGCCCCACAGCGATCTTAAGCTGTATGCCCACCGCAAACATGTTCATCTGCGGCGCGACCTTTGCAAGTATTCCGAGTATCGTGTCAACGATCAGTATTGCCGCGTACATCGGCAGCGCGATCCTGAACCCTATCAGGAAATAATCCGTCATGTAGACCGCCATGACCTCGACGATGTTTGTATCAACGGCAACATGCCCGACGGGTATCGCGCCGAAGGAATCGATTATCGCCTGAACGATGAACAGATGAAAATTCGTAACAAAAATGATCAAAGTTACGGCATAGGTATAAAGCGAACCTGTTACCGTTATCTGCGATGCAAGCGATGCGTTGTACTCCGTCGCCATGGAGAAGCCCATATCAAGGTCGATACGCTGTCCGACAAAGGACAGGATATGCTGCGCGATATTTGCGAAAAAGCCCATGGAGACGCCGGCTATGGCCTCACGGATCACGATCATCGCAAACCCGAGGACCGAACTGTATTCAACGGCTGCAAAGGGTGTCGCGGCATTTACCGCCACCGCAAGGAGTATCGAAACACCGGCTTTTACACGCATCGGGATGCCCTGTGTACTGAAAAAAGGAGCCGTCAGCACAAAGGCAGAACAACGGACGAGAATCAGCAGAAAAAATTCAATTTGTTCGATCGATACGCTAACATTCATAACTGATCCGTTCCAAACCGGTCAGACCGGCTATCCGTAAATATATGTCCCGAAGGAAGATGCGATCTGCTGCAAAAACTCAGATATATTACGCATGATCCACAATCCGAATATCATAACGACTATAAAGACACCGATAAGCTTGGGAACAAACGTGAGAGTCTGCTCCTGGATCGATGTGATGGTCTGCAGAAGGCTTATGATAAGGCCTATTATCAGCGAGACTATGAGCATCGGCGCCGCGACCTTGATTATGAGATACAAGGTCTGCACGGTGATCTCGACTATTTGATTCTCATTCATATGCTTCCCCCTTTTCTCCCTTTTTGCGGTTCAAAATATCCGGCAGTCGCGCCTAACCTCCCGCGCCGCTAGTAGTAGTAAAAGGTCTTTACAAGCTCACCGATTATCAGGTTCCATCCGTCCGCAACGATAAAGAGCAACACCTTGAAGGGCATTGAGATAGTCGTGGGCGGGAGCATCATCATACCCATCGACATAAGGGTCGAGGATACGACCATGTCTATGACAAGGAAAGGCAGATATATCAGGAATCCCATGATAAATGCCTTTTTCAGCTCGCTTAGGATAAATGCCGGGATAAGCGAACTCATCGGAACATCCTCGGCCGAATCGACTTGCTCTATTCCCGCAAGATCAAGGAACAGCCTCAGTTCCGCGTCGCTGTTTCCGATCTGCCGCACCATAAAGGTCCTGATAGGCTGCTGGCCCTTCTCGAAGGCCTCCTGGGCCGTTATCTCGTTGGCGGAAAGAGGTTTTATCGCAACATCATTTATCTCCGTTATCGTAGGAGACATGATGAAGATCGTGAGGAAAAGGGCAAGACCTATGAGCACCTGGTTCGGAGGCGTGGTCTGTGTACCTATGGCCGTCCTTAGGAAATGCATCACGACTATGATACGCGTAAAGGACGTCATCATGATGAGTATTGACGGCGCAAGAGAAATAACGGTCAAGACAAGGATGATCCGCAATGTAGAGGACCATGAATTCCCGTCTTCACCGTTAGGATTGAACTCAAAATGCAAATTACCCAGAGTACCTTCGATACCCTGAGTATTCTCAGCCGGAGCTGTCGTTATATCTTCGTTTGTGTCCGAAGCCTGCGCGTAAACAGGCGCACCACAAATAAAGGTTAATACGGCTACCAAAGCAAGAACAGGAATGAAAATCTTCAGCCTTCCAAATCCTGAATGTTGCTTTTTAGACATAATAATATCAACCTTCGATCTAAAATATATTGATCTGTCGGGAACAGACTTAAATTTCCCTGTCTGTGTCCTCTTTGTCCGGAGTGTTTTCTTCCGGCCCTTCGGAGGATTTCCCGCCCCCGTCATTTTTCTTTTTGCTGCCAGCTTTTACAGCCTGTGAAAAAACGCCTGCAAAAGAAGGCATCCCCTTTATGTCCGGTACGGTAAAACTGTCCGTATCGAGCTCAGAAATAAGCGATATCTGCTCTTTGGTGATACCGATACAAAAATACCTTGTTCCTACTTCCACTATGGCCAGAAGCTGATTCTGGCCAAGCTTATATGTGTCAAGGATCTTAAAGTTGCTGTTTTTGGACTTTGCGAGCTGGTTTGTACCGACAAGCTTGGTCACATAATAGCATGCTATTATGATCACAATAAAAACAAGCAACAGTCCGAAGGTCTTGAACAGATTTTCAAGAACATGGGAATTGTTTGTAAGCAGGGCAAAGCGCATCAGCCGATCGCCTTCTTTACAGCCTCGAGAACACGGTCTGCCTGGAAAGGCTTAACGATAAAGTCTTTTGCTCCAGACTGGATCGAATCGATAACCATTGCCTGCTGACCCATAGCCGAGCACATGATGATGCTTGCGTTCGGATCCGAAGCCTTGATGTTCTTAAGGGCCTGAATACCGTCCATTTCGGGCATGGTGATGTCCATCATAACAAGATCGGGTTTCGTCTCGTTATACTTCTCCACCGCTTTCAGTCCGTTTTCTGCTTCTCCTACGACATTGTAGCCATTCTTTGTGAGAATGTCCTTGATCATCATTCGCATGAAAGCCGCATCATCACAGATTAAAATGTTTTTTGCCATATCCGGTCTCCTATCAATTTATTAGGTGTTATTTAACTACTTCAGTTACTTTGATCGCGAAGGTCTCTTCGATGACACACACTTCGCCCTTGGCAACAAACTTGCCGTTTATCAATACATCTATCGGTTCACCCGCAAGACGATTGAGTTCTATGATCGTACCCGGTGAGAAATCAAGTATCTCCTTGATGGATTTGCTTGTCCTTCCAAGCTCTGCCGTAACCTCAAGGGGCACATCAAGCAGCAGGTCTATGTTCTCCGTCTGGAGAAGCGGGCTTGCAGCAACGAAAGGCTGGAACTGTACCGGCGATATGTTCACGTCCTGAACGGGCGGCATCGCGTACATTGGCTGCTGCATCATCTGCGGTTGCATCATGGGCTGCTGCATCATCTGGGGCGCCATCTGTGGCTGCTGCATCATCTGAGGCTGCTGTGCCATCTGGGGCTGCTGTACCTGCGGTGCAGGCTGCGGAGCAGGCTCTGGTGCGGGTGCTGCTGCCGGAGGCAGATCGTTCGCGGAAATATTACCGAAATCGTCATTTGCGTCGATACCGGCGTATTTCATGAACTTCGCATGCAGATCCTTTGCGAAATCAAGCGGATACAGCTGCATCAGCTCACTGTTGATGAGGTCGCCGACTTCGAGGCTGAAGGAAACTTTTACGAACGTCCCCTGCAGGAATTTGCCCACATCATTCTCTTTTATGGCATCCGTAAGATTTACGACGCTTGCGAGAGGCGGGCTGATATCGATCTTAGTCTCAAGTATCGAAGAAAGTGAGGTTGACGAGGAACCCATCATCTGGTTCATGGCCTCGCTTATTGCACTCAGGTGCAGTTCCGAAAGCTCAGAACCGATATTTGTTCCGTCGCCGCCCATCATGAGGTCTGCTATGATCTTAACGTCTTTCTCCTGTAAGATAAAAACGTTGCTTCCTTCGATCCCTTCACGGTAGGAAATCTGTACGAAAACACAGGGTGCAGGGTAATTGGTGATAAGCTCGTCCCATGTTGTGTAGGATACCTGGGGCGTAGTGATGTTTACACGCTGGTTGAGCAATGTGAACAGTGCTGTTGCCGCAGAACCCATGCTTATGTTGGAGACTTCGCCGAGAACGTCTTTTTCGGATTCCGTAAGCACTGCGCCGCCGCCGCTGTCGGATCCCGAATCGATACCGTTCAGTAAAGCATTGATCTCATCTTGCGATAAGCCGCCATCCATATCACGATTCCTCCTCCCTGATGATATTTGTAACCTTTACAGCATATACATTCGACGATTCACCGGGCAGAGCCCTGAATTTGTCGATGTTCCCGACGTAAACCTTAAGCTCGTCGTTAACTTTTGTATCAAGCTTGATGATATCGCCCTTCTGCATATTGACGATATCGTTGACCGAGATAA
Source organism: Lachnospiraceae bacterium (assembly GCA_016280395.1). Classification (GTDB taxonomy): domain Bacteria; phylum Bacillota; class Clostridia; order Lachnospirales; family Lachnospiraceae; genus SZUA-448. The sequence continues at coordinate 20,770 of JAEEGQ010000095.1, read as the reverse complement.
CGCTCCGGCCAAGAACCGCTTTGATCGGGATCCTCGCCTTCGAGAGGACGACTTCGATGAACTCCCTGTATTCCTCTTCGCTTGCGGTCTTCATGGTCGAGTACCAGTACTTGGTATTCAGCCTGTCTATAACTTTTTCGAGGCATTCGTACGGGAGACATGCATTAAGCATTCCTTCCACATTGCCTATCTTGACGTTCAGTGTTACGATAGATGCCATTTCCGAAGGAGAGATGATCTGTGCGAACTGGGAGTTCGTTTCTATGCGCGAGAACCGCGGTTCAAGCGCTATCACGTTCTCGAAAGGCGCTATCAGGAGGTTTGTCATTATGACAAATATCCTCTCTATGATTGCCCGCTCTATCTCCGATACTTCCCTCGGCTTGTCAAGGGGATCGCCGTTTCCGCCGAGCATCCTGTCAATAATAGCATAACCGAGATTATCCGCAAGTTCAAGCAAAATATTTCCGTCAAGCGGCTGAAACTCTATTATGCCGAGCAGCACGGGGTTCGAAAGTGCATTCGTGAACTCCTGGAAAGCCTGCGCTTCGGCGTTTATCACCTCTACCTGAACCGGCTTTCTTAAGTATGCCGGAAGGTTTGTGGCAAGAAGACGTCCGTAGTGTTCGAAGATGACTTCAAGCGCCCTCAGATGCTCTTTTGAAAACTTTGAAGGTCTTGCAAAGTTATAATTCTTAACCTGCTTCTCTTTATTATCCTTGAATTCTTCGGCGTCGATCTCGCCGCTGTTAAGGGCCGCAAGCAGATTGTCTATTTCACTTTGTGATAAGACGTCACCCATCTTCGAACCCCCTTCTTCAAGATTTGTAAAGAGCCAAACAGGCAAAAGCCGTCATATGCACTAAAATATCTTTAAATTTGATTATACCCAATATCCGTTTACAAGTAAACAGTTTTTTATATGGTCTATGCGATAAGTATGCGGATATCCACCGAATGGATAAACGTTGAATCAAAAAGCGTCTGAACGCTCTCGAGGACATTTTTGTTGATCTTCTCTTTTATCGATGCATCATCAAGCTCCTTGTAGGTATATTTTGATACCTCGGATATGATGATGGTCTTTACTTTTTCGATCTGCGCATCAAGAACGGGCTTCAGTGCCGCGTACTGCTCGTGCTTTGTATTGAGGGAAAGGAACGCATCGACCTGGGCGTATCTTGTCTTTCCGTCATCGCCTATCTTAAGGTTCGCGTTGGCCTTTTCAAAAACGGGATACGTTTCGAGATCGGCAATGTTAACGGCGCTCGGGTTAAGCCCGGGACCGCCCTTGATGTCAAGGTCTATAGCCTTCGCAATATCTGTAACGAGATTGTTTGCCCGCTTTACATAAGGCACGAAGGTAAACAGGATCATCGCCGAAAGCGTTGCGTTTACGAGCGTTGCTGCAAGTATCACGATAGCAAGGATGTTCTTTTTCATTTTTCTTTCGCCGGCAAGCCGGCTTCCTCCTGTATTTAATCGGAATTAAGCGAATTATATACTCTTATCTCGACACGTCTGTTGCGCGCCCTGCCCTCGGGTGTTGCATTGCTGGCAACGGGATCGTACTCGCCCCTGCCCGACCACTTCATGGTCTTGATATCAAGGCCCTTTACGTTGACAAGATAGTTTTTTACACTGATCGCCCTGCCGGACGAAAGCTCGTCATTGCTCCGGAATTCTACGGAATACATGGGAACATTGTCCGTGTGGCCGATTATCTCGATCATGTATTTGTCGTAGATCTTTAATACATCTCCAAGCTTTGAAAGTATCGGTTTTACGGAATCCTTGATGTTCGCACTCCCGGAGTCGAACAGGAATCCGCCGCTCACGGTTAGTTCCACGTATCTTGCCGCCTTGTCCATTGCGATATCAACATACCCGCTGATATTCGCCATGTCGAGGTTTTCGGATATCTCATCAAGTATCTTCTCGGTCTCGCCTTTGTTTGCTTGGTATATCTTGTCTTCAATGCTCTGTTCCGGATTGTCCGACGGATTATCGTTTATATCCTCGCCGTTTTTATCCTCGCTGGCCTGTCCCATTGACTGGTAATACTCGTCAAGGTCACTGAGCTGTGATGTTCCGGAGCCTATCAGCAGCCCCTCGCCGACGGAGGTATAGCCTCCGGTAAAGATACTGAAGCTGCTGTTGATACTCTGGACAACTTCATTCCATTTGTTCGCATCAACACTTGACATCGAAAACAGAAGAACGAAGAAGCAAAGAAGCAGGTTCATAAGATCCGAGAAGGTCGCCATCCACGCGGGTGACCCTTTCGGTGCATCTTCTTGTTTTTTCTTAGCCATAAATCAACCTCATAAAAAACTCATCACGACTGTTCGCCTTCGCCCTCACCGGTGCTGAGCTTGCTGCGCCTTTCGGGTGACAGGAAGGATTTAAGCTTTTCTTCGATGACACGGGGGTTTTCACCTGCCTGTATCGAAAGAAGGCCTTCCACCATAACTTCCTTCATTGCTATCTCGGAAGCCGTGTTGGATTTAAGCTTGTTTGAAACAGGCGTACATATCCAGTTTGCAAGGACCGAGCCGTAGAATGTCGTAACGAGGGCGACAGCCATGTTAGGACCTACAGAGGATACATCCGACAGGTTTGCAAGCATGTTGATAAGACCGATAAGGGTACCGATCATACCCCATGCAGGGCCGGACGCTCCGAGGTTGTCCCAGAAACCGATAACATCTTTATGTCTTGTTTCAACGCAGGAAAGTTCCGTTTCGAGAATACTTCTTACAAGTTCGGGATCGGTACCGTCGACTATGAGCAGGATACCTTTCTTCAGGAACTCGTTTTCCATTCCGTTGGCTGCCTCTTCAAGGGAGAGCAGGCCCTCTTTTCTCGCCACGTTGCTTAAGTTTATAATGCTTTTGATGATCTCTTCTTCATTTTGCTGGAACGGCTTGAAGATGAGCGTAAAGCTCTTTAAGCCGTTTATGAAAGCAGGTATGCTCTGAGTACCCATAAGTGTCGCAAGAAGCGCTCCACCGAAGGTGATCGCTGCGGAGGGCGCATCTATGAAGCCTTTCAGAGCCGAAAAACCGGCATCGCCGATGACCATACCCATGATCATCAGGCCAAAAGCACCTATCATACCAATGATACTAGCAAGATCCAAAATTCCACCACCATTCCCGTTCAGATGAACAGATCTATTTTAAGTGTCGGAAAATTCTTATGCCTCAGAGGCGAATTTTCCTCCAAAAATGTCACTCTTATAAGATTTTACCCTATTCTTAATTGTTTGTCTACTTTCTTTTACGATAAATTTTTTACCGGTTGTAAGAGTGATGACTGTATCCGGAGTCTCCTCGATCATCTCGATAAGCTCTGCATTTATCGTAAATACCGTATCATTCATGCGTGTTACATCGATCATGTCTTTACCTCCCGTCATGAGAGAAATGTCAGAACAATTTAAAATCACACTATCCGAAGCGGACTAAAGCCCGCTCCGGAAATACTGTGATCATTATCTCTTAAGGTTTATGAGTTCTTCAAGAAGTGAGTCGGATGTTGTGATGATCCTCGAGTTAGCCTGGAAACCACGCTGTGTCGTGATCATATCGGTAAACTGCTGTGCAAGGTCAACGTTACTCATTTCGAGAACACCGGTGGTAAAGGAGCCGCCGGACATCGCAACCTCTTCACCCACACCGTCGAAATCGCCGGAGTTCATCGTGGTCTTGTAAAGGTTGTTACCTATGGCTTCAAGGCCCGATGCGTTAGCGAAGGTAGCAACAACGATCTGTCCGAGGAGCATCGTATCGCCGTTGTCGTAAACACCGTAGATCTCGCCTGTTGTGGAAATGCTCACGCCCGTCATGTCGCCGGCCTGCTTGCCCGCATTGTAGCCGGTGGTGCTTCCCTTAACGGCCTCAAGGTTTGAAGTACCGCTGTTTGCATACATTGTAATGGTCGAGAAGTCGATGTTTATCGTCTCGAAAGGATTCGGGGTCGTCTCGATCGAAAAGCTGATAGACTCGTCTGTTGAATCCTCCTCGCCAACACCTATAAAGTGACCGTTTGCGCCGTTGAATGTAAGATAATTAACATCGACATTGTCAAAGGTTATAGCGCCCGTAGTGGTATCGAGTGTTACACCGTAGGTCTGTCCGCCGAGAGTGAACGAGTCAATCTGGGTGGACTCGTATGAAACCAGGCCTGTGTCGGGATCTGTGATCTCATTTGAGAAAATGGAGGTTCCGTCGGCATTGAAGATATTGATGGGATAAACACTGTACCGTGCGGTGTTGTTTGCGCTCTGAACCACTCTCATGGTAAGCATGTAGCTCTGGCCGAGCGAATCGTAGAAGGAAACGCTTACGGTCTTACCTGTATCGCTTGCGATCTGTGTATCCCTGCTGTCGATATTACCTGTGATGTAGCAGTCTTTTGTTGCTTCAGGGGCAACCTTTGCTCTTTCGGGCGACATGATCCTTAACGGAGAAACGTTGTCTGAAACGCATTTTGCAGGATCGTTGGGGTCTACCTGCCATCCCATAACGGCGTAACCGTTTGAATTGCAGAGGGTTCCGTTTGCGTCAACGGTGAAATTGCCGGCTTTTGTGAATACATTGCCGCTTCCGTCGTTAACGATAAAGAAGCCTTCGCCTTCGATCATGATATCGAAAGGATTGTCAGTTCTCTGGGAACCGCCCGATGTCGTCATTGCGGCCTGGATAGAAGCAAGCCCGGCGCCAAGACCTATCTGCTTGGCATTAACACCGGTCTTTCCCGTTGTTGCGGAAGGACCCGAAGCGGAGCTGCTCTTCTGATATAAAACATCCGAGAATGTAACTGTGCTGGCCTTGAAACCAACAGTGTTAACGTTAGAAATGTTGTTACCGATAACATCCATTTTGGTCTGGTGTACTTTCAAACCCGAAACACCAGAATAGAGTGAACGCATCATAAATAAATGACCTCCTTGGGTTTCGTGACTGCCGGCGTCTGTCGTTCGGCCGGCTTCGCCTCCTAAAGGTCCGGCGAATGATCACGGTGTGATTGTTATGCTATTATTGCTCCGTCTATGTTCGTAAAAACCTTGTCGTCGTTTCCGCTTACCGCGGTGATGACCGTTTTACTCTTTGTATTGACGATAAATGCAAAATCGTCTACCATGACGAGCGATTCCTTTATCCCCTTTTCTCCGGCTTTTACCGTACCGTCGTTCAGTCTTTCAAGCTGTTCATGCGAGAGGTCGATGTTCCTGCTCTTTAATCTCTCGTTTGCGTGCTTTGAAAAAACAAGGTCTTTTGCCTTTAAGGAGTCGAGGATCTCCGTAAAACTCTTTCCATCCGTAGTCTTAACAGGTTTCACCGAAGGTCTTTGCACCATGTCGGTCATCTGTTCGATGGAAGTATAATTTCTGTTTATCAACTGATTAGGATTCACTTTAGCCTCCGTTTTTCAGGCTCCCGTCGATCCGTCTGTCAGTATGTCAAGCTGGTCGTCTGTGATCCCGCTGTTCCCGGCATCTGCGTTTTCATCATAATTGATGACATTGATCTTTATCTTGTCCGCCGCTGTTGTGTAATAGCTGTCATTGAAGATCACTGTGGGATAATAAACGCCTGTCCTTAAGTTCTTAAGTCCTTCGGGATAGATCGTTATCTTATCGCCGTTAAGGGAATACTGTGAAGAGTCAAGCAGTTCGTTGTTGATCGCTATCGCAACCTGATCCGCTTTTGTATCTCCTTCCCCGAGACTTACTTCAAATGATATCGGTGTAGGGTTCTGTGCATCATAGATGAATTCATATTCTTTCTCGATCTTGGGTAATCCCTGCTGTACAAGATAAGTATCGTCAACAACGCTGTAGAGCTGATCCATATCGTACAAGTTACCGTTTACGGAAAGCTTTGTCTTGTTGCCGTTTACATTGATGAAGTCCACCTGTCCGCTAACAAAGAAAGATTTGTTGTTCGCATCGGTGGTCTGCAGTATCACGTTCTTGCCGACCAGTGAGAATGCCTGGGACGTTTCGTAGGAAGATGACAGATTCTGCAGCTGTTCAAGCTGTGAGAATGTTGCAAGCTGTGATACGAATTCGGTATCCGTCTGGGGTTCGAGCGGATCCTGGTTCTTCATCTGCGCTACAAGCAGCTGAAGGAACGCGTCTTTCCCGAGTTCGTTTCCTGCCTTTTTGGTAGATTCGGCTTTGTTGCTCTGTTGAACGACGCCGTCAACTACCGAAGCAATAAGTTCGCTCATGTTTACTTCCTTTCGTTACAGCGGTCATACCGTATAATCTACGCTTCCGCCGTTCATCTCTTTCATTATCTCGCCGGCTGTTTCGAAACCGTCATTGATGCCGGTATCCGCAGTGTCAAGGTTGATCCGGCGTCTGCCCTGTCTTCCCTGTCCTCTGCCGCCGCTCTGTTCCTGTTCGTCACGCTGTCTGAAGCCGTATTCTGCAAGCGTAACTTCGACGTTTTCTACTTTAAGTCCTGTGTCGTTAAGTGCTGTCTTTAAGTCTTCAAGGCCTGCTTCAAGCGCTCTCTTTGCAGCTTCGTTATGAGCTGTGAGCTCTGCCGTTACCGCACCGTTCTTAGAGCTTATGTTGATCTCGACCTTCCCGAGATGTTCGGGGTTGAGCTGGATCTCCATATGTGAGCTGTCAGCATTGAGCCTTACCTTGATCTGGCTTATAGTCTGACCCGAGATGTCGTACAGATCCCTGAAGGTGTTCTGCTGTACCGCAGGTGCCTCATCCTCTGCTGCCTGTGCAAGCGTCTTTACAAAATCGTTTGCCTGGACAAAGGAATGTGTGTCATTTGCGTCATGCGAACCGCTTTGTGTGTCTTTTTCCGAGGATCCGTCCGCTCTTGAAACCTCCGTTTCAACAACTGCATTCTCTGCCGTTTCAGGCTTTGCTTCTCCTCTTAAGTCTTCGATCTCGACCTTAAAAGCAGGAGTCTCTTCTGTCCCGGGTTCGGTCTCTTCCGCCGTAAGGTAAGCATTCAGCACCTCGTTGAATTCGGGAGTTTCGGGAACCTTTGCGGGTTCTGTGCCGATAAGCGTCGCAAGTTTTTTGAAAAGCTCTCCGTCCTCAACTCCAAATTCCTGAAGAAGCTCGTTCACCTGTTCGCTTAAGCTGTTGAACTCCGCAAGAAGATCTTCATCTGCGATGAGGTCCTCCGCACCCTTGCCGCTCATCTCAAGGAAAAGGTCCTTTAAGCTGTCGGTGTTCAGCAGGTCTGAAGGCTGTAAGCCAAGCTCTGCGGCACCGGTCACAAGCTCTTCGTCTGTGGCCTCAAAGGCATTCTGCAGGATCTCCGTAATGGTGTTCAGCAGTGTTGCGAGTGTCTCGAGTACTTTCTCGAGGTCTTTGACATTCCCCGGATCTTTTTCCTGCACAGTTTCGATTTGTTCCTTTACATCGTTCCCGGCAGGTATCTTCTCGTTCGCGCTCTCCGTACTGTTTGCTTTCGCACTCTGACCGGACTTCGATATTCTGTTGTCGTTCTCAGTGTCTTTGCTTGCAGTCTGCTTTGTTGTATCCGATGCTTCTTTGGCCCTTGAAGTCATCATCTTTCCAAAGCTGTCAGTCGCGGCCGTTTTACCTGCCTGGCCCGATACCACATTTACATTTGCGGTAAAGGAACCGACTGATTGTACCGTCATATCTTTCCTCCTTTCCGATACTTGTACGGGAAACCGCCAAAATACACATGTTTCTCCCATACAAGTACTATATCGGACAGGATCATGATAAACTTAAGCGATTTTGTATCTTTTTATTCCGGATATTTTGTATTTAATATCTCGTAAAGCGTCTGTCTTGATGCGGTATTAAGGTCCGCCATACGCTGCTGGATCTTTGCGGCGTAAAGCGCATCCATCTCATCCATGATCGCTGCCGAATCGGCAACCTTCATGCAGTGTATGAGCTTTGTCAGGTATTCGATGTCAGCCGTCATGTTTTCCATGATCCTTGCGGCATTTCCGGGATCCATAAGGGTAAGTCTCTTGGCCTGTTCCTTAAGCTCCTCGTCGTACTGCAGGAGAAGAAGGACTTCTTCGTATATCCTTGCAGCGTTCTCCGGGGATATGGATTCGTAGAACTGCTTGTAATTATCTACATCCGGTGCCTTTTCGTTGAATACGACATACTCCTCGAACTTCTTTACTCTTTCTTCAAAGCTCTTGAGATTGTCCTCATAGACCTTGAGCCTGTTGTTTTCCGCGGTAAGCTCCGCCACCTTGCTCTTAAGCTCCTCGTTTTCCTTTGTGAGGTCTTCAAGCTGGGCTTTGTACTCTTTTATCGCAGCAATGGCTTCGTTAAGGTTTTTGTAGGGATAATCGTTCTCCTGCTGTATCTGTTCGTCGGAGACTTTCGGAAGTATCATCCTTAAGACCGGTACGTCCTTTAAGTACGGGCGCAGCGTGGTACCGAGGTTTCCGGCATCAAACTTGATAAGCAGTGCGAAAACCGAAAGCCATATAAGTATAAAGATAAGGACGATGAGAAAAGCCACAAGGCTCCCGCCGTTATCACGTTCTTCTGTATTTTTCTTCTTTGGCATGATCTCCTCCCGGCATGGCGGCTTTTATGCTTCGCTCCGTGTCTGCTTCTCCGAATACTGGAAGCTTACAAGCTCATCCACTGCCTTTTGCTCTTCTCTCTCATATTCGCGTTTATAAGCTTCAAACGCGTTTTCCTTTAAAACCTCGTGGACTTTACGTTCTTTAATGGCATCCTCAAGCTTCTTACGCTGGACCTCGAGCTTCTGCTCCGCGATCCTTAAAATGCCTCTCTGGGTCTTTATCCGGTCTTCTGTGTTGGATATCGCATCCCTGTAGGTACGCATCTCCGTAACATCGAGCTTTTCCTGCATGGACTCCCGCAAAAGCTCTTCATATCCGGCTTTTTTGGCAAACAGGGCTTCAAGCTTCTTTTCCTCCTCGCGCACATTTTCCGTCGCTATCTGGAAAAGGAGCTTTTCCTGGGCCTCCATCTTTTCTTTAACATTCAGGATATTCTGCATGGAATACCGGAACTTTTCCATACCGTCCTCCCAGACCCGCAAGCCTCCTTTGGCTTGCACCCGGTCTTGTCAGAAAGCTTCCCCGTACCCTTTTTAAGACTGTTCAAGAGTGTCCGCAAGGATGTCGTTAAGCATCTTCACCGTCTCGTCGAAGGTGAACTTTTCGTACACATCCTGCGTCAGGAAGCGGTTTATGTCGTTTATCTTCGAGATCGCAAGGTCTATGTCCTTGTTCGATCCCGCACGGTAAGCACCTATGTTTATAAGGTCTTCCGCGTCATTGTAAGTTGCGAGCAGCATTTTGCATTTGCCCGCAAGCTTCTTATGTTCTTTTGTTATGATGCTGCTCATTACACGGGAGATACTCTGCAATACGTCGATCGCAGGGTAATGGTTCCTGTTTGCGAGCTTTCTTGTCAGGATTATATGTCCGTCAAGGATACCTCTCGCTGTATCCGTAATGGGTTCGTTAAAATCGTCACCGTCTACAAGGACCGTATAAAGGCCTGTGATAGAGCCTCTGTCATCATTTCCCGCGCGTTCAAGGAGCTTTGGCATCTCGGAATACACGCTCGGAGGATAGCCTCTTGAAACAGGCGGCTCACCGGCTGCAAGTCCTATCTCACGCTGAGCCATTGAAAAACGGGTAAGGGAGTCCATCATGAGAAGGACATCCTGCCCCTGGTTCCTGAAGTATTCGGCTATGGATGTTGCCGTCTTTGCCGCTTTTTTACGGATTATGGCAGGCTTGTCGGATGTTGCGATAACAAGCACGGAGCGCTTCAAGCCCTCTTCCCCGAGGTCGCGTTCAATGAATTCCTTGACCTCACGGCCACGCTCGCCGATAAGGGCTATGACATTTATGTCCGCCCTTGTATTTCTCGCTATCATACCGAGAAGCGTACTCTTACCTACGCCGGAACCGGCAAAGATACCGATACGCTGTCCCTTGCCGACTGTAAGAAGGCCGTCTATCGCACGGACTCCAAGCGGCAGAACAGAGTCTATAATGACCCTTTCCATCGGATCCGGAGGCTGTGCCTCCACGGAATACTGTTCGGGGCATTTAAGCTCGGAACCGTCAAGTGGCTCGCCGAGACCGTCCAGTGCTTTTCCCAGAAGGTTTGGCCCAACCTTTACCATATGCACGGTATTTAAGTTTTCGACAGTGCTCCCGATGCCTATCCCGTCAAGCTCCCCAAAGGGCATGAGCAGTATGCGGCCGTCACGGAACCCTATTACCTCCGCAAGTACCGACTGGGATTTGTCCGTTGACACGATCCTGCACAGGTCGTTTGTATTTGCGTCGGGTCCTATTGATTCAACCGTAAGGCCGACCACCTTGCTTACCTTGCCGAGGCGGCTTACATAGGTCTTATCGAGAAGCGCATTGTATTTTTCAAAATCGATCATGTTCCCTCAAACAGCCGGATGGGCCGTAATCCCCGGGGAAAGTCGTCCTTTCCCGTAAAAGCCTTAAATATCCGACAGAAGCTTTAAGTCTGCGATAAGGTTCTTGAGCTGTACATCAAGGCTGCAGTCAAAGATACGCGTATCCGTCTCGATGGTGCACTGGGCTCTTGTAAGGACAGGATCCTCCACGACCTCGAGGCTGTTTCCTTTAAGCTCGTAGAGCAGATCCTGTTTTTTTGAGTTTACAAAGTCAAAATCATCCTTCGAGACATGGATGATATAATTGTTGCTGTTCTCCATCCCGAGGATGCTCTGCCTGATGATGTGAAGGATCAGGTCGCGCCTGTCGTCAACAAGTATCCCCGTGATCTTCCCGATCAGCTTTATCATAAGTTCAACAAAAGCAGGCTCAAGCTCGTCGACTTTCTTTTCAAACTCCTTGTCGGCGTTTTCAAGTTTCTCTGCAAGTTCCTGCTTCATTTCGTCATATTCAGAACGGGCGGCATTCACGCCGTCAATATACCCCCGCTCCTTTGCCTCTTTCAAGGCTTCGGAACGCTCGACTTCGATAGCGGCCCTTGTTTCATCGATGATCCTGTCGCATTCCGCACGGGTATCCGCCTTGAGCTGCTCACATTCCTCACGAACGGCTTCTATGTCAAGTTCGGGAGGGAGAACTGGTTTGGCCTGCGGTTCGGTGATAGCCCTTGCTTCATGTTCCGACAGGGCTGCATGCCCGTTTGCGGGCTGCCCCTCTTCTTGCCCCTCATATCCGTCATCCTGCGAAATATCCGAAAGGACGCCGTCTTCGTCAGGGTGATCTTCTCTTTCTATCTCTTCCGCGCGCGCAAGGTTCTCCGCATAAAGCTGTACAAACCCCTCTGCGACCTTGTTGAAATCAAGCTCCTTTTTATCTTCCTTGTAGCGGACATTCATTGCCTTTATGACATTAGACAATTACCTCGTCACCTCCACCTCTCGAAATGATGATCTCGGAAGCATCCTCAAGTTTTCTGATGATGTTAACGATCTTCTGCTGAGCCTCTTCAACATCCTTCATACGAACAGGTCCCATGAAATCCATATCCTCTTTGATCATCTGTGCAAGACGTGTCGACATGTTCTTGAAGATAGCGGCCTGAACCTCTTCGTTCGAGCCCTTGAGAGCGATGGCAAGGTCGTTGTTGTCGACTTCGCGGAGGACTCTCTGTATGGACTTGTCGTCGAGAGTAAGGATATCCTCGAATACGAACATCTTCTTGCGGATCTCGTCTGCAAGCTCGGGCTGCTCGGTCTCGAGGGTTTCAAGGATATGACGCTCTGTACCGCGGTCAACGGAGTTGAGGATCTCAACTACGGCGTCGATACCGCCGGCGATGGTGTAATCCTGGTTAACAAGCGAAACAAGCTTTCTTTCCAATACGCGCTCAACCTCCTTGATGACATCGGGCGAGGTACGGTCCATGGTGGCGATACGCTTCGCAACATCAACCTGCTTGTCCGGAGGCAGCGACGAGATAACGCCCGCAGCCTGGCTTGCCGAAAGGTACGAAAGGATAAGGGCGATGGTCTGCGGATGCTCGTCCTGTATGAAGTTCAAAAGCACGGAAGCCTCTGTCTTCCTTACAAATTCGAAAGGACGTACCTGTAAGGATGCGGTAAGCTTGCTGATGATATCCACAGCCTTGTCGCTTCCGAGCGCTTTTTCGAGAAGGTCTTTGGCGTAGCCGATACCGCCCTCGGAAATGAACTGCTGCGCAAGGCAGACCTGGTAAAACTCATCTATTACCTGATCCTTGACAGTTTGTGAGATATTTCTTGTATTTGCGATCTCAAGAGTAAGGGCTTCTATCTCCTCCTCTTTAAGGTTCTGGAATATCTTCGAGGATTTTTCCGGTCCAAGAGAGATCATTAAGATAGCGGATTTTGTAAGGCCGGAAAGCTCCGATACGCCGCCTGCAGCCGGTTTTTGTGCCATTGTGAAACCTCCTTAAGCTGATTTATCAAACGCGAGCCTGTCAGCCCCAGTCATCCTCAAGCCAGTTGCGTAAAAGATTTGCAACCGCCTGTGGATTTTCGTCGATAAGCTTTTCGATAAGACGTAATGTCTCTGATTTCTCGCTGATCTCGATATCCTCGAGACTCTGGTTCTCTTTCGTCGTAGCAAGAAGCTGCTCGATTGAAAGCTCCGGTTCCTGTTCGACAACCTCTTCCGGACGCATGCCGCGAAGGAGTACGAACAGGAGCAGACCAACGATCAGGACAGCAAGAAGTATCCTGAAGATTATGGACCAGTCAAAAGGTACCGTCTCATTGGGGATATAGTTGTAAACATCATAAGCGAGAACTGTGATCCTGTCCGTCGGTATATTCGTCGCATCCCTGAAAAGACTCTGAAGCTGCGTAAGGAGCTCCGCGTCCGCCTCGGCTTCACCGATGAGCACCGGCCGGCTGTTCCGTCTGCAGTATTCCTCGAAATCGATATTAAGCTCCGTCAGTGCCGTCTGGACCGCTTCATCGCTCTCACGCACTGTATTTACGCGGTTAAGCGTTATGGCCATAGAGGAAGATTCGGGAAGCACCTGTGTATTGTCTTTGGTGAACTGCGTAAGTTTTTCATTCGGCAGATACTTGATCTCCGTGGATTTATAAGAACTTTCGCCGCCTCCGTTATTGACGATGTAATAATCGGTCTCATCATTCGGATCTGTACCCGGCACATCGCCGGGAGTACCTGTGTTCTTCGATGTCACCGTTTTGTAGATGTCGTAAAGGCCCTGTTCCTGGCCCTCTGCCGCGATATACTCTTTATACGCATAGCTCATTTCCGAGAAATCGAAATTAAGGTTTACGGCAGCAGTCGTGTCAAATCCGCTCCTCTCGCCAAGCTCGACAACACGCTCGGTGTAGAAGTTCGTGATCCAGCGCATCCACTGTTCACGCTGTGAAAGAGTCTCCTCTTCCTCGGTTTTTACGGCTCCGAACAGCAGGTTCATGTCCTGATCCATGATCTTGATCTGCTTTACATCCTTGTTTCCGAGCGCAGTGGCAATAAGCTGGGCAAGATTTTCGGCAGTCTTCGAAGATATCTTGTCTCTTGTCTCAAGCACTACGCTGCAGGCTATGTCGTTAGCCTTTGTAAAGACGGTGTTCATTTCGTTGCGGGGATAAAAGATAACGGTAGCATTTGCGATCCCGTTCATCTTCTCAAGACCTGCCTCTATCTCCGAACGGATATAAAGGTCGTTCTTAAGCCTTCTGTCCGAATCTGTCGTTGTAAGCGAATTGTTCAGGAGCTGGTCAAGAGAGAAAAACTCGGATTCGCCGTAGGTACCGGTAATGAGCACGGTCGCCTGTATCTCGGATTTTTCATCCACCTGTACGGTATAGCTTCCGGGATTGCTCACAAGACGGGATTTGATGCCGTTTTGATTGAGAGTCGACACCGCGTTTGCTGCGGTAGTCTTGTCCGTGAAGGTAGCAAGATCCATGAACCTGGTCCTGCTTAATATGATTATGAGCACGACAAGAAGAACGATCACTCCTCCTACGATACCAAGGAAGATCGCACGTTGTTTCTTTGTGTATTTACTCCAGAATTCAAGCAGTTTCGCCTGAATCTTCTTAAGTCTTTCCGGCATGTTACGCCTCCAAAAATATTATCCGCTTTTTCCCCAATTCCCGGCAGCTTCATCCGCCGGATATCACATCAGAAATTGATCTGCATTATCTCTTTGTAAGCATCTATAACCGCATTGCGTACCGCAACCGTGTATTGAAGTGAAAGGTTAGCCTTCTGCTGCGCCACCTGAAGCTCGTGGGTGTTTGTCATGAGCCCCATCGCATATTTCAGTTCCGCTTCCTCCGCTGCATTCTGGTAGTAATTCGTTTCGGCAACCATTGTGCGCGCGGACTGAAGAAGCGTTTCAAAAACAGAATTGTTGGGCGGCGCCACAGAGGACGGATCCTTTATCGCGGTAACGCCCGTAATGTCCGATACGCCGGAAACACCGCTGACTGCGGTAAGCCCGTTTAAAATATTTACATCCATGGTTCAGACTCCTTTTAGATCCGGAAGTGTTTTATTCCGGTCCTAAGCGTTAAATGTGATCAAAATACAGCATCACTGCCCTGCTTCAAGACAGCGGAGCAGCATCACTGCCCTACTTCAAGACCGCGGAGCAGCATGTTCTTTGTTGCATTGAAAGCTGTAACATTTGCTTCGTAGGATCTTGTTGCATCAATAAGGTTTGTCATCTCGGTGACGGTATTGACGTTCGGAAGCGTTACATAGCCGTCTTCATCCGCATCCGGATGTGAAGGATCGTAAACCTTCTTCATCGCGGTAACATGGTCCTCCGCGATACCCGAAACGATAACGCCCTTGCCGTAGGATTCCGAAGCTGTGGAGAGCATCGAATTGAAAAGCTTTCCGGTGCCCTGGCGTTTTTCCTGGAAAACAGCCACCTTCCTGCGGTAAACATTGCCGTTTTCATCACGCGTGGTATTAACATTCGCGATATTCTGTGAGATAAGGTCAAGTCTTAAACGCTGCGCTGTCATTCCGCTTGCGCTTACGTTGAGTGCGCTCATTATCATGGCGGTCTCCTCCTTGTGTTATGCGATCTGCGGCCCTTAGGACGTCACTTTACGGAAAGCGCCGTCTTTATGCGGCTGAATTCCTGCGACATCGAATCGAGCAATGTATAATATCTGATCTGGTTTTCGGCAAGATTTGCGTTTTCCGTGGCAACATCCACATTATTGTCGTCATAACGGTAGCTGAGCTTTGCATAATCCGTGTAAACAAAGGGTTTTATCCCGTCAAGGTTCATGTTCCGTACCTTTTTGTCAAGGCATCCCGAACCCTTGAGCGCATTCTCAAGATAGCTCTCAAATACGACATCCTTGCGTTTGTAACCGGGAGTATCCACATTCGCGAGGTTGTTCGCAATAACCTCGTTCCGTACCCAGGACGCGTCCGCGGCTTTGTTCAGGACATTGATATAATTGTAAGCATCCGAACCTATCATATTTCCTCCAAAAATTTAATCTGAACGGCGTATTTTCAAGCTTTGAGGCTCTTGTGCTTTTTGTGAAGAGCCCCGTGAAACCACAAGATATAGTGATTTCATACTACCCTAACATCAATTATATTGAATTGCTAAAAAAACACAAGCGAATTTTCAAATTTTTTGTTCAATTCGGCCAAAGCATGCCTGTGACGATAGTTTATCGCACAAAAAAGCGCAAAGTGATTCATGAAAATTCACAAATCCCTTTGCGCTAACCAATCCGTTCTGCTTATATATCGACAGACTTATCTGAAAACTTTAGAGATACTGAAGATGTACTCGAATAGACAGATGGCCGTATGTACAGACCGCAATCTTACTGCGTTCCGCGTGTTTATCAATTGTTGTTTGGCATGATCTTGTTTATTGCCGGTTGTTTGACGGCATACTCTTATTTAAGAGGCTTGAGCTCGTCATAGACCGCATCATTAACGACTTTAATGTAAGTTCCCTTCATGCCTGAAGATCTCGATTCGATAACTCCGGCGCTTTCAAATTTTCTGAGCGCGTTAACGATAACCGACCTTGTGATGCCTACCCTGTCGGCGATCTTGCTTGCAACGAGAACACCTTCATTCCCGCCGAGTTCCTCAAAAATGTGGGTAATGGCCTCAAGCTCCGAGAAGGAAAGAGTACCGATCGCAGAACGTACTATCTGGATCTTTCTTGCTTCTTCGGCAGTCTCCTCGTTTACGGACTGAAGCATCTCAAGACCAACGACAGCAGTGCCGTACTCGCTTAAAATGATGTCGTCTATGGAATATTCATCCTTGTCCTTATAGATAAACAGGGTACCGAGCCTCTCTCCGCCCACATCTATCGGGCTGATGATGGCCTTGTATTTACCGATGTTCTTTCCTTCAAAGCCAAGGGTGGCAAGATTGACATTCTCTTTTGTGGAAAGGATGTTAAGGAGACGCTCGTTGAGCATCTTGTCGATATGCCCGCCTACAGCATCCTTGATCAGTTCATGTATCATCTCAATGTCCTGACGCGTGTGGACACCGAGGACTTTGCCTTTCTTGCTCATTACAGTGACATTTGACTCCAGGGTTTCGCTCATGACAGTGCAGATGTCGCTGAAAACCATCTTCTGCGTGCTGTTGTGCAGAAGTTTGTTGATCTTCCTTGTTTTATCAAGTAGTTGAACGCTCATAAACCCTCCTGTTTTCTGAATAGTACTTCAATTCAAATTAATAGAAAGCGTTGCCCTCTTATGTTAAGCTATTATAACATAATTATTTGAAAATTTCAACAATAAAATTATATTGATGGCAACTTATCGGAATACTACGAAAAAACACCGCATCTTTCTTGTTTAATTGAATTTATTGGGTTTATGCTCCTACTTTGCATACAATCGAAAAATGTCCCTCAATTACATCAAAAGAACATCAGCCCTGCGCTTCTGTTTTCGGCTTCTGCCATGACATGTAATCACAGTCTGCCGATTCACATGCATAGAAACGTCTGCCCTTCTTGGTCTTGCGGATCACGATATCCTGTCCGCATTTAGGGCATTTTACACCGGCCTTTTCAACAATGGTCTTTGTGTTCCTGCACTCGGGGAAGCCCGGGCATGCAAGGAATCGCCCGTGAGGGCCGTACTTGTAGACCATCATCCTTCCGCAGTTTTCGCACGGAACATCCGAAACCTCATCTTTTATCTCGATCTTCTTGAGCTCTTCGTTTGCGGCCTTTACTGCTTCTTCAAGATCCGGATAGAAATTCCTTACAACTTCCTTCCATGAAGTCTTACCTTCGCTTATGCGGTCAAAAAGATATTCGAGGTTTACAGTGAAATTCACATCCACTATTGTCGGGAACTGCTTTTTCATGATGCTGTTCACCGCCTCGCCAAGCTCTGTGACATAAAGGTTCTTGTCCTCCTTTATCACATAATGGCGCGCAAGGATCGTGGTTATCGTCGGAGCGTAAGTACTCGGACGTCCGATTCCCAATTCTTCAAGCTCTTTGATAAGGGAAGCCTCTGTGTAATGTGCCGGAGGCTGCGTAAAATGCTGTTCCGGAATGTATTCTTCGGCCTTTAAGGCATCTCCGGCCTTTATCTTCTTCACGCCGATATTGCCTTCTTTATCCTTTTCCTCTTCATCGCTGTACATAGCAAGGAAGCCCTGGAATACAAGCTTTGAGCTGTTTGAGTTGAAGATATATTTTCCGGCCTTTATAACGGCTGTGATCGTTTCGAACTTTGCAGCCTGCATCCGGCTTGCGATAAAGCGCTTGTAAACAAGCTGGTAAAGCCTGAACTGATCCCTTGAGAGCGAATCCTTCACAGTTGCGGGGGTAAGCTCAACGTAGGTCGGGCGGATGGCTTCATGCGCATCCTGGACATTCTTTTCATCTTTTTTTGCAGCCTGCGGTGTTCCTATAAATTCTTTCCCGTAATTTTCGGTAATGAATTTTTCAGCTGCGGCCTTGGCTTCATCGGAAACACGTATGGAGTCTGTACGAAGATATGTGATAAGGCCAACGGTTCCGTGTCCCTTGACTT
The DNA here is from genome assembly GCA_016280395.1 of Lachnospiraceae bacterium. GTDB lineage: Bacteria > Bacillota > Clostridia > Lachnospirales > Lachnospiraceae > SZUA-448. The sequence continues at coordinate 2,750 of JAEEGQ010000095.1, read as the reverse complement.
CAACGCCTTCATAAAGCTGCTGGGCGATACGCATTGTCTTCTGGGTTGAGAAATTCAGCACCTTGGAGCACTCCTGCTGCAGTGTGCTTGTTGTGAAGGGATTGGGCGCATTGCGCTTCCTCTCACCGTTTTTAACCTCCTTAACGACCGGCTTGGTCTTTTTAAGCTCCTTAACAATCGCTTCCGCCTCTGCCCTGTCGCTTATATCTGCCTTCCCGTTCTCCGGCCCCTGGTACTTTGCAACGAGTGAGGTCGTACCTGCTGTAAAATTCGCGCTAATGGTCCAGTATTCCTTCTGGTCGAATGCGTTTATCTCGTCCTCGCGGTCACAGATTATGCGCAGCGCCACAGACTGCACACGGCCGGCACTCAAGCCCCTTTTGACCTTTGCCCAGAGGACCGGGCTGATCTCGTAGCCCACAAGCCTGTCGAGGACGCGCCTTGCCTGCTGTGCATTTACAAGGTTCATGTCGATCCCGCGGGAATTCTTTATAGAATTGCTGACAGCCTTCTTGGTGATCTCATTAAAGGTAACACGGGTGGTATTCTTGTCATCAAGCTTCAACAGCTCTTTAAGATGATACGATATAGCTTCACCCTCGCGGTCCGGGTCTGTCGCAAGATAGACCTTATCGGCCTTTTTTACGGCTTTTTTCAAAGCCGAGGTAACATCACTCTTACCGCGGATAGTAATATACTGCGGTTCAAAATCGTTATCAACGTCTATGCCCATCTTGCTCTTGGGAAGATCCCTGACATGTCCGTTTGAAGCCAGGACTTCATAGTTACTGCCCAGGAATTTCTTAATAGTTTCCGCCTTTGCCGGCGACTCAACGATCAACAGATTTTTAGCCATGTTTTTCCACATCCCTGTAATTTATTCTTTCAATCGCTTCCGTAATCTTCGGATACAAATCGACGATAGAATAAACTATTTTCCGGGTAAAATCAAGTGGATTTTTTGAAATGCCGTTTTTTTGCCGTTTTTACTGCCTTTTTTCTGCGTTTTTGACTTTAGTATCCTGAGGTATCTGGGTGTAAAAGTTCCGGCAGTGTTTTGGACCGGAGCAGGCGGATGCTGCTTTCGGATATTCCGGGCCGGTACAGCTCCGGGCCGGAGCAGGCGAACGCTGCTTCCGGATATGCTGGGCCGGTACGGCTCCGGGCCGGAGCAGGAGGATGTTGCTTCCGTTTCAGACAGCTCTGATATATGCTCCGGTGACAGGCTGCTTGATAAGTCCTTTCATTTCGAGGGAAAAAAGTATCTTGAGGGCTTCTGAGACCGCGATGCCGGTACCGCGGATTATATCTTCGGTGTTTTTCACCTGCTGTTCGATATTGCCAAGCAGAAGGCGCTGGTTTTCGTCAAGATCTACCTTGTTCTTCAGCTTGCTGTTCTTTATCGTATACCCGAAATCCTGCAGGATGTCCCCCGGGTCTGTCAGCGGCCTGCAGCCGTGCTTGATCAGCTCCATGCAGCCTTCGCTTAAAGGGTCTCCTATCCTTCCAGGCACTGCATAGATCGTTTTCCCGATGCTCAAAGCAAAATCCACGGTAATTATCGTTCCGCTCTTCTTTGCGGCTTCAACCACAAGGAGCGCGTCCGACAAGGCCGCGATTATCCTGTTCCTTGCAGGAAAAAACCTCGGATTCCCTGCAGTTTTCGGGTGATACTCCGACACAAGGCACCCCGTCCCTGCTATCCTTTCCTTTAAGGTCCTGTGCTCCGCAGGGTAACAGTCACAGGCTCCAAAGCCAAGCACTGCCATGGTATATCCGCCGCCCGACAAAGCGCCTTCATGAGCGAAACCGTCCACTCCCTTCGCCATTCCGCTTATTATGCATATCCCGTGAGACGCAAAAATCTTTGAAAAACTTAATGCCACCTCTTTTCCGTACATGGTGCAGTTTCTCGAGCCTATCACTCCAAGGCCGTTTTCGTAATCCTTAAGCTCACCCTTTACATACAGATAAAGCGGCGGGGCGAAAATGCACTTAAGCCGTTCGGGGTAGTCGTCATCTTCGTCGGTTATGAATTTAAGCCGCTCATCCTCGATCACTTTTAAGGTCTCTTCGATCCCGGGGTCTGAATGAACAGCGATCAGTGATTTACGGACATTTTCAGAAAATCCAAGGATCTCAAAATATTTTTCAAGCCTTGTAACATCGGCCCTGAAAAAACCTTCGGGCCCGTCTGTGATGTCAACGATCTTTCTTAAGACATCCATACCGAGGAAGGATGCCTTAGAAAGCGCTATAAGACTTTCCCTGTGATCCATTTACACCTCCACTCCGCGGTAGCTTACAGCTTCCGCAAGATGCTCGGTCCCGATGTCCTCAGCCCCCGCAAGGTCCGCAATGGTACGCGCCACTCTTAAGATCCGGTGATACCCTCTTCCGCTCAGTTCGTATTTGACAAAGACTTCTTTCATAAGCGCAAGCTCCTTTTCCCCAAGCCTGCATATTTCTTCGGTCTGTACGGAATTCATGCAGGAATTCGTCTTAAACTTCGAATCCTTAAAGCGTTCCTCCTGTATCTGTCTTGCCCTTGTGACGCGCTCACGCACGCTCTCGCTGGTCTCGCCTTTTTTTCTGTCAAACCATTCCGAAACGCCCACAACGCCTACATTGATCCTTATATCGAAGCGGTCGAGCAGAGGCTGGCTTATCTTTCCCATGTAATTCCTTACCTGCATCTGCGTACAGGTGCACTTTGAACGATCCGGATAAAAGCCGCATTTGCAGGGATT
>JAEEGQ010000094.1 GCA_016280395.1 Lachnospiraceae bacterium | reverse complement strand
TCAAGCAAGTAACAATGATTATGACTGGCACCTATCTAAACAATAAGGATCTTTGGAGAAGTTACTTCCACCCATTATCCTTGCAATAGTAAGTTCCAGTCAGAGGTATGGGGCAACTGGAATTTAATTTTCCAATTGAACTAATACAGGGTTTCCGTAACAGTCCCCGCCTGTTGCACACAAAAAAAAGCAGCCCCGGAAAACGGTCTGTTTTCCCGAAACTGCCCTACTTACAGCAAAAAGACCGTTCAAAGAACGGTCTTTAACTGCAGTCGAAGAGACTTGAACTCTCACTCACCTGCGTGAACATGAACCTGAATCATGCGCGTATGCCAATTCCGCCACGACTGCATATGCCGGCAAAACACCGCGCAGCACAATATGCGCCTTGCGCCAGCAAAAGAGATAATATCAGACTTATACTGAAATGTCAACACAAATCTTTATTTCACATAACAATAGAATGTATTGCCGTTAATGCCAAACAGCTGCTCTGCCGCCTCCTTTGTGATCTTTACGGTCCTAGCAAGCTGCGGATCGAAGTATTCGATGTTAAAGTAGTCATATCCTGTCACAAGCACGCTTCTTTCGTTGTTTATGACTGCGATAACCGGTTTCTTCCTGTATACGAAGTAGAGCATCTGGTCGAGCGTTATGCCCTTGAGCTCAAGCCCGGAGACCTTTACATAGCTCTTTATGGAGTCCGCGACATTTGTCTTCGAAAAATCTATCTCGGATGTGTCAACATCATAATCAAGGTATCTGAACAGGATCTTAAGGCAGGTCTGAAGCTGGTTTTGCGCCGGCGTTTTCGGAAGTATAAGTCCCGTCACGGCGCTTCTTGTTGCCTTAACACCGCGTTCCCAGACAATGCGCCCGTTTCCGTCGATAACGGCTCCAAGGCCTTCATTGCTGTCCGCAAGCGCGATCGCATCGGCCACGACAGATGTCCTTGTTACAACGCGTCCGAAAGAATATGTCCTGTAGAAGGCCTGCACATCCGTCCCTGCGTTGATCTTCATGGAAGTATCGGTCTTCTGTACCGTTATGGTCACGCCCTGTTTTTTAGGTATCTCCTTCATTGTTATGTTCGAAGGGAATGCGATGTAATACTCCTTCTTTAACAGGTTTGAGGTCCTGTTCACAAGCGAAACGGCAAGGGTAACGGCAGTGTTTCTGTTGGCGATGCCGTCTGCCGCAACAGCTTCGTAAGCAAGCCCGCTGCCGCTTTTCTTCACGCGTTCAAGGATGATGACGCTGTCGCCGAATTTAACGTCTGTAACAAAAATATCAGGCTGGCTGTAGGTTTTTAAGACTTTTCTCTCCCAATCCGTTATCTCCACCCTGTACATCGGCACAACCTGCGAACCGTCGGAATTCCGCACTATATCATCAATTCTCGCATAGCCTATGATGGCATTGCCGTCAACCTCGCCAAGCAGCCTTATCACCTCACCGGGGTTTGCTTCCCATTCAAGCTTTTCGCCCGATTCAAGGTTCATCAGTGTCAGCTTGTCACTCTTTGCATCATTTGCGTTATTCTGCCAGAGGATCTTCTTTGCGGCCGCCAGATACGCAAAATGCCCTTCCGGAACATTGTTCGCGAGGACAGAGAGCTTTCTTGTGGTGATATTGTAGCTGTAAACGGTATCATACATCGCAAGATATATGATATTGTAGCTGCTCTTGTAAACGAGCTTGTCAAACTCGTCCTTTAACAGCTGGTAGGTCGTATTCACGGGGATGTACGCCAGCTCCGTAAGCCTCGAATGCTCGCGGTCAAAGGTGTAGAAGACGATCCCGACCCTGCCTTCGTACTCGCCCCTGCTCATATATCCGCATACAACAAAATCGATATTACCGTTCGCATCAAGATTCAGGATCTTTACGTCATGGTCAAGTTTTGCCACATCGGGATCGGTGATATCCTCCCCTGCAAACGAGAATACAGTCGTCATCTTGTTACTTGTCCCGTCGTAGCAGTAAAGCTCGCCGTTATGCACAAATGCGGTGTATTTATAGCTTGGTGTCGTAAGGATCTGCATTTCGGTATCATTCGTGATGCCAAGCTTTAGATCGCTCGAGTACAGATACGTGTTTGCAACGTCATATATCGTCTCTGTCACACGGTCGTATGTGTAGAGGTAGGTCCTTATGGTTGTATAAAGCAGCCTTATGGTCTCGCGGACGCGCAGGTACTCCGTCCCCGAATCCGTTTTCACCTCTGCCACATAATTCAGGACGATAGATGCATATTCCTCATAAAAATCGGTAATGGTCGGCGGCAGTTCCGAAACGATCTTCGGGTAAGCATTCCCCCAGCTTGCCATGTTCCAGGTACAGTCAATATCAACATGGGCAAGGTCTGTACGGTTCGAATTGCTCTTGGGTTCAAGGTTTTTCTCGATCTGGGCCTGATTGGTCTTGGAGATCAGCGAATCCCTGAACCACACAGCATAATCTATCTTTTCCGCAATATAGCCCTTGTCATAGACCTTGATCCTTGTATAGTAGTAGATACGCCTGCTGTCGCTGGTTATGAGCGTGAACTTGACGCTGTACTCAACACCGCGTGCCAGATCGGTCTTTAATGTCACTTCCATGCTCTTATATCCCGGGTAGATGCTCTCGTTCAGGGAATTGACCGTATTTGTCTCTAAAAGGCTGCCCGTTGAAACATCAAAAAGCTCATATTTAAGCTTTCTCGCCACAAGCTTGTTCTCTGCAACTTTGACCACAAAGGATGCTGCAGTCGAAAGAGGTGTTATGGTCTCGCGGTTGAGCTCCCAGTCAAGGTTTGAAGTATAGCCGCACAGCCGGTTCACCTCGCGTCCCTCGGTCACGAGCGAGAGCGCAGGAAGCGAAGCCTCAGCCATCGTGGTCTCGTCAGTCACGTTGGTGAAGCTCTTTATCGTCAGATAATGACCGCTGAAATACCAGAGTGCGGCAATAAAGACCGCAAAGAGCAGGAGCGGTTTGTAGATAAATCTGATCACGCTGTGCGATTGTTTTTCTCTTCTTCCCATCAAAACCTGTATCCGATCCGGCCCGTGCAAAACGGCCCCAGGGCTCCTCTTATGCCTTAAGGAGCTTTAAGAGCGTCGGGTCGATCCCAAATCCTTTCACGAAGGCCTCAACGCGCGCCCCGGCTTCGGCGCAGGCCTTTTCGTTATGTCTGTCGCGCTTTACGGCGCGGATAAGTATATTTTTCGGTGTATGCTCCATATCGATAAATTCAAGGAGCTGTACTTTATAATCATGTGCGGCAAGAAGCTCCGCGCGGAGCGCATCCGTGGCAAGCGCGGCCACGCGTTCCTTAACGATCCCGTATCTGAAAAGCGGCTCCAATGCAGTATCCTTCAGCTGCCCGTTAAGCTCATGCTGGCAGCAGGGCACGCTTAAGATCACCTTTGCCCCGGTCTTTACCGCAAACGCCAAAGCATAGTCTGTAGCGGTATCGCAGGCGTGCAGGGTCATCATCATGTCGATGTCCGTCTCGCCCTTAAATTCCGAAACATCCCCGCAGGAAAAACTTAAGCCCTCATAGCCGTATTTCCTTGCAAGACGCTCGCAGTCCCTTACCACAGCCTCTTTAAGGTCAAGCCCGGTTATCTTCACCTTAAGGCCCCTGATCTTTGTCAGGAAATAATAAACTGCGAAAGTAAGATACGACTTTCCGCATCCAAAGTCAAGTATATTGATGACCTTGTCCTTTGGAAGCGCCGGGACTATGTCCTCCACAAACTCAAGAAACCTGTTGATCTGGCGGTATTTATCGGTTTTGGTCCTGACTACCTTTCCTTCCGCGGTGAACACGCCAAGATCATACATGAAAGGCACCGGCGTTCCCTCCGGGATAAGATAGTTCTTGACTTTGTTATGGGAAGGAACCGCGCTGTCAAGCGGCTTCCATGCAGGCATTGCAGGCTCCCGAAAAGCCTTCTTTTCCTTTATCGTCACAGTCCCGCTCTTGCTCGTAAGCACCAGGGCCGTTCCCGATGTATGCACGAATTCGCCCTGCTTGAACACAGGCCCGAGCACGCTCAGGATCCTTTCTTTCAGCGCTTCTTTGTCCATGTTTTCATGGAAGACCTGCGCACCGCGAAAGCTTTCCGTCTGGAACATCATCTTGCCCTTTACTGACACCCTGCGGATCTTTTCCTTCGTGATGCTTTTGTCCCTCGAATTGCTTAAGATCACCTGCTGCAACCCGTCGTCTATGTATTTGTCGAGTAATTCCTTAATATCCATGTTACCCCCGGTAATGCGCCGTCCTGTGCCGCCTGATGTGTTCTCCGCCGGTTTTCTCCCTGTTTCTTACACTCCGAGGACCGCAGGCACAAATACGCTCAATGCCAGCACAAACTGGCCGGAAAAATAGTACCCCAGATATTGCAGATCCGATATTATCGTGGTCTTCCGCACCTTGTTCATGCCAAGCATAATGTCCGAAACAACAAGCAGTACTGATGAGATCGCGGGCATCACGCCGTATTCCCGGATCGAGAAAGGCAGCATAAGGCCTGTTGAAAGAGTGATGCTTATCATGATCCCGTACACCGTGTACAGTATGAACATCTTCCCCTCTTTGCGTGTATAACGGCTAAAATACAGTGTTATTGCGGCTGCGCTTATCACGAAGATAACGACCGAAACGGGATTGAACCCGCCTATTATCAGGAAATACGCGCTGTAACAGATGTGTCCCGCAAGAAACATCAGCATTCCGATCTTAAATTCCACACAGAGCACAACATCCGCCACCATGCAGACAAACAGGCCTATAGGCAGCAAAATGTGCGTTTTCATGCCGCTTTCCGTCACAAGATTGAAAAAGCTCCCGGTCCTGTGCCGGATCACAAGTACGGCATACAGCGCAAATCCGAAGGCGATAAAGGTCATGAGCCCCTTTATCGTCATTTTAAGCGGCAGGTATTTCTGCCGTTTTTTCAGCCTTATGTACACCGGAAGCAGCAGAAACTGCATCAGTGATGACGCAACGGCTATCAAAGCTACGTAATACATTATCCCCCCATCGGTCTGCAACCCTCACAAAGGCTGTTTCACGCAGACCCAAAACTGTTACCCGAAAAAGAAGCCGGCATGCGAAAACGCACACCGGCTCCGTACGCGTTGTTTTATCTGTTTTCGCGGGCCTGTTTTATAAGTGCCCTTGTCCTTACCGCCTCTGTAATGGATGCGATGATGAAGAATATTACGGCTGCCCCGAGCTCGCAGGCTGCGATCGCAAGGAGCATTCCCGATGCGTCGCCCCTAAGTGTGGTGAGAAGCGAGCAGTCGAGATTGAAACCCCCAAGCCTTCCGCCGAACTGGTTAACGAACCAGATACCGAAAGCGCAGATAAGGCTCACGATCGAAAAGTCGATGGCAAGTGTCCTGAAAGCAAGTCCCGCCCTCTTCGAGAAGCATACAAAGATGAGCACGACAAAGATCAGGAGGACAACCCCGATGAGGATTATCGCCACAAGGTTTGTGATGTTCGAAAGGAAGCCTATCAGCGTGTCAACGAAGGGTATGCCGGAATCCGGGTTTTCTGCAAGGGTGTTCACCGCACTCTCGCTTACTCCGAAATACAGCGCGCATACAACGGTTTCAACAAAGCAGACACAGATGGCAAGCAGCGACACGATTGAACCGAAGATATAGCCGAGAGCCCCTGTGCTCTTCTTTGCGGGCTTGTTTTCCTTTGCGGGCTCCGCAGGCTTAAAGTCTGTAGCTGCAGCTGTTGCTGTTGCTGCGGCTGTTGCCGCAACGGGAGCCGTGTAAGCGGGAGCTGCCTGATTTGCGGGTGCAGGTGCCGGATCTGCGGGTTTTACGGACGCAGGCGCGGGATCTGCGGGCTTTACAGACGCAGGCGCGGGCTTTATCTCTTCAACAGCCGTAGCTGCCTCTGCGATCTTTGCCTCTGCTGCTGCGATCTCTGCAGCTTCCGTCTTGACTTCTTCTGTTGCTGCAGTCTTAACTTCTTCTGCTGCAGCCGTTACCCCTGCAGCTGTTTCGGCAACTGTTGCTGCTGCAACTTCCTTTACTTCTGTGGTCTGTTCCTTAGCCAGGTCCACCGCTTCCTTTATCTCGGCGTTTACAGGTTCCGTAATTGCCGCAATATGCTCCACCTTTTTACCGCAAACGCCGCAGAATACGGCTGTAGCAGGGATCGAGCTTCCGCATCCGCTGCAAACGATAGTGCCTTCCATAAATAATCCTCCTCAAAAATATGTTTTATACAGACCGCACGGCCTCGGGACGATCCCGCGGCCGTAGGGTACATGTTTTTACTTTTTCGCGCTCTTTACGATAGCGCGTATGATGATTATAACTACTATAAGACCGATCAGTACGCTCGAGAACAGTCCTGCGATGAGCTTGAAGACTGCCCGGATGATTGCTCCAATCCCTGATGCAACAAGTGAAATTGCTTTTTCGGGCATCACATAATCTTCTATGTTGAAGTCAGGAGATTTTGTAGGTTTAGGTTCTTTCTCCTGTTTCGGAGTAGGGGTAGCTTCTTTTGTTATCGTTTTTTCACGCCATTTTTCTGCGTGTTGTTTAATTATCGAACCATACTCCGGAAGTGCTTTTTGTAAAGCCTCATTGTATCTTTTTGCCTTGAACTCGGATTCGAAATTCTCATACTCCGATACAGCCAAATCACCGGCCAATGTATATTCAAAACCTGATCCAAATGTAATGTACGATTCGTTTTCATCTATTGACATCAAAAGCAAAACACCATTTTGATTGTCAGAATCGCCTATTTGATGCGTGTTAAAATAATTTTTGGTAAACAGCTTGATAGTGTCTCTTCCATGGTTTTGAACAACTGCAACAAACAATTCCGTTCCGTCATAATTCTTTTTTAATTCCTTGTTTAGTCGCAGGACTTGCTCTTTGGTAGCATCATCGATAATGCCAACTTCATCCTTCACATATTTATCCAGATCGTTGGAAGATTGCGTTTTATCTTTGGCATGGAAATTCATTATAAACGCAACTATCAGCGCTCCAATGATCAATAATACCGTTAATCCTGAACCTTTATGTCCCTCAGACATCACGCAACCTCCTTTCTTTCTGTTTGAAAAATGATTACGTTATCTGAATTCCTCTGCATCACTCACAAATGTGATCGCAGAGAGAATGTTGCACGGAAATGCGTGTTTTTTGGAATTGAACTCGCGGACTTTTTTATTATACTCTCCGCTCAACTCGCGTAATTGATCTGTTAATTCCTCAATGTTCTTTTTTACTTTTGTTACATCGGAGTTATATGTGGATTCATCCATTCCGGCTGCTAAAATAGTGCAATCACTCAGCAACTTGTTAAGGTATTCATACTTTTCGGACACATTCTTAGCCTTTAACAATTTGTCATTGTCTTTCTTGACATCCTCATACGCCGTATTACCCTTAAAAGCTATGGCTACCCCCAGCAAAGTTGATGCTTCTTGACTCGCATTATTAATGCGCTCATCAAAAGTACTCCCATTATATTTCTTGGTAGCAAACATCTCGTTCAATTTACGTTTTTCACGCATCAATCCGACTCTGGTTCCGAAAACAAGTCCGAGCAGAATCAGAGCCGCCATTACGATAATCGCGATATTTCTTTCTTTCAATGCCTGTCTCATAATCCGTCTCCTTTCTGCCCGTACTTAAAAAGTTGTGTTATTTTGCATTCCTAAGTGTGAGCAGTTTCTGTTTAAGCTCTTCTTCCATACGTGCCATCTCGGCCTCTGCAGCCTTGCGCTTCTCCTTACCGTCGTTCTGGATTGCAAGTACTTCGTCGAGAGTTTGAATAAGCTGCTGGTTGGTGTATGTAAGAGTTTCGATATCCACAACGCCGCGCTCGTTTTCCTTTGCGATCTCGATGCTGCCGGTCTTTAACATGTCGGCATTCTTCTTAAGAAGCTCGTTTGTGGTATTGTTTACTGCGCGTTCAGCCTGCAGCGCGTTCTCTGCGTTCGCAAGGCCGAGTGCGATGACCATCTGGCTCTTCCAGAGCGGAATGGTGTTGTTGATGGTTGACTGAATCTTCTCGGCAAGAGTTGCCTCGTTGTTCTGCACAAGACGTACCTGGGGTGCCATCTGGATGGCAACGGCGCGTGTAAGCTCGAGGTCATAGATCCTCTTCTCGAAACGGTCGCAGTAAGAAGCGAAATCATTTGCCTTCTGTGCATCCTCGGGAAGACCGGTCTCTTCGGCTTTCTTCTTGAGTTCAACAAGCGTTACGTTCCTTGCCTCATCAAGCTTTTCCTTGCCTGCGGCAACATAAAGCGTAAGGTTCTTTAAGTTCTCAAGGTTTACATCATAGAGTTTATCAAACGTCGAAACGTCCTTTAACAGCTGGACCTGATGCAGTTCAAGTGAAGAAACGACCTTCTCAACGGTAACCTCTGTCTTGTCGTAGCGGGTCTTTAATACTTCGATCTTGGATTTCTGCTTCTTGAAGAATCTGAGGAAGCCCGATGATTCCGTGTTATCGCTGAAGGTCTTGAGCTCGCCCACAAGGCCGACGATCATGTCGCCTACTTCGCCAAGGTCCTTGGTACGTACGGTCTGGAGAGCAGCATCGGAGAATTCCGAGATTTTCTGCTGGGGTTCTGTGCCGTAAGCCATAACGCTCAGTGAATCCGAGAGATCGACCTTGTCCTTGATCGCAACGACGGTCGCTTTATCCTCTTCGTTAAGCTGGTAGTTTTCCGCTAAAGCCATTTCTGTTGTCATGTTTGATACCTCTCTTTTTTATTTTCAGCGGCGCCGGCCGCTGTATTTTTGTTTTGGATCATTCTTCGGTCTTTCCGGCCTCTTCGTTGATCTTCCTGATGCCGTCCGACTCAAGCATTGCCTCGAGCACGTCAACGTCGGTGCTTATATCGAGTGCGGTGTTCACATACATCTTGTCAAACTGCTTCTTGAACAGCGTCTTCATGGCGTCCGCAGCGGAGATGATCTCCTCTTTTGTCTGCGTTACGTGTTCAACATCGCTTCCGCTCTTTTCAAGCTTTACATAAGTCCTTGCAAGCTTTTCGAGGGTCGGAAGGTAGTAGTTGTAAAAACGTCTGAGCAGCGAGAGCTGGTCCGCATTGTCCGATGTAAAATCCACCAGCTTATAAGCATCATCAACAAGCTCTGTAAGCGTTCCCGCAAACTCCGCATCCTTTTTCACGATGTGCTGCGCGGATTTCTTGATGCTCCTCAGCTCGTTGTCGGCCTTTCTTAAGATCTCATCCGTCTCCGCAAAGCCTGTGAGCGTGATCTTGTGCTTCTTCTGGACCTCGTACTTCTTAGGCGCGCATACCTTTCTGGATATGAAATATACCGCAAGGCCGATGCCTGCAAGCAAAAGATACTTTCCAAAGGTGTAAGCGCCCATTGCGAGAGCCGCAACAAATACCGTAACGCCTGTAATGTAGAAAGGTAACGGAGCCGCTATGGTCCTGTATTCCGTGTCACTGTTCTCAGAAGCCGCTTCGACAACCTGCGCCTTCGCCTTCGGCGGAACAACGACTATTTCCTGCTTCGGACCCCTTGGGTCGAATGCGGAAGGATTATTCAGTTTGTCCGAGCTTTTACGGGCTATCGGACGTCCGTATTGATCGATTGCCATTTGCGCCTCCTTTCTGTTTATATCAAACGATTATTACTGTTTCATTATTGCAGGATTAAAATACGATTAATTTTGAAAATTTTCCGGTACGGATTACCAAAACATTTCAGGGTTCCTTCCGGTCCGTAAACACCGCGGCGCAAAGTCCCCCGAGTATTTTTTCCTACGCGATAAAAGTTACCACAAGCAAGGCTTTTTGTCAAATATCCTTGCGTAAAACACAACAATTTTTGCGCAGATGATCAAAATTGTTTGCGTGGATTTTCGCAGATCACGCTTCCCTCCCCTCTTTTCACCTTGCAAACCCCTGTCTGTTGCTGTATAATATTCAGAAATAGCGAATACATGGCACTTCTTTATTCATCTGTATTCTTAAGCAATTTTTCGGGAGGTAAGCCCCCATGAAGATCAAAGTAATCGAAAAAAGCTACGAAGAAGTCCAGAAGATCCCGCCCTGCAAGGTGCCGGCGCCGAAAAAGCCCGGTATCTTCTTCCGCACGCTGCTTAAAGTCGCTTCCGGACCGGATCTGAAGAAAACGCACTTCACATATACCACCGAGGGCATGGAGAAGCTCGGCAAAAAAGAGCCCTGCCTTATCCTCATGAACCATTCCGCGTTCATAGATCTCGAGATCGCATCCTCGATCCTTTACCCGCGCCCTTTCCAGATAGTCTGCACGCTGGACGGCTTTGTGGGCAAGGAGTGGCTCATGCGGAACTTAGGGTGCATCCCCACGCGAAAGTTCGTAACGGACATGAACCTTGTAAAGTCCATGAACTATGCCTTCAAGACTCTTAAAACCTCGGTCCTTATGTACCCGGAGGCAAGCTATACCTTTGACGGTACGGCGACCCCGCTGCCGGAAAGCCTCGCAAAATGCATAAAAATGCTGAAGATCCCTGTGGTGATGATCCGCACCTACGGAGCATTCCTGCGGGATCCGCTCTACAACGGGCTGCGTGTAAGGAATACTCCCGTAAGCGCCCACATGTCCTACGTCCTCTCCCCGGACGACATAGCAGACAAAGATTCCGAAGAGATCGCGGAAATACTGAATTCGCTGTTTACCTTTGACAACTTTAAGCTCCAGCAGGAAAGCCACACAAAGATAACCGAGGATTTCCGTGCCGAAGGCCTTGACCGCGTCCTCTACAAATGCCCTCACTGCAATAGCGAGGGGAAGACCGAGGGGCACGGCATCAGCATCACCTGCACCGAATGCGGTGCAACATACGTCCTTGACGAGGAAGGCTTCTTAAAACGCGAGCAGGACGAAAAACCCGCCTTTACCCATATCCCGGACTGGTATGCCTGGGAACGCGAGTGCGTAAAGAAGGAGCTTGAAGACGGCACCTACAGGATCGACACCGCGGTCGACATCTGCGTCCTGCGCGATCTTAAGGCCATCTACAGAGTAGGTGAAGGCCGTCTTGTCCACACAAATGAGGGCTTTACCCTTACAGGCTGCGACGGAAAGCTTGACTACAAGCAGGCTCCCCTCGCCTCCTACGGGCTTTATTCAGACTATTTCTGGTACGAGCTTGGCGATATGATATCCATCGGCGACGATTCCATGCTCTACTACTGCTTCCCGAAGGACGGCTTTAAGACCGTAGCAAAGGCGCGTCTTGCGGCAGAGGAGCTCTATAAGATAAAAAAGGCCGAAAAAGCCAAAAGAAAATACCTGAGCGGTGCAAAGACCGGCCAGCGCGGGACATCGGGGTCACTTAACGGCTGACGCCGCACCGTTCCCGGGCGCATCCCTTAACGGCTGACGGGCGCACCGTTCCCGGCACAGCTTTAACCCCGGCAGCGGCCGGTATCACATCTTCGGAGAGGATCATGAAATTTCTTATTCAGCGTGTAACAAGCGCTTCGGTAAAAGTTAACGGAGAAACGGTCGGAAGCATCAGCAAAGGTTTTCTCGTGTTTGTCGGCATCGGCCATGAAGACACGAAGGAAACCGCCGACAGATACGTTAAAAAGCTTGTCGGACTCCGCATCTTTGAGGATGAGAACGGCAAGACAAACCTCGCCCTTGCGGATGTAAACGGGGAACTTCTCATGGTCTCACAATTCACGCTCTACGCGGACTGTTCCCACGGAAACCGCCCGTCCTTTACCGGTGCCGGCGCACCCGGTCCCGCAAGCGAACTCTTTAACTATATCGTTGAAAAGTGCAGGGCAGCCGTGCCGAAAGTCGAAACAGGTATATTCGGCGCCGATATGAAGGTCTCCATCGAGAACGACGGTCCTTTCACCGTAATGCTTGAGAACCTGTGACCACTTATACCCCCGCTGTCGCATAACAGCGCCGAACAGCCAATAACTAATAACCGATAACCGCCAACAGCCGGTACTTGCTGCCGGATGAAATATGGGAGGAAAAAATGGATTTCACTATTGAACACCTGCAAAAAAGCTACGCAACAAAAGAGGTCTTAAAGGATATCACCTTTACCTTTAAGCCCGGTCACATCTATGCGCTCCTCGGCCGTAACGGGGCAGGCAAGACCACGCTCTTCAACTGCATCAACGGGGATATCGACGCCAACGGCGGAACCTGGTATCTGTCCGATGAAAACGGAACAAGGCACGACCTTGCCCCCGAAGAGATCGGATATGTCATCTCGGAGCCCATGGTCCCGGAATTCCTCACCGGCCGCGAATTCTTAAAATTCTACATCGATGTGAACAAAAAATACATCAAAAACCTTAAGAGCATAGACGAGTATCTCGCCTCCGTTGCCATAACGCCCGAAGACAGCAACCGTCTTATGAAGGAGTATTCCCACGGCATGCGCAACAAGATGCAGATGCTGATAAACTTCATCTCGGAGCCGCCGGTCCTCCTGCTCGATGAACCCCTCACAAGCCTTGATGTGGTTGTTTCCGAGGAGATGAAGGACATACTCCGCGGCATGAAGGGCGACAGCATAATCCTGCTCTCAACGCATATCATGGATCTTGCCCTCGACCTGTGTGATGAGATCGTTCTCTTAAACCACGGGACGCTTACCGCACTCTCCCGCGACGAGCTCGACAGGGAAGACTTCCGTACAAAGATAATCGAGGCTCTTAAGGAGGAAGGCTGATGGATACGCTGAAACTGAGCTTCGCCCTTAATTCCGCCTACTCGGTCAACAGTCTTCTGTACCGTCTCCGCCGTTTTCCCGTCATCAAGAGGCTGTTCAAGTCGAATTCCTATGCGGCTGCGGACGGAAAGATCATCTGGGCTGTAGTTGCTGGCTTTTACCGTTTTTCAAAGGCTGTCGTCTTTGCCGGCCTGTATTATGCCCTTATAGCCCTAGCCTGCTTTGGGCGTATGGCTTCCGAGGATTCACCCTCCTTTGACGACGCAGTTGCCGGTGCCGGTCCCCTGTTCGTCGGGGTACTGATGCTTCTTACAATTATAGGCGCGCTCTTCAACAACCTGCTGATAGAAGCGGATTACGAAGGCTATTATGCCATCCGGCTTTTAAGAGTCGACGCCAAAAAGTACATCCTCATAAACTACGCGCTGATGCTGGCAAAGAAGCTGCTCCTCGGGATACTCTTCATCTTTATTGTCTGCCTTATCTTCCGCCTGCCGATGTATATGATGGTCCTTCTGCCTCTCTATATCGTCGGGGCAAAGCTGATAGTTTCCTTTTTACGCGTACGCAGGTTCGAGACCAGACGTGTTGCCGAAGCAACCCCTTTCGGAAGTGTGCTTTCCACAATTCTGCTCCTTGCTGTTGCTGCATGTATAGTATTCCTCTTCATCGGTGTTTTCAGCCTTAAAGGGCATGTCGGCATTGCGGCTCTGGTCGCGCTTGCAGTGGTACTCCTTGGCATTCCGTGCGCGCTGTACCTTCTCAAATACGACAACTACCTTGTATACTTCAAGCGCTATCTGAACCTTTCAAACGAAAACCGCAATACCATCGACCAGAAGCAGCTTGAA
Organism: Lachnospiraceae bacterium; assembly: GCA_016280395.1. Taxonomy (GTDB): domain Bacteria; phylum Bacillota; class Clostridia; order Lachnospirales; family Lachnospiraceae; genus SZUA-448. The sequence goes on along the minus strand of JAEEGQ010000094.1, from coordinate 9,926 downwards.
GCACAAAGAAAGCAGATAGACGAAAAGACGGTCCGCCAGACCAGCCGGCGCTCCGGTTTTGCCTTCTTCTCGGAACTCTTCGACCTGCGCCACCGCAAGCTCCTTCACAATTCAACGATGATAATCACCGCCATCATCGCCATTGCCTGCGTCGCGGTAAATGTATCGTTCGTTCTGATAGCCGATACTGAGATGTTCGAGCGTTTATCGAATGTCTTTCCGAGGATCCTTCCTGCACTGCCCTTTGTGCTCTACATCATAAACCGCGGTTCGCAGTATTCGCAGGCGCTGTTTACAAACTGCGACAGGGCGATGCTCCACTACGCCTTCTACCGCAAGCCCGCAAACCTCCTGAAGCTGTTCAGCCTCAGGCTTACCGGGATCGCACGGCAGAACCTTTTACCGGCCCTTGCCGTAAGCCTCTCGCTTGTTGTAACGAGAGTCCTTCTCTACATGCGTGTTTACGGCCGGGCAGGGCTCGAGAAGGTCGATATCCTCGAGCTTGTCCTGTTCTTTGTTGCCCCGCTTGTTATCAGCATCTTCTTCTCCGTGCACTACCTGATGCTGTATTACCTGCTCCAGCCCTTTGACATTGAGGCAAAATCAAAGCATTTCGGCTACAATTTTGTAATGTTTGTCACCTATTTTGCCTGCTACATGAGCTACTCGGTCTTAAGCACCCTCGAATCCGTCGATCCGCTCGTTTACGGCGGTATACTTGCGGCTTTCTGCATCGCATACAGCATTCTGGCATGCGTGCTTGTATATTTCCTTGCGCCTAAGACCTTTAAGAACAGGGTATGACATTTTTGCTCCGCATCTGTCCTGCACAGGCCTGCCTGTAAAAACATTATCTTATCGTACAAAAAAGCTCCGGCGCACTGCCCGGAGAAGAAAGGGATATATTTATGAACGACAACTGTATTTTCTGCAAACTCGCAAACGGGGTCTTCCCTACCGCAACGGTTTACGAAGATGATGATTTCCGCGCCATCCTCGACATCGAGCCTGCCGCAAAAGGCCATGTACTGCTGATCCCGAAAGCTCACATGGCAAATCTCCTTGAAGGCGACGAGTCCGTGCTTGCAAAGGCACTCCCCCTTGCAAAAAGAATAGCAAACGGCGTAAAAGACGCGCTTGGATGCGACGGCGTAAACATTCTCCAGAATAACTGCGAAGCCGCATGGCAGTCGGTCTTCCACCTCCACATCCACATCATCCCGCGCTTTGAAAACGACGGTATTGTCATCCCATGGGAAAAGCAGGCATACGCCGACGGCGAAGCCGATGAATACGCAAAAAAGATTGCAGCCCGCATAAAATACACCATCACATATAAACCCTGATCCGGGTGAGTCAGTGGGGTCGTTTCTCGGTGACTCGTTTTCAACGAAAAAGAGTTACCGAGAAACGACCCCACTGACTCTTTTTTTGTTTTCCGCCGGAATGCCGCGCAAACAAAACGAGTCACCGGGAAGCGCCCCGGCGACTCACTCTTACTCACTTTTATTTCGTATATTCCCTTATCATGTCGCATATCGCACCGGTCGCATCCGAAGCGCTGCTCTCACTCATGGCCTTTATGTATTTCTCTCTGTCCCTGTAGGTGTTATTAACGGTCTCCACAAGTTTCTCCGGAGTGATATCCTCTTCGTTCAGGACCACGCTGTAGCCCTGTTTTTCAAAAGACTCCGCGTTAAGTATCTGGTCTCCGCGGCTTGCGGACGCCGGGAGCGGCACAAGAACATTCGGCTTCTTAAGCGCCAGCAGCTCGCAGATAGCGTTTGCGCCGGCCCTTGAAAGAACTATATCGGCTGCCGCGAATATATCCGCCATCTCCTCGTTTATATACTCAAACTGTACATAGCCCGTCTTCCCGTTATAGCTCTCGTCTGCCTTTCCTTTTCCGCAGAGATGGATTATGTTAAAGGTCTTAAGAAGCGTGTCTAAAGACTCGTGAAGCGCATTGTTCAGCGCAGCTGCGCCCGTGCTTCCGCCGACAACGAGCAGCACAGGCTTTATGCCCACGAACCCGCAAAGTTCAAGGCCTTTCTTCCTGTCGCCCTTAAAGAGCTCCGCGCGTATAGGCGTCCCCGTGTGCACCCCCTTGCCCTTAAGGTACTTTACCGTTTCGGGGAAATTGGTGCAGACCTTTGTGGCAAACGGCTGTGCAAGCTTGTTTGCAAGTCCGGGCGTCATATCCGATTCATGCGATATTACCGGCACTTTGTAGCGCTTTGCGGCAATAACGACCGGCACAGACACAAACCCGCCCTTCGAGAACACTATGTCGGGCTTTATCGTACGGACAAGCTTCTTTGCCTCCCGTATGCCCTTTAACACGCGGAAGATATCGCTGAAATTCTTAAGATCGAAGTATCTTCTAAGCTTTCCCGAGGAAATCCCGTGATATTCAATCCCCTTTTTCTCTATAAGCTCCTTCTCGATCCCGCTGTACGAACCCACATAACAGATCTCGTATTCATCCTTCAGGGCATCGATAAGAGCGATATTCGGCGTAACATGGCCTGCGGTCCCGCCGCCGGTAAACATGATCTTTTTCATTTTTTAACCTCCATGCTGCGAACGCAGCGAACAGCTTATGGCTGCATTTGTGCGAGGATCACGCGGCACAAATGCGGTTCTCTTTATTATAGCCTGTTTGCAGCTCCTGTCAACGAAAAAGAAAAAACAACATCTGCATCAAATGGTCTCCGGCTCTTGAAATCCGCTCCTATAAAGATTATAATGCAGGCATGGAAAAAACAGAGACAAAACTTTTGAAGATAGACAGGTCTTCTTTCAAGGAGACCGATATTGATGAGGCTGCCGGCATCTTGAGACAAGGCGGTCTTGTTGCGTTTCCGACGGAAACCGTATACGGGCTCGGTGGAAATGCCCTTGACGAAACCGCTGCCGCACGCATCTATGCCGCTAAAGGCAGACCCTCGGACAACCCGCTGATAGTCCACATCGCTGATGTCGCCTCGCTGAAAGAGCTTGCGAAGAACGTCCCGGAAGAAGCTTACGCCCTTGCGGACGCCTTCTGGCCCGGCCCCCTTACCATGATCCTTAACAAAAAGCCCTGTGTTCCCGACGGAACAACAGGCGGCCTTAAGACCGTTGCCATCCGCTTTCCGGCAGATGATATCGCGCTCGCGCTTATCCGCAGGTCCGGACTCTGTATTGCAGCCCCTAGCGCAAATGCCTCGGGACGCCCAAGCCCCACAACAGCGCAGCATGTGTATGACGACTTAAACGGCCGCATAGAATACATCCTTGACGGCGGGCCTGTAAACATAGGTGTCGAATCCACGATAATCGACCTTACCGGCGAAAAGCCGCTGATACTGCGCCCGGGCTTTATTACCCGTGAGGATCTTGAAAAGGTAATAGGCACAGTCGAATACGATAAGGCCGTGGTTTCGAGGGTTCCAAAGGCAAATATCGTCGCAAAGGCTCCCGGCATGAAATACCGCCATTACGCGCCAAAAGGCGAGCTTGTAATAGTTGAGGGAAGCAGGGAAAATGTCGCCCGGTACATCAACCGCCGCGTGGAAGAGCTGAATGCGGGCGGCCATAAGACCGGCGTTATCGCAACAGACGAGACTGCGCCGCTGTACAAAAGCACAACGGTCTTGTCTCTTGGCAAACGCACTGAAGAAAAAGCCCTTACCCACAGGCTTTTCGCCATTCTGCGCGAGTTTGACGATCTCGGTACCGATCACATGTTTACCGAAAGCTTCTACGATACCGTGCTTTCCGAAGCGATCATGAACCGTCTTAGGAAAGCGGCGGGCTACAAAACAGTGAATGCCGACGAAGAGATCTGATCGCGGCTTCCGGTAAGCCTGCGCAGGGCGCCTTCCCGTCGACGGGGCAAGCCTGCCCTGTTACGGAATCCGCCCGATGACCGTTCGCTCAGTCCTCGACGTGCAGACAGACATATGTCAAGGGCATTCGCTTATCGCACAAAAAAGAGGCTGTATCAAAACAGCCCCGTTTTATGCGGTAATATGTCAGTCGCATTGCATCTGCTCGGCTTCATCCACCTGCTTTTTCATTTCTTCGAAGGAGCCGTCGCGTATACAGGCAAGGAGAGCATCCGTTGCGTGCATGCCGCACAGGAGCTGGTCTTTTGTGATAAGGCCCTGCTCGTATGCGTCCGCCGCTTCGCCGATATCAACGACACGCACCTCCCCGTCGGGGAGCTGCACGACATCAAAGAGAAGATCGTTATATGTGATCTTTTCCGGTGTCTCCACCATCTCCACGATATCGCAGTACCACTTGCACAGATTGCCGTCCTTATCCCGCAGTTTGCTGACTTTTATATGTTTGTCGATAAAAAACACAGATGTGCCCGTGGCAAAATCGGTTTTGCAGTTAAGGGTTTTCCAGCGCGTGACAAGGATCTTCCCGGGTTCGTAGCGAAGGATGATATCGTCCTTAAGCCACTTTATCTCGTCGGGAATGTAGCGGCGTCTATATATCTCCGGCAGCTTTTTCATGACAGACCTCCGGTAAAAAGGGGCTTAAAGCCCGTTAGTTCGAAGATTACAGATTAAGCGGTTTTACAAAAGCAGATGTGCTTTTCAATAGAATAACACACTCAACGGTTTTTGTACACACAAAAACTTTCGGAATATCAAGATATGCATTCCCGGCCTTACCAAAGGAATGCGATACTTTAGGAGGCTATAATGGCACTTGTTGTTGTGACCGGCATGTCCGGAGCAGGCAAATCCAAAGCGATAAACACCCTCGAAGACCTCGGGTATTACTGCGTTGACAACCTTCCGCCCCAGTTCCTTGTAAACTTCGCGGACCTTTACGGCATGTCCGAAGGCCACGAATCAAAGAAGATCGCTACGGTAGTTGACGTCCGCGGGAAAGAAAGCTTTCCCGACTTTTTCGAGGCCATGAACAGGCTTAAAGAGAAGGCATATCCTTACAAAGTCCTTTTTCTCGATGCGGATGACACCGTGCTCTGCAACCGTTACAAGGAGACAAGGCGCGCGCACCCCCTTATTGAAAGCTGCACTTCCATCGAAGAAGCCATAAGGCTCGAGCGCGAGCTTATGACTCCCGCAAAGGCTATCGCCGACTACGTTATCGACACCTCAAAGCTTATGCCTGCGGAGCTTCGCGAAAACATCACTTCGATCCTTGAAGGCGATGAACAGAGCGGCCTGCAGATCCAGCTGATCTCTTTCGGATATAAAAACGGCCTCCCGAAGGAAGCCGATCTTGTATTTGATGTCCGATTCCTGCCAAATCCCTTCTATGTTCCTTCTCTCAAAGAGCACAACGGAACAGAGAAATGCATAGAAGAATACGTAATGCAGTCCCTTACGAGCAAGCGTTTCCGTTCCAAGCTTTTCAACCTTGTGGAATTCCTGCTCCCTTTGTACAAAAAAGAGGGAAAATCAAGGCTTGTAATAGCCTTCGGATGTACCGGCGGCAAGCATCGTTCCGTTCTGTTTGCGCGTCTCCTTGCGGAGCGCCTTGAAAAGAACGGCTGGCATGTCCTTGTGACCCACAGGGATATCAAGAGCACAAGGCACGGGGACTGAATATCTGAGCATCCTGTCTTCCATATACCCGCAGATCTGCCAGAATCCTGGAGAACAGCGGCATTCTCAGGTCTTTTTGATATTGCGTCTCATACCGTAGATCACGGCAGCAATAAAGACCAAAGCAGCGACAGCCGCCTTTGCAATTTTCACCGCAAATATCAGATACGGCGGATCTTCTATCCAGTACCAGTTCAGCACTTCAATGGTATACGGAACATAAAGACTGCTCCTCATAAAGAGCTCCGGTACCCTGTAGAGCACTGCGCAAACGAGCCCCGCCACACACAGGAATCCTGCCTGGTTCGTCACAAACTGTCCTATCGCAAACACAAGGACATAGTAAAGCAGGCTCTTAAACCCGCAGGACAGCAGCATAAGGAGCAGTTCGATCCACATCGGCAGAAGTGAAATATGCCCAAACTTAAAATACAGGTAATACTTTGCTCCCGGATCAAAATCCAGTTCTATCCCGGCAACGATCAGCAGCTCCATCAGGAAAAATGCGCCCAGCACCGCAAGGCCGCAGAAGAAGTTGTCTTTTATCACCTGTTTTCTGCTTCGCAGCATGCTGTTAAATGTCAAAGCCCCGGATGCGGCTTCGGACACGGAAATAACGCATACGAGGATCAGCGAGACAATAATATTCACCAGCAGTATTTTTTTCTCCATACCGGCAACATACGCATCTCTAGTGCGTCCTGCCTCATCAAGCAGCCCGCCTTCTTTAACATCTTTGTAGGCCAGCCCCTTGTCTTTTAAGAACTCAAGCACCTTGATCTTGTCATAAATACCCTGAGCGGTATCGCTTTCGAGCCTCGGGTCATACTGTTCACCCCATTTTTGAAGTTCAGCATTGACAGTCGCTATCTGTTCGTCAAGAGACGGCCCGTTGTTGTCATAATCCTCAACCTCATACTTGAACCACCTGTAATGTACCTTACCGGTACTGCGGAAGATCTGTATCGACGAGACAAGCAGATAGATCACCATCCCCACAAACATGACAGGAAGCACTATGCCTTTCATCAGGCGAAACAAAACATACTTCAACGTTCCGCACCTCCGTACAGTTTTTCGCATTCTTTAACACCTATCAGGCGATACCCGCTGGTCTTTGTCACAGCGTCAGCCACCTCAGAACTCTCCAGCGCAACCGTCAGCTCATTTCCGTTTATCTCAACGATCTGCCTCTTTTCAAAACAGGACGCAGCCTCACTCGCGCCTGCCTCCGTTTCGAATGTCAGGGTAAACATCTTGCTCTTAAGCGCAGATCTGTGGAGAGGCGTAAGCACTCCATCCTCAAGTCTGTATATGGTATCACAGTATTTATGCATATGTGCTTCTACATGCGTTACGAGCACTATGGTTCTTCCCTTTGCCTTTTCTTCTCCGAGGATTTCAAAAAACACGTCTATACTCTTTGTGTCGAGGCCGTTGGTGGGTTCATCCAAAAGCAGCACGGGAGTATTTGCACAAATGCTCATTATTATGGCAAGCTTCTGCCGCATGCCCATGGAGTAGCCGCCTGTTTTTTTCTCTACGGCCGTAAGCAGATCAAAGCGTGCAAGACAGTCATCCACACGTTCTTCATCATAATCCTCACGAAGATAAAAACGCAGGTTATCCCTGCCGGACATATTATTCCAGAAGCTCGGGTTTTCGATGATCCCACTGCACGGCAGGAGTCTGTCAACCATTTTTCCATCAAAGGTCAGCTGCCCTCCCTTAGCCTTGAGAAGCCCGGTGAGTATTTTGAGAAATGTGGTCTTTCCGCTTCCGTTCCGGCCCTCGATCCCTGTGATCTTCCCCGGCTCCTCAACAAAACCGACTCCCCGCAGGACCTTGTTTTTTCCGTAGTTAAATCGGATATCTTCACATTTTATCATATTACTGTCATTCATTTTCCGTCCCCTGGCAAACATCCTTCCGACAGGTTTCTCTTTTCCGTCTTGTATTCATCAGTAACTTTTATATTGATCCCGCTTTCCACAACTGTGATAACAAGCGCGTACTTATCAGACCATTCCGCAACTCCATCCGCATTCGTCCAAAAAGTCTTAAGCAATATCCTATCATCAAGAATCTCGCATACCCCCGGTTCAAGCCTGCTGTAATATCCCTTCAGATCGTCAAGGGTACTCAGTCCAACGGTCTCTTCCCACCAAAACGAGTGTATTTCCTGCCCGTCATCATATTTCAGTTCCTTGCCGTCAGACTCGTGAAAAGTCACAGGCAGATAACACAATTCCCCTTCGGATCCGTAACAAGACACCGTTGTTATAAGCTCCTTAAGGTAAAAATGATCCTCTTCGTACGTTATGTAAAAATAATGCCCCTCCTTAAAGAACAGGTATCCTTCTATGGTGTGCTTTCCGGGTTTATCGGGATATTTGACGGTGATAAGATAAAAGGGCGAATCCCATATCTTTTCCGTGTAATGAACTTTATTCCGAATATCGAATCCAATGCAGCGCGGCGGTGTCTGTTCTCCCCACGGTCTTGTGTCCGACAGTTCTTCTATCCCAAACGTCACAAGTTCATCATAAGATGCCAGCGAGACATCAAATTTATTTTTTTTAAAGAGTCTGAAAAATATGATGCTTGCAATGACCGTGATCAAAACAGCAAGCACCATAAAAAATACCCGTTTCGGATTGAATAATCCTGCGCTTTTTTTCATTGGTTCTCCATGTGCAGTCTGCAGTACATCCTTTTCGTACTGTAGCAGGAACAACTGCTGCTTCTGTTGTTATTTCTCAATTACCGTTGTCAGGCAAAAACTCCTATCAAGAACAACCGACTCTAAAAACCTTGTATCTATCAATTCTGCCGGATAATATGAATACTGGCTTTCAAAGGAGCCCGATTCATCCCATGTGTCATTAACAACCACAAAATCAAAGTACTTTTCAACCGGCTTGATCCTTGATGTTTTCGTATAGTACGATGCCTTAAACCTTATATAGCCACATCCGGGCATTTCATGTTCGGGAATAGAAAAAATGCAGGCCTCACCTTTGTTTATAGTCTCTTTAAGCCACGAATATATCCATTCCGAATCACGAAAATTATAGCCGGTCTTATACCTTGTAACTCTGTACTGATCGAACATATCCTGAAGGACATCGTCCTGATAACCTGTAGGTAAACCTGTCGCAAGGTTATGTGTGATATACACCTTGTCACGCGCATTTTTTACTGTTTTATAGAACATGTCGTTTACAGTAGGTTTTGTGTGGGGTGATGTTGAGGCCCCGTAAAACTCCAACAACGAAACAGTAGCCGCTGCCCAGCACACCCCCTGCTTGGGGTCGATCTTGTCACGATCAGGAACTGCTCTGTTTGCATTGTATGCGGCCACTAAATTACTCTGGGAATGGTTTTTGCAGTTTAGGATTTTTCTTTCAACTTCAGTTATAGTTACCGTTCCCCAAGCACCTGCTTTGCGACATTCCGCAGAAATAAACACGTCCCGCTCATTTGTGCTCCGTAAAACCCATTTACAATAGTTTGTTTTACTACCCTGCAGACTTTGCGGTATAACAGTAAATCCTACAAATAGAATTACCATCTCAAAAACAGTAACCAGTATCACTAATGTTTTTTCATCATTTAAATATCCCTTCCCTCCGTTCTCTCATTGTATTGACCAACTCAGGCTTAATGCTTATCACGATACCCTTATCTGACGCAGTTACAATAACAGATGTATATCCGGACCATTCTGTTGAATTCATAAATGAATAAAACTCGAAATGCTTTAACTCAATTCTGTTTGCCTCTTCAAAAACCTGATACTTATCCTTATCCATTTTTGAATAGTACATTACCAAATCATCAAAAGATGTAAGTCCGACTGTTTCGTCCCATTCAAAACTCCATGACGCCACATTCTCATTAAAATCGAGTTGTTTACCATCTGCAGGACAATATAAAACAGGGAGATAACAGTATGGTCCTCCACCCTCAAAAAAAGATATCTCGGTAACCAAATCCCTCAAGTAAACATAATCCTTTTCGACAGTCATATAAAAGTAATGGCCGTCCTTGCAGAAGAGATACCCCTCTTCTATGTTGCTTTCAGGTTTATCCTTATAATCCACAGTGTAAATATAATATGGGGTTTTTTTGACTTTTTCAGACAGATCTTTTATATCTTCAACAGTAAATGTTGTGTAATGGACCTGTCCCTGATTCCTCCATGGTTCAGAATCCGCCAGATCATTGAGGGTAAGCGTGACTTGCTCATCAAGAGAAGTATGCGAAACATCATATTTCTCTTTCTTAAGAAGATGGAAAATCAATACACCTGCGCAAAGCAATACCAAAATGCCAAGAACAAATAGT
>JAEEGQ010000093.1 GCA_016280395.1 Lachnospiraceae bacterium | reverse complement strand
ACTTTATGCACTTTGGTTCGTTCAACTTGCAGATTTCTCTGCTCCGGTCTTTCGACCGGATGAAATTTTGGAATTTTCAAGGTTGTTTCATTATTTGATTATCAAGGTTCTTCTTGTTTAGAAAAACAAGAGCTGTCCGCGTTTTTAATGTGTCCGTCTCGCGGTCAGCTCGATAATAATATCATCTTGTATGGGGTTTGTCAACAATTATTTTTGAAAAATCTCAAAATTTTTTGATTTTCGGGCAAAATTCCCGCAAACCATGCCTTTTACCCTGCTCTTTGCTCTTATCCAAGCCTTGCTTCCCGTAAGGGTTTATCCCAGAACACCTTTCCTCCGTTTTCTTTTGCAAGAGCATCTATCTCATCATGAAGTCCCGAAAGCAGCTCTTTCTCACGCTTTTTCGAACGGCGTCCCTTGGCTTCATATAATACTTTATTAAAATATGCATCATACGAAACCGCGTAATCTTCTTCATTTTTATGCGGGAAAAACGTGACGGCCGCTTCATAGCGGATCTGCCCTGCTTCCGAATCGGATATCAGCATTACAAGCGCTCCGCGTCGTTTTACCCCGTTTGCTTTCATGTCTGCCTTAAAATACTGTTCATATACATTTATCGTAGCCATGCATTCAACCTCCGTAGCGTATTATCCCGTTACCTGCGGCGCGGTCCGTTCCCGGTATCCGACAGGTATCTCTCCTCCGTTATCTTAATCCCGAAGTCCCGAAAAAGTCAAGTTTTTCTTGATTTTGCGGCGTTTTTTTGATACTATACGGGTATGGAGCACGGCCTTTTTTCGGGGCCCAAAAGCTATCACACCGGGGGAAGCTTTGCACTTTCCTCGAAAACATTTGGTCAGGAGGTTACTTATGGAACTTGAATTCTATCGTTGCAAACATTGCGGACAGATCATTGCCATCGTAAAAGGAACCGGCGTTCCTGTAGTATGCTGTGGCGAGAAAATGGAAAAGATCGTTCCCGGCACAACAGATGCCGCTGCCGAAAAGCATGTTCCGGTTGTGGAAGTTAACGGAAACATCGCAACCGTTAAGGTTGGAAGCGTTGCTCATCCCATGATCGAAGAACACTATATTGAATGGATCGTTCTCCAGACAGAGTCCGGAAACCAGAGAAAACAGCTTAAACCCGGCCAGGAGCCGAAGGCCGAATTTGCTCTCCTTGACGGCGAAAAGGTTGTAAGCGCTTATGCTTACTGCAACCTGCACAGCCTGTGGAAAGCATGATACTAAAGATAATACTGTTTCGCAACACCCCTCTGAGCGGTTATAATGCCGCTCAGGGTTTTTTATTTTCCCTTGTATGTGAAAGTTCTGTATAAAGAACAATAGTATGTATTCCCACTCTCATCGACAAGAGTTGCTTCGTTTGCACCAATATTCACCGTTAGCGTAAACGGATCGCTAAGGTCGCCCTGATCATTATATTCAGTGAATTCAAATGTTCCGCTGGTAAGATTCGGTTCAATCGGAAACACCTTCGTTCCTATCGCTTCATGCCCATTTACGTAATCATTGAGAGGAATACAGAGCTCGCATTTCGTCCTGCCATAAGAAACAGACCATGAATGCATTGGCAAACAATCCTTATTAGTAATTTCTGACCCGTCACTGCAAACAATCTTGTATACAACATATTCATAATTAACTACGCCATTTTCAGGTATATCAACGCCAAACGGATCCGTTGTAACGGTGTTTCCCTGCTTACCGTTGTTATTGTCTTTGCCTTTCTGATCCCACGGAACATCACTCCATTTTCCCGGATCACCTCCGTTATCCCCGGACGAATCCTTTCCAAAAGGATCGTCCGTCAAGGAGTCCGTAGGTGTAGGCGCGGATGTTGTCTTTTTCTCCGGTTTGTCGGTGATGTCCGCTGCCCTGTCCTCACATGCTGTAAGCATGGCGATTCCAAGGATAAGAGCTAAGATTGTCAGTAATACCTTCGTTCTTTTCATGAATTTTCCCCCGTTTGTTTTTTTTCCCATAAATCCCTGTTTACACATTATAGATCAAGCATGCCTGATCTTTCTCTGTTTGCTTTCGTCCCTGTTTTTCTATTTCCATGAACGAGTTCTGTACAGTGAGCAATAGTATGTTATACCGTCTTCATGGTTATAAACCGTTGCTGTGCTCCCTTTTATGCTTATGGTCAGTGTCCTTGATCCTCCGAGCTCACCTTGTGAATTATACGCCGTAAACTGGTATGTTCCGTCAGTAAAATTCGGTGCTATTGGAAACACCTCCGTCCCGACCGGCGTTTCTCCCTGTATTTTTTCTGCCCATATCGGAATGCAAAATTCACATGAATCGTTCTTATATGTGATATGCCATATATAAGGATTCGATTTTGCTTTATCTCCGTTGTCATCTACGGCGCTGTCAACTTTGTATTCGTAATTTACGCCGCCGCCTGACGGAATCTCTACTCCAAACGGATCCGTTGTAACATAGGAACCGGCTTGTCCGCCGCCATTATCTTCGTTTCCCTTGTTATCGCCGCTGTTATCTCCGTTTCCGTTGTTTTCGTTTCCCTTATTATCGTTCCCGTTGTTTCCGTTCCCATTATCACCGCCGTTGTTTCCAAACGGATCCTTCAAATCCTTCGTGGGCGAAGGTTCATCAGGTGTCGGCGTATCGGCGGCCGGCGTGGATGTGGTCTTTTTCTCCGGTTTGTCGGTGATGTCCTCTGCCCTGTCCTGACATGCTGTAAGCATGGCGATTCCAAGAATAAGAGCCAGGACTGTCAGTAATACCTTCGTTCTTTTCATAATCGTTTCCCCCATACGGAATTTTTCCCACAATCCCTAAGAATACGCAATAAAACAAAAATCCTCCGGAATCCGGAGGATAGTTAACGGAGAAAGAGGGATTTGAACCCTCGCGCCGGTTGCCCGACCTACACCCTTAGCAGGGGCGCCTCTTCAGCCTCTTGAGTATTTCTCCTCGCTGAAATCTTTGTTACCGATATTTACTTGCGTCGTTTTGACGCAAAGTGTATTGTATCAGTTATTTTCGCACTTGTCAACTGTTTTTTAATATACGCTGTTGCCGTGGCAGTCCGTGACAACTATCACGGGCAGCTCCTTTACTTCCATCTTTCTGACCGCTTCCGTGCCAAGATCTTCATAAGCGATGACCTCGCTTTTTATGATGCACTTCGAAAGAAGGGCGCCGGCTCCGCCGACAGCTGCAAAGTAAACGGCTTTATCACGCTTTATCGCATCTTTTACTTCTTCGCTCCTGCGGCCTTTCCCTATCATCCCTTTTAAGCCTAAGTCCAGGAGCGCAGGCGTGTACTTATCCATTCGGGATGATGTTGTCGGCCCCGCAGAACCAATGACCTGTCCCGGTCTTGCGGGTGATGGCCCAAGGTAATAGATAACGGAACCGTTGATATCAAAGGGCAGCTTCTCCCCTTTTTCAAGAGCTTCCGTCATACGCTTGTGCGCCGCATCCCTGGCGCTGTACACCGTTCCCGTAAGATACACGTAATCTCCGGCATGCACAGCCTCTATATCGCTTTCCTTCAACGGTAATCCGATGTGAAACTCCGCCATTTCAAACCTCCAAAGTGTTGTCATTTGGGACCCCGGTTCCCGAGGGAGGGCGCGCCCGATCGTAAGTCACTGTTGTCAAACAGAACCGTCCCTACTGACAACATTACAAAACTCTTGTCACATGTCTGTTCACATGACAGCAGATATTCACCGCAACCGGCAGGCCTGCTATATGCGTCGGATATGTCTCGATGTTGACGCCGAGTACGGTCGTATCGCCGCCAAAGCCGCCCGGTCCGATCCCTGTTTTGTTGAGCTTTTCAAGCATCTCTTCTTCAATTCTTGCGATATGCGGCTTTTCGGATCTTTTTGAAATATCGCGCGTAAGAGCCTTTTTTGCAAGGATCGCGCACATCTCGAAGTCGCCTCCGATGCCTACCCCGACAGTCATCGGCGGACATGCGTTCGGGCCGGCCTGCTTAACTGCATCAAGAATGGCATTTTTAACGCCTTCTTCACCGTCTGCGGGCTTAAGCATATATACCCTGCTCATGTTCTCGCTTCCAAAGCCCTTAGGCGCTACGGTTATCTTTATCTTATCGCCGGGAACCAAAGAAACATGCAGTATCGCAGGCGTATTGTCCTTTGTGTTGACACGGATCAGCGGGTCTTCCACCACCGATTTTCTCAGATACCCATGTTCATAGCCGTTTCTTACGCCTTCGTTAACGGCATCGGTAAGGGAACCGTCTAAGTGAACATCCTGGCCTATCTCCATGAAAACAACAGCCATTCCCGTGTCCTGACAGATCGGGATCGCTTCATTTTTCGCTATCTCCATGTTTTCAACAAGCTGCCCGAGTATCTTTTTTGCGATCACGCCCGTTTCCGTATCTGCCGCAAGCACGATTTTTTCCCTCACATCATCTGTGAGGGACAAATTGGCTTCTATGCACATTTCTTCAATGGCTTTACTTATCAGACTGCATGAAACTTCTCTTATCATCTTCTACCTGTTCATTCCAGAGCTTCGTCGACAAGTTCTTCGACTTCGTCGTCCTTTAAGACCTTTGTAACACCGGCAACCTTGTTGCCCTTGTCGAGATTTATGAGCTTGACACCTGTTGTATTTCTGCCAAGGATGCTGATTCCGTCGATAGGGATACGGATCACGACGCCTTCTGTTGTGATGAGCATTACATCACCTTCAGGGTCGACAGCCTTTGCGGCCACGAGCACGCCCGATCTTTCCATAAGCTTGTAACACTTGACGCCCTTGCCGCCACGGTGCTGCGCGGTAAATTCATCCATTGCGGTCAGCTTTCCGAGGCCGTTTTCGGATACGAACAGTATGTTGCTTCCCTCGTTTGTGAGGATCATCTCGATAACATTGTCGTCCGTAAGCGTCATACCTATAACGCCCATTGACGAACGGCCGGTAAATCTTACATCATTCTCGTTGAAACGGATGCACATGCCGTTTTCGGTGATCAGCATCGCGTCGGACTTACCGTCGGTAAGCTTGACGCCGATCAGGACATCATCATCACGAAGACTTATTGCCTGGATACCCGACTTTCTGATATTCATGAACTCCGAAAGCCTTGTCTTCTTGACGATACCGTTCTTTGTCGCCATGAGCAGGAACTTCTCGCCTTCGTGTACAGTTTCGTCCTCAATGCCCTCCGGGATGACAGGCGACTTTGCGCAATCCTCTTTTGTGAGGGAAAGCCCTGCGGTAATTGTCTCCTCGCCCTGAAGCGGGATAAGGTTTACTATCGCCGTACCCCTTGCGGTCCTTGACGCTTCGGGGATCTCGTATGCACGGATCCTGTAGGCGCGGCCTTTGCTTGTAAGGAACATGATATAATCGTGTGTCGAGGTCATGAACAGCTCAACGATATTATCGTCATCGATCGTCTGCATGCCCTTTATACCCTTGCCGCCGCGCTGCTGGCTGCGGAAGTTGTCTATTGTCATACGCTTGATGTAGCCGCGTCTTGTCATTGCGACAACCGTCTTTTCAACGGGGATCATGTCCTCATCAAGGATCTCTTCGCTGTCGGCACCTATCTGCGTCCTGCGCTCGTCACTGTATTTTTCGCAGATGGCAAGGATCTCTTTTCTTACGGTGGCAAGAAGGACCTTCTCATCACCGAGGATCGCCTTGTATTCCGCTATCTTTCTCTGCAGCTCGTCAAATTCGTCCTGAAGCTTCTCTCTTTCGAGACCTGTCAGCTGACGCAGGCGCATATCTACGATGGCCTGTGCCTGAACATCATCAAAACCGAAGGTCTTCATGAGGCTTTCTTTGGCTTCGGGAGTACTCTTTGCTGCACGGATGAGGCGGATCACCTCGTCGATAACATCAAGGGCTTTTAGCAGTCCTTCGATGATATGCGCGCGCTCCTCTGCCTTGTTGAGATCGTACCTTGTACGCCTTGTAACAACCTCTTCCTGGTGCTTTAAGTAAACGGAAAGCGCCTCAAGGAGGTTAAGTATCTTAGGCTGGTTCTCAACAAGAGCAAGCATTATCACGCCGAAAGTGTCCTGAAGCTGGGTGTGCTTGTAAAGCTGGTTCAGGATAACGCTCGGGATGACATCCTTTCGAAGCTCTATGCATACGCGGATACCCTCTTTGTTGGATTCGTCGCGTACTTCCGTGATACCGTCTATCCTCTTGTCACGCACAAGTTCCGCTATCTTTTCGATAAGACGGGCCTTGTTTACCATGTAGGGAAGCTCCGTTACAACAATACGGTTCTTTCCGTTTGCCATGGGTTCGATATCGGAAACGGCGCGAACGATTATCTTGCCGCGTCCCGTCCTGTAAGCGTCCTGGATCCCGCGCTTGCCGCAGATAACTGCGCCTGTGGGGAAATCCGGACCCTTGACGATGGGAAGCAGCTCGTCTATCGTTGTTTCCCTGTCTTCGATCTTGTTGTCGATTATCTTTACAACCGCATTAACGACTTCCCCGAGATTGTGGGGCGGGATATTTGTCGCCATACCGACTGCTATACCGGTACCGCCGTTTACAAGGAGGTTCGGTATCCTCGAGGGGAGTACTGCCGGTTCTTTCTCGGTGTCATCAAAGTTCGGTTCCATATCAACGGTATCTTTGTTGATATCGGCGAGCATCTCCATGGATATCCTGCTTAAGCGCGCCTCTGTGTATCGCATTGCGGCCGCGCCGTCGCCGTCCACGGAACCGAAGTTTCCGTGACCGTCAACAAGAGGATAACGCGTTGACCAGGGCTGCGCAAGGTTTACAAGAGCTCCGTAGATCGAGCTGTCTCCGTGGGGATGATATTTACCCATTGTATCGCCGACAATACGGGCACATTTTCTGTGCGGCTTGTCAGGCGTGTTGCTCAATTCGTTCATCGCATGCAGGATACGGCGCTGAACAGGCTTTAAGCCATCTCTTGCATCCGGCAGCGCTCTTGCCACGATAACGGACATCGCATAGTCTATATACGAATTCTCCATTGTGACCTTAAGGTCGGCATCCTGTATGTTTTTATCGAATATATTGTCTTCCATTTTCTTTTCTCCAAAACCCGTTTAATTGATGTCTGCCTTATGCGTTCTTATCGAGATTCTTTACGTACTTTGCGTTTGCCTCGATAAATTCGCGGCGCGGCTCGACATCATCACCCATGAGCGTAGTAAATGTCACGTCCAGCTCGGAATTTGATTCCTCATTGATGCAGACGCGCTTCAATACACGCTTTTCAGGGTCCATGGTAGTATCGTAGAGCTGGTCGGCATCCATCTCGCCAAGACCTTTGTAACGCTGGATCTTGTTGTTCTGGTCTCTTCCAACCTTTGCGAGAAGTTCGTTCAGCTCTTCATCCGAGTAAACATACCACACCTGCTTGTTCTTTTCGAGCTTGTAAAGCGGCGGGGTCGCAAGATATACATAGCCCTGTCTTATAAGCTCCGGCATGAACCTGTAGAGGAACGTGAGCATGAGCGTATCGATATGGGCACCGTCAACATCGGCATCTGTCATGATTATTATCTTGTGATACCTTAATTTGCTGATGTCGAATTCTTCGGAGATGTTTGTTCCGAAAGCCGTGATCATGGCCCTTATCTCGGCATTTCCGAGGATCTTGTCGAGTCTCGACTTTTCAACGTTAAGGATCTTGCCGCGAAGAGGCAGGATCGCCTGTGTTGCACGGTTTCTTGCCGTTTTTGCGGAACCGCCGGCGGAATCACCCTCTACTATGAATATCTCGCATTTTCTCGGATCCTTATCAGAACAGTCTGCAAGCTTACCGGGCAGGCTCCAGCCTTCAAGAGCCGACTTTCTGCGTGTCAGATCCCTTGCTTTTCTTGCCGCATCCCTTGCATGCTGCGCAAGGATCGCCTTTTCGCAGATCTTCTTTGCAACGGCGGGATTCTGCTCTAAGAAGTAAGTAAGCTGCTCACTCACGATTCCGTCAACAGCAGGCCTTGCCACGCTGTTTCCGAGCTTCTGTTTTGTCTGGCCCTCAAACTGGGGCTCGGAGATCTTTATGCTTATGATGGCGGAAAGACCTTCGCGGATATCCTCGCCTGTGAGGTTTTCCTCGTTGTCCTTTAACAGCTTCATCTGACGGGCATAATCGTTAAAGGTCTTTGTGATCGCATTTCTGAAGCCTGTAAGATGCGTACCGCCTTCCGGAGTGATTATATTGTTAACAAAGCTGTATTCGCTCGTGTTGTAGCTGTCGTTGTGCTGCATGGCAACTTCAACATAAACGCCCTCTTTTGTTCCTTCGCAGTAGATTATGGCGTCGTAGAGAGGAGTTTTGCCCTTGTTAAGATATTTAACGTATTCCTTGATACCGCCTTCGTAGTGGAATTCCTTTACCATCCCGGCAGTCTTTATGATCTCGGAATCCTGCGCTCCTTCAGCATTCTCGCGCTTGTCGCGAAGAATTATCTTTAAGCCTTTTGTAAGGAACGCCATCTCGCGGAGCCTTGTTTTCAGGGTATCATAATCAAAAACGGTCTCTTCGAATATTTCCCTGTCGGGATAGAAAGTAACCGTTGTTCCGGTCCTTTCGGAGGTTCCGCATTCTTCAAGGGGAGTAACGGGCTTACCCTTTTCGTAACGCTGTTTAAACTGTTTCCCGTCTCTTTCGACAACAACTTCAAGCCATTCCGAAAGAGCGTTTACAACAGATGCGCCTACACCGTGCAATCCGCCGGAAACCTTGTATCCCCCGCCACCGAACTTTCCGCCGGCATGCAGGATGGTGAAAACAACTTCAACGGACGAAATACCCTTTTTCTTGTTTATCTCAGTGGGGATACCTCTTCCGTCATCTATTACCGTTACCGAATTATCGGGATTTATCGAAACATCTATCGTTGTACAGTAACCTGCCAATGCTTCATCCACCGCGTTGTCGACTATCTCGTAAACAAGGTGATGAAGTCCTCTTGAAGATGTGCTGCCTATGTACATGCCCGGGCGTTTTCTTACAGCCTCCAGACCTTCAAGTATCTGGATCTGATCCGCTCCGTAATTCTTGTCACTCATCTGAAATGCTCCTTATCGTTACTGTACTTCCTGAATTTCTTTAACACTGCCGTTCTCTACCTTGAAAACCTTTGTTTTTTCTATGCTCGATCCAACAAATTCTTCAAGGCCCGTACACGTTATTATCGTCTGCATCCCGTCTATCCCTTCTATGAGCTGCTTCTGTCTGCTCCTGTCAAGCTCCGACAAAACATCATCAAGCAGGATTATGGGATTGTTGTTTATCTTTCTTTTTACGAACTCTATCTCCGCAAGCTTTACGGAAAGGGCAACCGTTCTCTGCTGGCCCTGCGAGCCGAATTTCCTTACGTCTATCTCTTCCCGGTCTTCTTTTTTCACCATGAAACAGATATCATCCCTGTGAGGCCCGCTTAAGGTCATCCTTGCGGCAATATCTCTCTTCAGCCCGTTCTTTATGGCATCTTTGAGCTCTTCCGCTTTGGTGTTGGGTTCGTATATCAGAGTAAGCTCTTCTTTGCCCGAAGTAAGCCTTGAATGTACTTTCTTTGCAATCTCGCCTATTTCGTTTATAAAGCTTTCCCTGATCTCGATTATATTTTTACCGCTGTCCGCAAGCTGCTCGTCCCAGATGGCAAGAAGCTCGGGATCCAAAAAGGTCTCGTCGGATTTTTTAAGTATCTGGTTTCGCTGCAGGAGAGTCTTGTTGTAATTTGCAAGATTGAACATGTATATCTTGTTCAGCTGGCATATCTCCATATCGCAGAAATGTCTTCTTGCTGCCGGCCCTTCTTTGATGATCGAAAGATCCTCGGGTGAAAACGAAACAACGCTTATGAGCGAAAAGATCTCGCTGTATTTCTTTACTTTTGTGTTATCTATCGCAACTGATTTGTTTTTGTCGCGGCTTAGATGGTAATCGACCTTGTAATCCACACCGTCCCTGTTTATATAGATCCTTACATGAGCCTCGTTTTTGGAAAACCGTATCATATCCCGGTCCTTCGCTCCTCTGTGGGACTTTGTGCTTCCGCACAGGAAAATGGCTTCAAGAATATTGGTCTTTCCCTGGGCATTGTTTCCGGACAGGATGTTGGTCCCGTCTGAAAAATCTATCTCAAGCTCCTCGTAATTCCTGAAATCTTTTAATTCGAGTCTTTTAACGATCATTACTCTATGATCACCGTTTTCCCTTCAAATTCGATCTTGTCACCCGGATGAAGCTTTTTTCCTCGCTGGGTCTCAACCGTGCCGTTTACCTTTACCTTGCCGTCCTGTATAACGAATTTCGCATCCGCTCCCGTATCGGCCAAACCCGCAAGCTTCATGGCCTGGCAAAGCTTTATGAATTCATCTTTGATCTTTATGTTCATCCTTATCACTCTTTCTTTAGCCGATAGATACCGGAAGAATGAGATAATTGTAGTTTTCGTCGGTATCCTTGATATAGCACGGAGCCTTTGGTCCGGACAGGAACATGAATATCTCTTCTTCGTCTATTACCTTAAGCACATCCATGATAAACTTGGGATTAAAGCCTATCTTTATCTCTTTTCCCTCTGTAATTACATTTATGTTGTCCTTCATGTTACCGATGCTCGTAGTGATGCTTATTTCGAAGTCATCCCCGTTTACATCTATGATGATAGGCCTCTTTTCTGTTTCCTTGTAGAGGGGCGATACCCTGTCGATGCTGTTTAAGAGCATCTTTTTGTTTATCACTATTTTTGTTGAGTAATCATTCTTTATCATCTGGTTGACATTGAAATATTCACCGTCGATAAGACGAAGGATTACAAGCGATGAGTCAAACTCAAAGATTGCATGCATGTTTGTGAAGTATATCCTTACTTCGTCATCTGCTTCGCCGGAAAGTATCTTGCTTATCTCGCTTAAAGCTTTTGCGGGGATAATGGCCTTTTTATCGGGATTGCTGCCCTTTAATTCCACTTTTCTGATGGCTATCCTGTGTCCGTCAAGGGCAATGAGCCTTAAAAACCCGTCCTTTACTTCAAAAAGCTCTCCTGCCATGAGCCTGTTCGCCGTATCTGTAAGACATGCGGAAAATACCGTCTGGATTATCATCTCTTTAAGAGTGAACTGGGACATAACGACGGGATCCTTCTTCTCGTACTCGGGTAAGGAAGGGAATTCATCGCTTGGCTTTCCGGGAATGGTAAATACAAGGTTTTCACAGTTTATTGTGAGCTGGTATCTTTCATCTGACTCTATTACTATATCGCTTTCCGGAAGCTTTCTTACTATATCCGAGAATATCCTTGCATTGATGGCTATAGTTCCTTCCTTCTCTATCTCTCCTCTTACGACCGTTTCGATACCCATCTCCATATCGTTTGCTATCATCTTGATGCATCCGTCGGCTGCATCGATTATAAAGGATTCGAGTATAGGCATGGTCGTCTTAACAGGTACTGCTTTGGAAGCGATATTGACGCTTGTGACAAGATCATTTTTCTTACAGATGATTTTCATGGTGAGCTCCTTTATGTTTGTTATGATATATTTTAAAAATACAGTAGTAGTAATAAGGGGTGTGGATAATTTGGATAAGTGGGTTTTGACCAGTTACCGTGCGGGTTTGGTTATGTTAGTTTTCATGTGGGCAAATACCTGATAACATGTTCCGGATTGTTTATAAATCTAAATGTAAAAATCAGGTAATCATCTTATCAAGATAAAATAAACATGATATCAAAAATAAATCCACAGGTTAATGACAAATAATCCACAGGTTATCCACAGGTTATTGTGGATTTATCTTCTTTATTAAAGTGTCTATCGTTTCTTCTATCAATGTAGATGTAGATGAATCTCGCAAATGGTCCTTAATGGTATCGATACCGTGCTGTATAGTTGAGTGATCCCTTCCTCCAAGCTGGTCTCCTATGTAGGTCAGTGAATTATCCGTAAGCTTCCTGCTCAGATACATCACTATCATTCTGGGATATGATATATTTCTTGACCTTTTGGGAGAATAGATATCGTTTATAGAAATTCCGAAGTGTTCCGCAACTATCTCTACTATGTAATTGATATCCACTTTCTTTTTGTTATTTGTGGAAATGATGCTCTTTAAGGCGTCTTTTGCAAGATCGAGGGTTATATCATCCTTTGTCAGGCGCTGAAGCCTGTAGATAGCAACGATCTTGTTCAGGGAGCCTTCCATTTCCCTGACGTTTGTAGTAACATTCTCAGCTATGTAGGAAAGAACATCATCATTTATCTCTATCTTGAAGGAATCGAGTTTTTTGCGGAGGATAGCCATTCGGATCTCATATGTCGGAGGCTGGATATCGACGATAAGTCCGGAGTCGAAACGGGATCTTAACCTTTCCTCAAGTATGGTGAAATCCTTCGGAGGTTTGTCGGATGTAATGACTATCTGCTTTTTTGATTCCCTTAAGACGTTAAATGTGTTGAAAAACTCATTCTGTGTACTTTCCCTGCCAATGATGAACTGAATGTCGTCAATGAGAAGAACATCAAGATTTCTGTATTTATTGCGTATTTCCTGCGGACTTATCTTGGCTTCGTGGATAGACCGGATGATCTCGTTCATAAAAGCTTCGCTTGTAACATACAAAACTTTTTTGGAAGGGTTGGTATTGGCAATATAATTGCCTATTGCCTGCATAAGGTGGGTCTTACCAAGCCCCGGACCGCCATAGATAAAAAGAGGATTATAGAATTCGCCGGGGGATTCGGCCACGGCCAGTGCTGCTGAATAAGCCATGTCACTCGAAGAACCCTCGATAAAATTATCGAAGGTATAAATGGGATTGAGAGCAGTGGAAAAATTCTGACGGACAGGTGAATTCTTGGCATCTATCATCTGGAGCTCGTCAGCGCTCTTGAACTTGATCTCATACATATGTTCAAAGAAGGTGGAAATGGCTACTTTGATATTTGTTCCGTATTTTAACTCTATGTAATGATAATTAAGATTGGGATCCGAAGAAGTGATAATAAAAGTATCACCTTCAATGGATGATACTTTAAGAGGCATAAGCCATGCCTTAAATGAAACCTCCGGCAGATTAAGGTCTTCTTTTACGGAAAGAAGTATCTCCTCCCAATGTGCATTAACTGTATCGAGTAAATTATTGTTCATAAAACACCAACCCAGGTTACTTTTGAAAAATATTCGAACAATATGTTCATTTTATCGCAAAGTATATTATATCAATTTGTGGATAAATAAGCAAGAAAGAAAATTATCCACATACTGTTGATAACTCAAAAACAGCTTAAAACAAGGAAAATCTGAATATTTGTTGATTAATTTCGGATAACTCTGTGGATAACTTAAAGCTTCCTATTTTAAAATGTGGATTTTTTATCCGGTTTTTAAATTTTTCTTGACTTATGAAGGTTTAGTGCATATAATGTTAATGCTGTTTATTAAGCAGATTATTCTGTGCGGTTATTTAAATCGCAAAGCCTACCATAGAACAAGGAGGTGTATCCGATATGAAGATGACATTTCAGCCTAAGAAGAAATCACATGCAAGAGTACATGGTTTCCGTCAGAGAATGTTAACAAAGAACGGCCGTAAAGTTCTTGCAGCAAGAAGAGCAAAAGGAAGACATAAAATTTCCGCTTAAGGTCGCATTTATGTGACCTTTTCTTCTTTTTTCGGTTTTTTTCGGAGGCTTCAATCTTGACAGAATACACAAACAACAGCGATAAGATGCATGGGAAAAAGGTGTCGGACAGGATCAAAGACAGATCCCATTACTCATATGTCTATAAAAACGGTATATCCCATGCCAACAGAGATTTGGTTTTATACATTCTGAAAAACAATACCGGCACCAACAGAATAGGTATTTCGGTCAGTAAAAAGGTCGGAAACAGTGTTGTCCGACACAGGGTAGCACGTCTTATACGTGAGTGCTGCCGATTAAACGGGAACCGGCTTGAAGCCGGATACGACATAGTAGTTGTCGCAAGAGCAAACGCAAAAGGGAAAAATTATTTTGATATATGCAGGTCGTTTTTACACCTTGCAGGCTTACACGGAATCGAAAAGTGTCATGAAAAAGATATTAATGTTCCTGATTAAGATATACCGTAAGTTTATATCCCCTCTTAAAGGCAGGCCAACATGCATTTATTATCCTACCTGCTCGCAGTATGCCCTTGAAGCCATCGAGAAACATGGTGCTTTGAAAGGGTCTTTTTTTGCTGTAAAAAGAGTCTGCCGCTGCCACCCATATGCCAAAGGAGGCTATGACCCGGTACCTTAAAGGAGGAACGATCGTGTCAATCGTATTAACAAAAGTATCAGGCATTCTGGGGCCGTTCGCATTTATACTCGGCCTTATCCTAAACGGGATATATGAACTGATGGGACTTATAGGGATCCACAATCTTGCCCTTGCCATCATCCTGTTTACTATCGTAACAAGAATGCTAATGCTGCCGCTTACGATAAAGCAGCAGAAATTCACAAAGCTTTCGGCTCTTATGAATCCGGAGCTGCAGGCAATCACAGAAAAATACAAAGGAAAAAAAGATGAGATATCCCAGCGCAGGCTGCAGGAGGAAACTTCGGAAGTATACAGAAAATACGGCGCAAGTCCTCTTGGCGGATGTCTTCCTCTTCTCATAACCCTCCCTATAATGTTCGCATTATACAGGGTTATCTACAAAATGCCCGCCTACATAAACAGTGTTTATTCACTTTATGACAGTATCGTTGGTATTTTTGAGCGTTCGGGAATAGGCGACCAGACCTCGGCAATGAACGTAATTAGCAACTTTGTCAGCAGTTTCGGAGTTCCCGGAAGTGCAAGAGGCCTTGTTTCCGAGATAGGCAAGTATACATTCGGTTCGGGTGATTTCAAGAACCGCTGCATAGATGTATTCTCCTACTTCAACCAGACCAACTGGGATGCATTTGTTAACGGAACCCTTATCGAATCCGATTCCTGGAAGGCTCTCCTTGATGCAACCGGCAACACCGCAGGTACCTGGGCAGGATACTTAAAGGAAGTATTCGGTGAGAATTACATCACGGAACTCAGCCGTATCAACATTGTTGCGGATCTTCCGGGAAAGCTCAACATTGCCGATCTTGCGGATAAAGTAAATCTTTCCGATCTTACCGGAAGCATCTACTGGAACACATATGCTCTCGGAAGCAGCGTAAAGACTGCATTTACCGGAGATGCCCTTGTTACCATAGAAGAGATACTCCATGTTAACAAGTTTGTTGCGGGCATGAGCATCCTTGATACTCCCGGTTCCAAGATAATGCCGGGTATCTTCATTCCGATATTCGCCGTTGTTACGCAGCTTATCCAGACTGCCATAACAAACGTAAAGCAGAACCAGGAAAAGAAGAAGAAACAGCAGGAAGAGAATCCGATGGCTCAGAGCATGAAGGGTATGATGGTGGTTATGCCTTTCGTTTCGGGTGTCATTACCTTCAGCCTTCCTGTCGGCGTAGGTCTTTACTGGATCATGGGTACCGTTGTCCAAATCGTACAGCAGCTTCTTATCAATGTTTATCTTGATAAAAAGCCTGTTGAGGAGATCATCCAGAAATCCGTTGAAAAGAGCGAAAAGAGGCTTGAAAAATACGGTATCAAGTCACAGGGAAGCGGCAACGTTTCTTATGTAGCAAGAACATCAACAAAATCCCTCGCAGAGATAAGCAGGATCAAATCTGACAAGGATTCCTCGGCAGATTCGGACAGCACAAACAATACCGGATCGACGGGAGCATCTTCGGGTCAGAGTACAGGCAGCTCAGGCGGCAGAAGCATTTCGGATCTTGCAAATATCATGAAAAACAGAAATAAATAAACGGAGGCCAGACATGGAAGAATGGAAGGAGTTTACCGCAGGTACGGTAGAAGAAGCGGTTACGGAAGCTCTTTTGTATTTCCGTACTACCAGCGATAAAATAGAATACGAAGTAATAGAAAAAGAAAATGCCGGAGTTCTCGGTCTTTTCAAGAAAGAAGCAAAGATCAAGGTCAAGGTTAACGAGACCGTTGAATCAAAGGCACAGAAATTCATCAAGGATGTGCTCGGAGCAATGGGTATTGAGTCTGAAGTAGATGTTACTCTTGATGATGAAAAAGAGACGGTCCTGATCAATCTTGTAGGCGCAGATATGGGCGTTCTCATCGGAAAGCGCGGTCAGACACTGGATTCTCTCCAGTACCTTGTAAGTCTCGTTCTTAACAAGGACAGCGAGAAATACTTAAAAGTCAAGGTAGATACCGAAAATTACCGCGAGCGCCGTAAGGAAACACTTGAAAACCTTGCAAAGAATATTGCCGGTCGTGTAAAGAAATCGCATAAACCTGTAGCTTTGGAGCCCATGAACCCTTATGAAAGAAGGATCATTCACTCTGCGCTCCAGGCAGACAAGTATGTAGAGACCCACAGCGAAGGCGACGAGCCCAACAGAAAAGTCATCGTTTCCCTTAAGAAGGGCGTATCCTACAACAATTACAACCGCAGCGGTTCCTATGGAAGAAACAACAATTCCTACGGCGGAAGACAGAACCAGACAAGAAAGATGTCAACCAAGGAATTCCACAAGAAATACGGCGGAAACAGCAAGGATTACAGTAACGATTACAAGAAAGATTACGCAGCATATCTTGAAGAAAAGGCGGCTGCAAGGGCTGCTGCCGCTGCTGAAAACGCCGGAGAATAAGACCTTTACAGAAACAATCACGGCTAAAGCCCGATTGTTTCTGTTTTTTTGTGCGATATGAGAATATATAACGAAGACACTATAGCGGCTATAGCTTCCGGGGTGACAAACTCCGGCATAAGCGTGATAAGGGTGAGCGGACCGGATGCAATAAGCATAGTTTCCCGTATTTTCAAGGGCAGGATCCCTCTTACCGAAGCGGAAAGCCATACGATACATTATGGCTTTATTTGTGACGGCGAAAAAACAATAGACGAAGTTCTTGTCCTTGTTATGCGCGCTCCAAAGACCTATACACGTGAGGATGTTGTTGAGATCGACTGTCACGGCGGTGTCCTTATCACAAGAAAGGTGCTTGAAACCGTGCTAGGGGCAGGGGCAAGACATGCAGAGCCCGGGGAATTCACAAAAAGAGCTTTTTTAAACGGCAGGATAGATCTTTCCCAGGCAGAAGCGGTCATGGACATTATCGGTTCAACCGGAAATGCCGCCTTAAAACAGTCCGTAAAACAGCTTCGGGGGTCGATAAAAACAGAGATAGAGCGGCTTCGTGGCATTATACTCGATGATGTCGCATATATCGAAGCAGCGCTCGACGATCCGGAACATATTTCGGTGGACGAATACCGCGAAACACTTGAACAGCATATAAACTCAGTAACGGACGACGTTTCCGGACTAATAAGCTCCTTTGACAGCGGGCGGATCATAAAAGAAGGCATAGATACCGTTATCCTGGGGCGGCCAAACGTTGGAAAATCCACACTTCTTAATAATTTTGCAGGTGAGGAGCGGGCAATCGTCACCGATATCGCAGGAACGACAAGAGATCTGCTCGAGATACCCGTCTCCTTTGGAGGGATCGTACTTAACATCACCGATACCGCAGGGTTACGAGAAACAGATGACCCTGTGGAAAAGATCGGAGTTGAAAGGGCAAGGAAAAAGTCCGAAAATGCCGACCTTATCCTCTATCTTATCGACGGGACCGGGGAATTAAGTGGACAAGAGATCGAATCCGTCAGGTCTTATGTGGATAAAAATCTTATCGTACTCATCAACAAAAATGACGTGGAAGGCAGCATTTCCGCTGCGGATTTTGCACGAGAGACGGGAATTGATGCGATCGAGATCTCAGCTAAGAACAAAACAGGCATGAACATGCTTTGCGAGCGCATAAAAGAAATGTTCTTCAAGGGGAATATCCTTGAAAACGAGCCCGTTTTCGTCACAAACGAACGACATAAAAATCTGCTCTGTGAATCGCTTGAATCGCTTAAAGCTGCAAAAAACTCTTTAGACAGCGGCATGTCCGAGGATTTTATCACAATAGACCTGAATGCCGCGTATGACACCTTGGGACTCATCATCGGTGAAACACCCGACGAAGACCTTGTTAACAGGATTTTTGAGAAATTCTGCATGGGAAAGTAAGGTAAGATATGGCTTTTTTTTATGAATCATATGATGCTGCCGTTATAGGCGCAGGCCACGCCGGGTGCGAGGCTGCGCTTGCACTCGCGCGCCTTGGGATGAAAACCATCGTTTTTACCGTTGCCATGGACAGTATTGCAATGATGCCCTGTAATCCGAATATCGGCGGAACATCCAAAGGACATCTTGTAAGGGAACTTGATGCCCTTGGCGGTGAAATGGGCAGAAATATCGATAAAACCTTTATTCAGAGCAGGATGCTCAATGAATCCAAGGGTCCTGCCGTGCACTCCTTAAGGGCGCAGGCCGATAAAAGGGAATACAGCCAGGCAATGCGAAAAGTGCTTGAAAATACTGACAATCTTACCCTAAAGCAGGCCGAGATCACAGAGATCATTACAAATAAGAGCTATGACCCTAAAGAGTGGGAAGGAACGGAGGTAAATGCTGCCGGTGAGGAGCATGTTATCGGCGTGAAGACTCTGAGCGGCGGGATATATCCCTGCAGATGCGCTGTCCTTTGTACGGGGGTTTACCTTAAATCCCGCTGTATTTACGGAGAAACGGAGCAGTTTACAGGACCGAACGGGCTTCCGTCCGCGAATCATCTGACGGAATCTCTTATAAAGCTTGGCATAGAGATATTCCGCTTTAAGACCGGAACACCTGCGCGTGTTGACAAAAGGACCATCGACTTTTCAAAAATGGAGGAACAGCCGGGTGATGCGAAGATCGTGCCGTTCTCCTTTGAAAACGATCCGGAAAAACTGCAGAAAGACCAGGTTTCATGCTGGCTTACATACACAAACGAGGAGACTCACAGGATCATCCGCGAGAATATCGACCGCTCTCCTCTCTTTAACAAAAGCATAAAGGGGACCGGACCACGCTATTGTCCGTCTATAGAGGACAAGGTAATAAGGTTCGCCGATAAGGAAAGACACCAGATATTTATTGAACCAGAAGGTAATTATACAAATGAAATGTACCTTTCGGGCATGTCGAGCAGCATGCCGGAGGATGTGCAGATACGCATGTATCGTACACTCCCGGGGCTTGAGCATGCGCATATCGTCAGAAATGCGTATGCCATCGAATATGACTGCATTAATCCCATGCAGTTGAAGGCAAGCCTCGAATTTAAGCGGATCGGCGGGTTTTTCAGTGCCGGACAGGCAAACGGAAGCTCAGGATATGAGGAAGCTGCAGTCCAGGGCATCATAGCCGGGATAAATGCCGCAATGAAGCTTAAATCAAAAGAGCCGCTTGTATTAAAGAGGTCGGATGCCTACATAGGCGTGCTTATAGACGATCTTGTGACGAAAGAAACTAACGAGCCTTACAGGATGATGACTTCACGCGCCGAGTACAGACTGCTCCTGCGCCAGGACAATGCGGATCTGCGCCTGTCGAAATACGGACATGACGTAGGGCTTCTTTCAGACGAAAGGTATGAAAAGGTCGTAAGAAAGCAGGAAATGATCCGTCAGGAAACAGAAAGGCTTGCTTCGATCCATGTCGGCGCGTCAAAACGCATAAATGACTTTTTGACGGCGCATAATTCAACACCGCTTAATTCCGGCATCTCACTTGCGGATCTTCTGAGGCGTTCGGAGCTTAAATACAGCGACATACATGAGATAGATCCTGATAATATTGATATTCCTTATGATGTCAGTGAGCAGGTCGAGATAAATCTAAAATATGAAGGTTATATAAAGAGACAGAACGCACAGGTAGAGCAGTTTAAGAAGCTAGAATCAAAGCGGATCCCGGACGATATCGATTATTCCGATATATCTTCTCTCCGTCTTGAAGCTACGCAGAAGCTTTCAAAGATCCGTCCGGAAAGTGTCGGACAGGCTGCAAGGATATCCGGCGTTTCTCCGGCGGACATTTCGGTCCTGCTTGTTTATTTGGAGCAAAAGAAAAATGCAGACAGAACACATAATTGAAAGATTCAGTGAGGCGGGTTTTGAGATAACACGCGAACAGTCGGAACAATTTTTAAAGTATTACGGGCTTTTGGTCGAATGGAACGAAAAGTTCAATCTTACGGCAATAACAGACTTCGAAGAAGTTATCGTGAAACATTTCATAGACAGCTGCCTTGGTTCTTCTCTTATCGAAAACAAAGAAGGTATGCTGTGCGATATCGGGACGGGAGCCGGTTTCCCCGGCATTCCGCTCAAGATCATGTTTCCCGGACTTAAAGTACTGCTTGTTGATTCGCTTAACAAGCGTGTTGTATTCTTAAACGAAGTTATCAGGGAACTTGGATTAAAGGACATTACAGCCATACATGCACGCGCCGAGGAGATCGGCAGGAAGCCTGAATACCGCGAGATGTACGATACCTGCGTTTCAAGGGCAGTAGCCGCACTTCCGAGCCTTTCTGAATTATGCATCCCCTTTGTAAAAAAAGGCGGTCTTTTTATCGCATATAAATCACAAAAAGCAGCCGAGGAATTTGAAAGTGCACAAAATGCGTTAAAAACGCTCGGATGCAGCGGTGAGCTTAAGAACATTGATCTTTTCGGAGCTGACAGGACTTTTGTTCTTTGCAGAAAGGTCAGCAAAACACCTGAAAAATACCCAAGAGGCGGGGGAAAAGCATTTTCCAAGCCATTGTAAAAAAATATTTATTATTTTTAATTTTTGTTAGAAAAAGCCTTTTCAAACGACATCAAGTTGTGTATCATTAAATTTTGGGAAAGTGTGTTTACGGAGGTGTTCTTCTTGGCTAAAAAGAAAACGGCACAAACTGAAGATGATGCTAAGATCCTCGATGATATCTATCTCGAGATTAGCGACACTCTCCGCTCGTTAAAACTTGAGCGCCTGAATCTTGATTCTTCATTATCGGAAGACAGGCTGAAGTTAAAAGAGATCGAAGCCGGGACAGACCCTAACCGTAAGCTTTTTCATGTTTCATCGGCGAATGTATTTGATGCCGAAGCCGATGAGATAAGAAAAAGGATCTGCGAAAAAGAAGAAGCAGGTAAAAAGCTTGATGATAAAACCGCAGAGACAGAAATAAAGCGAAAAGCCATACATAATGCAAGAAAGCTTATGTTCAGGCTTTCTAACGAAGAAGGCGGACAGGAAAACACCATAGAAAACGAGGCTGATGATGTAAGCATATCAACTGCAGAAACATCAGGAACTGCCGAAACACAGGATAACAATTCGGATGTGTTTAGCGAAAAGGAGAAAAGAACCTTAAAGCGCAGGCTTTCGTCATGTATTGACGCGCTTGAGCTTGCGTCGAGAGTTACAGGGTTCGATCCGGAAAGAGCCAGAGTTGAGCTTTCTTTGGCAATAACCAAATTAAACGAGATTATATCGGGATTATAAGCAGCATATGATAAAGAATATTATTCTGGCTGACAGACACCAGCTTTTTATGGATGCACTGGGGCCTTTACTTGAAAAAAACCATGATTACTGTGTTTGTGGGATGTGTCCCGATGAAAAGGAGTTATTTTCCGCACTGCATGATATTAAAGCAAATGTTGTTATATTGGATGCCTTTTTTTCCGGAAATGGTGAAGCTGTACTAAAAAAGATCCACGAACGCTTCCCTGAATGCCTTGTAATAATGCTTGGTGAAACACGAGATACAGACTTTCTCTATAGAATATATAAGACCGGTATTTCAGGATTTGTCTTGAAAACTTCCGGGTTTTCCACGCTTGAAAAAGCCCTGAAGGTCGTACTTGAAGGCGGACAATACATAGAACCGGTTTTGATCCCTTCTTTGAAGGATATGATCGACAAGGCAGGAAAGAAGCACGATCCGGACGAGCAATTACTTACCAGGAGAGAAATGGAGATCCTCGTAATGGTAAGTAAAGGGCTGTATAATAAGGAAATTGCTTCAAACCTTAACATTAAGGAAAAAACTGTAAAAAACCACATGACTAATCTTTTTAAGAAGATTAATGTTGAGGACAGGATCCAGGCTGCAGTCTTCGCTGTAAAAAATGGATATGTTGATCCGGACTGATGTTTCACGTGAAACATTTTTGGTGCGACTAATTGCTTGGAAAGCTTCTTTTAGATTTAGTTGGTGGAACAACGGATTTACATCCGGATGTTCCACGTGAAACATTTTGTAAGCAACAAGCTGAGAGGTAGTTTTAAAGTGAAATTGATTTCTGTATCATCCGGGCATGGTTGTATGTTTCACGTAAAACATATTTTAGAGCTTGGCCGTATAAACAAATTTATATAATGATAGATTTCCAAAGAAACATATGATTAATGGTTGCATGTTTCACGTGAAACCTTTATAGTATAAACAGGATGATGTTTCACGTGAAACATACGATTCGATAAATGAGGCGTGACGTATAAAGGATCGGATACCTCATGCAACACGACAACAAAAATCGTGTAAAGTACTGTCGATCCAATCTGTGAGGTAAACATGGGGAAAACAATCGCAATAGCAAATCAAAAAGGTGGCGTGGGAAAAACAACTACCGCAATCAATCTGTCGGCATGCCTTGCCGAGCAGGGCATGAAGGTACTGACGGTAGATATCGATCCTCAGGGAAACACAACAAGCGGTCTTGGTATAGATAAAGATAATCTTACAAACACAACTTACCAGTTACTGCTCGGGGAATGTTCGGTAAGCCAGTGTATGACGGAAAGCATAATCAACAATCTGTTTGTTCTTCCGTCGGATGTAAACCTTGCCGGGGCTGAGATCGAACTTATCGGTATAGAAGAAAAAGAATTCATTCTGAAAAAAGCAATAGCAGATGTAAAGGCTTTCTTTGATTATATAATCATAGACTGTCCTCCTTCTCTCAGTATGCTGACAGTTAATGCAATGACTACAGCCGATGCGGTCCTTGTTCCGATACAATGCGAATTCTATGCACTTGAGGGCCTTTCACAGCTGCTGCATACAATTGATCTGGTAAAGCAAAGACTCAATCCTTCTCTTGAGATCGAAGGAATAGTATTTACTATGTATGATGCAAGGACAAATCTTTCTGCCCAGGTTGTTGAATCGGTTAATTCATATCTTGCAAAGAAGGTTTATAAATCTATCATACCGAGAAACGTAAGACTTGCCGAAGCTCCAAGCCATGGCCTTCCTATCAATTTATACGATCCGAAGTGTATTGGCTGTGAAGCTTACCGAAATCTTGCAGAAGAAGTGATGAACAAAGATCACAAGACCATTAAGCTTTCAACATATATCACAAAAAAGAAATGATCAGTTTGCGGTAGGAGTTATACAATGGCAAAGAAAAGCGAACCTAAAAGCAAAGAAATCATAAAGTCACAGGGCAGAGCAACAGCAAAAGATTTTAAGCCGGCGAACTTCGCTAAAAAAGACACAGATAAAACCAAAAGTGCAGTTAAAGAAGCGGCTCCCGCATACGGTAAGACGGTTGTTAAACGTGGGCTTGGGAAAGGACTGGATGCACTGATACCAGGCGAATCATTAGGCGAACTGCCAAACAGCACTGATGTTTCACGTGAAACATTAAAGCTGAATATCAATCTTATAGATCCAAATCCAAAGCAGCCCAGGAAGAAATTTGATGATGACAGCCTTCAGGAGCTTGCGGCATCTATAAAAGAACATGGGCTTATTGAACCAATTGTGGTCCAACAGTTCGGTGACCGCTATATAATCGTTGCAGGCGAAAGAAGATGGCGCGCATGTAAGATCGCAAATGTGACCAATATCCCTGTTGCCATCGTGAATTTCACGGATCAGCAGCTTTTTGAAGCAGCACTTATTGAAAATATCCAGAGAAAAGATCTGAATCCCATTGAAGAAGCAGAGGCATACAACGTCTTGATAAAAGAGTACCATCTCAAACAAGATGAAGTGGCTGAGAAAATGTGCAAGAGTCGTGTTGCCGTAACAAACAAACTCAGACTACTAAATCTTGATGCCAAGGTACGACAGCTTGTGGTTGAAGACATGATCACAGACGGGCATGCAAGAGCACTTCTTGCAATAAAAGATCCTAACCTTCAATACAGGATCGCAATGAAGGTTTTTGATGAAGGTCTTACGGTACGTGAAACAGAAAAGCTTGTTAAATCCGAACTTTCACCTAAAAGAAAACAGATCAAAGAAGTTACTGCAAATCGTCTGGATCAGATACAGATCAAGGACCTGGAAGAAAAATTAAAGCGTTCTTTGGGGACCAAGGTAACTATCAATCAAAAAGACGGAAAAAAGGGAAATATTGTTATCGATTATTATTCACCTGACGAGCTCGACAGACTGTACGATCTGCTCAGAAAGGTATGATATTGATCGGAACGGAGTACAAAAATGGGTAAAATATTAAAAGCTCTCACAGAGAGCGAGGCATTATTGACTTTAACCATCTGCTTTGCCGTTACATTTGTATTGGCTGTGGTATTGCTTGTTCTTGTGATCAGGCTTTATTCAAAATATAAGACATTTATGACCGGCGCAGACGGCAAGAGCATCGAAGAACAGCTTGCCAAAAGGCTTGCCGATATCGATAAGTTAAAAGTATCAAGCGAAGATGCAAAGAAACATCTTAAGCTTCTGGATGAAAATGTTGCAAAGACATATCAGAAATGCGCGTTCAGAAAATATGATGCATTTGAAGGCCTTGGCGGGCATCTGAGTTTTTCGCTCTGTATGCTGGATTCAGAAGATGATGGCTTTGTTCTCTCATCGGTTCACACCAGAGAGGGCTGCTATTCATATATTAAAGAGATAATAAAAGGGGAGAGTTTTGTTTTACTGTCGGATGAGGAGAAGAATACGCTGGCAGAAGCCAAGGCAGGAAAACAGTAAACTCCGTAAGGAACACGCAACAAATGGAAAAAAGTAACTCACAGGAACTGTCTGTCGAGTCCATCAGAGGCGGAGAGATACTGGCGAAAGATATCAATCTGAACAACGGCACATTGTTTATGTCTGAAGGTGCTGTTCTTAAGAGTAATTCGGGTCCCAGGTTAAAATCTCTCGGGATAAGAAATGTCTATATCGTTCCTCCTGATGAAAAAGAACTGATCGAACAGACAACGGAAAGTATCATTTCCGGACAGTGCAAGGATATCGTCAAGACGACGATAGACAAGTTCTCATACGGAATTGATTCGGATCTCGAAGAAATTGCAAAGATAGCGGAACAGATCATGCTTGAGGTTTTGTCACAACCTGAAGTGTTGTATAATGTTTCCCGAATCCGTGACAAGAGCGAGAGATTTTATCTCCACTGCATCAATGTTGCAGCGCTTTCGGTGCTTGTCGGCATTAAATCAAAAATGCAGGAAGACCGGCTTAAAGGGCTGGCTATTGGTGCACTGCTCCATGATATCGGCTTGATCTTTATTCCGTTCAATCTTTCAAAGATAGAGATCGGGCATGTAGATGATGCTACAGACAAAGAACTAAAGAGGCATGTGATCTACGGATATTCGGTAGTTGAGCGCGAGACATGGATCCCGGTAAATGCAAAAGAAGTAATAATCGGGCATCATGAACGGGTTGACGGGACGGGATATCCGTTCAGGCTTACCGCCGACAGGATATCACTTGAAACAAAGATCGTTTCTATCTGCGATGTATTTGACAGTATCGTTTACGGGATTTTTTATAAAAAACGCAAGGTAAACGAAGCGATGGATTATATCGTCAGTCAGGCAGGACTTGCCTTTGACGTGAAGGCCGTCCGGAGTTTTGTAGATTCGGTCGCTGCGTATCCGATCGGTACAACGGTAAGTACAAACAACGGAGATACCGGAATAGTAATAAGACAGAATAACGGTGTTCCGACGCGCCCGGTATTAAAGATAAGAACGATTTCGGAAAACAGTAAATTCAAGCCCGGCGATGAGCTTGACCTTACAAAAGATCTAACGACTATGATACTTGATTCAATAGGATAAAAAAGGGGAAAAAACATGGATGAATTAAACAACACAGTAAAACTTCAGAACGAGACAAACGCAGAAGCCGCAGCACCGGCAGAAACAGTAACGGCAGCACCTGCAGAGACAGCAAAGCCTGAAGAAGTAAAAGAAGAAACAGTTTCTATGGGCGAATTCAATGACGAGATCAACAAGTCGCTCCACAAATATGCCGAAGGCGATATCGTTACCGGGTCTGTTATCGGCATCAGCGAAACTGAAGTAACGGTCGATCTCGGATCTTATGCAGAGGGTATTGTTAAAGCTGCTGAGATGAGCAACAACCCTGCATTTTCGATCAAAAATGACGTAAAAACCGGCGACACTATCACCGCAATGGTCCTTCGCGAGAACAAAGAGGGCAATATCCTGCTTTCCGTTAAGAAAGCAGATGACAAGCTTGCCTGGGACAAGCTTAAAGAGCTTAAAGACCAGAAGACAGTAAGCACCGTCAAGGTGGCAGCAGCAGTCAAGGGCGGATGTATTGCATATCTTTGCGGTATCCGTGCATTTATCCCGGCTTCGCAGCTTTCCGTTTCTTATGTTGAGAACCTTGAGGAATACAAGGGCAAAGAACTGAAGGT
>JAEEGQ010000092.1 GCA_016280395.1 Lachnospiraceae bacterium | reverse complement strand
GTTGTCATCACGTTCCTTGTGGCAATGATAAAAAGACTGAACAAGAGCCTCGGAAAGCGTTATAAGAGCGCGGCCGATAAAAAGAAGAAGAACATAAACCGCGAGTCCATAAGCAAATTCTGCGACGATCATCCGGGCTTCGACTGGCTTTACAGGATGATCAATTCCCTCGAGATATCGGATCTGTTCATCATGACCTTAGGCCTTTGCGCGATCGGTCTTATCCTGATGCCCGAGCTTGTGTATGTCAAGGATATCTATTCCGGTTCGTACAAGCGCGCAAATACCATGTTCAAGCTCACATACCAGGCATTCATCATGTTCGGCATGTGCATGCCTTACATAATCGCAAGGTTCTTAAGGTTTGCCGACCACAAGCGCCAGATAGTATTTGGCGGGATAACACTGTTCCTGCTCATAACCACCTTCGGTTACTACTTTGACGCTACGGAGAGCTGGTTTGGCAAGTATAACGATCACAACAACTACAAGGGTCTTGACTGCACGGCATTCGTTAAAGATTATTACCCCGAAGATGAACGCGCGACGGAATGGATCAACACAAATATTGAGGGGCCCGTACATATCCTTGAGGGAGTCGGCTACAGTTATACATATTACGGCCGTATCGCCGTCCTTACCGGAAGCACCACGCCTATCGGCTGGGAGACACATGAATGGCTCTGGAGATCCTCCGCGAACTTCGCAAAGCCGGAGATCATCACCGAAAGACAGAAGGATGTAAAGGCCATTTATACCTCGGAGTCTAAGGAAGAGGTAGAAGAGCTTATCGCAAAGTACGATCTTGATTATATAATCGTCGGTCTTGCCGAGCGTTATGACGGAATGAGGAAGGGCGAAGCCAACGAAGAAGGATTTGTCCGCAATTCCGCCGACAACTACTGGTATAAGACACAGGAAGTAAACGACGATCTGTTAAGGAGCCTCGGCGAGATCGTATATCAGGATAAAGATGAGAACGGCAGCGTGTTCCGTCCGGACGGTACATACATGACGTATATCGTGAAAGTAAAAAAGTAACGGTCGGATATGGCAGATAATACAGGGAAAAACCGAAAGAGAGCTGTTGTCGGCATCATCGCCCATGTTGATGCCGGCAAAACAACGCTCACGGAGGGAATACTCTACGCCTCAAAGACCATCCGCTCTATGGGGCGCGTGGACCATAAGGACACCTTTCTCGATAATTTTCCGCTTGAACGCGAAAGAGGGATCACCATCTTTTCAAAACAGGCATTGTTTACCGCCGGAAACATCGATTTTACGCTTATAGACACTCCGGGACACGCGGATTTCGCGCCGGAGACCGAAAGATGCTTAAAGGCGCTTGACGGCTGCATCCTTGTCATAAGCGGCACCGAAGGGATACAGGCACATACAAGGACACTCTGGAAGCTTATAGACCGTTATAAGCTTCCGTGCTTTGTTTTTGTAAATAAAACCGACAGGATGACGATTTCAAGGGAGGAGACCGTTCTGCAGCTTAAGGACGGGATCAGCCGCGGATGTACGGATTTTTCGGCTTATGACGGGACCTTTTATGAGTCTGTGGCGGAAAACGACGAGTACCTTACCGAAAGATACCTCGAGGGGAAAAAGATAACCGACGAAGAGATATCGGAATTGATCGGTCAAAGAAAGATCACTCCGGTATTCTTTGGCTCGGCGCTTAAAAACACGGGCGTTGAGGAGCTCTTGACGGGCCTTGGCAGATTCTTCCCCGTCCCTGCCGGCAAACGCGGATTTGGGGCTTTTATCTACAAGATACGCTATGACGAAAAGGGCGAACGCCTGTCCTTTGCAAAGATAACGGGAGGAACCCTTAAAGTAAGGGATACCGTAACACACAGGGACCCTGATCTTGAACCCGAAAAGATAAGCCTCATAAGGCTTTATAACGGTGTTAAGTTTGAAACGCTGCAGGAAGCAACAACAGGTATGACGGTTGCCCTTACGGGCTTAAAGAACACCTTTGCGGGAGAAGTCCTCGGATGCGAGGAAGAGGGGCCAAAGCCCATGCTCGTGCCGGTACTTTCAAGGAAGCTGGTGCTTCCCGAAGGGACCGATATCGTGACGGTTCTGCCCGCTCTTAAGACGCTTGAGGAGGAAAATCCGGAGATATCACTTATCTGGAACGAAAGGCTTAAAGAGATAAGCTTCGGCACAATGGGCGATATCCAGGACGAGATACTGAAAAGCCTGATAGAAGAGAAGCTCGGGATGCAGGTATCCTTTGACGAAGGCAGTGTTCTATACAAAGAGACCATTATGTCTCCTGTTGAAGGGATTGGCCATTTCGAACCGTTAAGGCATTACGCCGAGGTGCATCTGCTGCTCGTGCCCGGACCGCGCGGCAGCGGGATAACGTGCGAAAGCGCACTGAGCGAAGATATTCTGGACCGTAACTGGCAGCGCCTCATCATGACGCATATAGGCGAAAAGACCCATAAAGGCGTGCTCACAGGGGCTCCCCTTACAGACGTGAACATTAAGCTTGTTGGCGGCAGGGCCCATAAAAAACATACTGTCGGCGGTGATTTCAGGCAGGCTGTTTACAGGGCGGTCCGCCAGGGACTGATGCAGGCTGAATCCGTATTGCTTGAGCCTTTTTACGATTTCAGGATAGAGATACCGCAGGAATATACGGGACGTGCCATGACGGACATCGAGCGGATGTCCGGCAAGTGCGGCGAGCCGATGATCGAAAACGGACGGGCATTACTTACGGGAAGCGGCCCCGTATCGACCTTCAGGAGCTATGCTTCGGAGGTGACGGCTTATTCGAGAGGGCTAGGGACCGTAGCTTTTTCCTTCGGAGGATACGATATCTGCCATAACGGCGCGGAAATAAAGGCAAGATCGGGCTATAACCCGGACAGCGACATCCATAACCCTTCGTCCTCGGTATTCTGTGCCGGCGGCGCAGGCTTTACGGTGGAATGGGACAGAGTGCGCGAATATATGCATGAAGCGGGACTTGACACGGACGATACCGACGAGCTTCCCTCAAAGGCGCTTTCACGCAGGGTTTCCGATGAAGCGGCCCTTGGGACGGAAGAGATCGACGAGATAATAGCCCGTGCCTCCTCTTCAAACAGAAAACAGGAGTCAAACGCAAGGCGCAGGCGCGCAAGGGAAATGCTTGAAAAGAAAAGGACTTCCGCATCCGCTGCAAAGCCCGCAAAGAAGCAGTATATGCTTATTGACGGCTATAATGTGCTCTTCTCGGACGATACGCTTACGGAGCTTGCAAAGACCGATCTTTCGGCAGCGCGCAACAAGCTGCTTGAAAGGATATCGAATTATGCGGGAACGGCAGGGTTCCCTGTTGCTGTCGTGTTTGACGCCTACCGCGTGGAAAACCATCCGGCAGAGACCGTTAAGATGAACAACACGGACATAGTCTTTACAAAGACTGCTGAAACGGCAGACCGCTATATAGAGAGGTTTGCGCATCTTAAGGCATCGGAATTCGATATATGCGTTGTGACATCGGACCTTACGGAACAGGTCATAATCATGGGAGCGGGCTGCAGACGCATGTTCT
The DNA here is from genome assembly GCA_016280395.1 of Lachnospiraceae bacterium. Lineage (GTDB taxonomy): Bacteria > Bacillota > Clostridia > Lachnospirales > Lachnospiraceae > SZUA-448. Next base: position 28,546 of record JAEEGQ010000092.1, on the reverse strand, counting down.
CTGAGGAGTTCTTTGAGGAAATGCAGATGAGGGAGCAGCTTTTAAGAGAAAAATACGGCGTAAAGTAAGAGGAACCGGGAACCGCTTCTGCGGATCTTTCGTGTGCTGCCTTACAGAATACGCCTTGCATGGAGGATAGAATGAGATACGAACATTTTGAGATCGGGCTTAACCTGAAAGACGGCACGGATCCTGCGTTTAAGCCTTCCGTGAATTATTATGTGCTCGACACCACGGATGAGATGACATCCATAAAAGCACGTCCGCTGGTTATCGTCTGTCCCGGCGGAGCCTACGCATATAAGTCGCAAAGGGAAGCGGAGCCTGTTGCGATGCAGTTCCTTGCAGCGGGGTTCCACGCCGCCGTGCTTGATTACAGCGTCGCCCCTGCAATGTGGCCCGCATCCGCGAGAGAACTGGCCCATGCCGTTGTTATCGCAAGGGAACACGCAAGAGAGTGGAATGTCCTTGAGAACGGCATATTTGTCTGCGGTTTCTCCGCAGGCGGACATCTTGCCTGCTCGCTTGCAACTATGTGGGACGATCCCGCTTTTTATGAGGAATTTGCCGCTTATAACAGCACAATGGGACTTGGCCCGAATGCGGCTCCCTGGAAGCCGGACGGTGCGGTGCTCGGGTATCCTGTGGTCACTACTCTCGAGTTTACGCATGAGGGTTCAAGAGACAATGTTTGCGGGAAGGATGCTTCAAAGGAGCGCATCGGATCCCTTGCGCTTGAAAGGCGCGTGACTGCAAATACGGTTCCGGCCTTCCTTTTCCATACCTTTGAAGACGGTGCGGTTCCTGCGGAAAACTCGATCAATTATGTTCTCGCACTCAGAAAACACAATATTCCCTGTGAATTCCACCTCTTTGAAAAGGGCGGACACGGGCTTTCGCTCTGCAATGAACTGACATCCGTCTACGACGGGCAGATCGTGCCCGAAGACAGCGTGTGGATCGATCTTGCGGTCACATGGGTAAAGGGACGCATAAAACAGGCTTAAGGATATCCTTTGCATATAAAACAATATAACTGATCGGAGAGATAAAAATGCTTCTTACAGCTAATTCAGCAACACCAACAGCCATCGAATTGATCGAAGCGGAGAGCGGAACGGTGTCGATTGCCCTTATCGCGGGCGCGGTATTTGCTTTCGTCATTGTGATCGGGATACTTCTCGCATCTGTCATTGTTTCGTATAAATGGCGCGGCAACGCGGGCGGAGCCATGATGGCCTTTATCATGGGCTTTGTGGGCGCAGTACTTACGCCTTCCGCAGCAAACATCATCTGCGCACTTACGGGGATCAGCGCGCTGACGGGGACAGACCGTTTTATGACGCTGCTTCTCGGTTTCCTTCTGATGGCGCTTGTGACGGCGGGAGTTGATCTCGGCGTAAGGTTCTATATCCTGTTCTACATGAACAAGACAGGGCTCGGACTGCACAAGGGACTGTCCATTGCGGGCGGCTATGCCATGGGAAGCGTGTTCAGATATCTTACGCTGCTGTTCACTCATATCATTTCGCTTATCGAGATCAATAAGGGAACATTCCTTACCGAAGAATTAAAAGAGCATCCCGAGGTTTACAACAGCCGTGCGAGTTTCCAGAACAACGCCATAGTTGCGCCGGATACCACATATTTCAACTTTGGTCTGCAGTTCATAGCTGTAGCACTGCTCTACGTACTGCTCACGATGTACATGATAAGATGCTGGCTTGAGGAAAACAGGAAGCAGAGCGCCATTATCGCGTGCGCCGGCATGTTTGCCTTTGAAGCGGCAAGGGGAACGCTCGGTGCTGTGCTTACGGCAAAGTTTGTCAATGAAACACAGGAACTGCTGATCCTTTCGGTATTCTATGTGATCTCGATAGCGGTCATGGGGTGGCTGCTTTACAAGGTCTTAAAGGATTATCCGCAGGGGCGCGAGAAGTTCATCAAGTCCATGAGCCAGCGTGCAGCCGAGACGGCAAACAGACAGCGCCGTTCGACCTGGAACCAGATAAATGAATATAACGCAAAGGTTGACAGCGAGGAAAACGCAGATCCGGACGCAGACGACAGCGAAGGCGAGATCTTAAACTTTTCAGAGGATGCCGGATCCGGAACGGGAGACGAGACCCAAGTTTCCGGGGATTTGGAAGAAGAAGGGGCCGTTGATGACGATCAGTCGCAGGAAGGTTCCGTCTGATTAAAGTTTTTGACAAAAAAGCCGATAAACAGGAAAAGAGTATTTTTGTGCGTTACAGGGATGTAAGCACACTCAGAGCACATGTTGACACATCATCTTGGCAAAGGAGTGCCTATGAAGACGAATGTTTACCGGTCGGAAAAAAAGAATAACAGATCATTGATATGGGCGGCAGGGCTTGTTTTTCTGCTGCTCATTTTATTGGCTCCAAAACGCGTATTTGCCGCAGTTTCGGAGGAAGATGTCATATTTGACTTCGAACAGGAGTATGTCTATGTCCGTGAGCCCGGGGAGGGTTCCCTGTGCTACTGCATAATACAAAAGGGAAAACCGACAGATAACCTGAAAATGGTGCCTGTAAGCAAAAGGGCCGTTGTGTGGCGCAATCTGGAGGGAGAAGAGCGTAATTATTATGTTATCGATATCTCGTCGATCAGTACCTCCAAGCCGATGGTCCTCTGCCTTAAAGTACATGCAGATGATACCGAGGTCTGCACGGTGGATATTCCGGCGCAGAAAAAACTTGAAGTAAAATTTATCGGAAAAGACGACGAAAAAGGCACGCTCGCCGCGATGTATGCCGATATTCCGGGCGTTAACGGCGAAACGGGATATCTTGCCTTTAAGGTCGACGGCAAAGAATTGACCGATGTCTCAAAAATACTCTGGAAAGCCGGAGCAGGTGCGAACTTTAAGAAAATAGGGAAGCTTGATCTCGAATTCTACAGATATGCCGGCGCAACGCTCTATTTTACGTATTCTGACGGTGAAAGCCCTTTAAGCAAGATCGTAAAGGTAAAGGTAAAGAAACAGGCAAATGCCCCGAATGTGAAGGTTGACGGTGCAAAGAGCACCATCGCGATCAAAAAGGGCATGGAATACCGTGTGACAACGGAAGGTGAGACAGGTGCATGGCAGACACCTGCGGAAGGCAAGGCTTTTGTCCCGATAAGCGGGATCAAAGGGCTTAAGGGTGACGGTCTGTTTACCCCTTATGAGGATGCCGTGATAGAGGTACGTACTGCGGCTACCGAAAAGTCCCAGAGCTCAAAGAGTACATTTGTTTATCTTGATAAGACGGAGCTGCCTGTCTTTGGTGAAGGCGGTATAGAAGTTAAGTTCTTAAAAGGCGGCGATGACACCGGCGGTCTTTTGATCAAAAACAATTGGTATGTTGATTATGAAGTTGCCATCGTAGAAAAATATTCGTGGGAAAGCGAAGGGATAAAGGATCTCATCCTTAAGATCGACGATACCGCGAAAAAAGGCACCGACGGATACGTCAGCTGGAAGAAGGTTGGTGAAAAAAAGACCGTTAAGGTCGCCTATAAAGAGTATAAGGACTATAAAGAGGGAGAAGGCTACATAATCCTTGTCCGTTTGGCATCCGTCAAGGAAAACAACAAAACGCCGGAGCGCGAGTTCCGCATAAAAGGAGCCGTAAGACCGTATGGCGGAATGACGCCCGAACCTTTTGGAGACCGCAAGCCCGGCACCTACATGATCGACGGCTCCGAACAGGTGACGGTTACTTTTTCAGAAGAGCCCGGGTTTAAGCTCTTTACGGCATTCGGGAATGCGGAATTTGCTGAGAATACCGAAGGGAAGCTTGAGTTTCAGGCTTCTGTCGGAAATACCTATACGATAAAAGCATATTTCTTTGATGAGACGACAGGAGAAAAAGGCCCCGTAAAGAACTATGTCTACCGGTTCATCTCGGATGAGGAGCTTGATGAATACAAGGATAAATTCGGGTATAATTATTTCAAAAAGCTTGACGGAAAGCTTGGAAAAGGCAATAATTATACTCTGTTGTATCAGCGTCTTTACAGGGCATGCATAACTTATGAGCCAGAGGTTGACATTTCCGATCTTACGCTTGATAAAGATATCATGCTCCAGGTAGTGGCTTCGCTTGACGACGACAATCCGGAACTGCTCCAGATCGACGGAGGCTACACCTTTACCACATCATGGATAAGACTTAATCTTCGGGACAGGGAATTCTGTGAAAGGCTTCTGAATGAGTGTGAGCATTCCCTGGTCGAGTTAACCGACCGCATAGTATCAAAGTACGGAAGCGTGGAAAATGCCACAAGACTGCAGCGTGTCAAAGAGATCCATGATTACCTGATCCAGAAGAAGCAATACAAGAATTCCGATATGTCACAGACAATGGCGGGATCGCTTTCGGAAGACTATACACCTGTATGCATGAGTTATACGCTGGCGATGAAATGGTGCTGCGACAGGCTCGGAGTGCAGTGCGAGATCAGGTACGGCAACATCAAGCGTGAGCGCCATGCGTGGAATATCATCAATTACGGCGAACCTGTCGATTACAGCGATCCGGACGCCGTTTACAACACAGACGACTGGTACGAGATGGATGTTACATGGGATGACCCTGTGGGCGGCGATTCACACTATATCGGCTACAAGTACTTCAATGTGACCACTGATTTCATAGAGACCACAAGGACTATCACCACAGGCGGATATCACGACGGGCCTGTTCCAAGATGCACCGGGACAGAGTACTCCTGGGACAGGATAAAGAACGATTTTTAACGTATGACGGCCTTTTTGGGGCGGTACGGGACGGAGACGATCATGCTTGATAAAAGATTTAACCTGATCTGCGGACATTACGGTGTCGGCAAGACGAATCTGGCCGTAAACCTTGCGCTTGGCAAGGCAAAAGAAGGCAGAAAGGTCATACTTGTCGATCTCGACCTTGTCAACCCGTACTTTCGTTCTTCAGATTACGCGGGGCTTCTTAAAGAGTATGACGTTAAAGTTATCGCTCCGGTCTATGCGCATACCAATGTGGACATTCCTTCGCTGCCTGCGGATATCAACGGGATATTCGATACGGATGCGACCGTGATATTAGATGTTGGCGGGGATGATGTCGGCGCGACGGTCCTTGGGCGCTTCACAGGCAGGATCGCAGAGCTTGACTATGAAATGTATTATGTGATAAACAAATACAGAAACCTGACTGCGACGGCGGATGACGCCATTGAGGTCTTAAGGGAGATAGAGAGTGTATCGAGGCTTAAGGCGACGGCGCTCATCAACAATTCGCATCTTAAGGCGGAGACAACAGCGGAAACAGTGCTTGATTCTATTGAATTTGCAGAGGAAGTGAGCGAAAAGACCGGGCTTCCTGTGGCGGCTTTTACCGCGCCTGCTGATATTGCGGACGAAGTGGAGAAGGGGCTTGCGACAAAGTGGGCTGCGGCCGGCGGTGCGGCGGAAAGGCTTTTAGCCATGCGGGCTGCGACCGGCGATGCGGTGCTGCCGGCGGTCTTCCCTGTCGACATTTATGTAAAAACAAGCTGGGAAGGGTAAAAACAATATTTCAGAGACGGAAAGGAATGCGGAAATGAAGATCTTTGAAGGGTACATGTACGGAGTCAACCTCGGAGGATGGCTCTCGCAGTGCGATCACACAAAGGAACGGTATGACACCTTTATTGTTGAAAAGGACATAGAAATTATAAAGAACTGGGGTATGGACCATGTCCGCGTGCCGATAGATTACGAGCTTATCCAGGACAAAGCCGGGAACTACCTTGAAGACGGCTTCGGATATATCGACAAGGCTGTCGGATGGTGCGGAAAGTACGGCCTTAACATGGTACTTGACGTGCATAAGACCTATGGTTACAGCTTTGATCTGGGCTACAATGAGTCCGGTTTTTTTGACGATCCGGCTTTGCAGGAGCGCTTCTATAAGATGTGGGAAGAGCTTGCAAAAAGATACGGAAAGTACAGTGACAGAGTGGCTTTCGAGCTTTTGAACGAGGTGACTTCAAAGGAGTATTCCGACAGGTGGAACGCGATCTCGACAGAGTGCATAAAGCGGATCAGGAAGACGGCGCCCGTTACGAAAATCCTGCTTGGCGGCTATTACAACAACAGCATTGATGCGCTTCCTGACCTTCCGCTCCCGCTTGACGGGAATGTGGTCTATAATTTCCACTGCTATGATCCGTTCCCTTTCACGCATCAGGGCGCATACTGGGTAAAGGAAATGGATCCGGCCTTCAGGATAGCGTATGAGACAAGCTACGGTGAGTACGAGAACATAATGCGCACCATGCTTCCGGGGTTCGGCAGTTTTATAAAGCCCGAAGGAAAGTCTGACGGGGATGCGCTTGGCAGGGAGTATTTTGATAATATCCTTCAAAAAGCCGTAAGGATTGCAGAAGAGCGCGATGTTGCGGTGTATTGCGGTGAATTCGGCGTTATCGAGAACGCAACGCCCGAAGATGCGAAAAAGTGGTACATTGACATCTGCGCCTGCCTGAATAAGTACAATATCGGACACGCCGCATGGAGCTACAAGTCCATGAATTTCGGTATCGCCGACAAGCGGATGGACCAAGTAAGGGAAGAAGTTGTAAGGGCGATCTGAGACGCCTTGGGAAAGGCCGGAGAACTGTCTTTTGATATGGTTGCAGCACGGCAGGGAAAAAATAAAAGAAATGATCACAGGAACAGCAAAGGGCAGTAACCTTAACAGCAAGGGAACAATTCCTTTGCTGTTTTGTTTTGTGCGCCCATGCCTGCGCTTTGTGTGCCCTGCATGGGATCGGTGCGCAATGAATGGTTTTTTTTGTGTTTGTCATGCCTGCTTTAGCAGTTTTTTCGCGTTTTTGTGTCTTAAGAAATCATGTTGACAAACAGAAATCTATATGATATCATTGTGATATCAAGAACACACAACCCTTGGGATCGGATCGGACGCGAAGGACGTGACGCGGTGACCAGACGCGAAGATCCGGTCATGAGGGGGGGAGTCCATTCTCAGAGAAGGAGAAAAGTCATGGAAGAGAAAATCTTAAAAGTAAATCAAAACGGTATGCTTGCGATGTTCCTTATCATCCTGTCGCAGCTTGCTGCAATCGGCGGCATGGTCTTTACGGCTATGAAGCTTGAAGAGGGTGCGCTGTACATAGTGCTCTTTGTTATCTGTACAGTGTATATGAGCCTTGGCTCCATCCTCTACATAGGCCTTAAGGTGCTGAAACCGCAGGAAGCGCTGGTACTCACGCTTTTCGGTAAGTACATCGGAACGCTTAAAGGCGACGGCTTTTACTGGGTGAACCCTTTTGTTACCGCTGTTAACCCCGCAGCCAACACAAGGCTCAACCAGAGTGGTGATGTGCAGAGCAACAACACCATCAATATCTCCGGTGTTGCAACGAGCATCGAGATGCCTTCAAAGAAGCTTTCGTTAAAGGTCATGACACTCAACAACACAAGGCAGAAGATCAATGACTGTCTCGGAAACCCCGTGGAGATTGGCATCGCAGTAACATGGAGGATTGTTGATACCGCAAAGGCAGTGTTTAATGTTGAAAACTACAAGGAATTCCTTTCGCTCCAGTGCGACTCGGCGCTCCGCAATATCGTAAGGATCTACCCGTATGATGTAGCGCAGAATGTGGATACAACAGGCGACGGCCAGGCAGATGAAGGTTCACTCCGCGGCTCGAGCGAGATCGTTGCAAAGCGTATCAAAGAAGAAATCCAGGGACGCGTTGAGTCCGCCGGTATCGAGATAATCGAGTCGAGGATCACATACCTTGCGTACGCGCCCGAAATCGCAGCGGCAATGCTTCAGCGTCAGCAGGCATCGGCCATCATCGATGCAAGAAAGATGATCGTTGACGGTGCTGTGGGCATGGTGGAGCTTGCCCTTGAAAGACTGAACGAGAACAATGTTGTAAATCTTGATGAAGAGCGCAAGGCTGCGATGGTATCGAACCTGCTCGTAGTCCTTTGCGGTAATCATGATGCACAGCCGGTCGTTAATTCCGGAAGCCTTTATTAAGACAGGAAAGTGATGTTTAATGGCAGAAAAGAAACAAGTGCCTTTAAGGCTTAACGAACAACTGTATAATGCGCTTGCAAAGTGGGCTGAGGACGATTTCAGGTCGGTGAACGGCCAGATCGAGTATCTGCTTACGGAGTGCGTGAAACAGCGCAAGAAGAACGGAAAGTATGTCGGAGAGGACATAGATGTGCCGCCGGATTTAGATGTCTGACGGTTCCCGGGCGGGGGGGCTCGCACAAATGCAACCATTAGCTGCTCGCTGTGCTCGCAGCATGGAGGTTAAGTTTGAAAGTAAACTTTCAAACAGCGCATTTGTGCTGCGTAATCCTCGCACAAATGCAACCATTAGCTGCTCGTTTCACTCGCAGCATGGAGGTTAAGTAATATGAAAATGAGAGCATATATCAACACTTTACACATTATAATACTTACAGTGGCTGCGGTGTTTTCTGTATCGGCGGTAGTAGTAGGGATCGTGTTTGCTGCGACTTCGGGAGGAGAGATACCCATAAAGTTTGATGATGCCGGCCAGCCTCTTGAGTATGCATCAGCCTGGGAAAACCTTGGTCTGCCCATTGTATTTCTGGTTGCTAACGCGATGATGGATTCCTTTGTACTCCTTGCGCCGGTTTCCATCTGGAACATACCTGTAACGATCACGGAGAAAAATGGCCCAATCCTCTACAGAGACGCAGCTGCAATGGTTTGCGTGATCACACTGATCTTCGGACTTATGTCGTTTATCGGCACCGTACTGCTGTACACTGCTCGCAAGGCAGCAAGCGGTATCATGATCACAGGAACAGCGATGATGGTCCTGACCTCGATCTTCTTCATAATCAAGATAATCAGGGATGGACGGAAATATGCTTGAAAACTGAAGAATTTGCTAACAGGACGGGCCTCTCATGATAGCATGGGAGGCTCGTCCTTTTTACAGTCAAGGAAGTTATGCATAGCGACCGACCCCGCAACAGGACAGGAACTGTGCTTTTTTGCAGGCAGGGAAGGGGTTTGTACACCAAATGGGTGTAAACGCCGGTATAGTATACAAACCGGCTCGTATTGAACGGGAATGAATGTCAGAAGAAAAGCGAGATCAGAAGGTGAATACCGTCAGCGATAAGGCCTATCGATAGAAACGACGCGATAACAGCACCTCTTTTTAGTGCAGCCGTTTTATTACTTCCCAGATTCCATTTCTGATACTGTCCATCAAAGTTGGTCCTTTCTTACTTGAAGTAGAAATCCATCAATGATATTATTATTCTATCGGCGATCAGATGTCAATAAAAATAGGGGAGACCAAAATATGAAAGCTAAAGGTTCGTATGAGAGAAATGTGTTTCTGGATTTGCAGATACAAAACCAGATAATGCAGGTTGAAAACTTCCTGAAACTGTGTGAACATGCAGCAAAAAAAGATGACGACAAGATTGATCAGCATGAGCTCAAACTGCTGAAGACCATAACGAAGGAATCGGATAAATATATTAAAGAGCTTAAGAAGTTGTTGTAGGGCTTCTTTAATACGTCGCATGTTTACGGAGCTGTGTGTTTTGCCCTGTTTACACCGGGCCGTAGATTTAAGGAGATATGTATGATCAGGAATGAAGATGTCACCGGGGACGGTTCTTTTTGACAATGTTGTCAGAGAGAACCGTCCCCGGTTTTTCGCGTTTATGAGAGCTCATTTTCGGGTTTAAGTATTTTTAGTGAAAAAAAGGGCAGAGTCTGATATAATTGCACTAGTATGGATAAAACGGGATCACGGAGGCCAACATGGACTATATTCACGAGCTGCGTCCTTTGATAGGGCACAGAAAGATAATATTAAACTGCGCTGGCGCCATAATAACACGCGATGATAAGATCCTTTTTCAGCGCCGTTCCGACAATAATAAGTGGGGGCTGATAGGCGGACTTCTTGAGATGAATGAAACATATGAGGAGGCTGCAATTCGTGAAATACGCGAAGAAACAGGGCTTAAGGTCAAGCTTACCGGTTTCGTCGGAATCTTTCACAACCATGACATGGTATGGAGCAACGGAGACCAAGCCCATGTCATTTCAGCGGTGTATACTGCGGAAATTATCAGCGGTGAGCCGAGGATCGACGAAGAATCTTTTGAACTGCGTTTTTTCGGGAAAGACGAACTTCCCGAAGTTTTTGCGGAAGATCACAAAGCGGCGCTTGAGGCGTATTTTAATGGTGTGAAATATCCCATGCCACACGAGAATCATTATTCAAAAAGAGGGTTTCATGGTCAATCTTACTGAAATAACTGAAGAAAACCGGCTCGAGGTCGGAGCGCTGTCCATCTTGTTTGCAAGCTGTAGAGATTTGCAAAGGGCTGCATATGCTTCAAAGAAGGTATTAAAAAGCATCTTTCGATGATCGGTTCTGAAACGGAGAATTAACGATGATGATCTATGATATTTCGCAGGAAGTTTTCGGCTGCCGCGTATACCCCGGCGATCCCGCACCTGAAAAGAAGCTGTTAAGTTCAATGGAAAACGGCGACTTATATAATCTCACGGCGTTCAGCATGTGCGCCCACAACGGCACGCATGTGGATGCGCCGTTTCATTTCTTAAAAGACGGGAAAACCGTGGATAAGGTTAGCCTTGATGCGTTTGTTGGAAAGGCTTATGTGGCGGAACACGCGGGGAGCGTTACCGGCGAAGATGCCGCAGAAATACTGAAAAAAGCGGAAGTACTTGATCACGAGGCGGGAAAGAGGATACTTATCAAGGGAGACGCAGAAGTCTCTTTGGAAGCCGCAAAAGCATTTGCCGCTGCCGGAATACTGCTGCTTGGCAATGAATCACAGACCGTAGGTCCGGAAAATGCGCCGATGGCGGTACATCTCGCATTGCTTTCGGCAGGTACTGTCTTACTTGAAGGAATCCGGCTCGCAGCGGTCCCGGAAGGTGTTTATTTGTTAAATGCGGCGCCGTTAAACCTTTCGGGAGCAGACGGTTCGCCTTGCAGGGCTGTGCTGATCGGCGATGTTGTCAGTGGGGACGGTTCTTGTTGACAACATTGTCAGAAAGAACCGTCCCCGGTGACAACCGGGCCGAATCCAAACGAAATCCTACAAAAAATAGACGAATGAAGAGGAAACAAAACATGTATTATGTACCTGACGGAACCGAAAAATGCGGTTTTTATGAGTGCACAGAGTGCGGTAGCCGCTTTCTTGACCTGAGGATCGCGCCCGCGATTGTCTGCCCGTATTGCGGAGAGGAACCGGATATGGAACTCGGGCCGAACGACGAAATGCCGGAAAACACTGAAACCGCAAAGCTATTACAGATGATTGAAGGCGAAGATGTTGAAAAATACGATACATTGCTCAGCCTTGCCATAACAGGCGGGGATGAAGGATGGATATGAAGCGGGAGAACTCCTTGAATGTTTTCAATGGGGACCTTGCACGGATAAGAAAGCGTTGCAGGAAGAGCTGGCGGATGTCATGAATTACTGCATTCAGTTGGCTCAGAAGGAAGGATTTGATATTTGCGAAATCCTGAATGACAAAATCGACAAAAACGAGAAGAAGTACCCTGTGGATAAGAGTAGGGGAGTCAGTACAAAGTACGATAAACTGTAACTGCTTTTACGCATGTATTAAAGCCCGGAAGCCCGGGAAAGGGCGAATGTGGCCAAATGTCACAAGCTGCATTTGAACCGAAAGCCCGGAAGCGCGGGGGAACGGCGAATGCGACCGAGTGTCGCAGGTCAAAGAAGGAGGAAGATTCAATGGTATTGTTACTTAACGGAAGTCCGAATGCAAACGGATGCACTGCTACGGCGCTTAATGAGATGGCCGCGGTCTTTAGGGAGGAAGGGATCGAAACGGAGCTCATACAGGTTGGAAATAAGGATATCCGCGGCTGTGTTTCCTGCGGGTTCTGCGGGAAGAACGGAAAGTGCGTCATTAACGATCTTGTGAATGAAGTTGCGGGGAAGTTCGAAGCGGCTGACGGGCTTGTAGTGGGAAGCCCGGTTTATTACGGCTCACCTAACGGGACGATCCTTTCATTCATGGACAGGCTGTTTTACAGCACTTCTTTTTCAAAACACATGAAGGTGGGAGCTGCTGTTGTAAGCTGCAGAAGAGGCGGCAACACGGCAAGCTTTGATGTCCTGAACAAGTACTTTACCATAAGCGGAATGCCCGTTGCTTCAAGCACATACTGGAACCAGGTGCATGGCTTTACGGCGGAAGATGTAAAGAAAGACCTTGAAGGCCTTCAGACAATGAGAAATCTTGCGAGAAACATGGCATTTATGATCAAGGCATTTGCCGATGCTAAGGAGAAGTACGGCCTTCCGACGGTAGAAAGGAAGTCGTTTACCAGCTTTCCCGACGGGAAATGATCAAGTTTCACAAGGAGCATACATGGCTGAAGAGTTTTTGACATTAATGGCGGATTTGGACGATGAATCCCAGCAAATCATGAGTGATTGGTATGGGAAGCTGCGGGATGCGGGTTTTACAGGAGTACAGACACAGGGCCTTCCGTATCACATAAGTCTTGGTCGGTTTGCACTGAATAAGGAAACTGAAGTCGTTCATGAGATGAATGAGCTTGCAAAGCGGTTTTCTGAAATACCTGTCCATATGAGCCACATCGGATTGTTTGCCGGCGGGAAGGTGCTGTTTACGGCCCCTGATATGAATCCTGCCGGGCTTTTGGAGCTGCGGCAGGCGATAAAAACAGAGACAGATGAACTGTTCCCGTGGACACCGCATGCAACGATACTCATAGATGAAGCGGAGACAATACAAAAAGCACTACCGGTCCTGGTTAAGCATTTCCGGCCTTTCATGGGAATAATAACAAAATTACATCTTTGCGCTTTTTGGCCGACAAGAGAGATAGCCGAGGTAACACTGGCAAAGTGATGAAAACTGATAACGCCGCCATACGGAAAGGTACGGCAGCGTTACTTACAAAAATGAGTCACCGGGAAACGACCCCGCTGACTCATAAATAGAATACAAGTGGAACTATATGATCAAGATATGAGACAATTGGCCGTTGTTGGCGGCAACAAAAATCTTAGAATTCGATAAAGGAGTATTTGTCATGAGAAATCGGATGGTTCTTTGTATTATTATCGCTGTGTTATTATCTCTTTGCTCCTGCGGAAAGAAGCATGAGAAGTATACCACATTAATAGCAGACATGGCGAATGATGGTATCATATCTGAAAAAGAGGAGAGTCTGTGGAGTTATAAATATCTAACGGAAAAGTGTCCGGAGAAAAACAGTTGTATATTTGACGGTGTAACATATGAAGGAAACTATGACCATTCTATCATAGAAAAATATAATTCCTTCACCACAAATATTTATTATAGTGATGATGGGGTTGTGTTTGGACTAAAAAAGGATGATGGAAAACTTGTATATATAAATCTGATGAATAATAAGTTTTGGGACACAGAGCCTTTCCTTGAGGATGTAGAAAACCCGGAAGGGTATTGCCTTGAGTACGCAAAAAAAATTGCTGAAAACTATGTATCTGATATCAGCTCATACGAAGTGCTGAAAAAAGAACCTTCGGTATATTCCAATCTTAAGGACGATAAAGAATATACAATGACTCTGTATGAATACACTTTCCACAGACTGGTTTCAGGCTACTACTCTTCAGATGCGATTGCGGTTCTGGTTACCTCTAAAGGCCATGTTGCACAGGTTTTGACAGGAGATATAGATGTGTTCTCTAAAAAGACTCCGAAAGTTGAGGATAGTGTTTTACAGCAAAAACTGAACAGCAGGATTAAAGAAGTGTATAAGAATGCCGGATATTCTGTTAATGATATTATAATAGAAACTCAGGTAATCTGCGTAACACCTGACGGCGAAACATGTGTATATTCATCTGTAAGTTTGAAACTGGCACAGAAGGACGGAAGTACAAAGGGAACAAAGATCAGATTTGCCACGTTTCTTGATTAATCATATTACCTTCAAAAGGGGCACGTTTTGGGACGATTGATTAACAGGCTTATGCTTTCCTTGGTTTGTGAAAGTATAAGCCTGTTTTCAGTATGCTTATTTCGCTATTGCGCCGGGGATCACGGTCTTCCTCTTTTTACCGTAAACATCCGTATCAAAGGTGATAGGCGTCCCGTCAGGATTTTCGAAGGGTTCTTCGGGCTCGAAGGCTTCGCCGAGCTTTGCAGTGGTGATGAGCTCGTAGTCTGCTTTCGGAAGGAATTCGTAGCAGTTGCTCTCGAATTTCCATTTGCCGTGTTCTCCGGAAATGCTGAAGGTTACGGTGTTTTTGTCGTCAACATACGCATCGGTCTCGGTATCGCAGGGACGCGCGCCATTGAAATAAACATTGCCGCCGGTGTAGACGGGAAGCGGTTTGTAGTGACGTTCGCGCTCTTTGCCCGTTTTTAACATTTCAAAGTACTCGTCGGCTGTCATATAGCCGTCGTAAACGCAGGTGCCGACATCAAGATTAAGGTGCGCCCAGGCGTAGGGGCCTGAGAAGGCCTCGCGGACATGCTCTGTTACGGGGCGGACGGGCTGCTGTACAAAGATGTTGTTGTAGAACCTTGCGTCTCCGTGAAGGATAGTCATGAAACCTGCGATATTTGTGCTGTGGGGCACATGATACGGTGTGTAGCGGGGAGAAGGAAAGAGCCTTGTGCCGTTGCAGACGCCCTGGCCCACACCCACAATGGAGCCAGCGATAAAGTTGTGGACGACTGCAAAACCCTGTGTGCACATGCGGAGCGCGCAGTCTGACAGCAGAAGGTTGTTGTCGATGAGCGTCGGGCCGTGCGATACTTCAACGAAGATATCTTCTCCGATAGCGCCCTCTGAGCCTTCGATCTCGCCGTTCGGGATGTTGTTGTCGAAGAAGACGTTCTGCGTGACGCGTGTGCCCTGCGCCTGCCAGTCAAGCCAGAGACCGCGTGTGCAGTGATCGAAGGTGTTGTTGCGGATGGTCACGTCGATCGCAGCGTGCATCTTTATGCCGCCTATCTCTGCTCCTCCAAGGTTCTGTTTGTTGTTGATATGATGGATGTGGTTATTCTCGATGGTCGAGAAAACGCCGCCAAGATGGCCGACGATACCGGTCTGGCCGCAATCGTGGATATCGCAGTTGCGAACTGTGTGGGAACCGACAGTCTCCTTGCTCCAGCCGTCGTTCTGTGCCTGGCATATTGCGTCGCGTTCAGTCTGCGTGCCGTCTTTAAGCCTGTACTTGCTCCATTTGTTGTCGTTTTCGGGCTGCAGGTATTTTCCGAGGGAGATACCGCTGCATTTTGCATGGGAGATCTCGCAGTTCTCTATGATCCAGCCTTTCGACCAGTGCGGGCCCACCATGCCCTCCTGATAAGCGGTCGGCGGTGCCCACTGGCAGGCGGCTTTGCAGATCTTGAAGCCGTCAAGCGTTATGAATCCAACACCTTCCTTCTGCGGGTAAAAACAGTTTCTGCGGACCGTGATCTCGACATTTTCGACATTGGGGTCGAATTCATGGAAATTCGCATAGATCACGGTGTATTCGCCCTTCTGTTCCGTAAACCATTTATAGATCGTGAAATCCGGATCCCAGGAACGCTTGTAAACAACGGGCTCGAGCACTTCTTCGAGGGATGCGGCCTCATAAAGCGACTTGTCGTTCATGAAAACCTCGCCTCTGTGGGCGGGGAACATGGGCCAGTACCAATCGCCGTAAACAAGGTCGGTATAGGGGTTATCCTTACCGAATTTTGTGTTTTTTATGTTCACCATCCAAACGGTGTCCTTATACCGCGCCCAGCTCTTTACCGGCTCTGCGCCCGTTATGACGGCTTTCCCCGGATTCTGCGCCTTGTACGTAATGCGCTTCTTTGCGGTGCCTGCGTTCACGGGGTTCACATTTTCGCGGTAGATACCGTCCGCAACGATGACTTCGTCACCGGGCTGCGCGATCCTTGCGGCTTCGCTTATGGTCTTAAAGGGTTTCTTCCTGCTTCCGTCCCCCTTCTTTGAAGTACAGTCAACATAATATGTCTTTGACATACCATCATACCTCCTGTATACTGTTAAATATAATATACGTTTAAAAAATGATCCTTGCAAGAGGAAAGATGAAAGAAGATTTTTTGAAGTGAAAAAGAGTTGTTCGCCGGTTTTCAGGATTCCGGCAGTTATGTGTTTTTTAGTGTGTATCCTGGCATGCGTGGGGTTTGTGCCGATCTTTGACCCAAACAGTTTTCTCGATCACGGTCACCTTGTATTTCTGGTGCTGACGATCAGCATCAGCGGGTTTTTGGGTACTGTGCTCTGGCTTCTTGGGACGGAGTTTGAGAAGCGCGAAAAGGAATTCGGAAGGATATTTGCGGTATTCTCGCTGATCTACCTTACAGTCCTGATATCGGTGCTGCTCGGCAGTCTCGAGGTGTCAAGGAATCATTATCACAGCAGGCAGTATTCCCTGACGCCTTTCAGAACGATAAAGCTGTATCTGAACGCATACAGGAGCGGGGCACTGCCAAGAGATGTCGTGTTTGAGAACCTTTTTTATAATTTTGTGCTGCTGACGCCACTCGGGTTTATCGCTCCGTATTTTATCAAACCTTTCAGAACGAGATGGTGGCTGTTCAGCATCTGCGTGATCGCATTCATATGCCTGCTGGAATTCCTGCAGTATGTCACGATGCGCGGGTTTATGGATATTGACGATGTGATGCTGAATTATGCGGGCGCGATAGTTGCATATATAATTTGCTGGAACGGATTGACGAAGAAGCTGTGGAGAAAGATAGGGATCATCGCGTGAGAAGGCTTTTGAGGCCGGAGCGAACATCGCGGGATCCGGAAACAGGCTCATTTGGCTCATTACAAGGCAGGGGCCGGAAGGGAGTATGTATGGCAGCAACTACAGAAGTTTGTATCAAATGCAAGAGATTGTTTAATTATGCGGGCTTTGGAGCAAAATACTGCCCCGACTGCAGGGCCGTTGATGAGGAAAACAGGAAAAGAGTCAAGGATTTTCTTGATGAACACGGCGCAGCCAATATGTATGAGATATGTGAGGCAACAGGTGTAAAGGAAGCTGTGATAAAACAGTACCTGAGAGACGGAATGCTTGAGATACCCGAAGGTTCGCCTGTCTTTATCAAGTGCGAGAGATGCGGGTGCGACATCAGATCCGGCAGGTGGTGCCCGGAATGTGCTGCCAAGATGACCGCGGACCTTAAAGGCTGCTATGTGGGAGTGGGAGACAAACCCAAGAAGGACACAGCCGGAAAGATGAGGTTTATGGGAAGAAATAGAAAGTAAGAGAAGCTGCAATACGGTCCCCGGCTTGTGCCGGGGATTTTTCACGGGTTATGCCCCGCTTTTTTCTATAGATCAAGGGAAGAACAAGGGAAAATGATGCCTTGGAAGGAACAGAACTTACTTTTTTGCTTTATCGGTGTAAAGCGATAAAATTTTCCCTTGCAATAAGGAAACAAGTGTGATAGTATTTATTGAAAATATAGTTTTTATGTGAAAATATTTAACGAACAGGAGGATAGACTATGGCAAAGATCACGATAGACGAATCTGTTTGCAAGGGCTGCGGAATGTGCGTAAATGCCTGCCCCAAGAAGCTGCTTGAATTGTCGAAGGATCACATTAATGCTAAAGGTTATCACCCCGCCTCCATTACCGATCAGGAGGCCTGTGTGGGATGCGCGTCCTGCGCCCTGATGTGTCCTGATGTGGCCATTACGGTAGAAAAATAACGCTGCTTTGCCGGCCGGGAAGACGACGGGATAAGGCGTCGCAAAAACAGCATAAGCCGGTCGGGAATGCTGTGATCAACGAGAAAACTTAACTATGATCAAAAATGATTGGAGATCAGTATGGCAGAAAAAGTTTTGATGAAAGGTAACGAGGCCCTTGCGGAAGCCGCAATCCAGGCGGGCTGCAGGCATTTCTTCGGTTACCCTATCACTCCCCAGACAGAGATTTCGGCATACCTTTCAAAGCGTATGCCAAAGGTAGGCGGCTTGTTCCTTCAGGCAGAGTCTGAAGTTGCCGCCATAAATATGGTGCTCGGCGCAGCCTCAACGGGCGTTCGCGCCATGACTTCCTCCAGTTCGCCGGGAATAAGCCTTAAATCCGAAGGCGTTTCCTATATCGCGGGCTCAGACCTTCCCTGCCTTATAATCAACGTGCAGCGCGGCGGCCCCGGTCTTGGCGGCATCCAGCCTTCACAGTCGGATTACTGGCAGGCTACAAAAGCCCTCGGACACGGCGACTTCCAGCTTTTTGTCCTTGCGCCTTCGACGATCCAGGAAATGGTGGACTTTGTTCCCCTTGCTTTTGATAAGGCAGAGCAGTACAGGATGCCCGCTATGATCCTTTCCGACGGCATGCTCGGACAGATGATGGAGCCCGTCACCCTTCCCGATCCCGAGAAGCCTTTCGACCGCGAAGCAAACATCGCTTCAAAGCCCTGGGCAACAAACGGCACAAAGGGCAAGAGAAAGAAAAACATCGTAAACTCGCTCTATATCCAGCCGGATGAGCTTGAAAAGCTCGTTGTTGAGCGTTTTGAGCGCTATGAAATTATCAAGAAGAACGAACAGCGCGCAGAGAGCTATCTTACCGAAGATGCAGATGTTGTTGTTGTCGCTTTCGGCGCATCCTCGCGTGTTTCGAGAAGTGCCGTAAACGCTGCAAGGGCAGAGGGCATCAAGGCCGGTCTTATCCGTCCCATCACACTCTGGCCGTTCCCCGAGAATGCAATAGAGGCCGTTGTTCCCACAGCTAAGGTATTCCTTGATGTTGAGATGAACATGGGCCAGATGATAGAGGATGTAAAGCTTGTTGTTAACGGCAGAAAGCCTGTAGAATTCTTCGGGCGCACGGGCGGTATCATCCCCACTCCCGCTGAAATACTGGCACAGATAAAGAGACTTGCAAAGGAGGGAAAATAAAATGGCTGTTGTATTTGAGAAAACAAAAGGCTTAACGGACGTTCCCTTCCATTATTGCCCCGGCTGCTCGCACGGTATCGTACACCGTCTTGTTGCCGAGGTGCTTGAAGAGATGAACCTTTTAGGTGATGCTGTTGGCGTTGCATCGGTAGGATGCTCCGTTTTCAGCTACAATTATTTTGACTGCGATATGGTTCAGGCTCCGCACGGGCGCGCTCCGGCAGTTGCTACCGGCATCAAGCGCTCCTTCCCCGATGATATCGTGTTCACATATCAGGGCGACGGCGACCTTGCTGCCATCGGTACCGCAGAGACCGTTCATGCGGCTACACGCGGTGAGAACATCACCGTTATCTTCATAAACAACGCCATCTATGGCATGACAGGCGGACAGATGGCGCCTACATCGCTTCCCGGGCAGGTTACGCAGACTACGCCTTACGGCCGTGATGTTAAGATCGCAGGCTACCCCGTGCGCGTATGCGAGATGCTTTCCACACTTTCGGGAACTGCGCTTGCACAGCGTGTTGCGGTAAACAACGTTAAGAATGTAAGAGACGCAAAGAAGGCCATCCGCAAGGGCTTCGAAAACCAGATCAACAAGCGCGGCTACTCGATAATCGAGGTTGTTTCCGCGTGCCCTACAAACTGGGGACTTTCGCCGCTCGACGCCAACAAATGGCTTGAGGAGAACATGCTTTCCTACTATCCTCTCGGCGTTTACAAGGATGTTACGGCAGATTCCGGGGAGGTGAAGTGATATGGCAACAATGAATGTTTTACTTGCGGGATTCGGCGGCCAGGGTATCCTTTTCTCGGGGAAACTGCTTGTTTACTCGGGACTGCTCGACGGCAAGGAGGTTTCATGGCTTCCTTCCTACGGCCCCGAAATGCGCGGCGGCACCTGTAACTGTTCCGTTGTAATAAGCGATGACGCGATCGGATCTCCGCTCGTTACGGCGCCTGACGTGCTTATCGCCATGAATCTGCCTTCTCTCGACAAATTCGAGAACGCAGTCGTTCCGGGCGGCACGATAATCCTTGACAGCTCGCTCATCGACAGGAAGGTGACAAGGACCGATGTCAATGTGCATTATGTTGACGCTTCGAAGCTTGCCGAGGAAAACGGCATGAAGGGGAGCGCAAATATCATCATCATCGGGAAGATGTTCAAAGAACTTGGCTTCTGCACCGAAGAGAACCTTTTCAAGGCTGTTGAAAAGTGCGTTCCGCCGAAGAAAGCGGCGCTCATAGACGTTAACAAGAACGCGCTGAGGCTTGGTTTCACGGTGTGAGATGGGGTTAAGGGACGGCCGTTACGGCCCGAACTTGCCAAAAGACCGGGCTTTACGGCCGGTATTGCGTTAAGTCTGAAGCTGCCGGGACAAGAGAAACAGCAGGCCCGGAGAGATTATTGGGAGACAGATATGGATGAATTGAACGAACTTGCGGCAAGGATAAGAGAACTCCGGGAATCCTGCGGATACTCGAGGGAAAGCCTTGCAAAAGAGCTCGGCATCGATCTGGATACATATACGGGATACGAGACTGATGGGAAGGATATTCCCATCAGTGTCATATTCAGTATCTCCAAGAAATTCGGTGTCGATTTCAGCGAGATCATAAGCGGGACGAGCGCGAAGCTCCGCACTTACCAGATAGTGCGCAAGGGCGCGGGCCAGGAGGCCGATAGGTATCCCGGTTACAATTTCAAAGATCTCGCATATAACTTTTCAAAAAAGATCATGCAGCCGTTCATCGTGACGCTTGATCCGTCGGATGAGCCTGCAGAGCTTGTCAGCCACTCCGGAGAGGAATTCAACCTTGTGCTCTCCGGTACCGTCGTCGTGACCTTCGGTGAGAAAGAGCTTGTGCTCAACGAGGGTGACAGTATTTATTTCAATCCCATGTTCCCTCATGGGCAAAAGTGCGGCGGTACTACTCCCGCTACTTTCCTCACCATGATAGCTGAGTAACGACTGCATGAAAGGAAAAGGCTTTGGGCCCGTGAACCGCATCAGGGCCGCAAACGTTTGACAGGAGATATGTTAGAGAAGTTTTTACCAAGGATAGATTTCGACTCCTACGAGGATTTTAAGGCAAATTACAAAGTAAATATTCCCGAGAACTTCAACTTCGGGTGGGATATCGTTGACGGCTGGGCAAAGGAAAAGCCGGAAAACAGGGCGCTTGTCTGGGTGGATGACAACGGCGAGGAGAAGACCTTTACGTTTGAGCAGATGAGCAGGCTTTCAAACAAGGCGCTGAACTACTTTAAGTCGCTCGGCTTAAAGAAGGGCAGTGTTGTCATGATGATACTCCGCCGCAGGTACGAGTACTGGATCTGCGCGACGGCGCTCATAAAGCTTGGCGTTACCATAATCCCCGGCACACTGCAGCTTGTGACACATGACCTTGTGTACAGGGCAAACGCCGCAGGGATAGAGATGTTCATCGCCCTTGACGACGACTTTGTCGTAAAACAGATAGAAAACACGCTTCCCGAGGCGCCGACCGTAAGGCATATCATGCTTGCAAACGGGCACAGGGACGGGTGGCTCAACCTTCATGACGGCATGGATGCGGCATCGGATGTTGCGGAGCGCCCGACAGGCGATGAAGCTACGAAGAATACTGACATTATGCAGATCTACTTTACTTCCGGCACCACCGGAATGCCGAAGATGGTCTGCCATAACTATATACATCCGCTTGGGCACATCGTTACTGCGAAATACTGGCAGTGCGTGCAGGAAAACAAGCTTCACATGAGCGTTTCCGACTCCGGCTGGGCAAAGTTCGGCTGGGGCAAGATCTACGGCCAGTGGATCGCGGGGGCGACGGTTTTCTGCTACGACATGAAGAAGTTTGTGCCCGCGAACCTCCTGAAGGTGATCCAGGACTACAAGCTTACAACGTTCTGCGCGCCGCCTACGATGTACCGCTTTATGCTGCAGGAGGATGTTGCGGCTTACGACCTTTCGTCAGTGCAGAGATGGTGTACCGCCGGCGAACCGCTTAATCCCGAGGTTGTGAAGAAGTGGAAGGAATTCACGGGATACACAATAGCAGAGGGCTTCGGGCAGACCGAAGGCACAGTGCTCTGCGCCAATTTCCCGTGGTTTGAGCCGCGTCCCGGCTCAATGGGCAGGCCTTCGCCCATCTACGACCTTAGGCTCATCAACAGCAAGGGCGAAGAGGCGGAAGACGGTGAAGAGGGCGAGATGAATATCTGCAGCCTTGATACGGACTACCCTGTAGGCCTGTTTGTTGGTTATTACAGGAATGAGGAAATGACAAAAGAGGCCATCGGCAGCGGCCGCTACAACATGAAAGACGTTGCATGGCGCGATTCAGACGGTTTCCTGTGGTTTGTCGGCAGACATGATGATGTCAT
Source organism: Lachnospiraceae bacterium (assembly GCA_016280395.1). GTDB lineage: Bacteria > Bacillota > Clostridia > Lachnospirales > Lachnospiraceae > SZUA-448. Next base: position 6,143 of record JAEEGQ010000092.1, on the reverse strand, counting down.
CAAGTGCTCCGGCTACCGTATAGGGCCTTTTGAAGTAGAGAGCGCGCTTATCACGCATCCCGCTGTTGTGGAGTGCGCGATCACTGCGGCTCCCGACCCTGTCCGCGGGCAGGTGGTAAAGGCGACCGTTGTGCTCGCGAAGGGGTATTCGCCTTCGGACGAGCTCACAAAAGAGCTCCAGAACCATGTAAAGGCCAATACCGCGCCGTATAAGTACCCGAGGATAGTCGAGTATGTTGCGGAGCTTCCAAAGACGCTCGGAGGAAAGATAAAGAGGGCGCAGATAAGGGAAGCGGACAAGAAGGAAGCGGAAGAGAAGAAGGGGTAAATCGGAAGGAATACAGGAAAGAGTAAGAGCTACAGGCCTTTCGAGTGGTTGAATAATGAGGTTATCAAAAGCGCCTCACCGGCGGACCGGTGGGGCGCTTAGCTTGTTTAGAGGTTGGATTATAAACCAAATTCTTTGTAAAGCCGCTCTCTTTCTGCTTTGTCGGAGGTGGCTTTTGCAATATCGTCGTAACGGTGGGCTGCGATAAGCTTTTGGATGAGGGCGGAAAGCAGAGATTCACCTTCGGTCCTGCCTTCAGCGCGTCCTTCTGCTCTTGCTTCTGTCATGTAGCGCTCCATTACTTCACACATAGCACTTAGTCCTCCTTCCGTAGTTTTAAGCCGCTGTACCTCGGCTGTGGTTTCGGGAAATTGCTCGTCATTAAGCTCTTTTTTGGTAAAACAGCTCATCAGGGCTGCAATCTTGGAGCCGTCGTTTACAGCGGTGTTTACAAATATCTCATTGAAGCCGTCATCAAATATTTCTCCGGTTTCCTCAAGAGTCTTTACAACATGATATATCGTTTTGCCGCCTTTGAATATATCAGTCTCCGATATATAAACGATAAGCACATTTGTTATGTCACTGAAGTTGATTCCGGGTTCCGATTCATTTATAGTGATCATTGACCCGTTGTATCTTGCCCTTCTGGCATGATCATCATTGTTGGAACGCTGGACTTCAATGTTGCATTTGGTTCCGTTACCGAGCGTGCAGAGCGCATCCAGCCGAACTGAACGCCCATAAATGTTATGCTCGTCTCCCTGAGTGACAACTTCTAAAACCTCGAGATTATCATCCTCGAGGATGACACGCAGGATCTCGCGTACTGCCTTCTTGTTAGCCGCGAATGCTTCAAAGAACACATCATCTATGAGCCGCAGGTTCATAATATCGGCAATCTTTTCTTCATAAGTTCTCAAAAATACAGTCTCCTTGACAGTGCTATTTCGAAGAGATCTGCAGCCTCATTATACATTGTAAGCGGGATAGTGTCAAATAAAACAGGCCTTTGAGTTATTTCGAACTATTACGATAGTAAAAAAAGCACAGACCAAATCTGTAAATAATTATACGATGTTCCAAATAATGTGTCAAGAAGAAAATTACAAAAATGGGAATGAATGATCATACAGGTGCCGACATATTGATTCTTTGTAAAGCCGCTCTCGTTCTGCTTTGTCGGAGGTGGCTTTTGCAATATCGTTGTAACGGTGGGCTGCGATTAGCTTTTGGATGAGGGCGGAAAGCAGAGATTCACCTTCGGTTCCTATAATTAATTACGAATTATGATTTTACAACCACATGACAGAATAGATGAAATTCTCCTTTTTTCTGCGACACTTTCCGGATAGTTGACGCAAGTCATCTTGCGTTTTACTGCTGCATATGATAATATCCTCACGTATTAAAGATGAGGGTCAAACCTTTTTGGGGGCGGAAGAAAACAATGAAAACAACCGTAACAGAGAACTATTACACAAATTGCCCGAATTGCGGGGCAACACTGCAGCCGGATGATACGAAATGCCCGTACTGCGGCACGAACATGATCAGGAACCGTTCGGTTTCGGAGAGCGATGGCCAGGAGATCAATTACATAGCTCACCAGAATGTTTATTATTCGAACGGCAGGAACGCCGGCAACGGAGCGGCAGGCAACGATACCAGGCGTGTTGATATCATATCCCAGGCAGATCCGGATCAAATGGGCTCGGGAAGCACGGTTTTGATCGTGTTCCTGGTATTTTGGATCTGCTCGACTTTTATAGGTGCGATCACCGCATTTATTTCAACCCAACAGATGTTTGCAATGAGCTCAATGTTTGGTTTTCCGGGTATGTCGTTTTCGGGTGGCTTTTTGGCATTACTGGTACCGGTGGGAATGGGTACACTCGGGCTCATATTTTTGATCTTCTTTCTGAAAAAACGCTCGGCGGGCCGCATGACGCTTGCCAGCGCGCCCCGATACGACGCAGTTGTGCTTGCGCACAGCAAAACCTCGGACTTACACAGAAGCGAAAACCATTCATATACCCAAACAAAATGTTCCGTAAAGGTGCTCGCAAACATTGACGGCCGCGAAACCTGCATCCTGATAAAATCCAAGCTTCCGAACGCAGATATCGCATATCCTGTGGGATGCCATATCACCATTGCCGGAAGAGACACGATGTTTATGATAGTTGAATAAAAACGAGCATATTGACAGGAAAGCTATAAGAAGAGCCTCGCCGGTGCACCGGCGGGGCTTTCTGTTTAATTGGGTGATGCTTGTTAAGTACTGCTTGCAAGAGCGGGGTTTGGTAACGATCCGATTTGGAAGTAGTTGCATTCAGGGTTATAATAGTAATGGCAGAACAGATCCGGAAGATATAATTCCGAGATAACTGCTATAAAACCCAAATGGGAGAAAGGAGGGATGCAAATGGTATATGGTTATGTGCGGGTCAGCAGCCGCGAGCAGAACGAGGACAGGCAGCTTATCGCAATGCATGAGATGCAGGTACCGGCGTCACATATCTATGTGGACAAGCAGTCCGGCAAGGACTTCAACAGGCCTGCGTACAGGCGGCTTATCCGCAAGCTGAAGACCGGGGATCTGCTGTATGTAAAAAGCATTGACAGGCTTGGCCGCAATTATGCCGATGTGATCGAACAGTGGCGCGTGCTGACAAAGGCAAAAGGCGCCGATATATGCGTGATCGACATGCCGTTGCTTGATACAAGGCGCGAAAAGAATCTTCTCGGAACGTTCATAAGCGACCTGGTGCTGGCGTTACTTTCGTATGTTTCGGAGAATGAGCGGGACATGATCCGCAGACGGCAGCGGGAAGGCATAGAAGCCGCGAAAAGACGCGGAGTACGGTTTGGGAGGCCGGGAAAGCCTTTGCCGGAGGGCTTTGAAAAAGCCGCAGAACTATACAGGAAAGGGCTTGTAAGCTGCTCGGAAGCCGCAAAGGAATGCGGAATGGCAAAAACAACGTTTTATACAAAAGTGCGGAAACAAGGGAAAGGAGAGAAAAAAACCGGTAACAATCCGTGATAAATGCAATGCGTAACTACAAAAACAAGGGAGGAAAGTGCGTGAAGGGTTTGTTCTGAAAGGTGTACTTTTGGGAACACAGATTTATTCATAAATAAATTTGTTTTATTATATCAAAAAAAGCCACTATCTGTCAACGAAGAACAGATTTTTGGGGCTTTATTTTTTTCAACATTTTGTTAACATTTTCTATCATTTAATAACATTTTATTCCATCCCATCTCATCAACCTTGATGACATTTATGTAAAGGCATTCTTTTCGGATGATACTGTTGAAAAGTACAAACTGACAGAATTGAGTAATGCATGCGAAATTCCTTCTGTGATGCATAATGATCTTGGAGAGTTCAGTGTTTCGGTTTCATTATGGGGAACAGAAAGCAGTATATCGTTTGAGATTCTTGAACGCCCATATGTTACAGCTATTGAAGGTAAATATGCATTGGAACCTATAGTTGATGACAAATTCCAAAAGGATCAACTCGAAATAGTAGCAGTATATTCTGATTCGACAAAGCAACCAATCACAGATTTTATTGTAGATTATGAAGACACTTTTAGTAAGACGGGGAATATAGAAATACCCATTCGATGGACCGATAGTAAAGGAAATGTATTTGAAACAAAGATTGCAATTACGGTGATTCCCCAATTAATCTCGCTGAATGTAACGTATTTAGGGGCGGCAGTCCCTGTTGGTACTACAATAAATAGTGACAAAATAAAAGTGATAGGGAATTATAGTGATGGTTCTACAAAAGATATCGATTCTTTTGAGATAATTCATAATACTGTGGCTTTGGTTGGAGATAATACAGTAGATATTTCATATGGAACAATAAAGACTTCATTCGTAGTAGTCGGAATAGGATTAACGAGTATCTCTGCGGAATATAAAGGCACGTCTGTTATGATCGATGATTCTATTAATATTTCGGACATAGAATGTACTGCGTATTACTCTGATGGAACAAAAAGAATAGTGACAACATTTAGCATTACTCCATCGACTATAAAAAAACTTGGTGAAAACAGTATAACGGTATCATATGAAGGTAAAACAACAAATATAATTGTAATAGGAGTCGATAAAACATACAATACCCCAACTCCCACAAATATACCCACTCCAACAAATACTCCTGTTCCGACTAAGGTACCGGAACATACAGTTTCGTTTGATCCTACAGGGGGAACAGTTTCTAAAAAAACTACTACTGTAAAAGTCGGGGCATCATACGGCACACTTCCGACAGCCGAAAGGACGGGCTATTCCTTTGATGGTTGGTTTACTGAGAAGACCGGAGGAGTACAGATCAAAGGCGATACTACCGTTACCATAACAGAGGGGGAGACACTGTATGCGCATTGGACTGCAAAAAAGTATACCATCTTGTTTAACGGAAACGGTGGAACAGCATCCACGGCTTCAATCAGCGTTGCATTCGATGAGACATACGGAACTCTTTCTACCGCAATTAGAACAGGATATGATTTTGTTGGATGGTTTACGGAGAAAAACGGTGGATCTCAGATTAAATCAAACACCAAGGTTACTGTAACAAGGGAGCAGACTTTGTATGCGCATTGGACTGCAAAATCTTATACCGTCTCATTTGACGGAAATGGTGGAACACCTTCAACGGTCTCAACCAATGTGACATATGATAAAGAGTACGGGACTGTACCTACGGCGACAAGAACTGGCTATGATTTCACAGGCTGGTTTACGGCCAAAACCGGTGGCACAGAGATTAAGTCTGATACTAAGGTTACGATAACTGCAGGGCAGACTTTGTATGCACATTGGACAGTAAAATCATATAAGGTCTCATATACTGAAATTGGAACAGGGTACACTATTAAAGTTGAACGCACTGCTTCACCTAATGGAAAAGCGAACACTGGAATTGTAAAAAGCGGAGCAAAGATTTATTACGATGACGAATTAAGGATAACATATGAGCCTAAACAAGGTTATAGCCTTTTAAGCCAAGGGGATACGTCTGTTAAAGTAAACTCCAATGTAACGGAATCCAATATATATGCGACTGCAGCATTTATTCTGAACTTTTATGCACATAAAACGGGCTATGACAATGGGGCTATAATTGAGTTTATGTGGTATGAAGTTCCAAATGCTGTAGGATATGAGTTACAGTATAAACAGTCGGATTCTCGTTTAAATATGTTCAGTGATTGGAAAACGGAAACAGATTATTCGGGAACCGGTTGTTACCTTCAAACAGGGGGATATTATAATGCAAACTACAGTTTCAGGCTTCGGGCCAAGTATTCTGATGGAGGTGTATCAGAATGGGTGGAGATAACTCTTGACTGCAGTGGCTATTTTGGACCATCAAATAATAATGGGAACAATTTACTGACCACTTTAAGATGATAAAACTAATTGGAGGTATGTTCGAAGTTGAGTAAGTCCTCCGCTATGAGCGAATACCATAAAAGCAAAATCCCTGCATTCCTGCAGGGATTTTGGATGATCATCTTATTTTTTGATCCACGGTGTATCTTGGTTTTCCGACAAGGAATGGTTTAAAATGAATCCGGCAGACGACTTCAAAATCTTTGTGGTACAGCAGGTTGCACGGCTCATCGGTAAAAATGACTGAATATTCCGGTGCGGCGGAGCCGCCATTCCGGAAAATTGGAAACCGTGAATCCGGAACAGGGAACCGCCACACCGATATAGTTACTTTTGCGAGTTTACTCACTTAACCGCGGATCCATACCATATACTTCCCGCATGG
>JAEEGQ010000091.1 GCA_016280395.1 Lachnospiraceae bacterium | reverse complement strand
AGGCTGCGCGCCGCAAGCTTTTTCTCGAATTCTTTTATCGTTTCCGGGGTTATATCGTATATCTTCATATTCACAGCTCCTCTCGTTTTTTATGCCTGTTCCTTCTTTGCAAGTTCATCCTTCAGGCCGTTGATTATGGTGCGGATGCGTTCCTGCTCCATCTTCATGCTTACCCGGTTTACAACGACGCGTGCCGAAAGATCGCATATCTCCTCGAGCACGCAAAGGCCGTTCTGTTTAAGCGTTGAGCCGGTCTCCACGATATCGACTATCACTTCGGAAAGCCCCACTATGGGCGCAAGCTCCACGGATCCGTTGAGCTTTATTATTTCAACTGTCTGGTGCTTTTTGTTGTGGAAATAGTCCTTTGCTATCTCAGGATATTTTGACGCGACGCGGATACGCTCCCCGTGCTGCAAAAGCTCCCTTGCAGACTCGGGTCCCGCAACACACATGCGGCATTTGCCGAAGCCAAGGTCTAATACCTCGTAAAGCCTCCTGTTTTCCTCATCGATAGTGTCCTTGCCGACAACGCCTATGTCTGCCGCGCCGTACTCAACAAAGGTTGGCACGTCATTTGCCTTTGCAAGGAAGAATTTAAGCTTCCATTCTTCGTTTGTGAAAACGAGCTTGCGTGATTCGGGATCCTTCATTTCCTCGCACAGTATCCCCATGTTTTCGAACAGATCCATGGTCTTCTTTGCAAGACGCCCCTTCGCGAGGGCTATTGTTATATATCTCCTGTTATCTTCCATTGTTTAACCTCCATGCTGCGAGTGCATTTTCTCCGTCCTTTATTCCTTTACAAGCTCGCATTTCTTTCCGCTTCTTCTTAATTCCATTGCCTTCTTTACCGCTTCCTCGTAAGAATCCGGAAAATACCTGAGCTTCAGCGTATCGCCCGGCATCTTCGGAAGAAGCTTCTGCCTTGAGAGCGCCGCCATAAGCTCATCTAACAGGAATGCAAGTCCTATGGCCGGAGCATCCTTTCCAAACTGGGAAACAAGGGAATCGTAACGTCCTCCTGTAAGGACGGGATTTCCTGTTCCGTAGGTGAACGCGCTGAAGGTTATCCCTGTATAATACTCGTATTTGCTCAGTGCCCCGAGATCGTAAGTTATATATTCCTCGCAGCCGTAAGCTTTAAGGAGTCCAAAGAGCTTTTCAAGTCTTTCGATGCTTTCAAGGGCTTCGGGGTTTGTTGTGATCTTCTTTACTTCCGGCAGGCTCTGCATGTTGCCGAAAAGCTCCGGGAGCTTTAGGAGCGCGTTTTTGGTTTCTGCGCTTATCTTCCTGTTTTCAAGGACATCCTCCATGCCGAAGGTGTTCTTGTCTATGATCGAAGCCCTTAGGAGCTCGGTCTCGTCTAATGAGAGTCCGGCCTCGCTTACAAGTGCTTTGAAGAAGCCCGCAATGCCGATCTCTACGCGGAAGTCTTTTAAGCCGACATTTTTAAGGCATTCACAGGTAAGGGCAAGCATCTCCGCATCCGCTTCGACCGATGCGTCGTTTATCAGCTCAGCGCCAATCTGCGTTGTTTCTTTAAGGTTTCCCCGGAGCTCATGTCCGTTTATAAAGGTATTCCCGTTGTAGCAAAGGCGTATCGGTGCGGTTTCGTCGCGGTAATATTTCGCAACGCACCTTGCAACAGCCGGTGTTATATCCGGGCGGAGCACCAGGGTGTTGCCGTCCCTGTCAAAAAACTTGTACATGTCGCGGGCCGCTACGGTACCACGCTCTGAAGAGAATACCTCAAAGTATTCGAATACAGGAGTGATTATCTGTTCAAATCCGAAGCTTTCGATGGTCTTTTGCAGTATTCCCGCAATATATGTCCTTGTCTTGCATTCTTCGTTATAGATGTCCCTGACGCCTTCAGGAGTGTGTAAAAGCTGCATATTTTCCCTCTTTCTGCCTGTTGTGCCGTTCCTGTCTTTCACGGTCACATCTTGTTTTTTGTGCTTTACTTTATCATGCTAAAGTGATAACTTGATATCGTATTATCAAGATTATATCATAAGTTTTCCGTATGTCAACAAAAAAATAATGCCTGCAGCTGTTTTTTATCAGCTGCAGACATCTTTACTTAAAACTGAAATTTATGCAGTACACCGTTCTGGTATTGCCACACTCTTAAATGTTCCTTATCATTCTCGTCATAGTATATATACCGGAACTCACTGGTGAATTCATAGGTCCCGTTTTCAACAAGTCCTTCGTTTCCGCCCGCTTGATAATAACTGATACGGATATACATTCCTGCCCGGATAATACCTTCATGAGTCCCGAGACGTGATGATCTTACTTCCTTTCCAAGAAATATCGTGACGGTGTTGTTATTTTCCACGTTGGCTTCAAGTGTCCCGTAATTTTTTATCGCACATAGCCCGCTTCCCTTGTTTCCGCTTATGTTCAGATCGTGGCCAATGCCGCGAACGGTTCCGTAATTGATCAGAAGCGTCACGTTATCACAGCCCGAAGAAGAAACAGTCAGGTTGCCGGATATCTCACCGCCTTCTGCGCCCTCGGCCCCGTTTTTGACCAATACTCCGCCATCCACGAGCAAACGGTCATACACTGTTGTAAAGTTACATTGAACGGATCCGGCGCGGATCTTTCCTCTGTTATCAAGCCCCGTAACATCTTTTCCTGTTCCGACCTGATCTTCCCACAGATAATAGATCTTTAAGGAGCCCCATGCCCCGTTCTCCGTATACATTTCGATCTCGCCGCTGTTAAGGAGCATCAAGGCCTTATCGCCGGCACAGCCTGTCCCGAAGGTATTTGCGTAAATCTTTCCGCTGTTGTCGACCGCGGTATTCCCTTTGCCGTATGCAGAAACACCGATATCCGTACCGTGTTGCGGATCCGTCAGTTCCCCCTTGTTAACAAGGCCTGTGTTATCATCACCATACATCTGGATACTGATGGACAGATTCTCGTTCAAAACAGGCTTTGCTTCGTTGATAAAGCCTGTGCAATGATCTCCGCATATCTCCGCTTCAATGGCGAATGCCTGCTCTTCGTTACTGTTATTCAAAAAGACTACGATGTTTTTCGCAAACCCCTTCTTCTCTGCGAGCGCATCCAGGTAATCACTTCTGTAAGCGCTTTTTTCCGTCGGATTCGCGCATGCATTTATGGTACATCTTTTCCAGCCGTCCCGCATACCTGTCAACACCGCGCCGATATCATTGTATACACCGTACGCATCCTCCCCGTACAGATACAGATTTATCTTGCCAATTTCCACCCTTGCTCCCGGCATGTTCAAGAGTCCTAACGTCTTATCCGTATAAGAAGAACCGGCTGAAGCGGTAGCATTGACGGAAAGGACCATATCTTTGGTGATAAGGCCGCGGTTCCTGTTGACGATCCCCCGGCAGCTTTTGAGTATATTGTTGCTCCGGTCAGGAATCTCCTTCATCATTCCGGTCAGGAATCTGTAAGTCGCACCGTTCTCATAAGTATAGTAATTGCTGTAATCTCTTTTCGGGTAGCCGAGGATCACATACATTCCAAGCTCAAGACTGCCCGAGTTATCTACAGCGGTTGCGCCTTCTCCGGTATAGATCACCGACATGCCGCTAAGGTTCATGATACCGGATTCCGTGTTCCGGATCAGTACATCCCGGTAAAGGAATGCCGGGATCGTGCTGACATTGAGTGTTCCCAAATATTCTCCGCTGTTATACAGCGCGTTTCCCTCTTCGATCACAATGTTTGCGCCGGCCTTCATATAGCCTTCATTGATAAATACCTGTCCCTTCAAGGCGTAGATGACCAGATTTGTTGCGCTTCCTCCGGCAAGGCATTCGGCGCCCTCATGGTTTTTTATATAGATTCCGTCATCCAGCACAACCTCGTTGAAACCGTATTCGGGATATTTAAGGCTCCCGTGATTTTCAAATCCGATAGCTCCCTCATAAAGAAAAAGCCTGTTATCACTGAAGAAGCTTTCAAAACTCACATGGTATGCGGATCCGGGGTTAGAGAAAAAAGCCCCCTTATTAACAGTTATGATGCAGTTCTGCACCCCTCCGGCATCAAATTCATTTTCGCCATAATTAAATAAGGTTCTGCACCCGCTTATATCCGGTATTCCGAATACTCCGAGAACATTTATCTTCACCGAATCAAAACGGACATATCCATTAAATGCACAACCGATGCAGTCCTCATGAACACTGAATTCTAACGGTTTTCCGTCCTCACCCTTGAAGGTCAGACGTTTGGCCACATTGGTCTTTTCCTCTGCCGTGCAGCGAAATCCCAGATCGCAGGCCACGATGATCTTGCCGTTTATTACGGTTAAGTCCGACTTCACATCAATAGTCTCAAGCACTACAACGGTATTGCCGTTCAGGTCCAGCGTCCAGTGATCGTTTTGATCCGAAAAGGCCGCATAATGCTCATCGAAGATGAAATCTTCCCTCTTGTCCCCGCGCACGGCGGTCACGATGACGCCTTCCCGATTAGTCTTATCCTTTTCCGTCCCCGAAGATGACGACCCTTCTCCACCGTTACCGTTTTCGCTGCCGTTAGAAGAACCGTTGCCGTTTTCGCTGCCGTTTGAGGAACCGTTTCCTTTATCGTCCTTATCTTTATTACCTTCCGGTCCGCCCGTGGGATCTGAGTTCTCACCGATCTTACCGCTGTTCCCGCTCCCGGCAGGATCGTCTCTTGGCTCAAGCTCCTTCCCGCATGCGGAAAGGCAGACCAGTATCGTCATAAGCAGCAGGATACCTTTGAAAAATCTTTTACGGTTCTTACGATCTTTCTGTTCTCTCATAGCTTTGCTCCCCTTTTTTCTTTATATTTTCCGACTCATACAGCCCTGCTGTGCGATCTCACTTTCAGGGTATCAATTTATTATTATACTATCCGGCATGCATAAAAAATATGCACAAAATTAAGATTATTGTATCAGATATTAAGATTTCCCCCTTCTTTACCGTGTATTTGAAGATTCGACGGGTCATCTCGCGTACGAAGTCCGCTCAATGACCGTTCGCTCAGCCCTCGTCCAGCAAGCGAGCTTGCTGCCGAGGGCATTCGCTTATCGCACAGAAAAAGCCGGTGGAGTAACTATCCGTTACTTCACCGGCTATGCTCTGAAATATCGAGCTTTTTAATTGGTTGGCTGTGATGCTATATTAATTTGATCATCTGCGCTTGAAAACTGCTACTCCGAGTGAAAGAAGTGCTGCGCCGAACATGATAAGAAGTACATCAATGTTATCTCCGGTCTGTGCAAGAGGAGTCTCGTTATCGAGAACTTCAACTTCTTCGTTCACATCGGGAGTCGTGTTTGTATTTTCGGGTACTTCGGGTTCTGACTGGGGAATTATATCCTCGTCAAGATCTTCTGTCTCTTCTGTCTGCTGCTCGTCAGACTCTTCATTGTTCTCCTCGGCGGGAGTCTCAGGTGCGGACTGGGGAATGGGATCCTCTTCGAATACTTCCTCTTCCTCTTCGTTCTCTTCGATAACGATCACTTCTTCAATCTTATCTTCGGGAACATTCTGAGTGATCTCGTCTTCGCCGATCTCTTCTTCCTCTGCTGTGGGAGTTGTCTCGGGCTCTTTTTCGTCCTCGTCATCCTCTGCTGCAGGTGTGGTCTCAGGCTCTTTTTCGTCCTCGTCATCCTCTGCTGCAGGTGTGGTCTCAGGCTCTTCTTCGTCCTTGTCATCCTCTGCTGCGGGTGTTGTCTCGGGCTTTTCTTCGTCCTCGTCATCCTCTGCTGCGGGTGTTGTCTCAGGCTCTTCCTCGTCCTCGTCATCCTCTGCTGCGGGTGTTGTCTCGGGCTCCTCTTCGTCCTCGTCATCCTCTGCTGCGGGTGTTGTCTCGGGCTCTTCTTCGTCCTCGTCATCCTCTGCTGCGGGTGTTGTCTCGGGCT
>JAEEGQ010000090.1 GCA_016280395.1 Lachnospiraceae bacterium | reverse complement strand
TGGACAGGCTGGGCCTTGGCGGCTACCTGCATCTTACGGAAGGTTACCCGGATTTCGTTGATACCATCGCAGACATCATGGATGAATTCCGCAGGATAAAGGCGATGCACGCAGACGGCGGCGTTTACACGCTTCCCGTGAAGATCGCGGTGCTCCACAGCTGGGGAAAGCTCCGCAGCTGGACGCTTTCCGGCCATTTCCATGAGACGTATATGCATACCCTCATCCACATCAATGAGGCGCTTTCAGGGCTTCCCGTGGATGTTCGCTTCATAGATTTCGAAGAAGCAAAGAATGGCGCGCTTGAGGACGTTGATATTGTTATAAACGCCGGCCGCGCAGGCTCCGCATGGAGCGGCGGCGACAACTGGAAGGACGCGGACCTTGTGGCAACGCTCCAGAAGTGGGTTTACGAGGGCGGTATCTTCCTTGGCGTTGAGGAGCCTTCGACAGTTGCAGATTCCATGAACGGCTTCGCAATGGCAGAAGTCCTTGGCGTTGGAAAAGACGACGGTTCAAGGGTTTGCCACGGAAAGTGGGCATTTGACGTTGATAAAGCTGCTGCTTCAAAGGTGTTTGTACCGGGTTCCGACATCCCGGGGCTAAAGGACGTGTATCTTACAGACGGGAAAGCAACCGTACTTGCTGAAAAAGACGGCGTTCCCACGCTTACGGTGCACAGCTTTGGCAAGGGCAAAGGCATCTACATGGCAGGCTTTGCGAAGAACAACGCCAACACCAGGATGCTGCTGAACCTCCTGCTTTTTGCAAAGGGCGTGGACGCGCTGTACATCACAGATGACGCAGATACCGAGTGCGCTTACTACCCTGAGAGCAAAAAGCTTGTAGTCATCAATAACTCCGATGCAGAAAAGCATACAAAGGTAACAACAAAGGACGGCGTAAAGGAATTCGACCTCAAGCCGTTCGAGACAGTGATAACGGATTGTTGAAGTTGTCACGGGGACGGTTCTCTTTGACAACATTGTCACTTAGAACCGTCCCCGGTGACACAAAATAAAAAGCCCGCAAGGGGCATAAAATGGAGGAAATTACAATGATCAAAGGTTTTAAAATGAAGCTTTACCCCGGCATGGAGGCAGAGTATGAGAAGAGACACAACGAGCTGTGGCCGGAGATGATCGACATGATCCACGAGCACGGCGGAAAGAACTACACCATTTTCCTCGACAAAGAGACACTGATCCTTTTTGGCTACATTGAGATCGAGAACGAGGAACTGTGGGCACAGGGCGCAGACACCGCCATCAACCGCAAGTGGTGGGATTTCATGGCTGACATAATGGAGACCAACCCCGATAACAGCCCCGTCGCTATTAATCTGAAGCCGCTGTTCCATCTGGATTGAGCGGCAATGGCTGCTTTCAGATTCCAAGCATACGAAACCTGCCTTTACAAGCAATTTCGTATGCTTGTTGTCTATAAGGGATGCTAAGTGTACGATAGGGAGAAACCATGATATACGAATTAGAAAATACAGCTCTTGCAAAGCCTGTTTTTGCAGGCTGGGAGGAGACTCTTGTTTACTCCTGTCTGCAAAAGGTGATGGGCAAGGTTTTTGTAACAGACTTGGAGACGCCAAAGGCTGCCATGGCTTTTGTGGGATGTTTTGCTTTCCTTGCGGGCGAGCCCGAACGCGAGCTGGTGTTTGGAAAGCCTGAAGGCTTTGTCATAATGACACCGCAGAACGAGAAGTGGGCCGCGCTTATCGAGGAATGCTTTCCGAAAGCAAAAAAGGTCACCCGCTACGCGATAAAAAAGAACACAAGCTTTGACAGGGCCCTTCTTGAAAAGTATGCAAACGCCGTTCCCGAAGGCTACACTCTGCAGAAGATAGACGCACATCTCTACGATATGTGCCTTGCAGACCCTGCTACAGAAGACTTTGTTTCCGTGTTCGAGAGCAAGGAAAAGTACCTGGAGCTTGGCCGCGGCGTTGTGGCGCTTAAGGACGGAAAGATCGTGGCCGGAGCATCTTCCTACACAAGGTACCGCGAGGGCATCGAAATCGAAGTCGATACCGATAAAGAAGAACGCCGCAAAGGTCTTGCCACCGCAGTTTGCGCAAGACTGATCCTGAACTGCCTTGACGAAGGCCTGTACCCGAGCTGGGACGCGCAAAACCTGATATCCGTGCACCTCGCCGAAAAACTCGGCTACGAATTCGCGCACGAATATGTGGCGTATGAAGTGGAGAGAACGTGCAGGAGACACTGAGGGTGTTGAAAAAGTGATATTTATTTTCCTTAAAAAACCGGTCATTGGGGCCGGTTTTTTGTTTTCCATGATGCTACATCACACACTGTCACTGTCACTCGAGCTCTGCTCTCGAAGCTGTCGAAAATAATACTTTACTCCAAAATGTTGACGAACCATACAAAATACCTTTCCAAAATGTTGATGAATCATACAAACAGGATTTATGTCAACACGGAGTCCGTCTTTAAAATATGCCCCTTCTGTGGTATAATGCAATTGTATACTCCGGTGAAACCGGAAAAGCAGGGAGGGCAATCTCTATGAGGAAAACTGTTTTCAAAAGAATTACGGCTCTGTTTCTTTGTTTGCTTCTGCTGGTTGGCTTTATGCCGGTTCTGCCGGCAAAGACTGCCGTTGTGGGCGGAGATATGCCGCTGCATATACCGGCCGGGAAATACGAACCCGCACTTAATGTCTATTACGGCGGGGCTATAGCCGACTTTACGCTTGGCGACGGGAGGCTTATTTCCGTTGCGGACACCTTTACCGGGAAAGCAACTATCCCGCTTTCGCTGCTTGGAGGAAGAGGGACGAATACTCCTTATATTTATCTGCTCCCTTATGCGAGAAATACTCCGGAGGGCTTTGTAGAGGCCTATATAGAGACTTTTCGCGATTACACGAGTGGGGGTCTGTTTTATGCAAGGTCTCAGAAAAGGACAGTAAAGGAAAGCAGTGATATCCTGGAACTCGAGGCCGAGGAGCTTGTTGCCGAGGGCGATATCGCAAGCGGCCTGTATGTTCCGTATGTTATTTTCTACGATCGGGATCCCATTAAAAACAGGGATGCGGAAATTGATGTTACGCTGTTTTCCGGTGCGTTCCCGATATGCGTTTCGAACCCTGCGGACGGCGGGTTTAAGGGCGATCCTTCTGAGTACATTTCCGAAAAAAAGACGCTTCTTGATGTTTCAGTGAAGCTTGAAGGCCGTTATTCGGCTTATAAAAATGTCAGGGTTACCATTTACAGCGAAGACCGCTCGATATGCTACGGAGTATCACCCTGTTATGTTACCGGTGGCCGTGTTTTGCTTGATATAGTTCCGGGTGCCGGCAGCTCGCCCTACACGGATGAGTACGATTTCCCGTCACTTGCGAAGGGATCCCCACGGGTTATAGATGTACCGCAGGACGGAGCGGCAGAGGTTACCGTATACAGATATGGCCTGAAGGCAGAGATCAGCGGCCATGTATATGATTCAAACGGCGAAGCCGCAGCAGGCGCCGTCGTTTCGTATTCAACCGCAGAAGGCAGCTCCGGAAGCAAGCGCGCCGACAGTGAGGGCTATTATTATTTTGATGAGATATACACCAATCATGATGTAAACATATTTGCGTCAAAGGGGAGAGAATCGTATTCCGGTACTGTGGAAACAGCTTCCGTTAAAGACGGAAGGGCAACCTGCGATTGTACCCTTAAAGCCGCAAAACCTGCATTTACACTGAAACTGTCCGGCAGTTCGGATGAAGTCCTGTCAGAGATCATATCCATTGTGCTCGGGACAGGTCTCACTGTTACGGATGATAAAAAAGCACCGGTAGACGGCGATCTGTTATTGGACAAAGGAAACATGCTCGCGTTCTTCCCTTACCGTGACACAAAAGCCGGTGAAAGTTTCAGGATCATCCCGGATGAACGCTATTTCACTGAGGCAGAGGTTACTGTCGAAGAAGGCAGGACAGCGGAACTTAAAGTCAAGGGCCTTGCGATCGTAAAAGGCGTTATTACCGCGGAAGATTACCCGGGTTATCCACATGTATATTTCTTTGACGGTAATGAATTAGTCTATGGTATCTCGGGTTTGACCCGGGATGTGTACCAAATTATCGATGTTCCCGAAGAGGGAAAACAATACCATGTCATTACGATCGTCAGTGCCGACAGGGAGCCTATGTCGCTCGACAGAGAGGCTCTTGTTGAAAGAGTACCCGGTGCCGCAGAACAGGACATAACACTTGAAAACGGGAAAACTGTGGATCTTGGCAATGTTGAAACGGCTTTCAAGCGCAATTATGACCTGAGCGGCCTGTCGTATATTTCCGCCTTCCCCAAAACAGAGAATGGCGAAAACATCATAAAGATCAAAGGACATATCGAAAGCGACGGTAATCTTAAGATAACGGCGATAAGGGCTTATGGCTATACTCACGGCTCTTCGAATTCATATACGAGGCTTACTGCCGGTTTCAAGGAAAACAGCCTTGTTATCAACGGACATGCAAGGTCTGAGAAGCTTGCGACCGATGTCACATACTTTACGGATGTCGGAAGGCTTATAAAACTGGATCCTCCCATTCCCGGGCCGGCGGATTTTTCGCTTACGCTGAGCCGCTTCTTTGACGGTGATGTTATCGTCAGGATATCTGCCGACGGTACGTTAAACGGAGAAGCGTTCGAAGATTATACGGTCGGTGAATGTATGATAAACGGACAACCCGTGACGATCTCCGTAAGGAACGAAACCGTTGACGGATATATTTCTGCCAGCGGTACGGCGGCTCCGGGTGAGACGGTATATGTACTTGACGGTGACACCGTTATAGGCAGCACGCAGGCAAACAGCACCGGCACCTGGCAGCTTGGTGTTAATCTGCTCACTGTTCCCGGCAGGAGAAGCATACATAAGATCAGAGCCAAGAGCCAGGGATTTTTCTCGGATGACGCAACGGTTGTGTACGATCCGGAAGGAAGTGCAGTGGGCGAGATCTACATGACACAGGATGGCAAAGAGCTTCCGAAGACCTACGTCTGGACTTCCTACGCCTCGTTTGCCTTCAATGCGGTTGTGGCCGGCGATGAGATCACTGATCCTTCGTTTGTCGTTCTCTGCTCAGACGGTTCGACAATGCGCTTAAGTGCCCACATAAGCGGATACATCGACTCAAGAGGCGCGACGAAGACTCTTTATTCAACAGATGAAGTGAAGTTCGGCGAGATGAATAAATGCCCTATAAAAGTATGGTTTGAGACCACAAAGGAGAGAAAGCCTCTTAAACTTGACAGCGCGGTCTCGATCAATGCAGGCAAAAAGCCGACCGAAGAGCAGCTTAACAAGCTCGACAACACTTTCGGTGCCGAAGAAGTCGACGGGAATACCGCCGGTGAAACGCCTGTGCCTGCCGGCACCGTAAAGAGCGTTATCAGCGTTACGAGCAGGACTTCAAACTATAACGAATTCGAGAAATTAAAGTCAAAAGGAGCTGCGTTTGTAACGATCTGTGACGATTACGGCAGCATACTGTACGAGACCTGCTCCATCCTTGACGGACTGACATATTACCTTTGCGTGCATGACCTTTATGGTGATAAGTACACTATCACCATAAACGAGTATGATGTTTACTCAGCCGATTCTTCAACCGCAAGTCTTGAAGGCTCGCAGATCCTTCCCGAAAGCGAGATCAGGCTGTTTGGTTCGGGCGATTATGAACTTGGGAAGAGCTACGCTATTTCGCAGGTTGGCGGCAAGGTAAGGGATGAAGCTCTCGATTCGCTGAATCCCCTTGTGAAATCGCTCCTGCTCAGAAGCCCGGCGACAGCTCCGTTTGCAAAGGTTGTTGACGTTATAGGCGTCGGAGACCTCTACACCATCTACGAAACAGGCGCATACGGCGTCGATTACAACAGGAAGAGCAAGAATGCCGACGAAGAACTGGCTATGCTCAAATTCTTCTCAAGAGCGGCAAGGGAGATAGACGACAAGGTTGATACCCAGAGGCTGCAGAACAGCGTCGGCAACGCCATGGGCGACCTCAACACTGCAAACGAGATGCAAAGCGACGCTCTCGGACAGTCCATAGCCCTTGCGGTAGCCAACTGGGGGTTAAAAAAGTTCGGGCCTGAATACGAACTTATCGTCGGAATGACCGAAACGATCTCAGGTCCCATGATGGATGAGGTAAAAAGCCATTCGGACCAGGCATGGGCGTACGCGATGCAGAGTGCTACCGAGGCAAAACGTGAATTCCAGCTCCTTACTGGCATGACCAAGGATCAGATGCTCCAGCTTTACAGGGATTATGAGGCCGGGAAGATCACGGGTTACGACATAAGGAAACGCATTGAGGAAAGCATGAAGAACAAGAAGCCTGCGGATAAGGAGAATTCAGAGGAATTCGAGCCCATCATCGATCCTTCGGGCTATGTTTTCGAGGCTGTTGCGAGCAACAGGATAGAAGGCGCAACAGTAACGCTCATTGGTGCGGACGGACAGTATTTTGATGCAGGAAATTACGGCCAGGAAAACCCTCTGACAAGTGACCGGGACGGCCGTTACTCATGGGATGTTCCCGAAGGGAACTGGTTTGTTCAGGTTTACAAGCCGGGTTATGAATCCGGTGATTCGGGTAACGATCCCGCGGCAACCGTAACTATCAACGGAAAAAACTATCTTCCTGTGCTCCCGCCGCAGCTCGATGTTAATATTGC
This sequence comes from Lachnospiraceae bacterium, assembly GCA_016280395.1. Classification (GTDB taxonomy): domain Bacteria; phylum Bacillota; class Clostridia; order Lachnospirales; family Lachnospiraceae; genus SZUA-448. Next base: position 8,844 of record JAEEGQ010000090.1, on the reverse strand, counting down.
GCTGACATCACCTTTAAGGCCTATTGGCAGCCTGTCATATGAAGGCGGCGGCTGGTATCTTGTTTTTGATAAATATGTGCAGGCAGATACCGTGACAGTGGAGAATATCAGCTTCAGTGCCGACGGTTTCAACGGAAACTATAACTTTGAACCAATGGATGCCGAGATAAGCCCTCCACACACTCCGGTATGCGGCGGACAGATCCTCGCAAGGAGGTTCAGACTTACGGGAGATGCGGGCGAGCTTTCTGCCGAAAGCAGGATAACCGCAAGCGTTTCCGACAGCGTTTTGGGCTACAACGGAAAGGCTGCGGGCAGCATGCTTACAGCCAACGGCGGTGCTAAACAGGGTGCGGATCCGGGGCAAAAGCCTACGGAAAAACCGTCTCAGGAACCTACCGGAAAGCCCGGAAAGACGGAGCGCGATCCCGAAAACGATGACGCATTCAACTGGCTCCCGGTGATCCTTATAGTGGCCGGAGTGGGATCGGTGCTTGTTATCGCCGCTGTTGCCGCAGCAGTGATAATAACGAAAAAACGCAAGAACAGTCAGGGAAAATAGTATCTGTATAGTGTATGTTAAAACCGGTCCTTAGGGGCCGGTTTTTTTAATAAAGGCACAGACAATTCTGCGAATTATCTTGACAAAATATTAGGGGGGGGTAAAATTATCACACATTTAGCAAACACGAATCAACCCGGAGGAGCCATGAGCGATATCATATTGTCAACAGACAAACTCACAAAATCGTATAAGCTGATAAATGCCAACGAAGGGATATCCCTGCAGATCAACAAAGGCGATATTTATGGCTTTATCGGGGTAAACGGTGCCGGCAAGACTACATTTATGAAAATGATATGCGGGCTCATTTTCCCTACGTCCGGCAGTTTTTCGCTTATGGGCGCAAGTTCCGGAAAAGAGCTTGAGCTTGCAAGGAGAAAAACAGGCGTGCTTATCGAACATCCCGCACTTTATACGGATATGACGGCGCTCCAAAACCTCGTGATACAAGGGCGTTACAAAGGGCTTGACGAGAAGCGGAATGTACCTGCATATAAGCAAATACTTGAAAAGGTGGGGCTGGCAGACGCAGCAGGGAAAAAAGTACGTACATTTTCAATGGGCATGAAACAGAGGCTTGGCCTGGCGCTTTGCCTTGTCGGAGATCCGGAGTTTATCATCCTCGACGAACCCTATGTTTCGCTGGACCCGGTTGGAGTGAACGATTTCAGAAGGCTGCTCCTTGAACTGAACAAAGAGGGTCTGACTATACTTTTCAGCTGCCATACGCTTTCCGAGATGACAAAGGTTGCTACAAGGTATGGCTTTTTGCACAGGGGAAGACTTCGAAAAGAGATAACATCCGAAAAACTGGAAGATGAACTGAAGTCGGGCGGAGAGGATCTTGAAGCTTACTTTTTGCGACACATACAGCAATGGGACAACCGGTAAGAATGCCAAGGATGAGGTTTACGATAATGCTGAAAATGCTCAAAAATGAATTAGTGATCTTTTATTCGTCGGTATCTGTACGGGCCATTTATATAGCAATCTGCCTTATCGCCATCCTTGCGCAGGTTTTGCTCCCGTATGAGACATCCATGCAGCTTGCGGCTCCGGGGTTTGCGGCCCAGGCGGCGATCGGAGCCTTCTACGGCGTAGTTGTGGCCTTCCTTACAGGGAAGGCGTTCGAAAAAGATCTGAAGAACGGGACCATAATCAATGTTTTGTCATGCGGGACAGGAAGAACCGCATATTTTGCGGGCAAGTGCATTTTGCTGCTGATACACAGTTTCCTGTTCCCACTGATGCTTTCGCTTGTTGTGCTGGCTTTTCCGCTGATAAAAGGAATTGGAGATGTTAACATACCGGTGGAGGATATCATCATCTCCAATATCATTTCATTTGTTCTGCTGTTTTTGATGACGTTTGCTGAAAGCCTTATAGCGACAGTGTTCTACATGCTGCTATCCCAATTTATCAGTTCGGTGATCGTATCCGCACTTGTTGCGTTTTCAGAGTATCTGATCACTTTGGTGATATTCAGGAATGTACCGGTCATACTTTCTCCGATAGGCATCTTTATTAAGGTTGTGAACCGGATCACGGTGGATAATATAAAAGCGGTGTTCCTGCCTGCTACGGTTATGCTCGTTATATATATTTCGGTGTTTGGATATGTGTTTTACCTGCAGTCAAAGAGGAGCGAATACTGATCAGGTGAGGAAAGACAATGCTTTTCAACTTCTTTTACAAATTGAGACACAGACCTGTTTCATATCTGTTCCCTATCTTTTTTGCGGCGCTTGCGGTGATTGCCGGGGTCATGAGCCTGGGCGAGGGGCGCTTGTCCGCATTTCAAAAACTGGTCTTATGGCCCATCTCATGGGAGTTCTTTATTGAAATGTTGACAGCAGCACAGTGTTCCTGGCTTGCGGTCAGTGATTTTGCCGGTGGGACGTATATCAACATAATTGCTGCGGGTGCGGGAAGAACTAAATATTTCTTCTCAAAGCTTTTCGCGATATTGTTGACCGTGACGGTTGAACTCTTTGCTGCAGCCACAGTCTTTTTGATCATAAATTTCCTTGGAGAAGAACACGCTGTACTTACAGGCACGCAGACGGGCATGGTGACATTGAATCTTCTGCTTATGTGGGCAAGGCACATGATGCTCGCTGCAGTATGTGTTGCGGTTTGCTTTATCGTGCGCAGGCTTTATTCGATGTTTGTATGCATTGCGGTTACCTTCGTTTATATTTTTCTTGATTCGGCATCTTCAGTGACCGAAACCCTTTCTTGGTATAAAAAACTTATGAGATATCTGCCTGTCGGAAGTGCAAAGACTATGAGAGACAGCCTGCTTGCAGGCAGCTTTTCTGCTAAAGAGTCAGTTGTTGCAACTATCCCTGTGATAGTCATAGCCCTTGTCGCTGTGGCTGTAACGGCGCTTATATTCAACCGTGCGGATCTGGACTGAGTCAGTGAGAAACAACCCCGGTGACTCAATTTATCACTCTTTGTTTAGGATGAGTTTTGAAAAAGGGTGTAGAATAATAAAGCTGTTCAGAAGAAGAACATGAAGAACAGGGAAAAACATCCTGAGAGGTTTGGTATGGGCATTAAAGATACAAAAGCAAAAGGCATCCTGACAATAGCAGTTATTTACCTTCTCGCCGGTGTTGCGGGCATTGCGGTGGCGAGAGCTCTGCCATATGCGTACTGGCTCAATATCTTGATAGCCGATGTGGCTGCGACGGTCATTATCTTTGTTTTCAGCGTCATGTTTGACAATGCTTCTGTATATGATCCGTACTGGAGCGTTCTTCCGATAGTTGCCGTTATTCTGTTTTCAATCGGAAAACCGCTTACCATGCTGAACATCCTTCATATCGGCGTGATCTGCATATGGGGGATAAGGCTGACGGGAAACTGGGCATACACCTTCAAAGGGCTTAGGTTTCAGGACTGGCGCTATACAATGCTTCGGGAGAAAACGGGCGGGCTGTATCCTGCCGTTAATCTTCTCGGGATACATCTTGTTCCGACGCTGATAGTTTATATATGCATACTTCCTGCGCTCTTCGCCATAGAGCACGGGCTGGACGGCGGCCTTTTAAGTCACCTTTTCGTTTTGTTGTCGCTCGGTGCGGTCATATTGCAGGGAACCGCAGACTATCAGATGCATATGTTCTTAAAGGAGCACAGGGGAGAGCTTATCCGGACGGGTTTGTGGAAAAATTCGAGACATCCCAATTATCTTGGCGAGATACTTATGTGGTGGGGCGTCGGGCTTTCGGTATTCTTTTCCACTCAGGGAGAGTTTTGGCTTCTTGGCGGAGCATTGATGAACACGCTTCTGTTTATGTTTGTGAGTATTCCGATGGCGGACGAAAGGCAGTCTCACAAGGCCGGTTTCGAAGAATATAAAAATGAGACGAGGATGCTGTTTCCGATAAAGGTGTTTAAGGTTAAAAAAACAGGGATCGACACGGTTTGATCTTATTGTGAGTCACCGAGAAACGACCCCACTGACTCAAGCAGAGGAACTTTCAAGGTCATAAAATTTGACCTTGAACAAGGAAGGCCGTGGTGGCAATGTCAAGTTCTTTGTAAGTTCTTTGTATAGCGGAACATTCCCTCATAAAAATGTAACGCCATCGAATGTTCGCTCATAAAAGTGTAACAAGCCCCAAAATATTCCCTCATAAAAATGCGATATCTTCAAACATTCCCTCATAAAAATGTAATAACTCCTTGAATATTCCCTCATAAAAGTGTAAAATAGTGCTGTGGAGGTGTCAGGAATGAAAAGATTAGCCTACGATCAGTTACTTAATTGGAAGAACAAGCCCGACCGCAAGCCACTTATACTTAACGGAGCACGCCAGACAGGTAAAACATGGCTGCTAAAAGAGTTTGGTTCAAGAGAGTATGAAAAGCTTGCATACATTAACTGTGATGAATCAACAGAGATAAAGAATGCTTTCACAGATTATAAAACAGATAGATTGATCCGTCTTTTTTCTGTATTAAGCGATACAGCTATTGAGCCCGGTAACACTCTGATCGTATTGGACGAGATTCAGACTGTTCCTGCGGCTTTGACTGCGTTAAAGTATTTTTGTGAAAAAGCAAAAGATTATCACATTGCTGTAGCAGGCAGCTTGCTCGGAATAGGTCTTCACGAAGGCACCGGTTTTCCTGTCGGAAAAATTGATGAGATAAACCTTTATCCGCTTTCATTTTCCGAGTTTTTGACAGCTCTGGGCAAAGAGCAGCTGGTAGACTATATGCTGGAGCAAAGATTTGAAGAAACCGTCCCGCTAGCCTCAATGTATATAGATCATCTGCGCCAATACTATTATGTCGGAGGAATGCCGGCTGTAGTTCAGAAATATGTCGAAAAGCAGGATTTTAAGGCTGTAAGAGCAATTCAGAATCAGATATTATCAGACTACCGAAAAGATTTTTCAAAGCATATTCCGGATGATATTTTACCGAAAGTAAACCTTGTCTGGGATTCCATCCCTTCGCAATTGGCCAGGGAAAACAAAAAATTCGTTTATGGTGCCGTAAAGAAAGGCGGAAGAGCAAAGGAATTTGAGAAAGCTATCCAATGGCTTTCGGATGCCGGTTTGATACATAAGGTAATGCGGGTAAATAAAGTAGAGAAACCGCTGAAATTCTATGAGGATATCAGCAGTTTTAAGTTGTTTATGATAGACATAGGGCTGTTGGGGGCAATGACTGCTGTATCTGCAAAAGATGTGATCGCAAAAGATTCAGCGTTTACCGAGTACAAGGGGGCATTCACCGAGCAGTTCGTTTTGCAGGAAATAGCAGGTTTGAATAAGCAACTCTATTATTTCTCTAAAGAAAATTCAACTCTTGAACTTGATTTTCTGCTTCAGGAAGATGAATTATATCCGATCGAGGTAAAGGCTGAGGAGAACCTGAGATCAAAGAGCTTAAAGACGATTTATGATAACGATAACAGTTTGCAACCTGTAAGATTCTCCATGGCTGGATATAAGGAACAGGAGTGGCTCACAAATGTGCCGCTTTATCTCGTGCAGGCATGGGTAAATACCAGGTGACATTCAAACAGCAAGTGAACGAAAAACCGGTCCCTTGGGGCCGGTTTTTAGCTATTCCCTCATAAAAATGTAACGAAACTCGCAACTTTCCCTCATAAATGTGTGACGTTATCCCGTGTACAGCTGTGGTTTCATTCTTACCCTGCCTTCATTCCGAAACAAATCGGCATCTCTTTTTGTAGTAGAAATAAGTGCTCTCCGGAATATAGTAATCGAAGTAGCAGGAGCTTGAAGTGAGCTCTTCTTTGTCGAACAGGATGTATTGCGTCTGATCAGCCACATTCGAGTGATCGTTGACACTTTTAACAACAATATAATCTGTATCTGTCTGTTGCAAAAACTCATCCGGGATATCTCCGAGGTTGAAGTCGCTTACAGCAAGGAGGTTGCCGTTCTTGTCATATTGAAGGAATGAAACACTGCCGTTTACATCTGCATATCTGAAAGTTAACTCTATTGAAAAAGTAGTGGCGGGCTCTGTTGTTGCGGTTTTAACGGTTATATTATTGTTGCTTGCAATAACCGGATCCACGCTCACGACCTGCTTCTTTATTGTTTCCCAAAACAGATAGCTATATCCATCGGATAACAATTGGGGATTTAGAGCGAATACTTCCTTTGGATGGGTGGGCGAGTCCGTCAGGTAGATTTCACCGGAGGACAATTGGTAAACAGGATAAACATATAAATGGATATTCTCTATTTCGGGTGCTAAATATACTGTGGCATTTATTTCAATGCTTGACCCGGAATTACCTCCGATATAACAGATTTTTGATGTGGAAAAGACCGGATTGCATTCAAGCGTAACATAAGCTCCTGCGTTTTCCAATCTATATGTTGGACTGATCAGAATAGCGCCGTCGGGAGCACCCGGGCCATCATTGAAAGTATGCTCGCTTCGTATGTAAGTGGTATTTCCGTTCGAATCAGTTTCCGGGATTTCTTTAACTATTGAAAATAATCGATATTCTGTGCCCTCTTTTGCTTCCGTAACGATTGCGTTATGCATCGGCAAAGCACGGGTTGTCATATAGATACCTATGTATTCGCCCTGTTCTCTGGGCAGACTTTTGCTCCTGATACTAAGCACGCCCGTTAATCCGAGCGTAAATGCTGCCACTATAATGCAGCAGACAGTTATGATGATTATCTTATTCTTCATTGTCTTCCTCCAGATTTCCGTCAAATTTAAGGATGTCACCAATATCGCACTGCAGATGGTAGCAGATCTTATTGATGGTTCCGAATCGTATGCCCTTTGCCTTGCCGCTACGAAGTATCGAAAGATTCGCTTCGGTTATGCCGATCAAGCCGCAAAGCTCTTTTGATGTCATATTCCGCTTTTTCAGCATGTCTTCAAGATGAACTCTTATCGCCATAATGTTCCTCCAATCAGATAAAAAGCTCATTGTCTTCACGAAGACGTCTGTTCTCGGAAATCAGTCTTGAGAGAAGCAGGATCACGGCAACAAAAATAAGGCTGTCAAGAGGAAAACTGAGTTCTGCCGAAACACTGCTCAAATTCCTTGCGAGTAACGTCTGGAGTATGTTCAGAACAGCTATAGACGCCGAAATGAGCGCAAGTGCAAGTCCGCATATAAAATTGAGTTTCTGTATGCTTTTTTCAATATCTGATTTATCTGCCGCCATTGCCTTTTCAAGAAAGCCAAGAGCAGCGAAAATGACAGCAATATCGAGTGCGTATGGCAAAGCGTTAATTATGATCTTCAGAGAAGAAATTAATCTGTCGACAGAGGTCACGCCGGGCTGTGAAGATGTTGCGAAGCCTGTTGCAGGGATATAGACCATCGATGCCGTATAGAATATAGACAGAACGCAAAGTATCAGGTTCAGGTACTTTATGAGCTGTTGCTTGTTTCCTGCATTAAAAAGCCGTATAAGCCGAAGTATTATAAATAGTATCAGGATGGACCAGACGCTTATTGCGGCCGCAGCTCTTACGGTTACGGTGTCTGCGTTTTCAATAAGTTCCACAGGTGCGATCAGATGAGGATTTGCCGCGCCATAGATCACGAAGAACAGCACTGCTGATAAAAGAATAAGCACAATACGTTCGGGAAGCGCCGTTCTGCCTTTTGTATATAAAAATGCAATGATGCACGGGATAAGCGATATGCAGACCCAGAGGACAGTCGCAAAAGCATTTCCTAACTGCCCAAGCTCCGATAACGACAGAAGTCCTGTTGAAAGCAAGGTGAAAGGATAAGCCACGATGGATGGGATACTGCCGGCTGTGTCTTTAACAATAGCAAACAGAACGATCAAAAGTATGAATTCACAGGCTAAGATTACGCCCAGGATAGTGCGTTTCATAAATATTACTCCCTTGAATCTTATTTGTATTATCGTTTTACGATAATCACAATAACATACAAAATTATTGTTTGTCAATAATTTTTTTGACGTCGCCCTCAACCTCGAAAAATCGTTTTTTCCAAAATGTTGATCATGTTGTATGATTGCGCATTCCGTCGTAAAAGTGTAAAATAGCATCATAAAAGCATCAGCCATTATCTTAAATTACAAGAAAGGAATCCGATATCATATGCATTTCATCGATGCAAAGAGCATACTTACAGGCAGCGGCGGGTACGTGGGAATGAACATCTACCGAGGGTGCAGCCATGGCTGCATTTACTGCGACAGCAGGAGCCGGTGCTATCGGTTTACGCATCCTTTCGAGGATATCGAGGTAAAGCAGAATGCACCGGAGCTGCTTGAAATGGCGCTCAAGTCAAAGCGGAAGAAGTGCATGATCGGCACCGGAGCAATGTCCGATCCGTACATGCATTGTGAGGAAGAACTGGGCCTAACGAGAAAATGCCTAGAGATAATCTTAAAAAACGGCTTTGGGCTTGCGATACAGACTAAATCCGACAGGATATTAAGAGACATAGACCTGCTCGATGAGATCAACAAAGAAGCAAAATGCGTGGTGCAGATGACGCTTACCACCTATGACGACGATCTTTGCAAGATTATAGAGCCAAATGTCTGCAACACAAAACGCAGGATAGAAGTACTCGAGAAGATGCAGGAGAGGGGGATTCCCACGGTCGTCTGGCTTACGCCGATCCTGCCGTTTATCAACGATACCGTGGAAAACATCACTGCAATTCTTAATGAGTGCGTGCGGACAGGCGTAAAGGGCGTGATAGACTTCGGCATGGGGCTGACCCTTCGCGACGGAGACAGGGAGTACTATTATGCGGCACT